>CAZNFA010000042.1:0-40894 GCA_964572345.1 uncultured Planctomycetales bacterium
CGGTTGTTGCGGTTGATGATCCGCCGGTACAGGTCGTTCAGGTCGCTGGTGGCGAAGTTGCCGCTATCCAGCAGCACAAGCGGGCGCAGGTCGGGCGGAATGACCGGGATGACCTCAAGCACGACCCACTGGGGCTCGTTGCCGCTCTGGCGGATCGCCTCGACGAGCTTGAGCCGCGTGGAGAGGTCCTTAATCTTCTGCTTACTGTTGGTCTTCTTCAGCGCGCCATAGAGCTCGGCTGAAAGCTGGGCCAGATCTATCTGCCCGAGCAGCTCGCGGACCGCCTCGGCCCCCATCACCGCCCGGCAGCCGGTGTCGCCGTACTCCTCGACCGCGCGGCGATACTCCTCCTCGGTCAGTAGCTGCTTGGGCTCGAGCTTCGAGGCGCCGGGATCGACGACCACATAATCCTGGAAATAGATGACTTTCTCCAGGTCGGAGGTCTTCATGCCCAGCAGAGTACCCAGCCGGCTGGGCATGGACTTGAAGAACCAAATGTGCATCACCGGCGCGGCAAGGTTGATGTGGCCCATGCGTTTTCGGCGCACGCGGCTGTGGGTGACCTTGACCCCGCAGCGGTCGCAGATCATGCCCTTGTGCTTGGTGCCCTTGTATTTCCCGCAGAAGCACTCCCAGTCCCGCTCGGGCCCGAAGATGCGCTCGCAGAACAAACCGTCCTTCTCGGCCCGGTAGGTGCGGTAGTTGATGGTCTCCGGCTTCTTCACCTCGCCAAACGACCAAGCCCGGATGTCGTTGGGCGAAGCCAGCCCGATGCGCACCGCGGAGAAATCGTTGATTCGATCGTAAACCGTGTCGGCCATCGGCCTCTATACCTCTCGTCGCTTTGTGGTGACTACGAGTCCTTGTCCAAGTCGTTCAGGCCTGTTGTGGGTCGCCGCCCAGCTTCCAGGCCGCGTGGTCCTCGGCCCGCATGGTCATGCCCACCAACCCCCCAAGACGCTTGAATCCCAGTTCCTCCAGAAAATCCTCTTCGGTACCCCAGGCCAGCACATCCACCCGCCGAACACCCGCCGCAAACACGCGATCGAGCACCCGTCGGGCCATCTCGGCGGCGATGCCGGCCTCGTCGTGCTCGATGCGGCCGTCGGTTCGGGTGACCGCCGCCGGCCCCTGGAAACCGGGGTCCAGCTTGCACTCGGTGAGGTAGCCGCGTAGCCCGTCGCAAACTCCACGGGCGATTCCCACCAAGCGGTTGTCCACACGTGCGGTCACAAACGCGACGCTGTTGCTCATCATGTGGCGGATCTGCTCCGGGGTCGCCCCGATATCGTGCTGGACGCGCTGATAGAACTCCGCCAACTCTTCGGGATCGGTGTCCTGCCCGGTGCCGTACATCACCTCGGCCATAGGGGTTCTCCTTGCCCAAAACCCGTCCCCGATGCTCAGTGGGAGCTATAGCCTCCTTTTCTCAAGCTGAATGTTAAGCCCCAATCCGCGGATCTCGTTGCAGAGCACGTCGAAGGAGACCGGCGTGCCGGCATCCAGCGTGTGGGTGCCCTTCACCATGCTCTCGTAGATTTTGGTGCGGCCTTCGACGTCGTCGCTCTTAACGGTCAGCAATTCTTGCAAGACGTACGCCGACCCGTAGGCCTCCAGTCCCCAGACTTCCATCTCGCCGAAGCGTTGCCCGCCGGTGCGGGCCTTGCCGCCCAGCGGTTGCTGAGTAATCAGGCTGTACGGCCCGGTCGAGCGGGCGTGAATCTTGTCATCCACCAGGTGATGCAGTTTGAGCATGTAGATGAAGCCGACCGTGACGGGCTGATCCAAGGGTTGGCCAGTCCGGCCGTCATACAAGGTAATCTTGCCGCTGGGCGGCATCTCAACCAACAGCTCTCCGCTATCACCGGCGCGGGCCAGGACGTGCACGTCGTCCCGGCGCTCGCGGACGCGCTGATTCGCTTCACGCAGACACCCCTGAATCTGGATCTCGGTCGCGCCGTCAAAGACGGGGGTGATCACCTGGAACCCGAGCACCGCCGCCGCCCAACCCAAGTGCGTCTCCAGGATCTGTCCCACGTTCATACGGCTCGGAACGCCCAGCGGGTTCAAGCAGATGTCCACCGGCGTGCCGTCCTCGAGGAAGGGCATGTCCTCCTCGGCCATGATGCGCGCGATGACGCCTTTGTTTCCGTGGCGACCGGCCATCTTGTCGCCGACCGCAAGCGTTCGCTTGGTGACGACGTAGACTTTGACCATCTCGAGCACGCCGCTGGGCAGCTCGTCGCCGCGCTTCATGTGAGCCAGGCGGCGCTCACACTCTTGGCCGGTCTCGATGATCTTGGGCCAGAACTGCTTTTGGATGGCTTCGGCTTCGGGGCGCTTGGCGGCCGGCTTGACCCAACTCAGCAAGAAGGTTTCAACCTGTTCGAGGATGACCTCCGGGTTTTCGCTCTTGCCCACCTTCTGCCGCGAGCTGGGGTCCACCATCACCTGCCCGGTGAGCACCTCGATGTCCTCGCACATCCGCTTGAAGAGCTTGATGCGTTTCTCATCGCACTCGGCCTGGTACGCCGCCATCTGGCGGTCCACTTCCTTCTTCTGGTCGTCGGAGAGATGCGTACGGCGGCTGAAGTGGCTGGCGCCGATGACGATTCCCTCCTGCCCGGCGGGCAGTTCGAGCGAATCATTCTTCACGTCCTCGCCGGCACGGCCGAAGATGGCATGCAGCAGTTTTTCCTCGGGACTCAGTTCGGTTTTGCTCTTTGGGGAAACCTTGCCCACCAGGATGTCGCCCGGCCCGACGCGTGTGCCAAGGCGGACGATGCCGCGCTCGTCGAGGTTGCACAGGGCCCGCTCGGAGACGTTTGGAATGTCGCGCGTGAACTCCTCGCGACCGAGCTTGGTCTCGCGGATTTCGATATCGTGGGATTCGACGTGGACACTGGTAAATGCGTCGTTCTTTACCAGCCGTTCCGAGATCAGGATCGCGTCCTCGAAGTTGTACCCGTCAAACGTCAGGAAGGCGACGAGCACGTTGCGTCCCAGGGCCAGCTCGCCACGATGGGTCGCCGCCCCGTCCGCGATGATCTGTCCGGTCGAGACGCGTTCGCCGGGGTGCACAACCGGCCGCTGGTTCAGGCAGGTGCGCTCGTTCAAGCCGACAAACTTGCGCAGGAGGTATTCGTCGGTATCGCCCACGACGATGCGCTCGGCATCCACGTAGGTGACCTTGCCCCCCTTGCGTGCCCGAACCACCATGCCACTGTTCTGGGCGACCGCCCGCTCCATGCCCGTGGCGATGATCGGCGGATCGGTGCAAATCAGCGGCACCGCCTGACGCTGCATGTTGGAGCCCATCAACGCCCGGTTGGCATCATCGTGCTCCAGGAACGGGATC
Source organism: uncultured Planctomycetales bacterium (assembly GCA_964572345.1). Taxonomy (GTDB): domain Bacteria; phylum Planctomycetota; class Phycisphaerae; order UBA1845; family Fen-1342; genus JAUWXH01. The sequence goes on from CAZNFA010000042.1 coordinate 3,359, forward strand.
AGCGCTGCCGACACGCCGACCGTCTGCTTGGGCGAGATATCCACGTACTCGACCTCGTCAGAGGCCACCTGGCGCAGATCGCCCTCAACGCGGGCCAGTAACGGCCCATCCTTGAGCTTGACCGGGTGCCGCTCGCGCTGGGCACCACGATGCGTTCGCGCCAGGTAGTCCGCTCGCTCCTCCACCCCGGGCAAGGCAATACCATCTGAAGCGGGCTGCACGACGTCCGGCGGGGCCAGCGTCGTGCGCATTTCCTCGTCGGCCCGCAACTGAACGATGTCACCGTTGACCTGGCCCCGCTCGACCTTGCGGTACGGCGTGATCAAGAAGCCGTACTCGTCCACGGAACTATAGATTCCCAGCGAGGCGATCAGGCCGATGTTGTTGCCTTCCGGGGTCTCGATCGGACAGATGCGGCCGTAGTGGCTGATGTGGACGTCGCGGACCTCGAAGCCGGCCCGTTTGCGGTTCAAGCCGCCGGGGCCCAAGGCCGACAATCGCCGCTCGTGCGTGAGCTGCGAGAGTGGATTGGTCTGGTCCACGACCTGCGACAGCTCGCTGCGCCCGAAGAAGAAGTCGATCGCGCTGGAAATGGCCTTGGTGTTGACCAGTTCGGCGATCTTGCCGATGGTCTCCGGGTCCTTGAGGCTCATGCGCTCCTGGACGGTGCGCCGGAGTTTGAGGAAGCCCTTACGGAGCTCATCGGCGGCCAATTCGTCGATCGTGCGCAGCCGGCGGTTCCCCAGATGATCGATGTCATCTACCTGGCCCTCACCGGCGCGCAACGCCAGGAGGTAGCGCAGCGCGCAGACAAAGTCCTCCGGGCGCAGCACCATCTCTGTCTCGGCGATGCCCTGCTCGAACTTACGGTTGAGACGAAAGCGGCCAACTTTCCCCAACCGATAGCGGTTGTCGTCGTAGAACTTCTCCTGGAACAGCTTCTTGGCCTTGTCGAGCTGCACCGGGTTGCCGGGCCGCAGCCGAGCGTAGATCTTCAGCAAGGCCTCGTCGTGGGTGCTGCTGCTGTCCTCGGCGAGCGTATTCAGAATGATCGCATCGGCCAACTTGCTGATCACGTCCGCCTGCTTGAGTGACGATTCGCGGATTCGGGTGAGGGCCTCGCCGATCTGGCAACCGGCGCGCACGAGCTCTTCACCGCTTTCCGGATCGACGATCGGCGCGGCGGCGTACGTCTCCGGCTTGAGGTCCCGGGTCCGCACCGTCTTCACGTCGTAGAAGGCGCGGACAATCGCCTCGTCGGTGCCGTACTTCTCATCCATGGCCCGCAGGAACGTGGTGGCCGGGATCTTGCTGCTCTGATCAATGCGGACCGCGAGCAAGTCCTTGCGCGTCACGTTGATCTCAATCCACGAGCCGCGCTCCGGGATGACCCGGCAGGCGTGCAGGGCCCGGTCGCCCTCGGCGGATTCCTTAACGAAGTCCACGCCCGGCGAACGGTGCAACTGTGAGACGATCACGCGCTCCGACCCGTTGACGATGAACTCACCCCCGCCGATCATCTCCGGCATCTCGCCCAGGTAAATCGCCTCTTCCTTGACCTCCTCCTGATCCTTGCGGTACAGCCGGACGCGGATGCGGAAGGGCATGCCGAAGGTCAGCCCGAGCTCGCGACACTCGTCAGGGGTGTAGCGGGGTTGATCGAGCGCGTAATCGACGTACTCCAGTGACATATTCCCATCGTAGCTCTCGACCGGGAACACCTCGCGCAACAACGCTTCCAGACCCTGCTGCTTGCGCTTGGCCGGATCCGCCTCCATCTGCAGGAAACGCTCGTAGGAATCCGTTTGGATGCGGATCAGGTCAGGTATGGCTACTGCGTCGCCGTAGCGGCTAAAATCGCGGACTTTGGTGGTCTGCATGCGGGAGGCCCTCACAGGCGAACTGGTTGTTGCCAAAACGAAATTCGGCCCCGGGCGCACAACATACCCATACCGTCACCAACACGATCGCTCGGGCTTGGTGCTTGCTGCGCGCGCATCCAGCTTTGGCTGCCGTCGTTGTCCCGTGGCGTCTAGCCCGAAGGCAATTTGGCAATTATAATCGGACTGGCCCGCAGTGCAAGAGAAAAAATCGTGTTTTTTGGCCCCGCCGGGCATCCGTCTTGCCAGCCCACAACCCCGATGAGACGCTGGCTCGGAATCGACTACGGGACCCGCCGAATCGGCCTGGCGCTGAGCGATCACAGCGGGACGATTGCCTCACCCGCGGCGACCATCAGCGCCTCTGGGACCCCGTCCGCGGATGCCCGAGCAATCCTCGACTGGGCTCGCGCGAACGAGGCTGGCGCAATCGTCGTGGGCCTGCCGCTCAACATGGACGGCTCCGAGGGGGCGCAAGCCAAGCTCTGTAAAGAACTTGCGAAGAATCTGGCCATCGGCGGCGGTCTTCCCGTCGAGCTGTGGGACGAGCGCCTGACCTCCTTTGAGGCCGACCAACTCATGGCCGCCGCAGACGTAAAACCCGCGCGGCGCCGGCGTCTCCGCGACGCCCTGGCTGCCCAGGTGATCCTCCAATCTTTCCTGGACGCCTGCTGCCAGAAGCCGCCCATTTCCGAGCCGCCCAGCGAGGGTTGACAGCACCGCCCCCGGCTCTCAGACCGGCTGTCGCGGCGATCAGCCTGCGCTGCTGTGGCCACAGAGAGAAACCGCAGGCCCCCAACCTTACCGGATTGTGCCAACCGATAGCCAAGGGAGCTGCCCGCTCAGTGAGCTTGCCGGCCACGGCGAATGCCGAAGGAGGGACTCGAACCCTCACCCTGTTGCCAGGACGGGATTTTGAATCCCGCGCGTCTGCCAATTCCGCCACTTCGGCGAGACCAAATCATCATAGCCCCCGCCGTGACAGGCGACAATCGGCATAGGCGACCCGGGATCCAGGGAGCCGGCCTGCGCCAAACGACCTCACGGGCCGACGGTCTCGGAGGTGAAGCCGTACTTTTCCTCGACGCGCATGGGCGGCTCTCCCTCTTCGGCACTTTTTACCGTTGCCTCTCCGCCCATACCTGCCTCACGAGGCTGCTCGCGCATCAGAAAGTAGGCGGCCACGCCCCCCACCACGATCACCAACAGCAGCAGTACCTTCGCCACTCTAGCCATGCTCGGCCCTTTGCGCTGAATGGCATCCCGCCCGGGCCGGAACGCCTAGACATCCAAGTTCTTCACGTGAATCGCATTTTGCTCAATGAAGTTGCGGCGGCGCTCGACGTTCTCGCCCATCAGGATGCTGAAGATGACGCCCGCCTCGACAGCGTCGATGCCGGCTTGCTCGGGGTCGCTCTCGGTCTCGCCGACGATGACCTTGCGCAACACGCGATTTTTCGGGTCCATCGTCGTCTCCCAGAGTTCCTCCTTGTTCATCTCGCCGAGACCCTTGAAGCGTTTGAGACTCCAGCCGCGGGCGCCGATGCCACGGATCCCGACTGGGAGTTCCACCAGGTTCGCCAACTCCAGCCGCCCGCCGGGGGCGTTGTCAAGCACGAACACCGCCGGCGTCAGTTCCCCCGTCACCTGCTCCTCGCGCCGCAAAAACAGATCTTTCACCTCGCAGCGGTAGTCGGCCAGCCCGGAGAAGCAGCGTTGCAACGGGGGGACCTCGGTCAACTCGTGCTTGACTACCGCGGCGTCCTCCTCGACGCGCTCCTTACGGTAAGCCGCAAACTCCTCCTCCGTGTAAAAGTAGCGCTCGCTGCCGTCGCTCTGGGCTCGGATCACCGGGAGGCGCCCGCGATCGTAACGCTGCTCGATGAAGTCTCGGAAGACGATCCCCCGGCGAGCGAGGATGCGAGCGTGCCGCTCGATCTCCTCGATCAGACGCAGCAGTCCGGCCAGCTCTGCCCCTTTGAGCAGCTCCGCCTCGGAGCCCGATCGGCGGACTTCCAGCAGCGTTCCCTCCAGCCCTAGCTGCGTCAAGCGGCTGTTGAGGGTCGCGTCGTCCAGCACGTACTCGGAGGTCTTGCCTTTCTGCAGTTGATACAGCGGCGGCTGGGCGATGTAGACCACGCCGTTTTCGATCAGCGGTCGCAGGTGGCGGAAGAAGAACGTCAACAGGAGCGTACGGATGTGCGAGCCGTCCACATCCGCGTCGGTCATCAAGATCACGCGACCATAACGCAGCTTCGAAATGTCGAACTCTTCCGACCCGATCCCGGTGCCGAGCGCCTTGATGATCTCCAGGATCTCCCCGTGGCTGAGCACCTTGTGCAGGCGGGCCTTCTCGACATTCAGAATCTTGCCGCGGATCGGCAGAATCGCCTGCCTACGCGCGTCGCGGTAGCCCTTGGCCGACCCGGCTGCCGAGTCGCCCTCGACGATGAACAGCTCGGTTGAGGCCACGTCCCGACTCGAGCAGTCCACCAGCTTGCGTGAGAGCCCCGCGCCCGACATGGCCGACTTGCGGGCCGTCTCACGCGCCTTGCGGGCCGCCTCCCGAGCCAACGCGGCCTGGGTCGCTTTACCCACGATCCGCCTCGCCTCCGGCGGATGTTCCTCAAAGTAGTTGCCGAGCAGCTCATTGAGCGTGGTTTCCACGAAGGTGCCCACCTCGCTGTTCCCGAGCTTGGTCTTGGTCTGGCCCTCGAACTGCGGCTCCGGGACCATTACCGAGATGACCGCCGTCAGCCCCTCGCGGATATCGTCGCCCTGCGGCGTCGGATCGTTGGGCTTGATCAGGTTGGCCTTGCGGGCGTAGGTGTTGACCGCCCGAGTGAGGGCGCTGCGGAACGCGGACAGGTGCGTGCCGCCCTCGACGGTATTGATATTGTTCGCGAACGAGAGGGTCGTTTCGCTGTAGCCGTCTGTGTACTGGAAGGCCAGTTCGCAGATCAGCCGGTGGCGGCGATCCTCACGTTTAAAGTGCACGGGCGTATGCTGGGCCTGCTTGCCTTCGTTCAAGTGCTCAACGAACTGGCGGATGCCGTGTTCAAAGCGGAAGGTCTCGGCCTTGTCGTCGCGCTCGTCATTGATCGAGATCGTCAGCCCGCAGTTGAGGTAGGCCAGCTCGCGCAGGCGCTTGGCGAGGATTTCATAGTGGAAGTCGGTAGTCTCAAAGATGTCGGCGTCGGGCTTGAAATCCACGCGCGTACCGGCCCGCCGGGTTCGGCCCACGGCTTCCAGCGGGCGCGTGGTCTTGCCGCGCTCGAAGCGGATCGCCCACAACTGTCCGTCGCGCTGGGTCTGGACCTCGAGCCATTCGGATAACGCATTCACCACGCTGACGCCCACCCCATGCAGTCCGCCGGAGACCTTGTACGAATCCCGGTCGAACTTGGCCCCAGCCCCTAGGCGCGTTAGGCAGAGCTCCAGGGCGGACAGCCCATGCCCCTCCTTGATCCCCACCGGAAACCCACGCCCGTCGTCTTCCACGCTGACGCTCCCGTCCGCCTTGATCACGACCGCGATATTGTTGCAGGCACCGGCCATGGCCTCGTCAATGGCGTTATCGACCACCTCGTAGACGATATGGTGTAGGCCGCGCAACGAAAGGTCGCCGATGTACATGGCCGGGCGCTTACGGACGTGGTCGGTTCCCTCGAGGACCTGCACCTTCGTCTCGTCGTACACGGACACTTCGTGGTTGTCAGCCATGGTGTCGCTCGACCCCCTCATCAACTTATCGGCTTCGTGGCCGGTTTGGGCACTATCTGTCCAGCATCCCCGGCCGCCACAAAGCGCACACCCGACGTCCCCGGAGCCAACTCTGCCAACCGCCGCCCCAGGCTACCCGCCTGCCGACGAAGCACGTCGTAGTACGCCGTTCCGCGCACCGCCACCACGACTACGCCCCTCTCGACAGACTCCACTTCCGCTAGCGTGAGCCACTCGGGGTTGGCAATTTGCTCCCAGGCGTCCTGTGCGCGGCGGCGGCGGCGCAACGCCCCCGCAGCCCGCTCAACCACCCCCGGCACTACGCGCTGCAGGCTCTCTGCGCTCCATCCAGCGCCACGCCGGTTTTCCAGCGTCCGCTCGTACTGCGCCTCACCCACCCAAGTACTCCCCTCGCCAGGGCCCTACGACCCAAGTGAGACTGGCATCACTACGTAGAGGAAGTCACCCTTCTCGCCTCCAGTCAGCACGCCCGGCCGGAAGCTCTCCTCCATCTCGAAGAACACTTCATCGAACGGCACAGCCTTGAGCGCGTCGTTGAGGAACGCCGGGTTGAAACCGATGTCCACCGGCGCACCCTCATAAGTGATCGGCATCTCCACACGGGCATCGCCCTGCTCGGGAGACTGTGAGGTGATCTCCAACCGCTCCTCGTTGAACGACAGGCGCACGGCCCGCGAGTCCTCGGTAGTCAATAGTGCAGCCCGGCGTACGGCTGCATGGAATTCAGCCCGGTCCAGGCGAGCCCGCTTATTACCGCCCTTTGGGATGACGTCATCGTACTTCGGGAAGTGGCCCTCCACCAGGACCGTTGATAGTAGCCGGTCACCACTGCGCAGAAGCAGTTGGTTGGGCATGATCTTGAGCTGCACGGCCCAGTCGCTTGCATCCCGTGGCGGTATAAACACGCGCTCGAACACACCTAGCGCCTTACTTGGCACGATGGCCTCAAAGTCCTCCCCTCCAGCCTGCTTAACCTCACCTCCCGCACGTGCCAGCCGCCGGCCATCTGTGGCCACCATGTACAACCGCTTGCCCTGCTTCTCCCAGAGAACCCCATTGATGGCGTAGCGGCTCGTCTCACGTGCAGCAGCGTAGAGGGTCAGCTCAATCATCCGGCGCAGCTCGTTACCATCGAGCACAAAGTTCGGCTCATCCTCGAAACTTGGTAGCGGAGGGAAGTCGGCCGCAGGCGCCACGAAGACCCTGAACTCGCTTCCCTCACCCCGAATCACGCAGTACTTCTCATCAGCGTCAAGCGACACCTCTGCATCTGCCAGTTCGCGCACGATGCCCAAGAGCCGTTCGGCTGCCACCACCATCTGCCCGGGCGCTACCACCGACGCCCCGGCCACCCTGAGGCGCAGGGCTGCCTCCCCATCTGTGGCCCCCAACTCAAGACCGCCCTGGTCCGCGCTCAACCTCACACACCTCAGAATCTCCTTTGTCGTGCGCCCTCCAGTAAGTGTGGCTACAGCGCTGAGCGCTTCTTGAAACTCCTGTCTCGGCAGTATCGCTTTCATAACCCTACAGCCCGCTACCTGCCTCAGATACGTCACGCATACCGTCCGGCCCCCTCCAACCGCGCCGGCACGCCCCTTTTTACCCTCTCAGCCCAACTCTCGCTAGTCACATAACCCTCCCCCCAGCCACCCCAATCAGCCCCTCCCCAGCCCCAGATTTCACCCCGCTACATTCCGTCGCCCCCGCTAGCCTAAGCCCCTGCGAGACGACTACGCCGTACGCTGGCTACCTGGCATATTACTACTGGTAATTTAAGCGCTGAACCGCCGTCATCTTAATAGCTGTCGGTGCTGTTTCGTGTGCATTATGGCGTGTGTTAAGTGTCGGCAGCCGCGGGGTTAACGAGCTGGGTGTGGTTGTCGGGGCCCTGGGCCTGGATGTGGCGCGGGGTGAGGCCCGTGACAAGTGGGCGGCTGTAGGGGAGCGGTAGGTGGCCCCGTGCTTGCAGTGGCTGCCGGTGATGAGCATGAGAGCGTGGAGTTGTTAGCGGCGCGCCAATAACTGGCGGGTGAGGCGTGATAGAATCTCAGCAGTGGGCTTATCGCGTTGGTGCTTGAGGCTGATCACGCGTTCGGCGTGCAGGACGGTGGAGTGGTCGCGGCCGCCAAAGTGTCCACCGATCTCCTCCAGACTCAGTGTGGTGAGCTTGCGGGCCAAGTACATGCCGACTTGGCGTGGAAAGGCCACTGACCGTGAGCGTTTACGGCTGAGCAGTTCAGAGAGGCGGATGCCAAACTGCTGGGAGACGGCATGGAGAATGTCGCTGATCTGAAGCGGACGAGCGGGGCGGGCCTCGAAATCCTTGAGTACTTGGCGGGCGGTTTCTACCGTCATCGGCCTGCCCTCAATCTGCGTCTCGGAGATCACCCTTGTTAAGGCACCCTCTAGCAGGCGGATGTTTGACTCGACACGTTCGGCAATGAAATCGAGCACCTCGTCGGGGGCCTGGCAGCCACGGAGGCGCGCCTTCTTTTGCAGGATCGCGTGGCGGGTCTCGCGGTTAGGTGGGTCAATCTGAGCGACTAGGCCCCAACTAAAGCGGCTGACCAAGCGATCCTCCAGCGTGGGGATCTCGGAGGGCGGCGAATCCGCTGACAGAACGAGCTGGCGACGGCTCTGATAGAGTATATTGAACGTATGGAACAGTTCCTCCTGGCTGGACTCACGGTTGGCCAGGAACTGGAGGTCATCGATGGCTAGGACATGGGCTTGGCGGGCCACGTTGCGGAACTGCTCTAGCTGGGCGGTTTCGAGCGCGCGAACGAGGTCGTTAATGAAGGTCTCGCAGGAGACGTAGATGACGCTGAGGGGCGGGTTGGGCTGAAGAAGCTCCGCACAGATGGCTTGGAGCAGGTGAGTCTTGCCCAGCCCCGAGGGCCCATGAATGAAGAGAGGATTGTACAGCGTGCCAGGGTGCCCGCAGACAGCACGGCAGGCTGCGTGGGCGAGCCGGTTGGACGGGCCGACCACGAACTGCTCAAAGCTGTAGTCCGGGCTGAGGGGCATTTCGCTTAGCCCAGCGGCGCGCTCAGCGGGAATAGCGAGCTGGCTGTCCTCGTCCGGCGGAAGGAAATGAACTGACACTAGCCGCCCGGTGAGGGTCATGGCCGCTTGGATGAACGGCTGAGTGCATTGGTTGCGCAGATAGAGGACCTGGGTCGCTTGCGGAACTCGAACCTGCAGTTCCCCCGCCTCTAGCCGCCCAGGCGTTAGCTCTTCAAACCATGAGCGATAGAGCTCGGGGTATTCGGCCCGCACCGCCTGTAATAGCTTGTCCCAGCGCAGCACTTGCTCTGGCAGCATCGATCTCCCGTCGAATCCGCGCACAAACGCCCGGGCTTTCACGGCGCGCAGGCTTAGGTGCCCAGGATCTCCGCTCCATTCGTTTCCGGCCCTGGCCCGCATGGCGGCCCAGCGAACAGCTCTCGGAGTAGCGAGGTCGCGTAGCAGCCGCGCGGTAGGGCGAACGCAAGCTCAAGATAGACCCCCTGTGCAGGTGCGCCAAGTCGGATCTCGGCGTCTGCGGGATGAAACCGCAGGGGTCGGCGGGCCCCCTTCACGCGCAGCGGGCCGCTGCGGAAGCTCTTCGGCGAGAGCTTCTCCGCGGCTAGTACCTGCGCTTCCAGCTCGCCGGGATAACCCCCCGGCTCTGTCATCCGGTAGCCAAACAACGGCCCCGACGGGCTGATCTCGAAGCGGTCGCTGCGCGCTTGTTCGACGGTGGCGTCCTCGACATGGAATACGGCGCCCGAGGCGTGCAGGTAGGCCAGATCGCCGGCGTAGAGGTGGTCCAGCCCCGAGGGCAAGCGAGCCGCGACCACCTGGTTGAACAGGTACGACTGGTAGGCGGACACGTAGAACAGTCGGCTTGCCTTGTCAATTGCCGCGAAGGCGCGGCGTTTCCTGCCGTTACTGTGTGCCAGAGCTTTCAGAGCCCGGCGCTCATCGCGGAACATGCCCGGCCAGCGGCGAGCCGCCTCCAGGTACTGCCCGCTTTCGTAGAGCTGTCGCGCACGGCGGATATCACCGTGGTCGCGCTCCGACGGGCGTCCGAGGACCAGGTCGAGGGCCTGGTCGGGTTGACCACGCAGCATCGCCAGACCCACCCCCCATGCGTCGCCGCGACCGCCGAACCGCTGCTCACCGAAGTAGTTCGGCACTCCGCGGCGGATGAGCTCGGCCAGGGCGTCCTTAAGCTCAGGGAGGCGGTCTGGCTCGGTTTGACGGACGCGGATAGTGAAGCGGTTGGCTTTGAGATGGCCAAGGTGCAGCTTGTTGGTGTGGCGCGTCACTTCGAGGATGCGTAGGCGAGGGATCTGGAGGGCCGCAACTTGCTCGGAATCGGCGTGCTCCAGCGACATCCACTGGCGCGTTACCGCGCGGGCGTCTTTCAGCCCGGCGTAGCCGATGTCGCGGCGACGGACATTGAGTGCCCGGGCAATGTCCGCGGCGGCCTGCATCGTGCTTAGGCCATGCTTCTCGACCAGGAAGTAGGTGTGCGTTCCGCTTCCGTCGGCCGGGTACAGCGGGAGCTCTTCCACCACGAAGTCTTCGTAGTCGGACTTGATCAACCCTTGTGCGGGCGTGAAATCCTGGAGCAGCCGGGGCAGCTTGGTCATTGGGTGAGGCCAGAGCAGGTCGTATTGGCGGAGTCTCCGATTAACGCTGCATGCCGGGCAATGCTAGGACTCACTTTCGGGCGCCCGGTCGGCCGGCCGCACGGCAAAACGTGGCGCGTTCCTGTCGCCTTGATAGGCGGTGAGCACAACCGTCGGCTTATCAAGCTCGCCACGCAGGTACTTCGCCGCTGCCGGTAGTAGTTCCTCGGCGGGCGGCAGCTGTTTGCGTGCGGCTTGCGGCCAGTGGACGCAGAGCCAGCCTTCATACGCGAGCCCTTTGAGTAGCTCGACGACCCGCGGAACGTCTAGCTCGCCCGTGCCGCACGCGACGTGTCGTGTTACCCGGTGATCCGTACCAAACTCGGCGTCCCCCAGCCGGAGCAGGCTGGTCGCGGCCGCTAGTCGTGGAATCGCCACGGAAGGAGGATCACCTGCGGCGCGCGCGTTGACGACATTCAGGCAGAGGCGGAGTGCGGGGACGCCAGCGGCGTCACGCAGGAACCATGCATCCTGACTGGACGAGAATGCACCGGCGTTCTCAAATAGCAGCGTGACGCGCCGCCGAAGGGCCTCGACCGCCAGTCCCCGCAGGGCGAGGGTGTCTTTTTCGGTCGCGCCGACCTTTGACATCCCGGCCGGAACGCGGCATCCACTGACGCTAACAAACGGCGAACCGATCTCCGCGGCGAGAGCTATGCACTCGCGGACGTGTTGGATGGCTGGGGCCGGCGCGTGGCGATCGGCTTGGCCCGGCAACGCGCCGGCGTGCAGGCAGGTGAGTGTTTGACCGGCCTCGTCGAGCTTGCGCCGCAGCGTTGGCAGGTCTGCCGGTAGGTTGAGCTTAGCGTCCCTTGGGGTGAATTGGATGCCGTCGTAGCCCCAAGCCTTGGAGAGCTCGATGAGCGTATCGAGATCGAGTTCGGGAGATAAGCTGTTACTAAACGCGAGCTTCATAGCCACGGTGGTTGCACCTCCCGCGCGTAAAGGAACCCGCCCGGCGGCCACGCAGACCGTTCTACATCCTTGGGACACGTTTGACGCCGCCGGCACATCGGCGAAACTCTGAATCTAGAGGTGGCGTTCCGCGGCGTCAAACGGGCGGTGCGTGTGGTGTGCACGCGGGGACGGTTACAGGTCATCGTATTGGCTGCGGGGTCGGCTCGCCGGCTGGGGCGGGATAAGGCGCTGCTGCCCTGGCCGGCTGCGGAGCGGCCGCTGGTGCGGCACGTGGTCGCGCAGTTCCCCGACGAGCGGGTGGTGCGGCTCGTCGTGGTGGTGAATCCGGGTAATGAGGCGGCGCTCCGGCGAGTGCTGCCGGAGAATACCGAGATCGCCGTGAACCCGGAGCCCGAAGCTGACATGCTCTCGTCGGTTCGCCGAGGAATCGAGGCGGTTGACGCGGCCGGTGGGCCGCTGTGCGTCCACCCGGTGGATGTGTTCGCCGTCGTGCCGGAGCTGGTGGCCCAGCTCCACGAGGGGTGGCGGGAGCGCCCGGACGACATTCACGTACCGACGGTGGGCGGGAAGCGGGCTCATCCGCTGGTCCTCCCGACCGGCTTCATTCCGGCAGTCCAGGCGATCGGGCCCGGCTGCGGCCTGAACAAGGTCCTCCACGACAATGCGCAGCGAGTCATCGAGCATCCGTGGGACGACCAGAGACTGCTACTCGATATCGACACCCCGGCGGACTACGAGCGCTACCGGCCGCGCAACCGGTAGCCTGTTGCGTCGAGCCGCACGAGCCGAACCTTCTCACCTTCCCAGGCGTAGGGCATTCCGGATCCTCTGGCTCTCCCGAGGGGACGCTGGAAGGCGCCGTGAGCACGGCGCTATTGGCTTTCCAGGGAGGCAGCAATGTTGACGCGGGGTGGACTAGGCCATGGCGTTGGCCCCGCTCCGATGGCCGGCCATAGCAGGGCGGTCGGTCAATTGATCGACAGGCCGAGTTCCTGCAGGAGTTGAGTGGCCTCCCTTGCTTTCGCCTCGAAGTCAGGCAGGTGTCCTTTCAGTGCCGCGAGTTCGCGTGTCAGCGCGTCATCTGAGCGTCCTTCTTGGTCGTGCAGATAGTGCATCGTGGCTGTAATCTCCAGCGTGGGGCGGTCGCACCGGGCGAGTTGCGCGCCGACCGCCTCCAGTGCCGGCCTGCCCTCCGGAACCGGAACGTGCACGTACTCGGCGAGCGAGTCGGAGTAGCGCGGACTGGTCTCATAGTCGTACCGCTGGGATTCCTCGCCAACGGGGACGGGGTGTTCGGTGACGACGCCCACGCTCACTAGAAAATCGAGGGCTGCCGCGAGGCGGGGCGAGAAGGGGCCGTAGTGCCGCACGTGGAAGTCGCGGTATGGTAGCTGATAGCCCATCGCGGACAGCAGGTAGACGATTTTCTGCAATTTCACGCGCCCGTCAATCTTGCCACACGCTTCGATCACCTTGGCGATCGTCAACTCTGGAAGCGCGCTCATAGTGTTCTCCCTTGTCCGCTAGGTTAGCAGATGCTCTGCTCGAAGGCACGCCGTCATTTCTTCGTCTTGGTGGTCGTAGTACAGGCGGTACGCCTCCCCGGTGCCGGGCGCCCCCCTCTACGCACGTTCACCCTTAGCTGGGGTCTCGGCTGGCCGGCTCGACGGTGCAGTGGCCCTAGCAGGTAGGCCGAGCATCCGGCGCCGCCAGAAGGTCGTGGGCCAGATCTCCAAGTAGGGGCCGGCGTTGACCACCGTGAGGTCACGGTTCCGGGCATTTTGCTGGAGCAACCAAACGATGAGGGATGGGATGGTGATATTCCCTGAGCCAAAGTAGCTGTCGTAGAGTGCCGACGCCCGGATGCGTCGGACATCGCGTGCCGCGGCGTCCTCGAGCCGGTCGCTCAGCAGGCGTTCGAGGCGCGTTAATTCGCGTTCGAGCGGATTCTCCTTCCAGTCGTCGAGCTTGACCGCCCCGATCCAGCCTTCGTCGAAGTATGGACGGAGCACCACCGGGCCGTCCGGGGTGCCCCTCCAGGCTTTGTCCACCCGAACGCGCCAGGAGACGTGCTTGCCCGGCTTTGCGCGGTCCTCAGCCGCCTTCACCCGGAAAGTCCGCTGGTACCGGAACGACCTGCCCATGGTCGGATTGTAATCGTTGTTGCCGTTGCTTCTCCGGAATTTTGCGGTATATTACGGGGAATTACGGAAGCACCCGGCTCAGCGCTGGCGGGTCGTGACGGTTTGCGCGCGTCCGGGAATATCTGAGCGAGCCCCTGGATTTAGGGAGGCAACCGTGGGTAAACTGAATGCTCAGGGAACTCGGGAACGGAGGAAGAGAGTGCACCACGTGAAGTACCTGCTCAACGACCGCGAGCCCGGTGCTAGCCAGTTCGCGCAACGGATGAGAGAGGCAGGTGTTTGTTTTACGACGCTGCCGACCTCAGGCCCGCTGACGATCGTCGTGGATGGCTTCGCTTCGTACGGCCCCGAAGGGGTTAAGCACGTCGCGGACCGTCTTATTGCCAGTGAACGGGGCAGGCCCCGTCCCGGTAGTTAATGCCGGACGTTGTGAGGGTGCGCCAGCGGGTGCAGGCTGGCGCGGTGTCGGGGGTCCGCTGTGCACCTTTGTCTCATTGCGGGCATATCCGGGCTAGCGAAGCGCGACATCGCGCGAAAGCTGGTGGGAAGGCTTAAGCGGAGCCGGGGTAAAGGCTCGCCCAAGGTCGGGGAGCCTGGGGATGTCGAACGCGAGTTGCTGAGGCTGATACCCAGGGACTCGCCCGTCCGCGGGGGCCCGAAGGATCTCCTCGCGGGGTTCATCGGCCAGCACCCGCCGGAGGAGGTCCGGGATAAGTGGAAGCAGGCCTACGCGAGAGCAGTCCAAAAAGCAACGGCCCGCAAGCCGGATATTGCAGTCGTATGCGCATGCCTTGAGTACTACCGGTTCGAGACATACGAGTACTTCTCGCCTTTCGATCGCGACGCGATATCGGCGACGCATCCATCTCAGATTCTGACGCTGATCGACGACGTGTTCGACATCTATTACCGCCTCTCCCGGGCGGGCGAGGTGTTCGACATACGAGAGCTGATGTCGCGCAAGACGGACAGACGCCGGTCCCAGGCGGGCGACCAGGGCCTACGGGCCCTGTACAAGGACGCGCTCGGCACGGTCGTGGAGAGCCTGCTGCGAATTCTCGTGTGGCGCGAGAAGGAGATCGCCGCAGCCGCGAATCTGGCGCTCAGCGCGGACATTGGCCACGCGGTGCTCGGTGCCAAGCACCCAGTGGACACAGGTGTCCGCCTACTCTTGGGCGGAGCCGCGAGCAAGTTCGGGTATGGCGAAACATGCGCGGTGTATGTCTCTCATCCGATCTCTAGACCGCGTAGGGCGCGTCAACGCGATGGCTGTTGGCCTCCGATCGTGCCGGGCATGGATTCCGTCCTGGATACTCTGGCAAAGGCGGACATCGGCGGTATACGCGTGGTTCCGGTAAGGCCGACCGCAATTGACGAGTTTCGCTTGCTTGACGACGGGACGTACCTCCAACCGTACTTGACGCCACGTTGGCCATTCTGCGAGAAGCGTTCAATGTACTGCCTCCCGAAGCTATTGCGCGGGGAGCGGGAGTTTGCGGACTACCCCGACTTTGAGCGTCGTGGGCTAACCACGATCTTTGACCCACCATTGGCTGCGGCAGGTCGAGGGATTGGCTTTCCGCTGCCAGACCCCGAAGTGTCCGGGATCCTGAGGGCGCTCAACGAGTCGATACGCTTGCAGATGGCCGGGAGGGACCACCTTCTGGTGCGCAAATGCCCTGGGATGTTTCTGTTTCGCCCGGTATATGACGAAGGTAAATTCTCCAGCGGAGTAGACGCTGAGATCATTACCTTCGAGAACACGCGGCGCTACGAGCAGCGGGTTGACGGAAAGCCGCCGCGGCGCATAGCATTCATCCATGACGTTGAAGACGCGAACGCCTATTTCGGCGCGGAGGGGCCCGACGGCCACGACTACCGTACGCCCGTGCACGAAGTCGCCGGTGCGGTGGAGGCTCGGGCTCGTGCACTGGCGGCGTCTGCCAGGGCGGGTCTGAAGACGAGGTCGCCGGCACGGGTTTCGGAAGAGGCGGTTGCCCAAGCGGCGAGGACATACGCAGACCCCGAGGACGGAGTGAGGGCATTATACGCTCAGTTGTTCCCGCTTCGCGATGCAGCGGCGATCGGGACGATGGAAGCGTTGTCGTGGGAGGCGACGAGGGAGAGTCTGACCGAAGCTCTCGTTCGCGCGCGGGCGGCGAGCCTCGGGGGCGACGTTGGCGGCGAGTTCGAGTACGTTTACGCGGAGGACGCCCCTCTCTACAGATTCCCGCAGGCCGGAACGGCTCGATTCGGCAACTGCGTGGAGGTTGTCAAGGGTCTAGACGAGCACCCCGCGCGCAGAAAGGCTGCAGCCGAGCGCGCTGCAAGATTCTTTGCCTGCGGAACCAGCCGCCCCCTCTCCTGAGCGGGGGCCCAGGCCTGCCCTACTGTCGCGCAGGGCGCTCAAAACTATCGTCCAGAATCAGGCCAGCAGCTCAGCGATTTGGACGGCGTTGAGGGCGGCGCCTTTGCGGAGCTGGTCGCCGCAGCAGATGAGTTGGAGGCCGCGGGAGTTGGGGATGCTCGGGTCTTGGCGGATGCGGCCGGCCAGGACGTCGTCGGTGCCGGCAGCGTCCAGCGGGGTGGGGAAGCGGTTCGCTCGCCGGTCGTCGAGCAAGCGTATACCTGGGGCAGCCGAGAGGGTTTCGCGCGCGCGGTCTTCATCGACAGGGTTTGTGAACTCGATGGTGAGTGCCTCGGTGTGCACCCGCATGACCGGGACACGCATGCACGTCGGTGCGATCTGGATCGACTCGTCGCCGAAGATCTTGCGGGTCTCGGCGATCATCTTGGCCTCTTCGGCGTTGTAACCGTCTTTGCCGACCGGACTATCGTGGCTGAAGACGTTGAAGGCGCACGGTGCCGGGAAGACCTCCGGCCGGGGCTTGTCGCCCGCTAGGACGGCGCGCGTCTGTGATTCCAACTCGGCCAGCGCGCGGGCACCGGCGCCGCTGGCGGCCTGGTAAGTGGCGACCACGACGCGGCGAATCGGGTTCGCCTGGTGCAACGGCCAGAGCACGACCGCCATGATGATTGTCGAGCAGTTCGGGTTCGCGATCAGGCCGTGGTGCCGGCGAACCCCTTCCGGATTCACCTCAGGGACGACCAGCGGCACGTCCGGCTCCATGCGGAACGCCGAGGAGTTGTCGATCACTACGGCCCCGGCTCGCCGGGCGTGGGGCGCGAATTCGCGGCTGACGGCGCTGCCGGCGCAGAAGAAGGCGAGATCGATGCCGTCGAAGGCGTTCGGCGTGAGCTGTTGGACGGCCGTGGGTCCGTCGATCCAGTCGATGGTCTTACCGGCGGAACTGGTGGACGCCAGCAGGCGGTACGAGCTGGCGGGGAAGCGGCGTTGAGCCAGGACGCCGCGGAATTCCTGGCCAACAGCCCCGGTTGCACCGACAATGGCGACGCGTTTCATCTTCTGCCCGAAAGCATGGTTTTCAGTGTCGGGCCGGGCCCGTGACCGGTTCGGCGTGCTATCATCAGTGACGCCGACGCCGTGGCACCCGGCCGGCACCGGCTGATTGTACCCGTGTGTCGTAGGGCACGCTTGCCGCACGGAGAGGCGAACCGTGGGACGCTGGACATATTACGCACCGCTGTGGCTGGGCACGCTGTTGGCCGCGGTTCTGTATGTCGCCAACCTGGCGCAGTTGCCGCCCTGGCCGGTCTGGGTGCATGTGGTCGGCGTCGTGGTTGGCGCGCCGTTGGTGGGGCTGGGGCTGCAGCTTGGGCTGATCGGTGCGCAGGGGGCGTTTGCCCAGGTGTTGCCGGTCCCGTGGGGTCGCTCGATCCGCGGGGGCGGGGCAGTCCTCGCGGGCAGCCTGCTGCTGGTCTGGTTCGCGTTGGGGTTGATCTGCGCGCTGCTGCGCTCGGAGGGGCTTGGTATCGCGGCGCTGGTGGTGGGAGCTTTGGCGCTGGCAAGCCTGGTGGCGGCGGTGATCGTCTACGTTTGGCACCTGCCGGCTGCCGTGCGCGATTTCGGCCCAGAGCGCTGAGCCATCGCACGGCCTGGAAGGGTTGACGGCTGGTGGGCAGCGTCCTATAAGGCGGACTGCGGGCACGCTGGCGCGGTCGAGGCTCTTGATGGTGGCTTAATCTTGCCTTGACCTGAAGCTGCGTTCCGCCGTAGTATACCGTACGCAAGCCTAACGTGTGGAGGAGTGGCCCATGGACCAACGGCAGCTTGGAACCAAGCTCACGCTGGATGCGCTGGGGGTTCGGGCGAGCGTCGCGACCTTTGACGAGCGGCTGACGATCCAGAAAGCTATCTACCTTGCTCAAGCTGCGGGGGGCGACCTAGGGTATTATTTCCGTTGGTATCTTCGCGGCCCGTATTCGCCGGAGCTGAGCAACGACGCTTTCGCAATTGCGGCGGAACTGAAAGAATTCGACGAGTCGGAGCGTTGGGTGCTCGATGAAGAGGTCCGGAAGCGCCTAGCGCCTGTTAAGGAACTCATATCAGTCGAGCAGGCACCCGAGCAGCCTCGCTGGCTGGAGTTGCTTGCGTCAGTGCATTTTCTCGTTGATCGTCGGCAGGTCCGCAGGGCCGACACTGCACAAGTACGAGAAGTACTCGGCCGATTCAACAAGACCTACACGGACGAAGAGGTGTCGGAGGCCCTCGTGAGGCTACGCGGCGATGCGCTCCTCCCGAAGCAACCAGTCCGGCAGGATGGTTGTTGACCCGATCCACGGGGACATCCACCTCACAGATCTGGAATGGCAGGTAGTTGATACGGGGTCATTCCAGCGACTGCGTCACATCAAGCAGCTTGGAATGGGGCAAGTAACATACCCCAGCGCGACGCACACGCGGTTTGCGCATAGTCTAGGTGTTCTGGGGATCATGATCCGGATTTTGGAAGTCGCCCCCAGAGAGTTGTTCGGCCGTAGGCCCAACTGTGAGCGCGACGAACTACGTCTGGCAGCCCTGCTTCACGACATTGGCCACTATCCGTATTCGCATCTGATGGAGAAGCTCGACAAGGTTGAGCTAACCGAGGATCTTGTCAAGAACGACGTTTCGAGCGGGAAGAAGGTGTACGAGAGGAGGCCGCCGTACCCAGGGCACGTGCAGCTCGGGCGTTTAATCGTGACGACCCAGCCAGACTTAATCAAGGCCATCGGATCGAAGGGACGCGCCAAGAGGGTGGCGGATTTGTTCAGCGGAGGGAAGGCTGCTAACCCCCAGTTGAGCAAGCTGATTAGCAGCAGTTTCGACATGGACCGGGCGGACTACCTGATGCGCGACTCGCGCGCGGCCGGGGTGCCGTACGGTCTCGTCGATATCAATTACCTGCTGAATAGCCTGCGTGTGAGCCCATCAGGTCTAGTGGGTGTGCCGGAGAAGGCGCTTCCGGCCGCCGAACAGTTTCTGTTTGCGCGCTATTTCATCCACCGAGCGGTCTATTTCCACAAGACCACTGTGGGTATCGAAGAAGCGTGCCGCCAGCTACTCCGTCGTGTTCGAGATGCGGGAAAGTACGGGTTGCCGAAGGACGGCGAGGCGGTCCGTAAACTCGTAGAGTCTGACGAGTTGGGGTTGTTCACAGATGCCTACGTGGACCGGATCATCCAGGAGGCTTCCAAGGATCAGGACAGCGTAATAGGGGCGCTGGGAAGGGCGGTGAAGACGCGGCGACCGCCTAAGCTGCTCAAGGAGGTGGCCGTACTAAGCGGGCGGCCGGATGAACCTCACGTCGGAACGATCTTCAAGCAGAATTGCCGCCACAGGCTGGCGCCCCTGGCACGAGAGAAAGACATCCCCGTTGGCCAATTCCTGTTTTCCGTAACGAAGGAGCTTTCACTGGAGGAGCGGTCCGCGTTGGTGACGGAGGAGGAGGCTAGGGACCTGCCGCCGGAAGAGGCTGATCCCGTGATTAAGGTCTTCATGGCCGACGAGGAGGAGCCCAAGTCGATCCTGCAAATCTCAGAGAGCATCGTCAGCAAATGTTCCGGCTACAGGTTTCAGGCCTTCCGGCTCTACGTCGTGTGCGAAGGGCCAGATAAGCAAGGGACCGTTGGGGAACTGCGTGACAGGGTCAAAGACTGGCATGAGGCGCCGTAAGGCCCTTTCGCTCCGCTGGGCTATTAGATTGGCACGGGCACCCGCTTGCCCGCGGCGCGTAGCTCGCGGTTAGCCAGTTGCAGGTCGGATTCGACCATCATACGGACCAGTTCCTTGAAGCGAACTCTGGGTTCCCAGCCGAGTTTGGCGCGCGCCTTGGCGGGGTTGGCCAGCAGGCAATCGACTTCGGTGGGGCGCAGATAGCGCGGGTCGATCCTGACGAATTCGCGGTAATCCAGATCGAGCAGGCCGAAGGCTTCCGCGCAGAGCTCACGCACCGAATGCGTTTCGCCGGTTCCGACGACGTAGTCGTCGGGCTGGTCCTGCTGGAGCATGAGCCACATGGCCTCGACAAAGTCACCGGCGTAACCCCAGTCGCGCTTGGCTTCGAGGTTTCCAACGTAGAGCTCGCCCTGGAGCCCAAGCTTGATTCGCGCCGCCGCCTGGGTCACTTTGCGCGTTACGAAGGTCTCGCCCCGCCGCGGCGACTCGTGGTTGAACAGGATTCCGTTGGCGGCGAAGATGCTGTACGCCTCGCGGTAGTTGCGGGTAATGAAGTGGGCAAAGACCTTGGAGGCCGCGTACGGGCTGCGTGGGCTGAAGGGGGCCTGCTCGTCGATTAACCCGCTGGTGGCGTTACCGAACATTTCGCTGCTGGAGGCCTGGTAGAAGCGGATGGCAGGGTTGATGTCGCGGATGGATTCCAGCAATCGCAGCGTTCCGAGGGCGCCGACGTCGGCGGTGAACTCCGGCTGATCGAAGCTGACGCGCACGTGCGACTGGGCCCCGAGGTTGTAGACCTCGTCCGGGGCGGTCTCACTGATGATGCGGCGCAGGCTGGTCCCGTCCACCAGGTCGCCGTAGTGCAGCCGCAGGCGCGCGTCGGCGTCGTGCCGGTCGCAATAGAGATGGTCGATGCGGCCGGTGTTGAAGGAGCTGCTGCGGCGGATGATGCCGTGGACCTGGTAACCTTTTTCGAGCAGGAATTCGGCGAGATAGGAGCCGTCCTGGCCGGTGATACCGGTGATGAGCGCAACGGGCATAGCAATTCCTGAGAACCTGGAGCAGACCCGCGTAGCCGCGCGGCGTGCGCGGCCCCGGGGCGCGCTGCGCTTCTTATCGGCAGTTCCGCGGCGCGAACGGAGTCGTCTGGCTGGGGTCGTGGAGTAGGAACGGGCGGGGATGGCGAAGGGACCCCGGATCGCCCGCGGGTGCCGGCCAAAAACAATCGCTCCCGGCCGAAACCGGGAGCGACCATCTTCATTTGCCCTGCGGAGGCAACGAGGCTTACTTGGGCACGATCCAGCTATCCTCGGACTCGATTCCGTCGATCTCCCAGGTCCAGCGGATCTTCTTGTACGTCATCATGCACTCTTCCATGTGGGTGTAGCTCTCGGTCTGGGGATCGAGGCAGTTGGGCATCCAGGGGCGGACGCTGACGATGATCGCGTCCTCGAGCGTGTGGGTGAAGTAATGCTCTTCCTGCCCCGTGGGATCGATGCGGTACCACTTGAGGGTCACGTTCTTCATATGCTCGCCCGTGCAGAGGGCCTGGTAGAGCTTGGGCGAGGACTTATCGAAGACCTTGACGACCGAGAAGGCGTTGTGGACGCGTTTCCCGGTCGATAGCCCGGTCTGCGGGTCACGTGGGATGCGCACCTCATGGTTGAACGCCTCGATCAGGATCGTCGCTTCACGGCCCTGCATGTCGCAGGAGCCATCGATGGTGCCCTGGTTTTCACCTTCCAGTGTCATATGGGCTGGCATCGGCATGGTCGTTTCTCCTTTTCGCTCTTCCGACTTCCAATCCGGACGCGGCCGGCCCTACGTGAGCCTGTTTCCCTTTGCCGCTGAGATTCTGAGTCAACTTACCTCAGCACAGGTCGCGTCCGTGCACACTCTGTGCCAGTATGAGTCTTGGTTCGTCGGGTTTTGCGGGATTCTCCTAAGCTCTTTTTGGCCGGTCAGTTAGGGCGCGTGCGCCCGTGGCGCTGTCGGAACGGTTCGGGCCGGCCCGCTCGCCGGTGGGCATGACTTGCCCTTGAAGCCTTCCCAACTGGCCGAGATTCTTCCCAGTTGTTCTCTCTCTCCCTGATGCCGAGCGGGCCCGGCCGCAATCCCGCGTCCGGCCACTACCTCGGGTGGTCGCCATCTTGCCGACCAGCGGCTCGGTGCGGTTGGGCGTCTGCTGCGTCTGACGATCGCAGGAGCGGTTCGCCCGCCCGCGGGCTGACCCCGTTATTCCTTGTCCAGCTTACCGACCAGCGACAGCGTGAAGTTGGCACCCTCGAACTTGATGTGCGGCATCACCTTGAGATCGACCTTGTAGAAGCCGACCTCGCCAGGAACCTCACTCACGTCGATGCTGAACTTGCGGATGGGGCGGCGATTGGCGACCTCGGCGGTCGGGTTGTCCATGTCGGCCGCGTATTGGCGCATCCAGTCGGTCAGCTCGGTCTGCATCTTGGTTGGCGACTGCCAGGTCTGAATGTTGTCGCGCTGGATGACCTTCAAGTAGTGGGCCAGCCGCGAGATCATCATCATGTACGTCAGGCGCGTCCCGAGCTTGTAGTTGGTCTGGTCTGCTTGGCCTTCCGCGGTGTCTGCGAAGGTCTTGGGCTTCTGGACTGAATTGGCGCTGAAGAAACAGGCCTTGTCGGTGTTCTTGTACATGGTTAGCCCAATGAACCCGCACTCGGCCAGCTCAAACTCGCGTCGGTCGGAGATCAGCACCTCGGTCGGGATCTTGGTCTCGATACCTTCCATGGTCTTGAACTGGTGCAGGATCAGGTTCTCGACCATTCCGCCCGCCTGCGGGCCGGTGCAGTTCATCGTCCAACGCGAGGTGGCAAAGCTGTCGGTCAGCCGCGTGGCGAAGGCGAAGGACGCGTTGCCCCACAGGTACTTGGTGTGACTGTCGGTCACCTTCTCCTCGTAGTTGAAGGCCTTGACCGGGTTGGCGGCCGGGTCGTACGGGTGCCGCAGCAGAAAGCGCGGCATGGTCAGCCCGAAGTAGCGCGAGTCAGGACTGTCGCGGAACGAGTTCCACTTGATGTACTGCGGCCCCTCGAAGACGCTGGCTAGGTCCTTCAGCCTCGGCAGCTCCTGGAAGTCCTCGACGCCGAACATCTCCGCCCCGGCCGCCGCAATGAACGGGCAGTGTGACATGGCGGAGACGGCGGAAACCTTCTGGGCCAGGGCGATATCGCGCGGGCCGGGTCCGAACTCGTAGTTGGCGACCATCGCCCCGATGGGCTCGCCACCGGCTTGGCCGAACTCGGCCGTGTATATGTGCTGGTACAACCCGGACTTGGTAATCTCCGGGGAGTTCTCGAAGTCTTCCAACAGCTCGTCCTTGGAGACGTTGATGACGTCCACCTTGATGTTCTCGCGGAAGTCGGTCTGATCGATAACGAACTTCAGGCCGCGCCAGGCCGATTCGAGCTTCTGAACCTCCTCGTGATGGAGGATCTCGTCGATCTGCGCGCTGAGCTTGCCGTCGATTTCCGCGATATAGGCGTCGATCAGGGCCTTGTCGATTCTCTCCACTGGCGCGCTGACCAGATTGGCCAGCAGCTCCTGGACGCCACGCCGCGCGATCCGTTTGGCCTCGCGGTCCTTGATGCCGGTGGCGACGGTAATCTCGTCGAGCAGAGAGGAAACATCTTCGGGGAATTCCGCCGCGGCGGGTGCCCCAGCAGCTTCGGGTGCGTCAGCCATAACGATTCTCCGAATTCAGACTTCAGTGGCGTACAGGGCCACCGGTTAGAGCAATCTCCGAGCGGACGGGCGTGAGCAGGTTGGCCGGGCTAGCCGCCTTCACCTTCCCCGCCGCCCCCTTCTGCGCCGCCAGTTTCCGCGCCGCCGGCTTCCGAGCCGCCTTTCTCGGCCGCGGCTTGCGTAAATACGTCGATCAGCTTCTTGCGCGTCTCTTCATCCTTGACGATCTCGGCGATCTTCTTCTGGAAGGCGCGTTTGTTGGCCAGTGGGGCCTTCAACGCGCTCAGCGCCTCGCGCGTATCGAGCATCTGGCTCAGCTCGGGGACCTGACGGGCGACCTGCTCCGGCTCAAAATCCTTGAGCGTGGCGAAATTGAGCTTAACCCCCATCTCGTCACCCTCTTTGCCCGTAAGCTTGTTGCGGACGTTGGCCGTCAGCCCCAGCTTCTGACTCTTCATGACGTCGCCGAAGTTGTCCTTGTCCACGCGAATGATTTTCCGTTCTTCGAGCGGCGTCTCGTCCGGTTGAAGGGTAAAGTCGCCCAGCATCGCCATCCGGAAGGGCAGCTCCTTTTGCTCTTTGGTGCTGGTGGCCGGACGATAGGTAATGTTGATGCGTTCTTTCGGGGCCTTGGATTGTTGCTTCATGTTACTTCCTCGCAAGCACGGCAGATTAGCGGCGCAGTATAGCACCGTGTCGGATTGCCCGATCTCCGAACCCTGTACTTCATACCGCCCCGGCCCGCCGTCGTCAACACCCCATTTCCCAATAAATCGCGGGTGCGCGGCCCGGTTGGGCCGGGCCTGGCGGCTGCGGTCCGCGTCGAAGATGCGGCGAAGGGGGAGTGAGACCCGCCGATGGTGGCTCCCCGGGAAAGCCCAATTGACCGATCGGGATCTCGCGCGGCGCGCACCGATGGGCCGCCGGTTCTTTACGCCCCCTCTTCGGCAGAGGACTGGCGCGGCTGAAACCGAAAGATGCAGTCGAATAGCCGCCCGCCGATGCGGGCGGCGACGGCCTCGTCCTTCAGCACTGCCACCCACAGCGCGTCACACGAGAACCGCGCCTGGAAGTTGCTTTCGATCGCCCGGCCCATGCCGTGGAGGAGAATCAGATCGGCGTCGGCGGCGCGCTCGACGCAGTCGGGCGATAGTCGCGTCAGGTCGATCAGTGGTGCGCGTCCCCCGGAGGCGACGATCACTAGGCGGTCATCGGCCAGGGCCCGCGCGAGGGTGTTGTCCATTGGACTGACGCGGGCCGCCAGATCTGTCAGCTCGGGGGCGGTCACGTCGTTCAGTGCGGGTGCCGTGTTCGCTGCCAGGGTGACGCGCGCCCCTGCCAGAAGCATTCGTCGGGCCAGCGGCAGACAGCCGAGGCAGATGTCCGGGCCGGCATTGTCCGCGAACAGCAGCACGTGCCGGTACGGCTCTCCCTCCAGCCAGCGGCGTTGCCAGCGGTCCAGATCGTCAATGAACCATGGTCGGGCCGGGAGTGCGGCGCGCATTTGCCAGAAGTCCAGCCCCCGCTTGCGGTACAGCGCGGTAGTCGCGGGCGCCCCTAAATCGAACAGATTTCCGGCTAGCAGGCCGGTCGCCAGCGGCTCCAGGGTTGCCTCCGGTGAGGCCGAGTCGAGTTCCGCGAGCACGCGTGGAAGGGCTGTCAGGGCTGCGGCGTTTTCCCGGAGCTTGATGCCCCGGAAGGGGTCCTCGAATCCGTAACGTGTCAACAGGTCGTGGCGCAACTCGTCGATCAGCAGCACGTCGATGTGGCTGTACCGCTTGGGCGCGGCATCCAAAGACCGCATGGTTGCCAAGTAGTGGGCGCGGAAGTCCTCGATCTGCTGCGGCATGACGTCGGGATACTCCTCGCTAATATGGGCGACCAGTACCTCAAGATGCTGGCGGAAATGTGCAAGCCAATAGGCGCGGCCCGCAGCATCCCGCTGAAGGTCCCAGTCGCACGCGCGGTACGTGTCGCCCTCGGCTAGTTGCCTGAGACGTGCCAATCTCGCTCCCTGGTTTGACTGCTCGACATCGCAAGAGCGTAGCCGCCGCTAACACTCGCGTCGAGCGTCCGCTACAATCGCCGCACCATGACGGATACGCACGACTTCCTGAGTCTGAATTCCTGGCTCGAGCAGTGCCGGATGCCGCTGGTGATCACCCACCGCCGCCCGGACGGGGACGCCTTGGGGGCTCAGGTGGCAGTGGCTTTAGCCCTGCAGCGGCGCGGACTCAAGCCGCAGGTCGTGTTGTTTGAGCCGTTTCCGCCGCGGTATGCGTTACTCGAGTCCGCGGTCAAGTGGTACCTCTGGGACGAGACCCGCGACGTCCTGGGAACCGAGTGCGACGCGGTCGTCATTCTGGACACCTGTTCAGTGTCGCAGCTCGAGCCGATTGCCGAGTATCTGGGCCGTGCCCCGCGCACCCTGGTGATCGACCACCATGCCACCCGCGACGCGATCGGCACGCGTGAGGGCGACCTGCGCGTGTTCGACGAGACCGCCGCGGCAACCTGTTTGATCATCGCCGAGTGGCTGCGCGCCGTGGGCGTGTCCGTGGATCGCGTGATGGCGACGGCGTTGTTCACGGGGATCGCGACCGACTGCGGGTGGTTCCGCTTTTCCAACACCGACGCTCGTACGCTCCGCGTGGTGACCGAGCTGGTCGAGGCGGGCGTCGAGCCGAGCGCGATTCACCGGACCATCTATCAACAGGACCAGCCTAGTAAGCTCCGCCTGATCGCCCGCATGCTGGACGGGTTGCAGTTGCACGCTGAGGGTCGGCTGGTGGTCATGATGCTTCGGCCGGCAGACTTTGCGGCGGTCGGTGCGGACGACAGCATGACCGAGGACCTCGTGAACGAGGCGACGCGGCTTGCTTGCGCGGAAGCAGTGGTACTGTTTACCGAGGTGTCTGATGGTGAGATCCGCGTCAACTTCCGCAGTAAACAGAAGCTCGACGTTTCGAGCTTGGCCACTCGCTTCGGCGGCGGGGGCCATGCCCGGGCGGCCGGCGCACGCCTGCGCGGCCAGTGGGACTACGTCGTGCCGCGCGTGATCGCCGAAGTGGTCGCGGCGGTCCAGGCCGCTGTTTCTGAGTAATGAGAGGCAGGCTCGGAAATGAGTGAGCGACCAGCGAGCTGCCCGGCGATTCGCGTCATGATGATGCCGCGCGATACCAACGCGACCGGGACGATCTTCGGCGGCGTGCTGCTGAGCTACATCGACCAGGCCGGAGCCATCGCGGCCCGCGAGTACGCGCCCCACACTTACGTAACCGTGGCGATGGACAGCGTGGTCTTCAAGGAAGCAGTCTTCGTCGGCGACGTGCTGAGCTTCTACGCGACGGTGGTCCGGGCGGGGCGCACTTCGATCACCATGCACGTCAACGTCTCCGCCGAGCGCTTTGCCGATCCCAGACAGATCGTCCCGGTCACCGAAGCCGAGCTGACCTATGTTGCCGTGGACGAGGATCGCCGGCCGATCCCGCTCGCCCCGAAGGGGCCAGGCGGTTAGGTCGTCAAGTTGTAAACCGGTCAAATCGGGCGGTGCGTTGGGTGCCAAGCCGTCGCGCAGCGTCGGCATGCGTTTGGAATATGATCATGCCCGCCCGCGACTTCGTCGGGTGAAAGCACGGCACCCGGCTTGCCGTTGGGCGCCCAGTCCTTACCCTATGTGTTGGCTATTCACATGACATAGGCCTGACAGCGACAGGGAAAGCCTGTACGCCGGGCTTGGCGGAAGGACCATGGCGCGAACCGAACAAGCCGTTCCGACCGTGGACGAAATTTTGTGCGGAAGCACCCACGCGCTGACGATCTTCAACGCCGACGCGATTAAGGGCCTGGAGCTCTATGATAGGCGTGGCAAGCCCTATCTGAAGTGCTACGCCACCGGAAAGGAACGGCCCGCAAAGCCTGAAGAAATAGTCCGGCAGCTTTACCTGAAGATGCTCATGAACGATTACGGCTACCCGGCCGCGCGCATCGCGGTCGAAAAGCCCGTGCAGTTCGGGTCCGCCGTTCATGAGAAGGCCGCCGACATCGTGGTGTGGGACAAGGACGACGGCGACACGGCGTACATCATCGTCGAGTGCAAGAAGCCCAAGCGCTCAGAGGGACTGGAACAGCTCAAGAGCTACTGCCACGCGGAGGGCGCCCCGATCGGCGTTTGGACCAATGGCGGCGAGCAAATCCGACTGCACCGTCGGGACCCTAACTACTTCCGCACGCTGAACGATATCCCGACGGCGACTCAGACGCTTGCCCAAATGCTCGATGAGAAGTGGACGTTGGCGGATCTGGGGCAGCACAACGTCCTAGTCAAAGAGCAGACCACGCTCAAGAAGATCATCCTGGACATGGAGAACCTTGTCCTGGCCAATGCTGGCGTGGACGCCTTCGAGGAAGTCTTCAAGCTCATCTACGCCAAGCTCTACGACGAATGGAACGCTGCCCAGGGCGGCAAGCGCAAGCGCTACCTGCAGTTCCGCGTCGGCGGCGCGACGCCCCGGGAGTTCAAGGACAAGATCAATCATCTGTTCGACGAAGCGCGGAAGAAGTGGCCCGGGGTCTTTCTGAACGGCGAGCGCATTGACCTGACACCGGAACACCTTGTCACCTGCGGGTCTGCGCTGGAGAACGTCAAGCTGTTCAACTCCAACCTGCAAGTCATTGACGAAGCGTTCGAGTACCTGTCTGTCGAAGTCGGCAAGGGCAAGAAAGGGCAGTACTTCACGCCGCGACACGTAATCGACATGGCCGTGAAGATGCTCAACCCCAGCATTGATGAATACGTGATTGACACGGCCGCCGGTTCCTGCGGCTTCACGGTGCACGCAATCTTCCACGTGTGGGGGAGCGAGTTCACGGCCAACGGACCCAAACCCTGGCAGGCCGAGTACGCGCGCGAGAAGGTCTACGGCATCGACTTCGACGCGCGCTCCATTAAGATCGCCGAGGCGCTGAATCTAATCGCGGGCGACGGCCGAACGAACGTGTACCGGGCGAACACGCTGGACCCGCGGAGCTGGTCGGAGGAGGTGCGCGCCGGGCTGCGGAATCGCCTCCTGGGGTTTCCAAAGGACCGCGATAAGGACCGCTGGAATCAGGAGAACTTCCGCTACTTCGACTTTGACCTGCTGCTGACCAACCCGCCGTTTGCCGGCGACATCAAGGATTCGCGCATCCTGCACCAGTACGACCTTGCGAAGAAGGTCAACGGGAAATGGCGGGGCAAGCTTGGCCGCGACGTGCTTTTCATAGAGCGGAACCTTGAGTTCCTGAAGCCGGGCGGGCGCATGGCGATCGTGCTGCCCCAAGGCCGGATGAACAATCTGACGGACAAGAGCATCCGTGACTATATCGCCGAGCGCGCCCGCGTCCTGGCCGTGGTCGGATTGCACGGAAACACATTCAAGCCGCACGCCGGCACAAAAACCAGCATCCTCTTCTTGCAGAAATGGAATGACGATCCGAAGGCCCCATCGCGGCTGCGCTGTCCACGTGCCGATGATTACCCGATGTTCTTCGCTACCAGCGAGCGCGGCGGAAAGGACAACTCGGGCGAGTACGTGTACCTGACGGACGACCAGCGCCGGCGTCTGCATGATCTGCACGCGCATCCCCTGGTGGACCACGACCTTTTTAACCTGCGCCGGTACCTTGCAGACCAGTACGAAGGGCTGATTGAGAACGCCACAAAGAAGGCCGTAAAAGACACGCTGGACGCGGTTTACCGCGATCGGCTACGCTTCGTCCCCGACCGCCCTGGCATTGCGGACGGGTTCCGCGAATGGGGGCGCGGAGAGGGCTTCGCTTTCTGCGAAGGCGAGGGGGACGAGTAATGGCGGTGTGGAGTAGCGTCCGGTGGTCCCAACTCACCGAGGATCGTCGCTTCGACGCAGAGCACTACAAACCTGAGTACTTGCTTCAGGCCAGCGCGATTCGCAACTGCCCACACAGACGCCTCTGCGAAATCGCCGACGTAACTGACGGGAATCACATTTCCATTGCCGAGCGATTCACGGAAAGCGGCGTTCGCTACCTGCGGGGGCAAGACTTGTCGGAGTTCTTCATCTCGGATCGCGACCCCGCATTCATTCCGGAGGACATCTACCGGTCACTCAAACGGTCACACATGCGCGCTGGCGACGTTCTCTTGGGCATTGTCGCCACCATCGGACCCGTGAGCCTTGTTGCCGCCCGATTCGAAAAGCTGACCGGCAACTGCAAGATTGCGATTCTGCGCCCCAAGGCGATCGAGAGCGAGTACTTGGCGGCATTTTTCGCATCGCTCGTTGGGCAACGCGAGCTTCATCGCCGGGCGCGCGGCACGGTGCAGAGCGGCGTGATTCTGCCAGACCTGAAAGTGATACCCATTCCGATTCTCGGAAACCGCACGCGCCAGGCCGTCGTGCAAAAGGTGCGAGCGGCGAACCAGAGCCGCGCCGACGGGGACACGCAATATCGAGACGCGGAGGCGCTATTGCAATCGGCATTAGGCCTGGACAAGCTGGACCTGACGCCGCGGCTGTTCTACGAGCGGTCCTTTGCGGACGCCCGCGCTGCCGGGCGCCTCGACGCGGAGTACTTCAATCCGCCCATGCAGAACCTGATCGGGGCACTGTCGCGTGATGGCACGAGGATCGGCGACTTGGCCAAGCTCGCGACGGGGCGCTTCAAGCCCCAAGGCGGCATCGAGTTTCAGTACATCGAGATTGGCGACGTGACAAGCTTCGGAACGGCCGAGAGTAACGCTGTTGCGGGTGAGGAAGCGCCAAGCCGCGCGACTTGGATCGTGAGGACCGGCGACGTGATCACAACTACGGTCCGCCCGATTCGGCGCCTGTCGGGAATCATCACCCGCGAACAAGACGGCCACGTGTGTTCATCGGGCTTCGCGGTCTTGAAGCCCAAGAGCATTGAACCTGAGCTGCTGCTTACCTACCTGCGGTTGCCGCTCGTCTCCGAACTGCTGGACCTGCACACAACAGCTTCCATGTACCCGGCGATTTCGACAACCGACCTAATGCGCATTCCCATCACGGTTCCGGACGGTCAAACACGAAAGAAGATCGTAGCGAAGGTGCGCCAGGCCTTTGACGCCCGGCGCGAAGCCCGCCGGCTGCTGGACCAAGCGAAGGCGATGGTGGAACGGGACATCCTCTCAGGAGCAGGGGCACGCACTCCCATCTAACCACTTGACCGCTTGACCATTTAACGACCCGCCCCCCTCACAGCTTCTCGTAGACGTATGCCAACCACAGGTCGGTGTAGTGTCGCCGGCCGTGGCTGATGCCGTGGCGGTCGTGCGGGTAGACCATCAGGTCGAATTGCTTGCGGTTTTGCTGGAGCTCGCTGATCAATTGCAGCGTGTTCTGGAAGTGCACGTTGTCGTCCAGCGCGCCGTGGATGATCAGTAGCCGACCGTGCAGGTCGCCGGCCGCTTTGACGCACGAGGTGCGCGCGTAACCGTCCGGGTTATTCTGCGGCGTCTGCATGAAGCGCTCGGTGTAGATGCTGTCGTAGTTGTGCCAGTCGGTGACCGCTGCGCCGGCCACGCCCACGCTGAACATCTTGCTGTGCGTCAGAGCGTACGCGACCATGAAGCCGCCGTAGCTGTAGCCGTTGATGCCGATGCGCTTGGGGTCGGCGGATTCGTGCTCGATGAGCCAGCGGACGGCGTCCTCCAGGTCGGCCAGCTCGGTTTCCCCCAGGCGGCCATACGCCTGCCAGGCCGAGACCTGGCCCTGTCCGCTGGCGGAGCGCGGGTCGCAACCGCAGCAGATGTAGCCTTTCTGCGCCAGCATCTGCCTGACCATGTAGCTGCTGCCGCCCCAGCGGTTGTGCACGCTCGGACCGTACGGCCCGGCATACGTGCCGACCCACACCGGGTACTTACGCTGTGGGTCGAAGTCCGGCGGGCGGATGATCATGGCGTTGAGCAGGCATCCGTCGCGCGCGGGGATGCGCAGAAGCTCGGGCTCGCTGAGCTTGTATTCGGCCAGCACCTTCACTTCGTTTTCGCTGATCACGCGCACCAGCACGCCGTCGCTGTCCCGCAGGTAGACCTTGGTCGGCGTGGTGATATTGCTGAATGTATCGATGAAGAAGCCGAACTTCGGATCGAACTGCGTGCGGTGGCTATATCCGGGCTCGGTCAGGCGTTGGATCGGGCCGCCGCCGAGCTTGACGCGATAGGCGTGCGTCTCGATGGGGCTGTCGCGTTTGGCGGAGAAGTAGACGCGGCCTGTCTCGGGATCCACACCGTACAGGCTGGTCACATCCCAGTCGCCGGCGGTGACGCGCCGGATCAGTCGGCCGTCGCGGGCGTAGTGATAAAGGTGTCGATAACCGTCGCGGGCGCTGCGCCAAAGGAATGAACCGTCGGCGAGCCAGTGTGGTTGGCCGAAGACGTGCACCCAGCCCGGCGAAGTCTCGGTCAAGAGCGTTCGCGCCCGGCCGGTTTCGGGATCGGCCTCGTTCAGGTCGAGCCAGCGCTGCTCGCGATCCTGCACCTGGTAGATCAGCTTGCCGTCCGGGGCCCAGCCGACGCGGACGATCAGGAACTCGATGTCGTGGTATTTGGAGAGGTCCACCCAGACGGTTTTGCTGCGATCCGGCTCCAGCACGCCCAGCCGCACGGTCGGGTTCGGATCGCCCGCCTTGGGATACTGCGTCTTCTCGATGTCGGGATGCAGGGGGATCTGATTGACGATCGTGTAGACCGGCACGCCCTTCTCGTGCGTCTGAAGGTATGCCAGGTACCGGTCGTCGTCGCGCCACCAATATGCTCGACGGCCGCCGCGTCCGTAGACCTCCTCCATGTAGACCCAGTCGAGGACGCCGTTGAGGATTTCGTCGTTGCTGTCCTTGGTTAGCTGCCGTTGTTGGTTCGTGCTTGCGTTGATGACGTATACGTTGTTGTCACGGGCGAAGCCGACGTAGCTGCCGGCGGGGCTGAGGGTGACCTCTCGGCGCGATTCGGCCTTCTCGGTCAGGCGTTGCAGGCGTCCGTCGGCGAAGGAGTAACGGTAGAGCCGCTGCTGATGTTGGATCAGGACGACACCGCGGTCGCTGCTGAACCGGCTTGGCCGGCG
Organism: uncultured Planctomycetales bacterium; assembly: GCA_964572345.1. Taxonomy (GTDB): domain Bacteria; phylum Planctomycetota; class Phycisphaerae; order UBA1845; family Fen-1342; genus JAUWXH01. Next base: position 35,621 of record CAZNFA010000042.1, read on the forward strand.
GGCGAGGCGCCGGGCGGCCCGGTCGTCGAAGTCGTCATGAGCCTTGAGGGCGGCCTCGAGGGCCTCGTGGTCGTAGACGGGTCCGGCCTCGTCGCCGCTGACGGCGTCGATGCGGGTCGGCACACCGGTGCGCCGTTGTTGGAAGTGTTTTCCGTCGGACAGCCAGCTCATGCCGCGCGCGTATGATCCGTCGAAGCTGACGCGGCCCCTGGGCCCGTAGATCATCTCCAACGTGAGCAGCTTCTGGCCGGGGGCTGGCTGCGTCTCCGGCTGTGACGCCGCCTGCGAGGCGGGCCGGGTCTGGCCCGCGGCCAGCAGCGTGGCGAGCAGTGCAAGCGGGACAACGGCCCAGGGGCGGGCCGGCCGGCGAGCGCCAATGCCGCGCTGGGCGGGTAGAAGCAGGCCATTCATGTGTTTCCTTTCGTGCCACGCGCCGGGCTCTGTCAGGTTGTCCCTTTAGGGCAGCGGGCCGCATTCGGTCAAGCATCCGGCCGTGGATGTGTTATCCTATTTGGGGCGAGTTCGGCATGATCCGGGGTGCTCTGAGTTGGGGCAGTCGCGTGAAGAAGCGTGAGCTGGTCAAGCTGGGGTTCGCGCCCGGCGAGATTCTAAGGGCCGCCCTGCTCACTTGCGGCGAGGCGGCCAACGCCGGGAAGAACAAGGGCCAGATCCGTCAGGATATGAAGGAGTTGTCACGCAATCCGCACGGCTTCGTGGACGACCCGATCTACGGGGGCCTGGCGACGCAAATGGCTGCGCAGCTCGCCCCGCCGCAGCAGTATGACTTCCGCGAGGACCTGGATTACGCCGTCTGGGGCGAGGATATTGACGCGGACGCCCATCGGCAGATGCGCAACGCCTGCAAGCTGCCAATCTCCGTCGCGGCCGCCCTGATGCCTGACGCGCACGTCGGTTACGGGCTGCCGATCGGCGGCGTGCTGGCCACCGAGAACGCGGTCATCCCGTATGCGGTCGGTGTCGATATCGCCTGCCGCGTCAAGATGACCGTTTTTGACCTGCCGCCCGAACGCGTGCGTGACGATCGGCAGCGCTTCGAAGGCTACATCGAGCGAAACACGCTTTTCGGCATCGGTAAGGGCTGGCGTGATCCGCCGCACCACCCGGTCCTGGACGAGGACTGGAGCTTCTCGCCCATCGTTCAGCAGGTCAAAGACGTTGCTTGGCGGCAGCTCGCCACCAGCGGGTCGGGGAACCACTTCGTCGAGTTCGGCGAGGTAGAGTTCGGGCCGAACAAAGTCGGTGTCGAGCCGGGCCGCTACCTGGCCGTCGTCTCGCACAGTGGTTCGCGTGGTGCGGGCAACCGCATCTGCATGTACTTCAGCCGCGTGGCCCGCGACTTGCACCGCGGCTTACCAAGGGAACTCTCCCACTTGGCGTGGCTGCCGCTCGACGGGGTCGGGGCGGAGTACTGGGCGGCGATGGAGCTGATGGGGCGGTACGCCTCCGCCAACCACCAGATCATCCACGAGCGGATCATCCGCTCGGTGGGGGCCGACCTGGTCTACCAGATCGAGAACCACCACAACTACGCCTGGCGCGAGACGCACGGCGGACGCGAGGTGATTGTCCACCGCAAGGGGGCCACGCCGGCGGGCGAGGGGGTGTTCGGTTACATCCCCGGCTCGATGACCGCCCCGGGGTATCTGGTCGAGGGGCTCGGCGATCCGCGCTCGCTGGACTCCGCCTCGCACGGGGCCGGGCGGCGCATGTCCCGTAAGCAAGCCCGCAGCACCACGCAATGGAGCGAGATGCGCGCCTACCTACGCCAGCACGGCGTGCACCTGATGACCGCCGGCCTGGATGAAACCCCGCTCGCTTACAAGAACATCGAGGAGGTCATGGACGCCCAGTCGTCGCTGGTGCGCAGGGTGGCCAAGTTCCAGCCCCGGCTGGTCAAGATGGCTCCTGAGGGCGAAAAGCCCGAGGATTAGGCGCTATGGGCAGCCCTCGCCCCAGTGGGCCAGCAGGATGCCGAGGTCGGTCTGGTCGGTCACGCCGTCGCAATTGAGGTCGCCGCAGTCGCAGTCCCAGCAGGACAACAGGATGCCTAGGTCCGAGTGGCCCACTACGCGGTCGCAGTCGAGGTCACCGAGGCAGGGTTGCGGCCCGGTGTCGCCAAACTCGTAGGCACCCATATCCACGATCGGCGCACAGCCGCAGCCGGTGTCGTCCGTGTTGGGATCGTCGAAAAAGCGCCCCTCGCCGTCCAGATCAAACGGCGTGATCTCGTCCGTGTCGTCGTCATCATCGAGGTCGCCAGTGTCAGGGGGAACGCCCCAATTGCAGGCAGCGTCGATGCACGGCGAGCCGGCGCCGATGTGGTAGTCGTTGTCCTCCCAGGTGTCGGGATCGTTGTCGGGGCCGTCAGGATCAACGAAGAGCGGATCGGCGTCGATATTGCCGGGGCCCCAGTCGAGCGTGCCACCGTCCACGTAAATGCCCGCTTGCCCGTCCTCGACGTCACTGTAGGAGACGCTCAGCACAGAACTGCTGCCTCCCACATAGCCCTGCGGCCCGACGTGGTAAGCCCAGTTGCCCCAGAGAATGCAATTGGCGAGTATCACGCTGCTGTCGCCGCACAAGACACCGCCGCCGCCATACCCCGCCGTATTGCCGACGATGGTGCAGTTACTCAGCGTGGGGTTGCCGTTGTGAAGGCAGTGGACGCCCCCGCCGGCGCCGTTCACGCCCTCCGCGGCGTTGCCGGTGATAGTGCAGTTGGTCAGCGTCGGGCTGCTGTCGTAGTAGCAGCCGAGGCCGCCGCCGCCTAACCCCGCCGTGTTGCCGGCGATGGTGCAGTTGGTCAGCGTCGGGCTGGAGTAGTCGTCGCAGAACACGCCGCCGCCGCTGTACGGCGCCGTGTTGCCGGCGATGGTGCAGTTGGTCAGCGTCGGGCTGCTCCACCAGTCGCAGGAGACGCCGCCGCCGTCCGAGGCGAGTCCGTCCGTGATCGTGAAGCCCTCCACGACACTGGTCTCGGCCTCACCGCTGTAGAAGTAGAACCCCCGGCCGTCGCCCTCGCAGTCGATGATGCAGTTATCAGGACCGTTTTCCGAGCGGACGGTGATGGCCTTGCCGGCGAAGTCCAGGTTCTTGTTGCCGATGTCAGTGTAGGTTCCGTCGCACACGACGACCTCGTCGCCGTTTGAGGCGACGTCGATACCTTCCTGGATAGTGAGGTAATCTCCGCTGCCATCCCAGCAAACATAGATCGTGTCGGCGTTGGTGGTTGCTGCCGTCAGCGCGAGCACCAGGACGGACGCAGCCAAAACTGCAGCCGTCAGACTCGGAATCCGCTTCGACATGATACGTTCCTCCTTCCCCACGAGCTCTGGATGCCCCGTAGCTGGCGCCGGTCGTCAGCCGGGGCAGACCTGTGGTTTCCAGGATAAGGCAGGTTCGGTCCGAGTTCAAGGCCGGCCGCGGGTTTTCGGCTCGCTCGCTGGCGTCGCGTTTGCTGGCCTGGTGGGCTGCTATTACGGGCAGCCGATGCCCCAATGGGCGAGCAGGAGGCCCAGGTCGGCCTGGTCGGTGTCGCCGTCACCATCGCCGTCACCAGGGCAGTCGCCGCCCGTGCAGCCCCAGTCGGCGAGCAAAATCCCGAGGTCGCCCTGATCCACGCAGCCGTCGCCGTTCAGATCGCCGGGGATGACGGCTTCGTAAACGTAGATGCGATCGTCGCTGCCGTGGGATGAGAAGAACAAGTCGGGCTTGGGATCTCCGTCCAGCAGGCCGATGCCGAGCGCGCGGACGGCACCTTGCGGCGTGATGGGCGAATCGATGGCGCGCTCATAGGTCGTGCCGTTGTACTTCCACAGGTCGAGCTGGGCACTGAACGAACCGATGGCGATGATCGGGTCCGGTCCGCAGTGCAGGTTGCCGACGGCCGACGCGAGCCCGTTGCCTTCCAGACCACCTTCGGCATAGGCCAGCGTGTAGGTGTCGTCGTCGGTGGCTTCATAGATGAACAGGCCTCCGCCGTCGTCAGAGACCGCCCCGGCGAAGACGAGTTCGTTCTGGCCATCGAGGTCGATGTCGGCCACTGTGGGTGCGAGGGCCAGGCCGGTGCCGCCCGGCTGCACCATTTTGTGTTCGAAGGAGTTGTCGCCGGTATTCTCCAACCGGCGGAGGTAGACCGGATATCCGCCCCAGCCGCCGAAGCCCAGCACGATCTCTTGGTTTCCGTCGTTGTCGCTGTCGCCGACGGTCCAGTTGAAGAGGTAGCTGACGGTCGAGTAGGTATAGACTTTGGTGTAGGTGTTATCGGCGACCGCCCCGCTGTGCTCGTAGATGAAGATCTTCGAGCCCGCGCTGGTGGAGGACGAAGTGTCGAAGATGATCTCCAGCTTGCCGTCGGCGTCGGCATCCGCCACGCGGACCTTGCCCATACTGAGCTGGCCGGAGAAATCGGGCTCTGACACATCGATGTTGCGTTTGGCATAGGTGTCGTCGCCGGTCGCCTCGTAGAGGAAGATCTGGTTGAGGGTGCTGGTTTCGCCGCCGATCAGCTCCCATTGGCTGTCCAGATCGGAGTCGCCGCCCGTGACAGTGACATAGGCCCCCGGTGGGGCGTCGCCGGCCGGCGTCGCGAAGACGAGCGTGAAGCTATCGTTCGCGTCGTTCTCGTAGACCTGCATCCGCGGCGTGGGCCAATTCGGAACAAGGATTCCAACCTTGCCGTCGGAGTCGAAGTCGCCCGCGGCGGCTGACCAGAGGTTGTCAAGGTCGGCGCTGGAGTTCCAGATCTCAAGCAGGTCGGCACAATCCGATGTCCAGCGCGTCGGTGGGCCACTGCCGCTGCGGCCATCGCCGGGCAAGTTATTCCAGGGCAGGCCGTCGTTCTTCAGCGTGAGGCGCGCCCCGGAAGCCAGAGTGATCTCGAGGTCCGGTCGGCCATCGTCGTCCACATCGCGTGCGTCCAAGCGGTGGATCGGCTCCGACAACTCGATCACGTGGGAGTCCGCTGAGGGATGGCTGGTAATGGTCAGCACGGCCCCTTCGCAGCGCAACAGCTCGAGCGAGCCGTCCCCGTTGAGGTCGGCCAGGAATGTGCATACTGGTAACGCCTCGGCGATGCCGTCGCCGTCCAGGTCCGAGTATGGCCGCGCCGCTGGCGCGAACCCCGCGAACACCGCTGCCAAAGTCAGTGCCAAGCTGCCCATCTGCGCGTCCTCCTCGATGCGGCCGTCGTTCTTGGCCGAGCGTTTCCAAGTCGCCGAGCTAAGTGCCGCAACCCCAGATCGATGTTACCAC
>CAZNFA010000043.1:0-40819 GCA_964572345.1 uncultured Planctomycetales bacterium
CGACCGCCCAAATGCGGCCAAAAGGCTTTCAAAGCTCGCTTGTTTTGGGTCTAGCGAGAGAGCGGTATACATCAGCTATGTACCTGCCGCAGCCGGCGGCCTGCTCGGTGGTCGAGCAGAGCAAACGCCACCAGCGCCAGCGCGCTGAGCCCCGAGATGATTGCCCCGGCAAGCAGCCCCGGGGGCGTGTACGTCCACTCGATCTCGAACGCCTCTCCTGGTGGGAGGTCGATTGCCAGCAGAAGCCCCTCTGCCGCTTGAGGCGCGATACTCCGGCCGTTGATTGACGCACGCCAACCCGGCAGGGCCAGCTTTGAGACGATCAGCCGCGCGGGCGTGCCGTCCGGCAACGCCGGCCAAGTGTCCACCCGGGTCACGAAGCGGTAGGGGGCTTGCTCGGTGTAGTGGACGGCGCCCGGCTGCGTGGGGTCGGCGAAAAAGGCAGGGCCGGGCGCGGTCGGGTTGCGGTACAGGCGCAGGCTGTCGGGGGTCGTCGTGATCAGCTCGCAGCCCGCGGGAGCTGGCCAGTGCGGCTCGCACAGCAGGATCCAGCCCACATTGAACCAGCGCATCCAGGAGGTATCGGCGAGCAGCTCCGCCGCCCGTTCGGTCTCACCCCACGGCGCGAATCCGAAGCGTTGCACCAGCCGGCGCGGCTGAAGCGGGCCGTAGTCCACCAGCGAGGCAACTTGAACGAGCACGTTGGTGTTGGCCACGCCTTTGCGCAGTGAATCGACATACTCGCCCGGCGTTTTCGCGTCCTTCCGGGCGGTGATCACCCAGAGCCGTTGCGGCGAGCCGCGGACGTGCTCGAGCCAGGCAGTGCGTCCCGCAGGCGCGAGCAGGGCGGACAGGTCACCCTGCCTGGCCGGCACATCGATCGTCCAGCCGATGACCCCGAGATCAACGGTGATCACCAGCACCAACAACCAGAGCAGCCGGGGCTTCTGCCAGCAGCGAACGACAAGCGCCAGCAGCGCGAGGCTGCCCGCCGCTGCCAGCAGCGGAATCCAAATGGACGGGGCCCAGGGGCGCAGGCCCGAGAGCGCATTCTGCCGCGTTTCCGGACTCATCCATGGCAGGCCGGCCACCACCGCGATCAGCGGGAGGGCCACCAGCGCCAGCGCGGCCAGAATCGGCCGGCGGGTCCAGCGCAGAGCAGTAGCGCGGAGGCGTACGCGTGTCGGGGTGTGCGCGGCGGCCAGATCGTGCACGACGCCGGCGGCCAACGCGGCAAGCGCCAGGTTGAACAGCAGCATGGCCCGCGCCGGAACGCGGAACAGGCTCGCCCCGGGCACCCAATAGACGATCCGGTACAGCGGGACGAATTCCCCCAGCGCCAACAGCAGCGCGAAGACGGCCAACGCGGCCCAGCCGCGGCGGTGCCCGTCGCGACGCCACCCTCCGCGCAACGCGAGCGCCGCCAGCAGCAGCGGCAGGATGCCGGCGTACACGAATTGCTCCACCTGGTGCGACGGGCCCCAGTAGGGCTGGCTGAAGAAGTTCGGCGTTCGCTGGCCGAAGAGCACGGGCAGCACCCAGCCGATCGCCGAGACCGGGTGCCAACTGTTCTCGATGAACCGCGTGAAATCGGGCGCCGCGCGTGTGCATTCACCCAGGTACGCGTATGTGGGCAGCCACTGAACCGCGAACAAGCCCGCCGCGCCAAGCCAGCCCATCAACCAGCGCCCGGTCACCCGCCGGTTCGCACCGAGCGCGCACGAAAGGTAGACCAGAGAGCCCGCCGCGGTGATCGCCGCGATCTGCACGTGCCCGGCAAAGCACTGTAGGGCCGCAACCACCGCGGCGAAGAGCAGCCGGGTGGTGCCCCCGCTCTCGGCGTAGCGGCGCAGGCGCCAGAAGACCCACGGCGTCCAGGCGGCGGCGGCCTGCATCGTGAAGTGCGCCCGATGCGCCACCAAGAAACCGCAGAACGCAAACGCCAGGCCCCCGAAAAAAGCCGCACGCCGGCCGAGCGCCAGCGATCGCAGCAGGCGGTACATGCCCCAGAGCCCCAGGCTGTAGTGCACCCACAGGCTTGCCGGATAGACCCACAGCGCCGGCAACCAGCCGAACAGCCAGGTGAACGGGTACCAGACGGCGGACTGAGGATCGGCAGGGAAGGGGCGGCCGAGACCAGTCCAGGGATTGAGCCAGGGCCAGTGCCCGGCCTGGATCATCTCGTGAAAGAAAACGCGCGAGGGATAGTAGTACAGAACGTCGTCTTCCCCCGCGCCCAGGCCGGCCAACGGCCAGACGGGAGCCAGGACAATCCCCGGCAACAGCAGCGCCGCCAGCAACACAAATAGCCGCATACCTCGCACGTCCGGCGATGGTAGCGTCTTCACGTGAACGGCACGAGTCTGGAAGCTAGTTCACGAGTGTGGTACAGACTTGTGGCGTACGGGATTTCACTGGTCGAAATCCCATGTTATGCCGAACCAGGGGTCGGAGCACCGGCAAGCAAGCAGTACACTGAGTATCGTCGGAGACGGACGGGGCGCTAACGCATAATGCCCCACATTTGGGAGTTGCCATATGCACGTCCTGCCGCCGTACGAGCGAATCATCGTGCTGACCGAAGGTCATTTGGGCGTCTTCAGCTCGAAGACGGCTGCTTGCCTGCTGCGCTATCGCGGCCAAGACGTGGTCGGTGTGGTCGATTCGGCTGCCGCCGGAACGGACGTGCGGACGGCGATTCCCTGGGCCCCGCCAGTGCCGGTTTTCGAGAACGTCGCGGCGGCGGCCGGCTTGCAGCCCCAGGCGTTGTTCATCGGCATTGCCCCCGTGGGCGGGGCGCTCCCGCCGGAAATGCGCCAGAACGTGTGGGACGCCCTGCAAGCCGGCATCGATGTGGTAAGTGGGCTGCACGTCCATTTGAGTGATGACGACGAGTTCGCTGAAGCGGGGCGGCAGAGCGGTGCTCGCCTGTTCGACCTACGGCAACCGCCGACCCCGGGTGTGATCGCCGGCGGGCGGGCACGCGGGACACGGTGTCGGCGGGTTTTGACGGTCGGGACGGACGGCAACGTCGGCAAGATGGTTACCGCGTTCGAGCTGAAGCGTGCCGCCCAACAGCGGGGGCTGCATGTCCGCTTGGCGGCAACCGGACAGACCGGGATCATGATCGAGGGCTGTGGCATCGTGGTCGATGCGATGGTGGCGGATTTTGCCGCCGGGGCCGCGGAGCAGCTCGTCCTGCACATCGGGGACTGCGAGCTCGGCATCATCGAGGGCCAGGGGAGCATCGCTCATCCGGGCTACTCGGGTGTCGCGCTGGCCCTGCTGCACGGCGCCTGTCCGGACGCCATGATCCTAGTGCACCACGCCGGGCGGACACGCTACAAGGCCGAGCCGCACGACCCGATCCCGCCGCTTGACCGCCTCTGTGCCGCCTATGAACAGGCTACCTCCCTGCTGCACCCGGCACGCGTGGTCGCTGTCGCCATCAACGGGTTCGATGTGGAACAGCACCTGGTGCACGCGGAGATGCGGCGAATCGAGCGGGAACTGAAGGTTCCCGTCGCCGACCCGATCACGCCGGATGTCCAGCGCCTGCTGGCGGCGGCGGCAGAATGACCGAGGGCCAGTCTAGCGGCAAAGCCGCTTTCCCAGGCGCGGAGCTGCCGATGGATAACAGTGAGCGACCGCGGGAGGGGGTTGTCGTCGTGGTCATACGCGGCGGACGCCTGCTGATGGTCCGGCGGGCACCGGGCGTCTTGGCCGGCGGAACCTGGTGCTTCGTCGGCGGGGCCATCGAGCCCGGCGAGTCGCAGCCGCACGCCGTGGTCCGCGAATTCCGCGAAGAGGTCGCCGGACGCGTCCGTCCGATCGAGAAGGTTTGGGAGTACACACGCCGGGACGGAAAGCTGAGGCTCCACTGGTGGCTGGCCGAGCTCGATGCCGATGAGCTGCGGCCCGACCCGGCCGAGGTATCCGAGGTGCGTTGGTGCACGCCGGCGGATATCGAGGCATTGGCGGAAGTGTTGGAGAGCAACGTGGCGTTCCTTCACGAGGTGGGATGCCGGTTGATCGATCGGGGGCGGCCGAGCCGGGACTGAGGGCCGCCCAAAACTTCCGCAGAAATAGGCCGGTGCCGCTGGCGTAAGTCGGAGATTGGTGGTATGTTACGTGTTAAGGAAGCGAATACTCGACACCTGGGAACCGGCTGCCGCGGTAAGCAGGCGGTCCGGTCTCCAGTTGTGGTGTGCGCCCTTCTCGGCGCCGGTTGAGAAGGGGCGGGGAGAGTGTTTGTAGCCCGGCATAGGCCGGGCCCTGGTGTTAACGCGGTTGCTTGCGGAGACTTGCGTGGCCAAAACCTTGCGAGTGCATGCGTTGGCCAAAGAGCTGGGTGTTGCCAGCAAGGAGGTCATTGCCAAGTGCAAGGCCGAGGGCATCGAGCTGAAGAACCACATGGCCGCGATCTCCGCCGGCTTGGCCGAATCCATTCGCGAATGGTTCAGTATTGACGCGGACATCACCTCGATTGAGGCGGCCTTGCCGGTGGACCTGGCCAAGGTCCGCAAGCCTCGTCGGAAGAAAACTACCAAGAAGCCCGAAGCCGCCGCTACAACAGCAGAGCGGGCCGCGCCGGAAACGGCCGCGGCAGTTGCCGAGGCACCGCTCCCGGAGGCCGACACCGCCGTAGCGGTGGTCGAAGCCGCGCAGGAGCCCGCCGTGGCCGAGGAGCTGGCGGCTGCGGTGGCGCCGGAAGAAGCCGAAGCCGAACCGGCAGCCGAGGTCGAGACCATCGCGGCAAAGGCGCCGGAAGAATGGGTGCCCGAGGCCAAACCGGAGGCCCCGCCTCCCGAGCCGATCAAGCCGGCCGGGCCCCAGGTAGTTCCCGAGCCGGCGCTGCTCCAGGGCCCGCGTGTGGTACGGGTGGAGAAGCCCGAGCCGATTCAAGTGCGGCGGCCGGGGCCGAGACCCTTCGCGCCGGCTGCGTCGGCAGGCCAGCCCGAAGTGGCCGCCGAGGGGGAAGTCGCGCGCGAGCGGGGGCGTAAGCGGAAAGATGAGGTAGAGACGCCGCGCGCCCGGGGACGCAGCCCGCGTAGGCAGGGCCGGGCGGCCGAGGTGGTCGTCGAGCGGTTGCGCGAATGGCGCGACCAGGACGTGTTGGACCGCAAAGAGCGCCTGGCGGGTGCGACGGGACATGGTCTGCGCGATCGGCGGGCCGCGGAGCGCCGACGCCAGGCAACCGCCGGCGGAGCGGCCGCAGCCCCAGTCCGGAAGGCCCCCGTGGAGATCATCGCCCCGATCATCCTCCGCGACTTCTGCGCCGCGCTCGGTGTGCCGTTCAATGTCGTGCTGGGAAAGCTGCTCGAGCACGTCGGCAAGATCATGACCATCACTCAAAGCATCGACGCCGAGACGGCCGAGTTGGTGGCGTACGATCTGGGCATCACGCTCAAGGTGGTCGCGGCCCGCAGCGCGTTGGAACAGTTCGAGCAGGAATTCAGGACCCGTGAGCGGGCGAACTTGCAGCCGCGGCCACCGGTGGTGGCGATGCTCGGCCACGTGGACCACGGCAAGACGTCGCTGCTGGATCGGATTCGTCGGACCAACGTGGTGGCCGGGGAGGCCGGCGGAATCACCCAGCACATCGGGGCCTATCGCATCGACCGTGGGGACTGGCACGTGACCTTCGTGGACACACCCGGCCACGAGGCCTTCACCTCTATGCGGGCCCGCGGCGCGAACTTGACCGACGTGGTCGTCCTGGTGGTGGCCGCCGACGACGGCGTGATGCCCCAGACGGTCGAGGCGATCAACCACGCCCGAGCGGCGGGCGTGCCAATCGTGGTGGCGTTGAACAAGATTGACCTGGAGAACGTCGATCTGAACAGGGTTTATTCCCAGTTGGCCGAGCAGGACCTGGCCCCGGCGGAGTGGGGCGGCCAGACCGACTTGATCAAGACCAGCGCCGTGACGGGGGAGGGCATTGATGAGCTGGTCGCGCACCTGAGCACCCTCAGCGAGTTGCTGGAGCTGGAGGCCGACCCCATGGCCCCCGCGCACGCCACGGTGATCGAGGCCCAGATGCAGGAGGGGCAGGGCACGGTCGCGCAGATGTTGGTGCGCGAGGGGACGCTCAGCACGGGACAGGCGGTGGCGTGTGGCCCGGGCGCAGGGCGTGTCCGGGCCCTGTTGGACCACCGCGGCAAACGGGTCAAGCAGGCCCTGCCCGGCACACCGGTGCAGGTCGTCGGGCTGGATGAGTTGCCGGGGCCCGGCGATTCACTCTACCAGGTCAGCGACGTTTCCCAGGCCAAGGAATTCGCCGCCGAAGCACGCCAGCGCCGCCGCCAAGAGGCCTTGCAGGTGATCCGCAAACCGCAGAGCCTCGAGGAGCTCCTGCGCGGCCGGCAGGAAGGCGAGGTGCCGGAGCTGAACATCATCGTCAAGGCCGACGGGCAGGGCTCGGTTGACGCCTTGTGCGCCAAGCTCGAGAGCTTCCCCGCAGACAAGGCCCGCGTGAACATCCTGCACGCCGCCGTGGGGGCCATCAGCGAGGCCGACGTGGCTCTGGCCCAGGCCTCGCGCGCGGTGGTGATCGGGTTCCACGTGGTGGCGGAAGACCATGCCCGCCGGTTGGCGGATCAGGCGGGGGTCGAGATTCGCTTGTACCGGGTGATCTACGAGGTTGAGGACGATGTGCGCAAGGCCCTGGAAGGCCTGCTGGCGCCGGAGGAGCGCGCGGAGGCCCGCGGAAAGGCCGAGGTTCGCCAGGTCTTCAACATCTCGCGCGTCGGGACGGTCGCGGGTTGTCTGGTGGCGGACGGGATCGTCGCCCGAAACCACCGGGTGCGGCTGGTACGCGACGGGCGGATCGTGGTGGAGGACGCGGCGATCGGGTCGCTGCGGCGCTTCAAGGATGATGTGCGCGAGGTACGCGCCGGGCTGGAGTGCGGCATCAAGATCGAAGCCTACGACGACCTGAAGCCCGGCGACGTGATCGAGGCATTCGAGAAGGTCGAGGTCGCCCAACGGCTGTAGTCGGCGGGGGCCGGGTTGCGCAATCGTGCTGAGTGATGGTGATTGGCGTATTGCGGGTGAGGCTGGGGGTATTTGAGGCGCGGTCGCTCAAGGACAAGCGCCGCGTCACCAAGAGTCTCAAGGACCGGCTGGCTTCCCGACACAACGTCTCCATCGCGGAGATCGACGACTTGGATCACCGCCAGGCCGCCACGCTGGGACTGGCCATGGTCGCGAATGAGTCGCGCTTTGTGGAAAGCGCGCTGAGCAAACTGGTGGACGAGATCCGGGCGTTCCCCCATGCGTCACTGGTGGATTACCAGATCGAGCTGCTGTAGGGCGCGGCACGCGCCTGCCCGTCGGCGTCTGACGGGTACCGGCCTCGGAGGCCGGTTCGGCCCGGCGACGATTCGTGCCCTCACAGCCAAAGCGAGACAAACGTGTCGCGCAGGACCGAGCGAGTTGCCAGCCTGATTCGAACGGTCGTCGCCGAGGCGATTCAGAACCGTCTCAGCGATCCGCGAATCGCACCGCTGACCTCGGTCACGCGTATCGAGGTGAGTGCCGACCTGTCCGTCGCCCGGGTGTACGTGAGCGTGCTGGCCGACGAGGGCCGCCGACAGTTGTGCCTGCGCGCGTTGCGCCACGCCGCCGGGCGCTTGCGCTCCTTCGTCGCCGAGGCGGTCACGCTGCGGCAGGTCCCGCGCCTGGATTTTCACCTGGACGATTCGGTTCAGCGAAGTATCGAAACCGTGGAAACTCTCGACCGGATCATGACCGAAATGGGCGAGCGGCCGGCCTGGGACGTACGCGAGCAAGCCGACGACGACGACGAAGATGGTAACGCACGGCAGGAGGACGACTGAGCCATGCGGGGTGCCACCCAATGCGCACGGCGATTGAAGCAGGTCTTTCGTTCGCTGCGGACTCGGCTGGGCAAGGTCAGCCGCCCGTCCAGGGGAGACCCCATCAATCAGATGATCCTGGGCATCTTTTCGCGCGACTTGCCCGAGTCGAAAGCGCGCGAGGCCCTCGACCGGCTGCGCGGGATGGTCGTGGACTACAACGAGCTGCGGGTGATAGCCGCGCTCGAGCTGGCGGAGATGCTGGGGGACTATCCCGACGTGCGCCTGAAGTGTGAGGACGTGTCGCGCGCCTTGAACAGCATCTTCGCGCGCGAGCACACGATCTCGCTCGACGGAATCGCGGAGCTCCCCAAGAAGGAGATGCGTGCCTACCTCGACCAGATCGAGGGCCTGGAGGCCTACACCCGCGCGCGCGTGCAGCTCCAGGGCTTTCAGCGGCACGCCATCCCGTTGGACGAGGCCATGTGGGCCTACGCCCGGAATGTCCGCATCGTGGATAAACGTTGCCCGCTGGTGGAGGCCGAGCGCTTCCTGGAACGGCAAATCCCCGAGCAGGACGCACTCGAGTTTGTTGCGCTGTTCAAGCGGCAGGCCTGGGCGGAAATGGGAGCGCTGGTGCGCAAGGGTGAGGTCGAACGCATCCGCAGTGTCCCGCCCGATCGCACGGCCAGCCACATGTTGCAGGTCGCCTCGCAGGCATCGGCGGCGGCGGCCGGGCCTCCCACGCCGGAAGCGGCAAAAGACGACCGCACAAAGATGGCCCCGGCCGGTGCTGCCACGTCGGGGCCCGCGGTCGGTGGCAAACCCCGCGCGACGACAACCGACCGTGAGCGATCGAAGCGAAAGGCCCCGGCAAGCCCGAAGGCCAAAGCCAAGCCGAAAGCTAAGACCAGGCCCAAGGCCAAGAGGCAGCCCAAGGGCAAGCGCGCCACCGCCGCGCGCTCCGCGCGAAAGACCGCTAGGCGAAAAGCTGCGGCGAGCCGGCGTCCGGGCCAACGCTCACGCCGGACGACCGCCCGAACGAAATCGACCTGATGTCACGAGGCACCCGTCCGCCAAAGCGTCCTGTCGAGAGTTGAGGATATGTCGATCGCGATCAGCAGGCCTAGCACTCCGGTGCAAAACTGTAGCGCCGGACCCTTCGGCCCCGCTCAGGGCAGGCCTCCAAGTCCGGCGCGCCCGCGTTCATGGCGTCGGAACGTCGGACTCGGAGGTCCGACGCTACGGGAGCGGCGCGTTCGAGGGGCTTTGCACCGGACGGCTAGACGTCCATATGCTCACACCGGACATGCGCCGGTAGTGTTCTGGAACAGTGTGGCCGTATGTCTGCTGATGGCGGTTTCGGCCACGGGGCAACCGGCGTCGGGCTCGGCTGCTACCGAGGAGGATTCGCAGCTCGACCCGCAAAGGGCTTCGACGCCGCTTTCTGAAATACACGGGCTTCCGACGCCGCCCTCGCAGCCGACCCGCTCGCTCGACGAGGCCCCCGAGTTGCGTGTGCTATACGAACGTGCCCGTGAAAGGCTGGAGGACGGCGAGTTCGCGGAGGCGCTGGCCACGCTCGATGCCGCTCTCCAAAAGGCCGAGGCCGACTACTACGAGCTGCACTACCTGCTGGCCGTGGCCAAGTCACGCGTCGGTCGGTTGGGTGAAGCGCGGGCGGCAGCCGAATCGGCGGCCCGCCTGCGACACGGGTCGGCCGATGTGCATTACCTGCTCGGATCGCTCTACCAGCGACAAGGCCAGCTCGAAGCCGCAATCAAGCAGTTCCGCACCGCGACGCGGGCCGCCGAGCGCGAGGTCAACAACCCACGCGTGACCGCCGCGTGGTACCGCCTTGGCGAGTGCTTGCAGCAGGCCGGTTATCTGCTGGCCGCCGCGGAAGCGTACGGGCGGTTCGACCAGGCCGTCTGGGAGACACATCCCGAGCACCGCAGTGCCGACGAAGTCGCGTCACTGCTCAGCGCGCATCCCCGGGGAGCGCTCGAGCTGCGACTGGACCTCTATCGGCAGCTCGGGCGTTTGCAGGATGCGGTTCGGGCTGCCAAGCGGGCGGCGGACAACCGCCCGGAAGATCACCTGCTGAGGCGGACGTATGCACGGATACTACTCGAAGCCGGCGAGCCGGACCGGGCGTTCGAGTATTGTCGTGAATGCACGCAGGACTGGTCCACCAGCCGCGGCTTGCTCCCGGTGGCGGTCGCGGCGGCCCGGGCCGCGGGGCAATTGGAGGCCTGGGTCGCGGAGACAGAGCAGGATATCGCCGCGGACCGCAAAATCGATGCGGCGTTCACGCTGGCCCGGCACCTGTCCAAAGCCGGTGCGTACGCCGAGGCCGGCCGTCTCTGGCAAGCACTGCTCAACAAGAACCCGAACGACGCAGGTGTCGCCTGGGCCTTGGCGACCACCCAAAGGGCAGCCGGCAACCTGCCGCAGGCGTTTGAGACGCTTTGCGCATTTGTGCGGGAACATCCGGCGGCAAACCAGGTGCCCCACGACCGTCTGGGCGATTGGCTTGACCTGGATGCCGTGGGGCAGGCCTCCAACCTGCCGAGTGGCGAGGTTCTCCAGTTCATCGCCGAACGCAGCCGAAGCGAAAACCGGGATTTCGCGGCGGATTTCGTGCTGGGGACACTGGCGGCGGCTACGCGCCAAGCGCTTCTGGCCGAGAAGCTCTTTCGTTCCTCTCTAGATGCGCGGCCCGACTTCGCTCCGGCCCACGTCGCCTGGGGACACATGCTGCTCTCGATGTACGAATGGGAGCAGGCGAAGGAGCACGCCGCCAAGGCCCTGGAGCTTGCGCCGGACTTGGCCGGCGCGCATTTCGTTTTGGCCGAGGCCCAGGCCGGGCTCGACGAGAACGAAGACGCGGCGGAAACGTACAGAACCGCCGTGCGCCTGGCGCCCGAAGGCGCGGCGTACCCACTGGGGTTGGCACGGCTCCACCGACGTCTGGGTAAAGACCTGGGCGCGCAGCGCTACTTTCAGCAGGTCCTGACGATCGACCCGTCGAATGCGGAGGCGGTCGAAGGACTGATCGAGAGCTATCTCAAGGGCGGCAAGATCGAGTTGGCCCGCGCGCAATTGGAGCAGGCCGAGCAACTGGACGTGCCCGACGACGCCCTCCGCCGCTGCGGCACGGCGGTCCAGTTTTGGCGGGCCCCCTTTCAGCAAGAGCACCTGGCCGAACTGGCGCGACAGTTCAAGCGGTTCCCCGAAGACACGCTGACCGGGCTGCAACTGGCCGCCGGACTATTCCTTCACGACCGAGCGGATGAGGCCTACGAAGCGGCGGAGAAGGTGCGCGCCCAGGCGCCCGACGATGACCGGCTGCTGAGCCTGCTGGCACGGGTGCAGAAGCGGCGGCTGGAGTTCGGGGAGGCGATCGAGGCGCTGGAGATCCTGGTCGGGCGGTATCCGAACCGCCGTGACGTTCTCGCGCTGCTAGCCACGGCCTATATCAGTGACTTTCGGCTGGCCGAGGCCCGGGCAACCTTACGCCGCCTGCTGGCGCTGCAGCTCGACGACAACGCGCGCAGATTCCACCGCGCGCAGTTGCTGGATTGGTGCGTTACGTTCGCGGACTTCGATGGGGCACTGGAGTTGCTCGAAGAATGGATCGAGCAGGAGCCGGCCAGCGATGACCTCATCAAGGCCAAGTTGAGCATACTGGCCCAGGCCGGTCGATCGCAGGAGGCCCTTAAACTGGCTGGCGAGCGGGTTGACGAAACGCGCGGCCGCCTGCAGCCGTTAGTCGAGCGAGCCGGCGACGACGCCGCACGACAGCAGTACTACCGCCCCCTAATCGACGCCTACCTTGAGTACCTGGCCGTGTGCATGCTGGCGGGTGAGTACCAGGAAGCCGAGCAGCGCGCCCAAACGTGGCTGGGCGAGAACCCCAACGACCCCGATCTCACCGATATCCTCGTGGAAATCCTGCTGAGCGATGGCCGGCCGACTGAGGCCTTGACCGTTGTGGATGAGTTCTCGCCGCAGACGTGGGAAGCGGCGATCGCTGCACGCATCTGGCGGGCTCGTTGCCTGGGTGCTGCCGGGCGCGTCGATGATGCCATGGCCGAATTCGACGCGTTGCTCGAGGAGCGCCTAGTACGTAGGGATCCCAGCGCCGTCAGCGCGGTCCGCAACCTGATCGTGCCGGTGCTTGTGGCGGCGGAGGAATACGATCGAGCCCTGCGTCGGTGTGACGAGTGGGAGGCGGGTCTCCGGCCGGGGAGGTCGCAGGCCCGCCTGGATTTGCTGGGGTTCAAGCAGATGATCTTTCAGGCCGCCGGCCGCATGGAGGAATACGCGCGCGTCATGGAGTCGTTGCTGGAACATGACCCGGGCGACGCGACGCTGAACAACGACCTCGGGTATACGTGGGTGGACGCCGGCCGCAACCTGGAGCGCGCGACGCAGATGATTCGCCGGGCCGTCGCGCTTGACC
Organism: uncultured Planctomycetales bacterium; assembly: GCA_964572345.1. GTDB lineage: Bacteria > Planctomycetota > Phycisphaerae > UBA1845 > Fen-1342 > JAUWXH01. The sequence continues at coordinate 12,289 of CAZNFA010000043.1, forward strand.
CGCTCAACGCCGCCTATCTGGACAGCCTGGGCTGGGCATATTACAAGGCAGCAGACTTCGCCGGCGCCCGCAAGTACCTGGCGTGTGTGGTTCGGCTTCGACTGGGGCAGGACGCGGTGATTTACGATCACCTGGCCGACGCGGAGTACCGCCTGGGTGACCGCGAGATCGCCCGGCAGCACTGGCAGAAGGCGCTTGAGCTGCTGGAGGCGCAGGCCGCCGAACGGGCCGCGGCCCAGCAAGCGGAATTGACGGCGACGATCCGGGCCAAACTCGGCGCGCTGCAGCGGTCCGAGCGGCCGGCGGTCGCCCCAACCGCGACAGAGTAGGGTTGACCGGGTTAAATGGTCAAATGGTCAAATGGTTAAATGGTTAAATGGGAAGAAAGGCTGGGGGCCCCTTCCTACTTGACCATTTGACTATTTAACCATTTGACCGCCTATTCGCGATGAGAGGAGTTCTGTGGGAGAGACACCCTTGGACATCGCTCGGCGCGTGGTCGCCGATGAAGCCGAGGGCCTGCGCTTGCTGGCGTCGTGCCTGGATGACGATTTCGATGCGATCATCGAACGGCTAAAGTTGAGCAGCCAGGTCATCGTCAGCGGGCTGGGCAAGAGCGGGCAGATCGCCCAGAAGATCGCGGCGACCCTGACGAGTACCGGCACGCCGGCCGTGTACATGCACCCGGTGGAGGCGTTGCACGGGGACCTGGGGATTGTCACGGAGCGGCACTGCCTGATCGCGCTCTCGCGGAGCGGGAATACGGACGAGGTCTTGCGCTTCGTAGCCCACTTCCGTCGGTTGGGTGGGCCGGTGATCGCAATCGTGCAGGGGCGCGAGTCGCGCCTAGCCGAGTTGTGCCAGCATGTGATTCTGCTGCCGGACGTGCCGGAGGCCGGCCCGCTCAACCTGGCCCCGACCACCAGTTGCGTGATGATGCTGGCGGTGGGGGACGCGTTGGCGATGGCGCTACTGCACGCCCGCGGCTTCGCCCGCGAAGACTTCGCCCAGTACCACCCGGAAGGGACCTTGGGGCGACGATTGTTGCTGCGGGCCGAGGATCTGATGCACACTGGCGACGAGTTGCCGCTCGTCCGCGCGGACGATTCGTTTGACCATCTCATCGTGGAGATGACCCGCCAGCAGCTCGGGCTCGCGGTTCTAGTAGAGCGCGACGGGGCCTTGGTCGGCACGTTCACCGATGGGGACCTCCGCCGCGTGTTCGAGCGGGTGAAGGACCCCCGTCGCCTCGACGCGCGCGCGGCGCGGACGCGCAGCCGGCGGTCCACGTCGGCCCCGGCAGTCCCCATTTCGACGGTGAAAGCCTCGCGCCCGGCGGTGGAGTGCCTGCGGATCATGCGGGACAGCCAGATCACCAGCCTGGTCGTTGTGGACGACGACGACAAACCGATCGGTTTGCTGAGACTGATGGACCTGCTCACGGCAGGTCTGGGGTGATTCGCTTCCGGGGCAATTCACACGAGCGCGTGAATCATCCCGAAAGCGTATCAGTCATTGCCAAGGATATCGGACGGGCGTATCTGGCGGTCTTCGGCCAAGGGTCCTGCTCAGCCCGAGGGGTGTAGGTCAAGGGCTGAGTGGTGGGCCGGGGCGCAACCGCCTGTCTATCCCCGCGACCTTCATATTCCCGGACGCGCTGGCGGCTTTCGGCGCTTGGCGCGCGGTGCGCTCGCTGTCTCCGCGGACCGGCGACGGTGATCGGCGGCGACCGCTGGTTTCAACGCATGCGGTCGCCGGAGTTTGCCGATTCGAGGACGTGCGAGGTGCTGGTGCTTCGTCAGTGCTGGTCCGATGGATCACCGATGACCGGGTCGCCCGCCTCCCCAAGGGTGACGCACACGAGTGTTTCGCCCACTCGTGTCCCACATGAGCTGGATCCGTGGGCTGCCCAACCATCAATCCACGACTGACGCAGCGCTGGCGCTGGTACACGGTCCGCACACGAGTCCCGGGGGCGTGTTATGGACGCAGATGCAACCACCAAGGCCAGTCGGCTGGAGATCGTCATCTTGGACGATCGTACCCAGGCGTGGGTGAAGCTGCTCGATGCAGCCGACCCGGAGTTCCAGCCTCCGACTCCGGCGGAGGTTCTTGCGGCGCTGGAGGCCGCCAAAGTCGAAATCAACGACGCGGTGCACGCCCGCGTCGATGAGTACATCCGGATCGTCGCCGGCCCGGAAGAGGGCGAGGCGGACGGGCCGCGCGAGATCCCCAGCGAGTTCCTGATCGCTGAGGGGCGGCCTCCCACGGACGGTCAGGACGGGACATTTGAATGGCACGAGCAGTACCGGCAGAAACAGCGCGACCGGCAGAGCGACGATCGGGTGGATCACTACAACCTCAGCTCCATTCTGACGGTGGAGGCGGGCACCACGATCGGGCGCATCACCGAGCCGATCAAAGGGGAGGAGGGGATGGACGTTTGCGGGCGCGTCTTGCCCAGCAGACGGGATGGGACGCCACTGGAAGTCGGGTCGGGTCTGAGCCTCTCGCCGGACGACCCCTTGGAAGTCGTGACCGAGGCTGCCGGGCACGTGGTTGTCCGACAGGGCCGGATGTGGTTGGAGGAGGTACTGAGCATCGCCGGCGATGTGGACTTTGACTCCGGGAGTCTGGACGTGTGCACGGACGTGCATGTACGCGGCATGGTGCCGTCCAACTTCAAGGTTCGTACCACCAAGTCGCTCACCGTGGAGCGAGCTATCGAGGCCGCCCAGGTTGACGTGGGTGGTGACCTGGTCGTCCGCGGCGGCATTCTGGGGCACGGACAGAAGGGCAGAATCCAGGCCGCCGGCTCCATAACGGTTCGCTTCTGCCAGGAAGCCCAGGTGAAGGCTGGGGGGGACGTGAAGGTCTGCAAGGAGATCATTCATTCGCACGTTTATTCCGAGGGACGGCTGTTGGTCGAAGCCGGCCCGATCATCGGCGGCGACGTGTATGCTCGCGAGGGCATCGAGGTCCAGACGCTGGGCAGTGAGGCCGGGGTGGCGACCTGCGTGGCGGTGGGCATGCACCGCAACGTGCTCGCCCAGGCTCTTCGCCTCCAGCAGAGGCTTAAGGAGCATGCCAAGCTGGCCGAGCGGACCCGCGCGCAGGTAGACCCGCTGCTGGCCAATCTCAAGCGTCTGACGGCGCAGCAGCGCGAACAGGCCGCCGAGCTGCTGAACAAGGTCAAAGAGCTCATGCTCAGCCTGGATGACATGCGTCGCGAACGGGAGGACTTGCTCGAGCGCGCACGTTCGCAGGGTCATCCGGCAGTGGTGATCAGCAAGCAGGTTGTCAGCGGAGTGCGGGTGGGGATCGGGGGCCGCGAGACGGTGCTGACCAAGCCCCTGGCCGGGCCAGTGCGGATCGAGGAGCGCAAGGTGAAGGACGTGACGGAGTTCGTCGCGGTGAACCCGCTGACCGGCTCCGTCACCGCGCTGGGGAGCACTCGGGTGGATCTCGCTGTAATCCTCCAGCAGTGGGAGCAGGCTGAACAGGAGGATGGAACCGACAAGTCGGACGCCGACAACGCAGCGGCCTGAGCTGGGGAAGGCCTTCCCCGAGCATGCGCAGGCGTGTTGGTCGTGCGCGGTGCGACGGTGGAAAACACGTCAGCCTGGCCTGTCTGCGGATCGTGCGCGACAGCCAGATCACCAGTCTGGTCGTTGTGGCCGATGACGACAAACCGATCGGTCTGCTTCGGCTGCTGGACGCGCCGGGGGCGGGGCTGCGGTACGGGGGGGCAATTGCGGACGGGGCTGGTGTAGGGGGGCATCAGTTGGCGGGGGCGCAACACGCGCGTCCGCCCGACACCCTCTTATTCTGAGTTCGCTGTCATCCTGAGGGAGTAACGCGTGTTGTCATTCTGAGGGAGCGCAGCAACCGAAGAATCTGGCCACAGACTACCGGGTTTTTCCCGCATCCAACGAGAGACCCTTCGCTTCGCTCGGCGTGACCATGAATAATCCGGGTCAGTGCGGCTTGAAGCGGCGGGGCGGGTCGGCTTCGGCGGCGTGGTCGTCCACCTGCCAGAAACGTACGACGTCACGTTTCAGGTCGAGCGTGGCGACGGTGGCGGGGCGGGCGCGGTCCAGCGCGCCGGGGTTGATCAGCCGCACGCGACCGACGCGGAGGTCGGTAGCCCTGTGCGAGTGGCCGTAGAGGACGTATCTCGTGGTGCGAGAATCCCGATGTACATCGGGACTCGCACCAGCGTCGATTCGGCGCTCCTGGGGTACGAGAAGGGATTCTCGTACCAGCGTAGATCCTTCGTCGCTGCGCTTCTCAGGATGACACATTGGCGCGGCGCGCCGCTGGCGCACGGATTCTCGCACCAGCGGTGATTCTCGCACCAGCGTCTCAAGCAACGCCTCGAATTCGGCGATGCGCTCTGATCGAATGAGCCGAGCCAGGCCAGTGAATTGCGGCTCGTGACCGTGGAAAACGGCGATCGAACGGCCAGCCAGCTCCAAGCACAGCGGTATGCCCTCCGGCACGGCCAGCCCGAGCTGCTGAGCGTACCGGGACAGCAGGGGCGTGCCGACATCCGTATTCCCCCACACGAACCAGACGCGCCGGCCGGTCAATTCGTTAAGCACGGCTTTTCCGCCCAGGTCGCCGCAGTGCACGAATGCCTCGGCCCCGAGGTCTTGTAGCAGGCGGATGGCACGGGCAGTGCGCCGGTGCCGACCGTGGCTGTCGGATAGGATGCCGAGGATCACACCAAAGGCCGCAAGCTGTCCAGGAAGGATTGCACGTCCGGGTATGGCTGCATGCGCTCGAGCAGGGTGGTGATCTTCTTGACCGGGGGCAGGTCGTCGATCTGCCGGCGAATGAAGTACATCTTCTCCAGCGTCTCGGGCGGCAGGAGCTTCTCCTCCTTACGCGTGCCGGATTGGCGCAGGTCCATCGCGGGCCAGATGCGCAAGTTGGCGATGTCGCGGTCGAGCTTTAGCTCCATGTTGCCGGTGCCCTTGAACTCCTGAAAGATGAATTCGTCCGCCCGGCTGCCGGTCTCGACCAGTGCGGTGGCGATGATGGTGAGTGAGCCGCCGCCCTCGACGTTGCGGGCCGCACCGAAGATCTGTTTGGGCTGTTGCAGCGCGCGGATGTCCAGCCCGCCCGTCATCGTCCGCCCGCTGCTGCCCACCCAGCTATTGAACGCCCGGGCCACGCGGGTGATCGAATCGAGCAACACGACGATGTGCTGCCCCATTTCGGTCATGCGCCGGGCGCGGTCGATCACCAGCCGGGCGATGCGGACGTGCGAGGCGACATCCATATCGTTGCTCGAGGCGAATACTTCGCCGTGGACGTTGCGGCGCATATCCGTCACTTCCTCCGGCCGCTCGTCCACAAGCAGGACAATCATATAAATCTCGGGGTGGTTTTCGGCGACGCCGTGGGCCATCTGTTGCAGCAGGATCGTCTTGCCGGTTCGCGGCGGGGCGACGATCAGCCCGCGCTGTCCGCGTCCGATCGGCGTGAACAGGTCCACGATCCGCATGGTCAGCGGGCCGCCGGGCGTGTCGAAGCGCAGCGCCTCGTGCGGGTCAATGGCGGTGGTTTCCTGGAGCGGCGTGGGCGGCTCCCAATCGTCGATCGGCACGCCGTTGATCTGTTCGACGCGTTCCAGCCTGAACGCGCGGTCGCCCCTCCTGGCGGGGATAACGGGGCCGGCCAGCATTTCGCCGCCGCGCAGCGCGAACTTGCGCACGGCCTCGGGCGGGACGTAGGGATCGGTAGGGCGAACGACGAAGTAACGTTTGGGGTCGCGAAGAAAGCCGACCCCGCGCTCGTTGAGGTCCAGGACGCCCTCGACCACGCCGCCCGGTTCATGTCTCCCTTCGGGGCTCTTACGCTGAGCAGCCATTGTTATCTGCTCTCCTCTAGTTGCTTGCCGGCTAGGCTAACCGGCCCATGGGTGCAACACCGGCGTGCAGACTCACCCGCGCCGCCGCAGGCGTTTCCCATCCCAGGGCGGCACGATACTACGACATCCCGCTGCGGCAGGCCGGCGCACAACCAACGTGTCTGCAACTTGCGCCGCGCAACCCCCGCTACCAGTGTATCACACAGGGGGGATTGTCAACAGCCCTTATTTGGCATCCTCGGCACTCCGGCGGGTCACGTGATTGACCAACGTGCCGATTCCCTCGATCTCGATTTCGATCTGATCGCCTTCGCGCAGGAACACGGGCGGGGTGCGCGCCATCCCGACGCCTTCCGGCGTCCCGGTCAGGAGCACGGTTCCGGGCAGAAGCGTGAACTGGTGGGACAGGAAGCTGATTAACTGCCGACACGAATGAATCATATCACCCGTGTTCGCATCCTGCATGATCTCGCTGTTGAGCCGGCTGCGGATCGCGCAGCGGTCCGGGTCCAGCTCATCGGCCGTCACCAGCCACGGTCCCAGCGGACAGAACGTGTCGAAGCCTTTGGCGCGCGTCCACTGTTTGTCGGATCTCTGGCAATCCCGCGCGGAAACGTCGTTCGCACAGGTGTAGCCAAGCACGTGGTCGAGCGCAGCTTGGGGAGCAACCCGCCGCGCGGTCCGTCCGATCACGATGGCCAATTCCGCCTCGAAATCGACCTCGTGCGGGGCGGCCGGCGGCAGCACGATCGCCGCCCCGGGCCCGTTCAGCGCTGTGGTGGCCTTCATGAACACCAACGGGTGCTCGGGGATGCGTGCCCCGGTCTCCTCGGCGTGCGCCCGGTAGTTCCGTCCGATTGCGAAGATATTGGGCGGCTCGAGCGGCGCCAGCAGCTTGACCACCGGGATACGCTGCTCGGCAAAGGTCAGGTCGCTGGACAGATCGCCGACGAGCGGCTCGGCCGTGCGGTCGTCGTGCAGGCGTCCGGTACGAATCTGGTTGTCGGTTGTCAGGAATCTGGCGAGTCTCATGGGCCTCTGCCGTTGCCGGCCGGCTCACGCCGATCAATAGAAGACCGTTACGATCAAATGCGGATCGGTGTGCTTGCCTTCGACCACGCCGACGTTGCTCAGCGCAAACTTGATCTCGACGTCGTCCTGCCCGTCCGCCCATTCGTTGATCTGCTCATTCAGGTGGATGAACGAGGCGTCGGTGAGTCTGCAGTGGAAGGTGCGGCAACGCCTCGCGTTCCGGGAATCGGCAATCAGAGGGCGTTGCCAATCGCGCTCGGTCACTGCCGCCGTCCCGCGTGCGCCGACGCCCCCGCCGAAGGCCTGAATCGACGCTGACGGCTTGGATGGGTCAACCTCCTCTTCCTCGGTAACCAGTGCGATGGGGGTATCGCTGGCGCCCGCCTTGCGGGCGGTTTCGGCAGCCTCCTTCTGCTCCTTCAAGCAGTGCGGGCAGAGCAGTCTGTTGTCGTAGAGCTCGGCGGCATGCTTCTGCAGGTGCTCCGGGTAGATGGTCGCCCCGCACTCATCGCAGCTTTTGAGAACCTCCTCTTTGTTTTCCACGTTCAGGCCTCCTTTTGCCGCCGGTCCCGGCGGAACTGAAACTATCGCGATGCGACTTGCCGATAGGCTATATAATACAGTCGGTCCGGGCGACAGGCAAACGAGCCGCGCGTGTCGGTTTCGTGGCCGACTGCCGTTTGCGGCCCTCCCGGAGTGTCTGTGCGCAAGGGGAAGCGATGGTTTCCGGTTCGAGAGGATGGTCGGCACCGGCCGGGCTGCTGGTCGCCGTGCTGACGTGGGGCTGCCTCCCACCCGCTCCCGAGGTGACCGACGGTGCCACCCCGGCCGACGGTTCCGCGGACGGCGCGGCGGACCAGAATCAGCGACCGGTGGCCGACGCCGGCCGAGACCAGACGGCCACCGCCGGTGCCACGGTCCGCCTGGACGGCACAGGCTCGGCTGACGCGGACGGCGATCAACTGTTATTCGTCTGGCAGCAGATCGACGGAGAGCCCGACACAGAGCTCGAAGGCGTGTTCTCGTCGCGACCACGCTTCAATGCCCCGCAGGTCACCGTCGAGACCGTGCTGACGTTTCGTTTGACCGTCGTGGATGGGAAGTGGGCGGCGGCAGACGAGGTCCGCGTTACCGTCCGTCCGGCCCCATAGCCCACGCTCAGCGGGGATGCTTTTCGCGCCAGCGATCCTGACCTAAGATACGGGCGTGCAACAGCGGGTTGCTCGGTGAGCGCGTTGCGGCGCCGGAGCGGCCCGCCACCCGCGGAGATTCGCCGACGTGCTCAGGTTCGCCTGTCATCCCCTCAGCGACGACGACCCGCCGCCCGACCTGCGTGGGGCCCACCTGGTCGGTGCCGACGGCGTGCCCGTACGTGGGGAGGTGCATCCGGCCAACGGTTTGGTCTGCTGCGAGACGCGAGACTCCGAACCGCTGGCCCTCTCGCTGCTCTGGCCGGTCAAGGACTTCGGCACCGTCCAGCTCGAGACCACACGCCTGCCTCCGCGTGACGCCTCGTATCATCTGCCGCTCGAGCTGGCCCGCCACCGGCTGATGCGCGTTTCTCAGAAGCGCGAAGAGTGGGGCCTGTTCGACTATCCCGGAATGCAGGAGCTCTCCGCGCCGATCGACCAGGCCGGCCGTCTGTTCATTCAGGCGCTCCAGCACAGCGCCGACCCGCGCCAAGCCACGCGCTTCGCCAATGACTCGCTCTCGCTCGGCATGCGGGCCTCCGAGCAGATGTGCCGGTTGCACGCCTCGGTTTTTCTGGAGCGGCGTCAGCAGAGTGGCGGCTTCACCCGCCCGTTCATCGGGGTCTCGCTCCCGTCAGGCACCGCGAAGGTCGGACTCACACGCCGCTTGCCACAGACCTTCGATTTCGTCCGCCTCCCGCTTGTCTGGCGTGAGATCCAGCCCAAGGAGCAGGGCAGCCGCTTCCAGGTCAACGACGCGTGGGTCAAGGCGTGCGCGTCGGCCAAGATGGCGGTCCGCGGCGGGCCGCTGTTGAATTTCGGCGTCCAGTCCGTCCCGGATTGGATGTACCTCTGGGAGAACGACTACGAGGCCATCGCCGATTTCGCCCGCGAGCACATCCGCCGCACCGTGCAGCACTACGGCGATCGGATCGACAGTTGGATCGCCGTCAGCGGCCTCCACGCGGATCAGGCCTTCTCGTTCAACTTCGAGCAGATCATGGAGCTGACGCGGATGGCGGTGACGCTCACCAAGCAGTTCGCCCCGCGGGCCCAGGTCATCGTGGACCTCACCCAGCCCTGGGGTGAATACTACGCCCGCAACCAGCGCACCGTGCCCCCGCTGCTTTATGCCGACATGGCGGTCCAGAGCGGGATCCAGTTTGATGCCTTCGGTCTCCAGTTTCTCTTCGGGATCGACAGCGGCGGGTACCGCCTGCGCGACCTGCTTCAGGTCAGCGCGTTGATCGACCGACTGGCGAACCTCGGTAGACCGATCCACATCACCGGAATGGGTGTGCCCTCCGCCGCCGGAGCAGCGACCGAAAACACCGGCGCGCCCGCCGGCGGACAGTGGCACGGCCCCTGGTCCGACCAGACCCAGGCGGATTGGATGGTGGCGGTCAGCGAGATCGCCCTCTCCAAGCCCTATGTCGAGAGCGTCTGTGTTGACCTGCTCGCCGATGGGCTGGGCAGCGGGATCCCCTCGGGCGGCGTGCTCCACGAAGACCTCACCCCCAAGCCGGCGCTGGCGTCCCTGGCCGAGGTTCGGCGACGCCTGCAGTCAGGTTCGTCTCGATGAGCAGCGCCGGCGGTCAACCGGCCGAGGAACATGACCGTGCGCGACAGGTGCGGCGGGTAGCCGTCGGCGTTGCGGCACTCCTTTTGGTCCTGCACCTGGGCAGCGTCTCTGTTCCGCCGGGTGCTGACAAGCCGCCGATCGCCCGGCCCGAAATCGTGCAGCTCCGCCTCGACCCCAATGTCGCGACCCACGACGAGCTCATGTTACTGCCCGGCATCGGCCCCAAGCTGGCACAGAACATCATCGACTACCGCACGGCCGCGCCCGCGGCGCCAGCCTTTGCCACCGTCGAGGATCTCGACAACGTGACGCGAATCGGGCCCCTGACGGTCGAGAAGCTGCGGCCCCACTTGTGTTTTCCTCCCGCCGCCGTCCGCCCGCAGGAAGACGGATCATGAACGTCCCGCCCATCCCGGTCGTCTTCGAGCCGATCTTCAAGCCGAAACCGTGGGGTGGGCGGACGCTGGACCATTTGTTCGAGAAGCCGTTGCCGCCCGACCAGCCGATCGGCGAGTCCTGGGAGGTCGTGAGCCTGCCCGGGAATGAATCGCGCGTCAGAGACGGGCCGTTGGCCGGCCGCACCGTCAGCGAGCTGATCGACATGTGGGGGCGGGACCTCTACGGCGGCGCGGAGCTGGTCGAGGGCCGCTTCCCGCTGCTCATCAAGTTCCTCGACGCATGTGAGCACCTAAGCGTGCAGGTCCATCCCAAACCGTCGGCGGAAGCCCCGGCCCGCTGGCAGCCGGGAATCAAGCACGAAGCCTGGTACGTGCTGCATGCCGAGTCGGGGGCCGAAATGTTCGTCGGCTTCAAACCCGACGTGACGCCCGCGGACGCCGCCCGGGCCGCGAATACGCCCGAGATGGCGAAGCTGTTGCGGTCCTGGCCAGTCAAGCCGGGTCAGTGCTACTACCTGCCCAGCGGCACGCCGCACGCCCTGGGGGCCGGCATCGTCGTTGCCGAAGTACAAACGCCCTCAGATATCACCTACCGCTTGTACGACTGGGATCGCGTCGGATTCGACGGTAAGCCGCGCGAGCTGCACATCGAACAGGGGCTGGCCAACGTCCGTTACGACGTCCGCAACGAGATGATCCTCCAGCCGCGGTCGCACGTCGCCGGCCCGTTCGCAACGGTGACACGCATGGCGGCCTGTGAGCAGTTTCTGATTGACAAGGTCAGGTTGTCGGAGGGTGTCGAGCAGCTCGTCCCGCACGCGGAGATGGTGATCTGGATCGTGTTGGCGGGGCAGGGGGTGCTGGTGCGGGAGCGCTTCGAGTGCCCCTACGGCCCCGGCGACGTGGTTGTCATCCCGGCCGACAGTGCCGAGACGCGCATGGTGACCAGGGCGGATTGCGACTTGCTCGAGGTGAAGATCCCGATCAAGAGCGCGTAACAGTACTTTTGGCACGGCCACCGGCTGTGGCAGGCCGCAGCAGCACAAGGGCGGTTGATTGAGCCGCGGTCGCCGTTGACGGCAGGGCGGCGCCGAGCGTACTGTCTGCTAGGTTGCACCACCGGCAAACGCAAAGTGGAGTACGGAGCGTGGGCATGAGCGACGAGGATGTAATCGGCCTGTTGAACGATCTGTTGGAGCTGGAGTCACGCAGCCTGGTAGCGCGGCTGGGCGAGGCGCGCCCGTTTGTGGGTTGGGCCGCGGCCGAGGACGTCCCGGTCCTCCAACAGATGGTGGAGCAGGAAGCGGATCATCAACGTCGACTGGTCGAGGCGATCGAGGCACTGGATGGTGTGCCGCGACCGGCCCGCAACGATACGCTCAGCGCAGGCCTGCACTACCTCAACGTGCAGTACCTGCTGCCGCAGATTGTCGAAGAGAAACAGCGGCTGATCGCGGCCTACCGGCAGTCCGCCGACGAGACCCCCACTGATGGCCCGGCCGCGGCGGTCGTTGCCGACATCCTTGCCCGCCACCAGGCGCATCTTGAACGCCTGCAGCAGATGACGCAGCGCCTGGCCTAGACCGGCGAGACAGAATGTCGCCGCCGCTGCCCACGCCGACCGTCTTGAAGTCGGCTAAGCGCAGACGATGGCAACCGCTTCACCATCGCGAGACCATGACACACGCCGAATTGCTCGCGGCCGGGTTCGAGATCGACGCGGCGGCGTACGAGCGCCTCCGTCGCTTCGTCGAACGCCTGCGGCGCGAAAACCGCCGACTCAACCTGCTGTCCTCCCGAGCCGCCGTGGAGATCTGGCCGGCCCACGTGTGTGATAGCTTGGCGCTGCTGCCGCTGGTGCGCCCTTCGCAGCCGGCGCGCCTGCTCGATCTCGGCAGCGGCGGTGGACTGCCGGGCGTTCCGTTGGCGTGTGCCAATCCGCTCCTGCGCGTCACGCTGCTCGACGCGACACGGAAGAAAGTTGAGGCGCTGCAGCGGATCTGCAGCGAACTCGGTTTCGACAGCGTCGCAACGGTATGCGGCCGGGCCGAGACGCTGGCCCATGATCCGACCTATCGCGAATCGTTCGACCTAGTGACCGCCCGGGCGCTCGCCCCGCTGCCGGCGCTGCTCGAGTACGCGGCGGGTTTCGTCCGCCCGGGCGGACGCTGCCACTTTTTCAAGTCTTGCCAGGCGGCCGAGCGGGAGCGTGAAGCAGCCCGCTCGGCGGCCCGCGCGTGCCAAATGGCTCACGAGCGGACAGTCACGTACAGCCTGCCGGCCGGCCACGGCGAGCGCGCCATCGTGACTTACATCAAGCAGGGCCCTTTGCGAGACGACCTGCCGCGCCCGCCGGGACGAGCCGGGCGCAAGTCGCTCTAAGCGCCGCACGTAGCGCTGAGCAGAACAACTTGGCGGCCAACGCACCGCCCTAACGGCGAAAACCGTCGTTGCTGTTGGCCGGCCTGCCGGTCTATGATGGCGACTGCCGCGTGAGTCTGTATTCGCAAGAGCAGCGCGTGGGTTTTCACGATGTGGTTTGCTGTGATCGCCGGTTGCTGGTGCTCGGTGGGGACCCCGTGGAGTCCGGCGCACAAAACGACCGACGGCTCAGGCTGCAGTCACGCGCGGGCCGCCGCCGCCCGCATGGCGCACGAAGCGCCCGATGGTTGGGAACTGTCGTCTAATGCTGCCGACACGGACGTCCTGCACTACAAACTCGAGCTTGAGATCGATCCGGACGGCGAGTGGATCGGCGGCACGAACGTCATGACGGTCCGCAGCCTGGTGGACGACCTGACCCTGTTCCACTTTCGGCTCGACGACGCGCTTGCCATCAGTGCCGTCGAGGTGAACGGCACGCCGGTCACGTGGAACCGGGCTGAGCTCCCCACCATCGCGGCGACGCTGGACCGCCCCTACGCCGCAGGCGAAGAGTTCAGCCTGCTGGTCGCCTACGACGGACACCCGTCCACCGAGGGGCATTTCGCGCACGGTATCGGTTTCAGCGGTGGCCGTGCGTTTACGTTCAGTTGTCCCTGGTTTGCCTACACCTGGTGGCCCACCAAGGAAGTCAACGACGACAAGGCTGCAGCGGAGCTATGGTTCACCGTCCCCGACGACCTGGTCGTGACGTCTAACGGGCGGCTGATCGGCGTGGACGACCTGGGCAATGGCCGCAAACGACACCGCTGGGAAACGTGCTACCCAATAGCGCCATATCTGATCAGCCTGGCAGCAGCCCGTTACTCAGTGCAGACCGGGACCTATAGTTACGATGGCAGGTCGATGCCGCTCGTACTCTACTGGGCCCCTGCTTCGCTCCTGCAAGACCTTCAGGACATGCTGGACGTCTTCGGCGAGCGCTATGGCCTGTACCCATTCATCGAGGAGAAATACGGCATCTACCGCATCTACGGGTACGCGGGTGGGATGGAGCATCAGACCATCACGGCCCAGAGTGCGTTTGGCGAGTTCCTGACCGCCCACGAACTGGCCCACCAATGGTGGGGTGACATGATTACTTGCGCCACCTGGCACGACGTCTGGCTGAACGAGGGCTTCGCGACCTACTCCGAAGCAATCTGGGCCGAGGGCAAGCCCGACGGCGGATGGGAGGCCTACCAGCAGCACATGGCCTCGAACCGACCACGCCGCGTCGATGACAGCGTCTATTGCTACAACACTTCCAACGTAGGCCGCATATTTTCCGGCGACTTCTCGTACAACAAGGGCGCGTGGGTGCTGCACATGCTTCGCCACGTCGTTGGGGATGCCGCGTTCTTCGACATCCTCGCCGCTTACCGGGCGGCCTACGAGTATGCCAGCGCCACCACGGATAATTTTCAGACGGTCGCCGAGCGCGTCTACGGCAAGGACCTCGACTGGTTCTTCGACACGTGGATCTACAGCATCGGCGCGCCGGCGTACGAATACGCCTGGCGACAGGAGGCGGGAGGGGAGTGCAACTACGTCGAGCTCTACGTGCGCCAGGTGCAGCGGCCCGAGTACCCCATCTTCCCGATGCCGATCGACATCATTACCACCAGGGACGGCCACAAGACAACCTACGTGGTGTGGAACAACGAACGGGCCGAGCACCTGCTTTTGCCAACAACCGGTCCGATCGATGGCCTGGCGTTTGACCCTGACCACTGGATCCTGTCAGATCCTCAGGACGCCCGGCAGGTCACGTTTCTTGAGGGGCCGCCGAAGGTGGTGGACGTTACGCCGGCTCCCGACAGCGCCGTCAAACCGGGCGATCCGCCCTGGATCACGGTGCAGTTCCACAAGGACGTCCGGGCTGACGCGGCGCACTTCGCGCTGGTCGGCGGCGCCAACGGCCCGATCACGTTCACCTTCGCGTATGACGCCATCACGCGCACTGCGATCCTCACACCCGACAATCCGCTGCCTGCCGACGATTACGCCTTGACCGTTGCTGATGAGATCATCGACGTGAAAGCCGGGCTGGCCCTCGATGGTGAGGTCTTTGACGCCCACGACGCCGCCGCGCTGCCCAGCGGGGACGGACTCCCCGGCGGCCTGGCCATCCTCGAGTTCATCGTCCTGCCTGGCGGCGACCTCGACGGCGACGACGTCGTCGACCAGTCCGACCTCGGCATCCTGCTGGCGTCGTTCGACCTGGATGACGGCGGCGATCTGGACGGCGACGGCGACACCGATCACGCCGACCTGGGAATCCTGTTGGCCAACTGGGGCTACGGAACCTAAACCGCCGGACGTGCCAGGCGACCCGCGCTCGCCGTAGAATGCCCCCCATGCTGGAGCGTATTCGAATCGTGCTGGTCGGGCCGAGCGGCCCGGCGAACGTCGGTGCCGTTTGCCGCATAATGGCCAACATGGGCCTGTCCGACCTGGTTCTGGTTTCCCCGCGTTGCGACCCGCGCGACGAGCAAGCGGTGGCGTATGCCGCCCACGCCGGCCCACTGCTCGAAGCCGCGTCGGTGGTGGACACGATCCCCCAGGCACTTGAGGGGTGCGTCAAGACCTTCGCGGCCACCTCCAAGACCGGGCTCTACCGTCGGCAGGCGGCCATGCCGGCCAAGGCGGCGGCCCTCGATGCCGTCGAGCACACGGTCGCTGGCCCGGTCGCCTTCGCGCTCGGACCCGAGAACCACGGGTTCGTAACCCGCGAGCTGCTGCACTTCGACCGCGTGGTTACCATCCCCAGCGACGATTCCTATCCGGTCCTGAACCTGGCGGCCGCGACCACCATCATCTGCTACGAACTACGTCAGGCCCACCTGGCCGCCCAGGGGCGCCTGCCGAAACCCGGCCTGCCAAACTTGGCCCCCGACCAGCGAAAACAGGCCCTGTTTGACAGGCTCTTCGACGGGCTCGACCGCATCGGGTTCTTCGACACCCAGCAAAACCCCGATCACCTCAGGCACGCCCTGCGCCACCTGTTCGGCCGACTGGACATGACAATCAACGAGGCGGACATCCTGATCGGCATGGCCTGTCAGATGCGCTGGTACGCCGACAACTTCCCCCGACCAAGCGACCCGCCGCGTTGAGCCGTCAGCCAGTGGCGGTTTCCAGGCATTAGCATCACGTGGTAGCATGCTCACGGGAGAAGTGTGCTGCCGGCGGAGTCCAGTGATGCGTCCCGCAATGCCGACTACGAACGTTTCGTTCGGCTCTTGGGCCTGCACGACCGACAGGGCCGTGCCACCCGGAGCGGTTGTTCGGTGGTGGCACGGCTGTGCCAGCCGTGATTGGGACAGGCTCGGCTTCGATGCGGGAGCCACGGTCAGAGCCGCTGTGGTCGCCGCTGCGTGTGTCTGCTTCCTGCTGGCAGGTTCGACGAGCGGCCTTGCCCAGGACGCCGAAGCCGTTCAGCAGCTTAGGCGCTTCCACGCCGAGGTAGCTCAACCGGACAAGACCCTGTCGATCGAAGAGGGGCGACAGGCCCTGCGTCGGCTGCACGACCTGAACCTGCGCCGGGATGCGCTAGAGCCCGAGCAGCGGGCACAGATCGTGCGCATCAGAATCTACTCCGCCTTAGCGCTCGGCGACGCACGCCTGGCAGCAGGGTATCTGGTCGAATTGCAGGAGCAGTCCCCCGACCAGCGCGAAACCCTGGACGCAGGTTATCTCGCGGCTTGCACGAGCGGCAACGCCCAACTAGGTGAGCAGATGCTCAAGCAGTTGCGCCGGCTCGCCGGTGCCGATGAGCGTCGGCTGCTGGCCCAGCGCCGTCGTTGGTTGCGCGGCGTTGGCACACCGGCCCCGGAGATCACGATTACGACCGAGGAGGGAACAACCGTAACCCCGGCGGAGCGCGACGGCGCGGTATTGGTCATCGACTTCTGGGCCACGCGTTTCCCGCCTTCCGACGACCTGGTCACGGCGTTTCGCCAACTACACGAGCTCTATCGGAACGACCGAAAGGTCGAGTTCCTGGGCGTCAATACGGACGGCTCGGCACGCGTCGAGCAAGCCCAGGCCTTCGCGAAAAGCACCGGATACGTTTGGAGCCAGCACTACGAGCGCGGTGCAACGGGGGACAAGAGCGTGCGCAAGGCGTTCGGCGCCGGGACGCCGCCCTGGCAGGTCGTCGTCGATCAATACGGCTACATTCGTGCCGTGGGGGCGACCGACGAGCCGGGGTTCCAATATGCCCTGCGCGCCGCCGTCGCCGAAGCCAAACGCCGTTACGATCCGGTCCTGCCGCGAACCCGCGACGGCCAACAGGCCGCGCCGGAAGAGGCCGTGGCCGAGACGACCAGGCGCCAGGCACCGGATAAGAAGAAACCCGCGGTCGGCGGAGAGCTGCCCAGCAACCCCGAGGCCGCCAAGAAGTTGGGCCTGGCGCGGACGTTCCTGAAAGCCGGTCGGCGGACGGACGCCAAGCGGCTGTTCGAGGAGGTCGTGCGCGACTACCCCGGCACGCGCGAGGCCAAGCTGGCCCGGGAGTACTTGGATAACTGGCCATAGGCAGCCCTGCCCGGCGCGGCAGCCCGTGTCGCGGAGCACTGACGATGATCATGGAGCGCGGCGGGATTGGATGGCGACTCAGGAAACCGGTCGTCGTCTTCGCGCTCGTCATCTGCATCGGCGGGGTCGGCTACCACCTGCTCGAGGACGATTGGTCGCTGCTGGATTCGTTCTACATGGCGGTGATCACCGTCACCACCGTGGGCTTGAGAGAGGTGCAACCACTGGACGGCCCGGGCCGGGTTTTCACGATTTTTCTGATCTTCGTCGGCGTGGGGGCCTTCACGTACTTCGCGACCTCCGTGGCGAATTACCTGATTGCCGGCGAACTCAAGGGCTACCTGGAGCTACGCAAAATGCGGAACAAGATCGAACAGCTCAGCGACCACTTCATCGTCTGCGGCTTCGGCCGCATGGGTATTCAGGTCGCCCGCGACTTCAAGCGTGAGCGCCAGCCGCTGGTTGTCGTGGACAAATCCGAGGACGCCGTCACCCAGGCTGCCGAGCAGGGCTACTTGGCCTTGCCCGGTGACGGTGGCGACGACAACGTCCTCCGCCAAGCCGGGATCGAACGGGCCCGCGGGCTGATCACGGTCATCGACGACGACGCCACCAACCTGATGGTCGTGCTTACGGCCCGAGCGTTGAATGACAAGCTGTTCATCGTCGCGCGGGCCAACGCCGAAATGACCGATTCAAAGCTCGTCGCCGCCGGAGCGAACCGCGTGCTGTGGCCCTACGGGCTCGGCGGCCGGCGCATGGCCCAAATGGCCCTGCGCCCCAACGTGGTCGAGTTCCTGGAGCTGGTCATGCACGACGAGGAGCTGGAGCTGTGCCTGGAGGAGTTGCCGATCGCGATCGAGTCAAAGCTGGATGGGGTGGCCATCGGCCCGGCACGTCTCCGCGAGGCCACTGGGACGAACATCGTCGCCGTCCGCCAGCGGACCGGGAAGCTGCTGGTCGCCCCCAGGCCGGATACCAGTCTCCAAGCCGGCGACATCGTCGTGGCGTTGGGGACACGCGAGCAACTCAACCGCTTGCAGGAAATGGGCCATTAGCCCACGCTAATCATCGTCATCCTGAGCGAAGCGAAGGATCTGGTGCAGCTTCTACCAGACAGTGTCAGATTCTTCGGTCGCTTCGCTCCCTCAGAATGACAGCGCGCTGCGCTCTCTCAGAATGACACTGCTCTGAGCTGGCGCTCATTCTTCCGGGACGACATGCACCCAGCCGTACGGATCCGGCGCATCGCCCACTTGAATAGCCGTCAGTCTCTCGTACAGCTCAACGCAGTAGCGCCCCGGCTTGCCGTCCTTGGAGTAGACCGCCTTGCGGTCGCGGTAGGTGATCGAGCCGACCGGCGTGATCACCGCCGCTGTCCCGCAACAGCCGGCTTCCTGAAGATCGAAGATTTCTTCCACAGGCATTGGTCGCCGCTGCGGACGCAATCCCATCTCCTCGGCCAGTGTGATGAGTGACATATTGGTGATCGAGGGCAGGATCGACTCACTGTCGGGCGTCACGTACTGGCCGTCCTTGGTGATGCCGAAGAAGTTCGCCGGTGCGCATTCGTCGAGGTACTTCTTCTCCTTCGCGTCCAGGAACAGCGCGTCGGCGTAGCCCTCCTGCCTGGCCAGCAGGCTGGGGTGCAGCCCGGCGGCGTAGTTGCCGCCCACCTTGATGTGGCCGACCCCGCACGGGGCCGCCCGGTCGTACTCGTCTTCGATTTTCAGGGCCATCGGTTTGAAGCCGGTCTTGAAGTACGGTCCGACGGGCGTCACCAGCACGAGGAACATGTACTCGCTGGCCGGCCTCACGCCGATCTGCGGCCCGGTGCCCAACACCAGTGGGCGAACGTACAGGCTCGCGCCGGTTCCGTGTGGCGGCACGTACTTGCGGTTGGCATTCACCACCCGGAAGACCGCCTGGATGAACAGCTCTTCCGGTACCGGCGCCATGTGCAGCCTCTCGCAAGAGCGGATCATGCGTTTGGCGTTCTCGTCGATGCGGAAGACCACCACGTCGCCGCTTTTGGTCTCGTATGCCTTCAGCCCCTCGAAGCACTCCTGGCCGTAATGCAGGCAGGTTGCCGCGATGTGCAGCGGGATTGTCTCGTCCGCGGTGAGTACCCCCTCGTCCCAGGCTCCGTCCCGCCAGATATGCCGGATGTTGTAGTCGGTCTTGTGGTACCCGAAGTCCAGGTTTGGCCAGTCGAGGTCGGCCTTGCTCATCTTCATCTCCTTGAGAGCAGGGAGCATAGGAATCTCCTGGATCGCTTACGCCCCGACGCGCAGCCCACGAAGGCCACGCGGCAAACGGGGCCCTCAACCCCTACGTTTTCAGGATAGACGCTCGCGGTTGCCGGAGCAAGTCATGTGCCACAGCCTCGCTGGTCGGCGTGCTCATAACTGCCACTGGCGGTGATATACTGTAAGTTCCGTGTTGGCGTGTGTTTAACGCCCGCTATCCGAGGGAGTCCGCGTGTCGTCCGCAGACGGCCACTCATCTGATGCTGCCCAAGCCGCACCACCGGGTGCGGCAACTTCATCACCCGTACACGATCCCGGCTCGCACAACGCGGTGGTCGCCCCCGTCCACCTGCTGGGATTCGCACTGCCGGAGTTGCAGCAGTGGTTGGAGGAGCACGGGCATGAGCGCTATCGGGCCGCGCAAGTCCTCGACTGGGTCTACGCCAAGAGCGCTGAGACCTTCGCCCAGATGACGAACCTCTCGAAGGGCATGCGCGCGTGGCTGGCTGAGCGCGTTGCCGTCTTTCACTCCCAGGTCACCCGCCAGACCGTAGCCGCCGATGGAACTCGCAAGCTGCTGCTCACCTGGCCGGACGAGTACGCCATCGAAGCCGTCTGGATTCCCGCCCAGGAGCGAAACACGGCGTGCGTCTCATCGCAGGTTGGCTGCCCGGTCGGCTGCCGTTTCTGTGCCAGCGGGCTCGATGGCATCCAGCGCAACCTCACCGCCGGCGAGATC
Organism: uncultured Planctomycetales bacterium; assembly: GCA_964572345.1. Lineage (GTDB taxonomy): Bacteria > Planctomycetota > Phycisphaerae > UBA1845 > Fen-1342 > JAUWXH01. The sequence continues at coordinate 32,320 of CAZNFA010000043.1, forward strand.
GTCGAGCAGGCCTTGCGCATCCGGCGGCTGATCGCCGAGCAAGGCGATCGACCGGGCGGCCAGCAGCGCGAAACGCCCCGTCTGACCAACGTCGTATTCATGGGCGTGGGCGAGCCGTTGGCTAACTACGCCGCCGTGGTCAAGGCTGCCCGCATCATCAATGCCCCGTGGGGCCTGGGGATCGGGGCGCGCCGGATCACCATCAGCACGATCGGGTTGCCGAAGCAGATTCGGCGGCTGGCCGGCGAAGAGCTGCAGATCAACCTGGCCTTGTCCCTGCACGCCCCGGACGACAACCTCCGCCGCGAACTGATCCCCTGGGCCGAGGCCGTCCCGATCGCCGAGCTGATCGACGCCTGTCGTTACTACTTCGAGCAGACCGGGCGGGAGGTGACGCTCGAGTACGTGCTGCTGGCCGGCGTGAACGACCGCCCCCGACACGCCGCGAAGCTGGCGACCATCGCCGGGCGAGTCCGCGCAAACGTGAACCTGCTGCGCTACAACCCGGTGCCCGGCCTGCCATACGAGCGGCCGAGCGCGGCGTCGGCCCACGATTTCCAGGAGCGGCTTCGCCAACGCGGCATCAACGCGCACATCCGCACCTCACGTGGAACGGACGCCGGCGCCGCCTGCGGACAACTCCGCCGGTCGAGCGGCGGTGGACAATCGACGCCGAACCGCTCCCCCATTTAACCGCTTGACCATTTAACCATTTGACCATTTACCCTCCCGAGAACCGTAAGGTATAAAGCACTCCAGGTGACAGCCGTGTTCAGGATACTCTTGGCCGAGCCACTAGATGCGGAATCCGAGGCCCGACTGGAGGCTGGCGCCGCCGTTGTGCGACCGCCCGTGCCGGACGAGCAGACCCTCTGCGGCCTCGTCGCCGACTGTGACGCGCTGATCGCACGAACGGAGATGCCGGTAACGCGGGCCGTCTTGGAGGCCGGCAGGCGACTGCGCGTCGTGGGCGTGGCGGGCGTGGGCACCGAACGCGTGGACACTGCGGCCGCTGAAGAGCTTGGCATCACCGTTCTGAATACGGCCGAGGCCTCGGCTGACGCCGTCGCCGAGTTCACCGTCGCCCTGATGCTGCAATTGTTGCGGCCGGTGCCGCGCTTGGCAGGAGAATACCGCCAGGGGCACTTCAAGCTGGCGCGCGCTCGGCCGCACGGCGACGAGCTAGGCGGCTTGACGGTCGGGATTGTGGGAATGGGGCGTATTGGGTCGCGCGTCGGACGGATCTGCAGCGCCGGCTTCGGGGCCGAGGTGCTCTACAACGACATTGTTGACGTGGGACCGTTCCCGTTCGAGACCGCCGCCGTGGACAAGCCGACCATCTGGTCGCATAGCGACATCGTCACGCTGCACGTTCCGCTGACCGATTTGACGCGCGGGCTGGTCGATGCCGCCGTGCTGGCCCAACTCCGTCCCTCCGCCATGCTCATCAATACGGCGCGCGGCCCGGTAGTGGATACCGACGCGCTGACCGCCGCGCTGCAACAGGGTCGCATTGCCGGGGCGGCGCTGGATGTGACCGATCCGGAACCGCTCCCGACCGGGCACTCGTTGTTCGCGTGTGAATGCTGCATCCTCACGCCGCACGTCGCCGCCCGCACCGCCGCGGGCCTGGCCGGCATGTTCGCCATCGTCGATCACGTGCTGGTCTTTCTACGGGGGAAGGAAGAGCCGACCCAGTGACGCTGCTGCCGCGCCGGCCGTGCCCTCACTTGCGCCCGGTTGACCCCGCCAATCCCCTCGTGGTATAGCGGACCCTGCTATGACAAGGGAGTCCGAAATGCTTGTCGCACTTGTCCTCGGCCTTGCGGCGTGCACACTGTCCACCGTCCCCGCCTGCGTCGCACCGCAACCATCCGCCACCACTGCACGCCCAGACGAACCACCGCAACTCGCTGCTAGACCAGACTCTGCTCAGGGCGGTGACCTAGGGGAGTTCATCCGTCTGTACGAAACCGATCGGTCGGCAGTGGCTCGCTTCTACGACCTGCCCTGGTCAGAGCTTTGCTTCGATCGGCTCGAACGGCTCTACCAAGCGTGGCTAGAGCGCCTCGGGCAAGTGGACTTCGCCGCGCTGAATAAACACGGACAGGTTGACTACCTCGTGTTGCGGACCCGTTTGAAAGCCGAGCTAATGCGGCTCGCACGTCAACGCCATAGGCTCGCTGATATGGAGGAGCTGCTGCCGTTCCGTCGTACTCTGCTTAGGCTGGAGGTTGCCCGGCGGCAGATGGAACCCCTCGATCCAGAGGCGAGCGCGGCGACGCTGGCCGTATTCGCCGAGCAAATCAAAGCCGTGCGCGGGCGCATCGAGCGGAAAGAGCAGAAAGCGACTACCCAGCCGGTTACGACGCCGGAAACCGCCGCCGAGCAAGCCGCCAATGGACCACTGCCGGTCTCCTCGGCTACGGCCAAGCGTGCGGCCGATGCCGTGGACGCCCTGCGACGCACACTGCACGCGTGGTACACGTTCTATGAAGGCTACGAGCCGGAGTTCTCCTGGTGGGTCGATAAGCCGCACCAACAAGCGCAAAAGGCGATGGAGGATTACGCCAAGCATCTCCGCGAGACCATCGCGGGCCTGAAAGGCGAGGACGACGACCCGCTGATTGGCGAGCCGCTTGGCGCGGAAGCGCTGGCCGGTGACCTGGCCGCGGAGTTCATCGCCTACACGCCCGACGAGCTGATCGCGATCGGCGAGCGCGAGCTGGCCTGGTGCGAGGGGGAAATGAAGAAGGCGTCCGTCGCGATGGGCTTAGGTGATGACTGGCAGGCCGCGCTGGCAAAGGTGAAGGAGGATCACGTAGCGCCGGGATCGCAGGACGATCTGGTCACTGAGCTGTCCCGCGCGGCGATCCGCTTCCTGAAGGAGCGCGAACTGATAACCATCCCGCCGCTGTGCGAAGAGACCTGGCGTATCACGATGATCTCGAAGGAGGAGCAGAGAGTGCTGCCGTTCGCCGCTTACGGCGGACAGAACATCAAGGTCGCCTATCCGACCGCCGGCATGGAGCACGCCGACAAGCTCATGTCGATGCGCGGCAACAACCGTCACTTCTCGCGGATCGTCGTGCCGCATGAGCTGATTCCGGGGCACCACCTCCAGGCGTTCATGGCAGCCCGGCACCGGCCGTATCGCGAGATCTTCTGGACGCCGTTCTACGCCGAGGGCTGGGCTTTGTACTGGGAAATGCTGCTGTGGGACCTCGGCTATGGCCAGACGCCCGAGGACCAGATCGGCATGCTCTTTTGGCGGACGCACCGCGCCGCCCGGATCATCGTCAGCCTGAAGTTCCACCTTGGGCAGATGATGCCTGACGAAATGGTGGATTTCCTGGTAGAGCGCGTCGGGCACGAGCGTTTCGGGGCGACCAGTGAGGTCCGCCGCTACGTCGGCGAGGGCTACTCGCCGCTGTACCAGTGCGCCTACATGCTCGGCGGGCTGCAATTGCGCGCCTTGCGCCGCGAGCTGGTCGATACCGGCAAGATGACCGAGCGCGAATTCCACGACGCGCTGCTGATCCATGGCCCGATCCCCAACGAGCTCATCCGCGCCGCAATGCTCGATCTGCCACTGACCCCCGACATGCAGCCAACCTGGCGCTTCGCCGGCGATCCGCTGAGGGAGTGACCGTCGTGGGCAAGCACGGCTGACACAGCCGTGCCCCCCGTCGTTGGTGCACTGATGCCCGGAACAAGCCACGGCTGGCACCCGGCGTGTTGGCGATCCCAACATGTTCGGTGAGATCTCCCGTCCCATCGGGACGAAATGAAAGTAGCCCAGCGTGAAACGCTGGGATACAAGGTCGCGTTTGCGACTTGTCAGTCCCGTCAGGGACGGCTGGACTCAACCGAACAGGTATCGCTGGTCGTATTCGATCCGGTGTTTCTTGAGGAAGGCCATGTACTCTTCCTCGAACGAACGCGTGCGATGATGGCCAGGCTGCTGCTTGATGTAGCGCACAGTCTCCTCGACTTGCGACACGCCGATGCTGAAGGCACCGTACCCTTCCTGCCAAGCGAAACCACGGAAATCCGGACGGGTTTCGTGTAGCCACTTTGACGACCCGGCTTTGATGAGCTGAACCGCCTTCGCGACCGGTAGGGCCGGCGGAAGCGAAAGCAAGACATGGGCGTGATCCAATGTGCCGCCGACCGCAAGCGCCGTGTAGCCATTGGCCCGCGCGATACCGCCGATGTAGGCCCACAGCCGATCCTGGATATCCTGTGCGATAAGTTGTCCTCGGCCTTTTGTGCTGAATATGCAGTGGAAGAGGCATTTGGTGTATGAGTGAGCCATAGGCATGCCCCGTGATGGAGGCTTCAGTCGTCCCGCTGGGACTTTGATCCTTCCTGTGGACCATCCTATCCCCGCGTTTCACGCGGGGCTACTTTCATACCGTCCCGCCGGGACGGCGCGCTGCTAAGCCGCCTTCGCTGGGCCGGGGTCCGGCGCGGGTATTGGGCAGCTCGATGCGCACCAACTCGAAGGGTTCCCCACACTCAGAGCACTTAGTCGAACCGGCAGCGATGGTCCCGCGCAGATCGTATCCGCAGGAGGGGCAGAGCACAGCGGCGGCGCGCTGTTCACGGCGACGGCGCTGACGTTTGTCGAGGAGCCAATCGCCAACAAAGCCAGCCGTACATGCCACCACAAAACCTAGCGGAACGGGGTACAAGTCGTCCTTGTAGGTAGCGCCCCAACTGGTTCGCCATAGATACGGGAGATAAATCCGCCCAACAGCGACTGCCACAGGCAAACCGACGACAAACAGCGATATAGCGACGATCCACCAGCGGAACGAGCGTTTCAGCACGGCCAGTGCGGTGACGAGTGCAGCGCCTATAAGAAAGACAAGGACGATACCTGATGGTGTACGCCACTCCAGTTCCTCGATAAGCGACAGGGGGGTGCCGTCGACATGGGTCAGGTAAACACCAAGCCCTCGATACATGATCAGGTTGGTGATGATGCTCCAGAACATGCTGAGCACGAAGAGTGCCAGCAACGGCAGAGCCATCTTTCGGAACCACTGCCTGTAGGTCGGCAACGCGTTCATGCCCAACCCGTTATCGGGAAACCCATGTGCTAAGCAGTTCCCTTACACCACTCATCTAACCACCCAATCACCACATCATACCACTGCATGCTGTTATGCGGCTTGAGGACCCAGTGGTTCTCGTCGGGGAAGTAGAGCAGCTTGCTGGGGATGCCGCGGCGTTGCAGGGCGGTGAACGTCGAGATGCCCTGCGTATCCACCACGCGGAAATCGTTCGCCCCGTGGATCACCAGCATCGGCGTCTTCCATTTGTCCACATGGTCGATCGGGTTGTGCTTGGTGTACGCCTCGGGCTTCTCCCACGGCGGGCCGCCACGCTCCCATTCGGGGAACCACAGCTCCTCCGTGTCGTAGTAGGCCATCCGTTCGTCGATATTGCCGTCGTGGCATACCAGGCAGCGGAAGCGGTCGGGCCAGACGCCGGCGATCCAGTTAACGAAGTAGCCGCCATATGAGCCGCCCAACGCCGCGATCCGCTCGCCGTCCATCCACGGGTAGCGTTCCAGGGCGGCGGCCAGCCCCTTCTGCAAATCCTCGAGCGGCCGATCGCCCCAGTGGTCGTTGATCGCGTCGGTGAACGCTTGGCCGTAACCGACCGAGGCGTGGAAATCGACCATCACCACGGCGTAGCCGGCTCCCGCGAGACACTGCGGATTCCAGCGGTAATGAAAATCGTTGCCGAACGTGCCCTGCGGCCCACCGTGGATCAGAAACGCGACCGGGTACTTCCTGCTGGGGTCGAAATCGACCGGCTTGACGACATACGTGTAGACCGTGTCGTCGTTCCAGCCCTTGAACGAGGACTGCTCGGGCTCGCCCATGCGGATCGCGGCGAGCTTCTCCGCGTTGATCTTTGTGACAGGCTGCACGTCGCTGCCGTCAGGCCTGACGGAGAACAGCTCGAGCGGGCTACGCAGGTGGCACAGGCCGTACACGACCCGCTCGCCAGCGGTGACGATCTCCATCACCCGGCCTTCGCCGACCAGCTCACGTACGTCGCCAGTGCCAACGTCCACGGCGAACAAAGGTCGCTGGCCGACGTGGTTGGCACAGGTATAGATCGTCTTGCCATTGGGCGCGAAGACGATCTTGCCCGCCGAGCGATCCCACGATTCTGTAAGGCTCGCGGGCGGGACGCCCGCACTACCCGGCGAGGCGGGCGAGCCATTCGGCCATGGCATCAATGCGATGCGCAAGCGGTCCGCCTCGTAACCCGGGCGGACCATCGCCAAGTACGCCAACGTCTTCCCGTCCGGCGAGAACACCGGGTTCGTGACCGTCGCGCCCTTGCCGTCCACCACCACGCGCGGCTCGGCCGAGCCATCGATCGGCACAACGTACAAGTTGAAATGCGTGGACCACGCCTCCTCGCGGCCGACGTTGCGCGCGGCAAACACGACCGATTTGCCGTCCGGCGTAAACGTGACCTCCTCCGCGCCGCCGAACGGCTTCGAGGGCACGTCGGCATCCATGCCCTTCATCACGTCCACCGGCTCGCCGCCGGCGGTCGGGATGACGAACAGATGCGACCGGCGGCCGTCCTTCCACGTATCCCAATGCCGGATGAACAGCCGGTCGTAAACCCGCCCGGTGGTCTTGCGCTCCTTGATCTCGTCGAGCCGCTTCTTGGTATCCTCGAGCGTCGCGGCGTCAGGGAAGACCTCGATACTGATCGCCAGGTGCTGCCCATCGGGCGACAGCGCGAACACCCCAACATCGAGCGGTAACTCGGTTACCTGTTCCGCCTCACCGCCATCCACCGCGATCTTCCAGACCTGCGACGATTCCGACCGCTTCGAGAGGAAGTAGATGATCCGCCCGTCCGGCGTCCAGCGTGGGCTGCTGCTACCGGCCGGATGTGTGGTCAGGCGGCGCAGCCCACTGCCGTCGGCGTCTACGAGCCACAGGTCGGTGCATCCCTTGTTCGCCTCGAAATCGGTGACGCGCAGCACGAACGCGATGCGTCTGCCGTCCGGCGAGGCCTGCGGATCACTGATTCGGTCCATCGCGTGCATGTCGCGCGCGGTGAACGGGTGCGTCCCGCCGCCGGCCGACTCAGCGAAGTGTAGGACGAGAAGAAATGCGAAAGCGACAAAAACGAAAAACGCCAAGCTCAACATGGGCATGCTCCTGACATCCGGGACCACAAGCGGGCGACGAGCCCGGTGACCGCGCGGCGATGCTTACCGCCCGATGCAACGATTTGATGCTAGGTTACCCGCTGTGCCGTTTGCTGACGAACGCATTTTTCGCCAACCGGCACCACAATTCAAGGATACGACAGGAACGCCGATCAGGCGGACCTGCGCATTCTGCTGGCCCATTGCGGTTGCGACGACCCAGCCTGGCGGGGTCCGCTGTGCAGACCGCTACCAGGCCCGTGCGTAAGCGCGAATCGTCTGCGAGGCGGACCCTGCACGACTACGGCCATCTCCATCACTTTACGTGCAACGGCCTATCGGTCAGAATTCGCGGGTTCGTGGAGTCCCTGAGCGGCATCGGCGAAGCAGCTTGACTGTCGGCGTATCCATGTCGTTTCATGCGGGTTTGAAACGGCAGACTGTTTTCACGCAATGGGAGGTACGTAGCATGAGTCGAAGCCGAGTTATAGGTGTAGGCCTGGCCGCCGTTCTGGCGGTGATGCTCATCGGCTGTCAGCAGCAGCAGGTTGACATGGCGAAGATGATGAAGCCGCCACCGCGGCCCGCTGAGCTCGACCATCTCGAGATGCTCATCGGCACTTGGGAGGGCACGGCAGAAATGAAGGTCGCGGGCTCCGACGAGGTCGCCACGGGTGAGGGCGTCGAGACCTACAGTTGGGATGCCGACAAGTGGGTGCTCGTCAATCACTTCGAGTACAAGACCGGCGACGAGAACGAGATGCGCGGTCTGGCAATCTGGACCTGGGACGCCAAGGCCAAGAAGTACCGCACCTGGTCGTTCGACAACAGCGGCTACTGCGAATCCGGCAGCGCCACGTATGACCAGGAGAACAAGACCTGGCACTTCAAGGGCAAGAGCGGCAACACGGTCACCGGCAAGAAGTCCGTCGGCAAGGGCAGCTCCCAGATGGTTGACGACGACACGCAGGAATGGAACTACACCATCTGGGACGGGTGGAAGCTGCGCAAGCTCATGGAGTTCAAGGGCACCACCCACCGGAAGTAGCGCCGGGTGCCACTGGTGGCTTGCCCACCAGTGTATGCACCAGGAAGGGCGAGGCTCCCGCCGAGCCGCACGCCGGCCCTGTAGCGACCGGGCCCCGTACCGGCCGAGCTTGTCCTGCCGACGTTCTACGTTGGGTACGGGGCCCCAACGCTACGTGCGCCGCGTGCCACTGGTGGGCTTGCCCACCAGTGCATGCACAAGGAAGGGCGAGGCTCCCGCCGAGCCGCACGCCGGCCCTGTAGCGACCGGGCCCC
>CAZNFA010000044.1:0-40365 GCA_964572345.1 uncultured Planctomycetales bacterium
CCCGGCGAGGCCAAAGATCATGAAAGCAGTGGGGCGAGGCTCCCGCCGAGCCGGCGGTCGCTTCTGGCCCGCGCGACCTTCCCGTCATTCTGAGGGAGCGCAGCCACCGAAGAATCTCGCTACACACAGAACCCGAGCAAGATGACGATGGGTCCCCCGCCGCCCTATCCCAACCGCGCCCATCAGCAAGCGGGCAACAGGTCGCCCCACCGCGAGAAAACCGCGTGTATTCGCTATAATGCGCCGGATGGAGCGACACTGCGACAATGTCATACGGTTCTTCGCGCGGCACTTCGTCAGCCTCGCCTGCGTGCACGAGCCTCCAGCTGAAGCCACGAAAGCCGACATTGGGACGTTCGACATCTCGGGCTTCATCATGTCCGTGCGCGCCTGCTGGTTCTGGGTCACGGCAGGACACGTAATTGACGAGGTGGACAAGCTCCTTGCCAAGGGACGAAGAATCACACAGTGCGGGTTGCTCGACTCGTGGGGAGAGGGAGCCCAATACCAGAACACACTTCCAGTCGAATACGAGGAACTGCGCAAAGGACGGATCGGCGCCGAGCATGACTTCGACTGCGCGATATATCCGCTAAGTCTACTCTACCGGCAGGCCCTTGAGCGCAACAACGTACAGGCCCTCAACGAGGACTCCTGGAGCGCAGCCCCTGGCCCAGAGAGCGTAGATTGCTACTACTTGCTCGGCATACCGTGCCTGCTAACGTCGGTCCGGAAGAACGAGCCAGGGGGTGGTCCGCGCGTCCAGGTCTGGCCGGAGTGCACGTTTCACTACGTGGAGCCGTTAGTCGAACACCCGGCGCACTTCAGTGGTGAGCCGGCGCCACGCATATACGGCAGAATACACGTGGAGAAGCCACAACTCCTGCCTCACATCAAGGGTATGAGCGGTGGACCGCTGTTCGCGATGAAAAGAGATCCCGAGGGACGCGTAAGGTACTGGCTTGCGGGCATACAAAGCAGCTGGCACAAGCCCACGAGGACGATAGCTGCGTGTCCGGTCAAGCCGCTGGCCGATGCGTTGGCCCGGGTGATCGAGCAGGCCGGGGAGTAGCCATCAGGTGACTAGATAGCGCCGCGTGCCACGCCCACGCCTGTTGCAAGCGCCTTTGCCCGTGCCCTTCCCCAGCCTCCTTCGTCCCTCCGTCCCTACGTGTGTCCGTCCCTCTCCGCCATTCTGCATTCTGCACTTCGCATTTTGCACTCAGAACTCGCCATTCGGCGCTAGCCGCCCGCAAGCCCCACCAACTGAAAACTGACAACTGAAAACCGAAAACCCGATGCCTAGCATCGTCCATGCCGACGCTCACGCTCGACACCTTCCACCGGCAATCGGCATTACCCCAATGCCCCTCTGTGCTCCCCGGTGACCTCTGTGGCTCCAATGCTACGCGCCCGCCCCCGATCGCCTGGCGCGTCAGTCCGGACCGACCGGATTCCTCTCTGCGCTCCTCTGTGGCCTCTGTGGCTCCAATGCTACCCGCCCGCGGGCCGCCGCTCGCTGGTCCCATAACGAAGGTGCTCCAATAAGGGGGGCGCACAAATGAGCATCTTGACCGCCTTTGCCTCCCGTGCCCGCCCGCCCGGGTTTTATCGGTACCGCGGACGGCCGACGAGCCGTCGGCCGCTACCGGTTCCCTCGCTTGCGCTTCGGGCTCGGATTAACCGCTTCCTCACGGGCGCGGCTCTGATGAAGACGGCCGGTAGGGGGCGCGGCCGCTACGTTGCGGGCAGGATGCCCGCACTCCCCGTGGCGCGCACGGAGACCCGACGCTACATCTCGGCCGACGAGCCGTCAGCCGCTACAGGTCGTCCGGGGGGAGTTGCGAGAGGTCTTCCTCGACGATGATTTCGCCCTCCACCGCTTTGCCCTTTTCGGCTTCGCCCGTTCGGGGTTTGCCCGTTTCAGGTTCGCCCTTTCTCGGCTTGCGCGAGCGCTTCTTCGGCGCGGAAGATGCTCCGGCGGCGCGTTTGCCGCGTGTCGCCTTCGGCGGCCGGCGGCCTTGTTTCACGTCCTCGTCAAACGTCCGCTTACGCCGCAGAACGTGGTGGTAGTGCTGGGCGAAGCGGTGGGCTTCGTCGCGGATTTGCTGTAAGAGCCGCAGGGCCTCGTTATTACGGCCGAGCTTGACCGGCCGCGTGCGGGCCTGGACGTAGACCAGCTCCTCGCGCTTGGCCAGCGAGATGACCATGGCGGGCTTGACCGCCTGGCCGCCCTCGGCCTCGATCGCCTGCTGCAAGAGGTCGAAGGCCTCCAGCCCGGCGTGGAGCTGCCCCAGCCCGCCGTCGATCAGGATCACGTCCGGGTACAGCTCTTCGGCGATGGCCGCGTGCTTATACCGCCGGGCCGTGACCTCGCGGATCATGGCGTAATCGTCCACGCCAGCGACACTCTTGATCCGGAACCGCCGATACCCGTTCTTGAACGGCTTGCCGTCGATGAAGCACACCAGCGAGCCGACCGACTCCTCGCCGTGCAGCGTGGCGATGTCGATGCCCTCGATGATGCGTGGCGGAGCGGGCAGCTTCAGCAGCTTTTGCAGCTTCTCCAAACCGGCCTGCGGATCGACGAAGAAGACCTCGGGCTGCACGTGCTCGTCCACGTCGCCGCTGAGCGAGAGCGACTCGATGGCGTTGATGCGGTCGCGGATGACGGCGGCGTCTTCGTAGTGTTTGGCCCGGGCGGCCTGGTCCATCTCGCGCTTCATCTGCCGCAGCAGCACGCTGCGCTTCGAGTTGAGCAGTTTGACCAGCCGCTTGATGTCGGCGGCGTAGGCCGCCTTGCTGATCAGGTCGGCGCAGGGCGCGCTGCACTGGTCGATGGCGTGCAGCAGGCAGGGACGGAAGAACCGGCGTTTCTCGTCGTCGGCGCGGATGTCCAGCTCGCACGTGCGGTATTTGAGCGCCTTCTGCAACGCGTTTACCGCGTCGCGCAGGCCGGCGGGGTTCAGGAAGGGCCCGTACAGCTTGCTGCCCTTGAGCCGTGGCTTGCGCGTCACGTAGACCCCGGGAAAATCGTCGGCGGTGGTGATCTCGAGGTAGGGGAAGGTCTTGTCGTCCTTCTGGGCCTCGTTGAAGGCAGGTTGAATGTCCTTGATCAGCCGGGCTTCGGTCAGCAGGGCGTCCACCTCGGTCTCGCAGTCGAGGAAGTCGATCTCCTCGACCAGCGTGGCCATGTGGGCGATCTCCGGGCCGCGTGTGCTGAGCAGGTCGGCCGCGTCCCGAAAGTAGCTGGTTACCCGCGCCCGCAGGTCGCGCGCCTTGCCGATGTACAGCACCCGCCCTTCACGGTCTTTCATCAGGTACACGCCGGGCGTATCGGGGAAGTACGCGATCTTCTCGCGCAGGCGGGCAATGCGTGGGTCGCTGGCGTTCGACATCAGGCCGATTATAGCCCGAGCGTGGGCGGCGTTCTCGCCGGGATCGAGTAGGGGGAGGTGCTCGGGATCGGGCGTGGCCGGACTGCCGCCGCGGCGGGACTCATTTCCGCCATGCGCCCTTGCAAACCACCGCCGGTGGTGCTAGAAACCCGGGCTAACCGTAGCGTTTACGGGATTACGGCTGTGACGAGGCCGACCGCTGAAAGGCTGGCGGGTGCCGCAGCGCGGCGTGGGCGTGCCTTGGCAGACTCGGCCGGTACGGAGAAGACCATGGAGGAGTACGTCGAGCTCAAGCGGCTGGTCGACGAGATTGCCGACGACGTGTACAAGGCCGCCGGCGGCAACAAGGCGGCCGGCACCCGCGTCCGCAAGGTGATGCAGGACGTCAAGAACGCGGCCCAAGAGGTGCGTAAGCGCATCCTGGAGCAGCGCTCCACGGAAGACGTTCCTTCGCAGCCGCCTGCCTAGGTCGTGCGCCCCGGGCCGACCGCCGGCTGACGTCTGTATCTGAGCCGCAATGCCACCCCCGGCTATTATCGATCCGTTCACACTCGATTTCTCGCAGCTCATCGCGGACCGCGATGAGATCATGCGCCTGAACCCACACCGCCACGAATTCATGCTCCTGGACGGCGTCGTGTTCTGCGACCTCGAGCAGCGGCTGTTTGCCGGGTTTCATGACGTGCGTGAGGACGCTTTTTGGGTGCGCGGGCACATCCCCGGCCGGCCGCTGTTCCCCGGCGTGCTGATGATCGAGGCGGCGGCCCAGTTGGCCAGCTTTATAACGCACCGCATCCTGGGTGACGAGCGGTTCGTCGGTTTTGTCGGCTTGGATGACGTGAAGTTCCGTGGGACGGTCGAGCCGCCTTGTCGTTTCGTCATTGTCGGCCGTGGCAAGGAGGTCCGTCGTCGGCGGACCGTCTGCGAGATGCAGGGCTTTGTCGGGGACGCGATGGTGTTTGAGGGGACCATCACCGGCATGGAGGTTTAGCTGGGCGTCCCGGGTTCGCGCACGCGGCGTAGTTGTCGAGTCGGCCAACGCGCCGCGGGGCGGTGCATGTCATGACTTCATCCGTGCGACCGCCGTCCGAGCGACCATACAGCAACGAGTTGCCCGAGCTGCACACGTGGGCCGGCCGGCCGGGGTCGGCCGAGCTGGCGTCTTTGCCTGGCTGTCCGGCCGTCTATCTGTTCATCGATGCCGACGCGGCGCCTGTTCAGTTGGCTTCCACTCAACACCTTCGCCGATTGACCCTCTCGCGGTTGGCCAGCCCCGAACCCCCGCAGCGGGGTAAGGCCGATCTGGCCGAGATCGTCCGCGGGGTTCGCTGGCGGCAAGTGTATTCGCCGTTCGAAGGCCGCTGGTGGTACTACCGCCTGGCCCGCCGGATGTACCCGCGCGAGTATCGCCGATTGATCTCGTTCGGGCCGGCGTGGTTCCTGAACATCGATTGGCAGCAGCCGGTGGCGGAAATCCGCGTGACCGAGCGGATCTGGTGTGTTGACGGCGAGTGCCTGGGGCCCTGGCCGACGCAAAAGAGCTGTCATGAGGCGCTCGAAGGCTTGTGGGACCTGTTCGAGTTGTGCCGTCACCCGGAGCAGGTTCGCAAGGCCCCACACGGTGCACGTTGTGCGTACGCGGAGATGGGCCGTTGCGACGCGCCCTGTGATGGGTCCGCTGCGATCGAAGCATACCGGGAACGATGCCGTGCGGCCTGGCGCTTCGCGTGCGGCAGCATCCGGGAATGGATTACGGACGTGACTGGGCGGATGCAGGCCGCCGCTGCCGAACGGCAGTACGAGCGCGCCGGTTTGCTCAAACGCCAACTGGCCTTCGCCGGGAAGTGGAAGCGCGACCGGGCGCCGCGCATTCGGCCGGATGAGCAGTTCAACGACCTGCTGGCGATTCCAGCGACGCGCCGGCGGGCGCACAAGCTGTTCTTGTTTCGGCAGGGTCACTTGACCGAAGGGCCGCTGCTACTGGATCGCAAGCTCGCATCGCAGGCGCCGAAGTGGCTTGAGGAAGCGCTCACACGGAAACCGGAATCGCTTGATGCGACCATTCGCATGGAGCAGACTTGGCTCGTGGCCCACTTTCTGTACCACCAGGAAGCCAGATCGGCGATTCGTGTTCCGCTGCCGACCGGCGAGCTGCCGGGGGAACTCGCAGAAGTGCTGCGCGAGCAGTCGGAAATCCACCGGAGGACCGGCGCGGCGGACAGCTCTGTGTAGGTGACTATTGCCCCGACGTTTGACGTGTTGTTCCCAACGCGCAAGTGGGGCGGGCCGACGGAGGAAACCTCCCACCGCGGTTTGGCAGGCGTCGGTGTGTTCCACCCGCCCTGTGGCTCTGTCGGCTTGCACGTCCGACAGGGCCGTGCCAGGCATCGGCATTTTGCGGACGTTAGTCTGTGAACGTTTGTTGGCGCGGGCGGCGTGTCGGCGGAAACTATGTCGCGCGCGGGTTGCCGCCGAGCGAGCGCGGTGGTACAAGCGCGCCTGTGAAGCCGTTCAAGGAGGATATGGCGATGCGTATTAGAGGGATTCGTGCCGGGATCCTGGCGACGATGCTGGGGTTGGGTTCCATGCTCTTTCAGAGCTGCCCGCTGGGCGGGCTGGTGTCCGATTGCTTCGGTTCGAACACGATCTCGAGCTCCGAATACGACGACCTGAACGCGTTTGAGCGCCTGGCGTATGAGGAGAACGAGTGCGGGCGCTACACGCAGCGCTCGAACTGGTTGGGCGACCTGTTCGGGCCGTGATTCGGCGCAACACGGTAGGGCGGGCCGAGTCTTCGAGACCTGCCATCCGTCTGACGCATTCCACGGGGAGAGATTCTTCGCTGCGCTCAGAATGACGGCCGGTACCCTTCGACTGTGCTCAGGGCAGGCGGGGCCCGGCCGTTACGTTTGGGCGAGACAATGCGTTGGGTCAGGCCTTCACGACGCGGGATTTGGCGCGTTTCTTCTGGCCAGTGGCGTTGCGCGTGTCCACCACCAGCGGGGCGTGCTTGCATACCAGGTCGTAATCGACCGAGCTGTGGTCGGTCGAGATCAGCACACAATCCGCGGCTTTGAGCGTTGCCGGCGTCAGCGGAACGCTGCGCAGGTGGGCGATGTCGTGCTCGCGCATCGGCTTGGCGACCGGAATGTACGGATCGTGATAGCTGACTTTGGCGCCGCGTTCGGCAAGCAGCTCCATCAGCGTCACCGACGGCGACTCACGCACGTCGTCCACGTCCTTCTTGTAGGCCAGCCCGAGCACCAGCACACGCGCCCCTTTGAGCGCCTTGCCGTGGTCGTTGAGCGCCTCGCCCACGCGGTTGACCACGTGCTCGGGCATGTGCGTGTTGATCTCGGCCGCGAGCTCGATGAAGCGCGTGGGCTTACCGTACTGGCGGGCTTTCCACGACAGGTACAGCGGGTCGATCGGGATGCAGTGTCCGCCCAGCCCGGGTCCGGGATAGAACGCCTGGAAGCCGAACGGTTTGGTCTTGGCGGCCTGGATGACCTCCCACACGTCGATGCCCATGCGGTCGAAGAGCATCTTCAGCTCGTTGACCAGGGCGATGTTGACGCAGCGGTAGACGTTTTCGACGATCTTGCACGCTTCGGCCACCGCGCAGCTCGACACCGGAACCACCTGCGTGACGACCTCGCCGTACAGCGCGCAGGCGAGCTTCTTGCTGTTGGGTCCCGCGCCGCCGACGACTTTGGGAATCTCGCGCGTGGTCATGTCGGTGCGTCCCGGGTCTTCGCGCTCCGGGGAATAGGCCAGGAAGTAGTCGCGTTCGAGCTTCAGGCCGGTCCGATCGAGCAGCGGCTGGATGACTTCGCGTGAGGTGCCGGGGTATGTCGTGGATTCCAGGATGACCAGTTGCCCTTTGCGTAGCCGCTGGGCTACCTCTTCGGTCGTGCTGCGGACGAAAGACATGTCCGGCTCGCGCATCTTGTCCAGCGGCGTGGGCACGCACATCAGCAGCGCGTCGGGCTTGCCCAAGCGGCCCCTGTCGGTGGTCGGCGTGAAACGCCGCTCGCGGATGAGCTTCCTGAACAACGCCCCCCGCAGGTGCCGGATGTACGTCCTGCCGGCCCGCAGCATCGAGACCTTTCGGGCGTCGATGTCGAAGCCGATCACCTTGAAACCGGCGGCGCAGAACTCGCGCACCAGCGGCAACCCGACGTAGCCCAGCCCCACGATGCCCACGACTGCCGAATGATCCCTGATCTTCCTCAGCAGCGTTTGTGCCAAATCCATGGCGCGATACTCCAATCTTAGGCCGCACGGGCGGATCGGGTTTGTAGCGGAGACGAGGAGGCTTGACAAGCCGGCTCGACGCCGAGCCGCGCAGTAAGCCGCCCACGCCGGGGAGCCCGACGTGGGCGTATGGGCACTCGCCGGTCCGTTGCGGACCGGCGATGGAGGCTGAGGTTTCTCGTTCACTCCGGCCGGCCGCGGTGCCGGTTGCCACGTTCGTCGCGTCAGTCCTGGCTCTTACCATGAACTGCCGGGCTCGCCGGCGCGGCTACGGATTCCAGTTCGCTAATAGGATACCCAGATCCGAATGCCCGATCGTTCCGTCCAGGTCGAAGTCGATCTGCGGGTCGTATCTAGACTCGCCAAAGTTCGCTCCCCATACGGCCAGGAGGCTGCCGAGGTCGGAATGATCGACGTCCCCGTCGAAGTCCGTGTCTCCCTGGTGCCCGACGGCGACGACCACCGTGCCGCGCTTCCCACCATTCAGGTCATCGGACGGGCGGAAGTTGAAGGCCATCACGTCGGCGTTGTCCGCCAGGCTTGGCGCGAAGAAGCTATCGGAGGCTTCCTGGGGAATCAGGCCGACCCTGACGGTAGTGCCGTCGTACGTGATGGTGTCTTCTGCGCGCAGCACCTGGTGCAGGCAGCCGCTGGTCGCGTCGTAGAAGTAGGCGGCCGACGAGAGCGTGTTGGGGTCGTCATCATCCATGTCCCACGTGGCGGTGAAGCCGATGTTGCCGGCGTCGTTGATCCCAACACCCGAGATGGCGTTGATCGGCGTGGGCGGATCACCGACCATGATGGGGCCGCCCAGGCCATCGTCGATGAGGTCGTCAATTGGGCCGGCGTCGGCGATACGGATGGGGTCCTGATAGTCGGTTATCCGCCCCTGGTCGATGACCGGGTTGTACAGGTAGAGCTTATAGGTTGGCACAGAACCAATCGTCTCGGCGACGACAGCGATCTGGCCCGCGGAGTTCATGTCGAAGTGCTTGCCTTCATGGGGTCCGCCGCCCCTGCCGGTCGCCTGGTGGTCGATGAACCGGTCACCCTCGTCGGTGACGATCGCCACCGCCCCGACAAACGCGTCGTCGTCCTCGAATGCGTCGATGCACAGCAGGCCGGGGCGGGCCGAGCCGCCGTCGTGCGTATCGTTAATGCCGAACACGATGTAGCCGACTTCCTCGACGTAGGCCAGGACGGGCTGGGTCTGGCGCCCGTCACCGGCGTCTACCAGCACGCCGTTGTCGTTGGCGAAAGCCTCAGCGCCGGCCTGCGAATACGTGTAGTCGGGTGTGACCGCGGGCTGGGGCGTCCCCGCATAACGCCAGATGTTGGTCCCCGTGGGGATGTCGGCGGAGTTTGGATCGTAGTTGGTGTTGGCGACCCAGATGTCGGTACTGTTCAGGACGTACATCGCCGCGGGGTTGCCGAGGTAGGCGTTTCCTGGGTCACCGCTGGTGCCGGGCCCGGTCAGGATCTCGCTGCCAACCGCAGGCTCAGGGAAAGACGGCGACTGGCTCTTCACGTCGCCGATGACCTCTTCGAGGTTGTTCTGGGCCGTGCCGGCAAAGTTCGCCCGGTAAACCAGCCTTCCGTTCGGCAGGATCTGCCCGAGCGTATTAGAGTAGTCGTTGCCGCCCTCGTCGATGACGACGTTGCTGCTGGTGTACCCACCCAGGTCGTCGAACATGTCCGCCGTGGCGAAGTACGAGACCAGCTTGGGGCTGCCCGCGGTGCTGAAGGTGGTTACGCCGCCGAGAATATCCCCACTGACCACGTAGACCTCGGCGTTGTTCAACAGCGAGCTGGCCTCGTCCAACAGGAAGGGTATCCAGACGCGAACGGTAACCGGGTCACACTGCGGCGTGTAGGCGACGACCGAAGGGAAGCTCTCGAACACCTCGCCGGCAATCCCGGTGGGATCCCACTCCTCCGCGAGTACGCCGACGCTCACCACGGCCGCCACGGCTACCAGGGCAGCACATTTGCAGTAATACTTCAGCATCTCTCAGCCTCCACGTAGGTAAATTAATCTGATCGACGAAACGGTGCGCATCCGACAGCGTCGGAAGGCACAATCCTTTGCCAAGGACGGAGCCAGCCCCATCCGCGCTCCCGCGTGTGTCTCACAATCGACGGGTAATTGCGCTTGGCTTTCCCAACACTCAAATCGCGCAAACTCAACCGGCCGCGTGCTCCCGCACACGCCGCGGGGCCACGATCCTTCCCAAAGGTGCGACGCACCAAGTGCCGGCCTGACCTTCGGTTAAGCTACCTGGTCGGCATGCCCTGGTACCAGTAGCGTCGTCCTCGCTTCTGCGAGCCACGTCCGGCGAGGGGCAAGCCCGATGGCCTGGACTCCCGCGAGGTACCCGGTTCCCGCAGCCAGTGTCCTAGGCTGCTGTTTCCAGGGCGCAGGATACCACATTCCTGCTGTCATGGAAATGGCGGACGAGCCCGTCCCGTTGGCAGAGAAGCCGCTCACGGGCGTCGCTGGCCGGCGCCCGCGGCCTCCTCATGCCGAGATGACCTACGGGGCGACCGATAAGGGTTGACCAACCCACTTGGCCCAGCGGACACGCTCTCGCGACAGTTCCTCTCCCACAAGACGCAGGTTGCCCGAACAGAGCTCGTCTCGCTTCGGGCCTTCGTGTCTCGGCGGTCGAGGTTGGGCTACCAGCCTCCGGTGTCGTCGCCGAGGAGCATCCTGACGCGGCGTTCGACGATCGAGTCACGCTCGCGGGCTCGCCGTTCGAGATCGCCGCGCATCTCTTCGACCGCCTTTTGCAGGTGCTCCAGCTCCCCGTGGATGCGCCGCAGCTCGAACTCGCGCAGCTCGGTGCGCAGGTCGAAATGCTCGTTGACCGTACGCGCCAACGCTTCCATGAGCTCGGCCTGCCGTTCGGAGTGCTCACCACGCTCCCGCAGCTCGCGCAGCTCCGCCGCCAGATCGTGCGACCGCCGCTCCAGTTCTTCGTGCCGGCGGTGGAGCTTGTGGACGCCCTGTTCCTCTTCTGCGTGTCGGCGATGCCCCTCCAGCTCCTCTAGGCGAGCCCGAACCTCGCCGAGCATGTGATGCGTACGCTCCATCTGGGCCCGGACCTTCTGCCTGTGCTCGGGCGGCGCCTCGCGTTCCTCAAGCTCGTGCATCTCGCCCTCGAGTACCCGGGCTCGCTTTTCCAGCTCTTCACGCTCGCGATGGAGGTCGCGAAGCGCTTCCTCCTGGTCGGGTTGACGGCGGTGGCGCTCGATCTCCTCCAGCCGCTCGCGGATCCCGGCCAGCTCATCGTGCGTGCGCTTGAGCTCGGCGCGGACACGCTCGCGGGCTTCCGGGGGTGCCTCGTGCTGCTCTTGTTCGTGTAACTCGCGCTTGAGTGCCTCGGCACGCTCCTCCAACTCCCGGTGTTGACGCTCCAGGGCCCTGGCCTCCAGCTTCGCTTCCCGTTCCCGGAGTCGCCGGAACCGCGCTATCGGCCCTGGGTCTGGTGAGAGACCGGGGCGTCGACGTTCGGGACCGCGCCGCTCGTCGCCGAGGATGTGTTCCAGCCGGATGATCAGTGCCTCGGCCAGCACGTCGCGAAACCGTTCCGGTTCTTGCCGTCGCAGGCGTTCGAGCCGCTCGGCCAGATCGGGGCGCCGCTCGGCGATCAGTCGGATCAGCGCGTTGAACTGTGCCTGCGGCCCTGGCCCCGGCCCCGGCTGGCCCTCGAAGCCACCACGTCCGGGACCGCCGGGCGCACGCGGCCCCGGCGGACGACGACGCTCCACCTGCCCCGGCGGGGGTGGCGGGGGCGGCGGCCGATCGTCCGGGTCTTGTTGTTGCATGTCCACCGTGGGTCGTTCCGGCGGCGGCGTTGGATCTGCCCCTTCGGTCGGTTCCCGCGTCTGGGCCGCCATGAGGACTGGCCCGAACAGCACTACCAGCAGCGGTACGAGTACGATTCTCATTGGCCCACCTCGTTTCGTGATCAGCGGCTGTTAACCCTACTATTCGTCGTTACCCGGAGCGCAGCGGAGGATCTGGCAACAACGCTCCGAAGGCGAGCGTGTTGGTGACGAGATTCTTCGGTCGCTGCGCTCCCTCAGAATGACGTCGCGGCGGCGTGGGCGGCGCGGGAGTCGGCGCGGGCGGTGCGTCCCAATCGTCTTCCGGCGCCCACGGCAGCAGACTGTCTCCGCCGACCTCCCGTTTCATCGTCTGCTCGATGCTGTCCAGCGTGGTGCTCACGCGGTCGATGGAATACTCCAGCGGGTCACCCCATTGCAGCAGGCCGATCGCCACTGCGATCGCGGCCGCGTCTTCGTCTGACTGCACGACCGGCTCGGGGCGGCTCACCGGTTGGGAGGGGATGAGAAGGGCGACGAGCAGCCCGGCGGCGGCGGCCGCCCCGACCACACTGAGCGGCCGCAGCGACAGGCGGACAGGCGGCAGCGTCCGGCTGTTCAGCTCTTGCTGGAGGCGCCGGGTGAGGCTGTTTGGGAGCGGTTCCGGGCGCAACGCAGCGCTCATCGACCCGGCCAACTCGCGCCACTCGGCCAGCCGCTGCCGACAGCCTGCGCAGCATGCCAAGTGCCCGTCCAGCGTTGCCGACACGCCACTCGCCTCGAGGTCGCCCCAAGCAAGCCGGATCAGCTCGTCTCTGTATTGCCCGCACTCTGTAGCGGGTACCTCAGAGGTCATAAACGTGCCCCAGATGATTCCTCAATCGTCGCATGGCCGCGTGCATCCGCGATAGGGCGGTTCCGAGCGGAATGCCCAGTAGCTCGGCAATCTCCTCAAACTTCAGCCCGCCCGAAAGCCGCAATACCACTATCTCGCGTTGCGTCTGCGGCAAGGCGGCGACCGCTCGCCGCAGGGCTTCGTGTCGCTCGCGCCGGGCCAGCGTGCGTTCGGGGTCGGGCGCGCTGCCGGCCGGTTCCGGCACGTGCTCGTCCGAGAGCGCTTCCGCGCGTCGTCGCCGAAACCCGTCACGGCACAGGTTCCGCGTGATGGTGAGCAGGTACAGGTCTCGGCGTTCACAGCCCAGCAGCGTTTCCACGTTGTCGGCCGCCCGGCAGAATGTTTCCGCCACGAGGTCCTCCGCATCGATGCGTTGTCCGTAGACTTGCCGGACGTACGCCAACAGCCGCGGACCGACCTGATGCATGAGAGATTCCAGCGCGGCTCGCTCATCGGCTTGGAGCGGTCGGCGTAGTTTCAAGTCCAAGTCCTTGCCTGGTCATGGAGAGAGACGGTCGCGGCTCGGGATTATTTGCCGCGATTCGGCGCCGGGCCGCGGTCGCCCGGGGGCGCTGGTTCAGTGTATCGGCGTTGGGGCGGTGCGGTTTGACGCCCGATAACAGTCCTACGCCAGCCCAAGCTCACCGGCCGCCGACTGTAACGCTTGCACGCAGTTCTCGATGTGCTGCTCGAGCGGCAGCCCGATCAGTTCCGTTCCCGTGTGGATGTCCTCACGTGATACCGCCGCGGCGAACGAGGCCGTCTTCATCTTCTTCTTCACGCTCTTGGGGGCCATGCCCTCCAGCCGCGTCGGCCGCACCAGCGCGCAGGCGTGGATAAAGCCGGTCAGCTCGTCCACGGCGAACAAAGTCTTGCGCAGCGGTCGGTCACGGGGATACTCGTCCTGGTTCCAATCGCCGTGTGAGAGAACGGCCGCGACGATCTCCTCGTCCACTCCCCGTTCGCGCAGGATCTTGGCCCCTTCGCGCGTGTGCTGGGGCGGCTCGGGCCAGCGCTCGTAGTCGAAGTCGTGCAGCAGACCGACCACGCCCCACAGCTCCTCGTCCTGGCCGAAATGGCGGGCGTAGAAGCGCATGGCGGCCTCGACACCCAGGGCGTGCTTGCGTAACGAGTCGTTCTGCGTGTACTCACACAACAACTGCCAGGCTTCTTCACGGGTCATGTTTCGCTCCCTTACGCCTTGACTCACTGCCTGATTACGGCCAGAGCACCGCGTCGCGGACGTGTACGCGGACGGCCGCGAGCTGCCGCCGCGCCTCGCCGTACGACGCGTACCGGCCGACGAGCACGACATACATCGTCCGTTGATCGCGCGGCTCTTGGCGGACGTAGGCCTCCAGACCGTTCGCTTTCAGGTCCATGCGCAGCCGGTCCGCGTTCTCACGCCGCGAAAAGACGCCACACTGGACCGCGAAATGGTCGGCGTTGAGCTGGATTCGGCGGCGGGCCGCGGCGGCGTACTCACCTACAGGGAAATGGTCCACCAGCGCCCGATACGACCCCTGTGCTTCCGTCCAACGCCCGGTCCGTTCGTAGCACTGGCCGATGCGGAACAGGACGGCATCCATCGGCGGCACCGATGGCATAGTCTTGGCGGCCGCGCCGTAGGCTTGCCCGGCCGCGTCCCAGCGCTCGTCCTCGAAGCTCAGCGCGCCCAGCACGACCTGCGCACGCCAGGCGACATCCGGGTTGGCCGAGATCCCGACACAGCGGCGCAGGTCGTTGTACGCCTGTGCTCGTTGCCCGGACTTCGCGTGGCTCATCCCACGGACGTACAGGGCCTCGGCGGTCTCCGGCTTTCCCTGCACCTCGTCCAGGAACCGGGAAAGCTGCTGGACGGCGCGCGTGTACCGCTGTTGCTCGAAGGCCTGCCGACCCTCCGCCAGCCACGTCCGCTGCTGCTCGGTAAGCCCGCTGCAACCGGCAAGAACCAGCATCCCCGTCGCCAATGCTATCGTCGCGCACACTCGTTTCATGGCGGCTAGCGTAACGGAGACGAAGCCAGCGGGAAACGGCTCGGCAGGCCGGATTTGACCGGCAACGCTGTGCCTTCTACGATTAGCGCCCGGGCCAGGAGTGCATCAAGGGGGTCCGGGAGAAAGCGATTCGGGCATTGGCTAGTCCGCTGCGTATGGCGCGGTATGGGGCGCCGAATGGGATGAACATTGACCTCGATCTTGCGTGCCCGCACTGCGGCGCGGCGAGCGGGGGTCGGATCACCCGTAGCCCTGGGAACCTGCTCCGTATCGTTGTTAACGTGTTGGCCGTCGTGGTCTGCACGGTTGCCACGTGGTTTCCGGCTGATTGGCGTGTGCTGCGACTCAGGTGCGAGTGCTCCCATTGCGGAGGGCGGTACTACACCAAGACACCGATGCCGAAGGAGCCTCGTTGCGGTCGCTGCCGGTACGATCTGACTGGGAACGTGTCGGGCGTGTGTCCAGAATGCGGCTGGCGCTTGACCGCGAGAATGAAGCGCTTGGTTCGGCGTGAGATGGAGGCGGAGCACAAGAGGCAGGGGCGGGCCAGCAAAGAAACTCCGGAGTAAGAAGCGAGCTAGGATTCTTCTTTTGGACACGCCGACGCAAGGGTTACTCGGTGCTGTCGTTGCTCAGGCGATCTGTGGCCGGAAGCTGCCGAGAAGCGCCTGGCTGATCGGCATGGTCGGCGGAATCGCTGCTGATCTTGACCTGCTGATCCACGGCTCATCCGATCTACTTGGCGGGCTGACGTATCACCGGCATTTTACGCATGCGCTTGCGTTCATTCCCATTGGGGCGTTGATCGCGGCATTGCCGTTTGTCTTTTGGCCGGCGTTTCGCGGGAAGCGTTGGTGGGTGCTGGCGGCGTCGGCACTCGCGTACGCGACTCACGGCTTGCTCGATGCGTGCACGAGTTGGGGCACGTTGTTGTGGTGGCCGTTTTCCGAGGCGCGCGTCGCCTGGGACATCATCGGCATTATCGACCCGGTCTTCACGCTGGTGCTGCTGGTGGGTCTGGTATGGTCTGTGCTGGCCCGGCGGCGCCGCGTGGCGAGCGCGGCCTTTGGGATCAGCCTGCTCTACTTGGGGCTGGGTTTCGTGCAGCACCAGCGCGCCGCCGCTGTGCAACGCCAACTGGCACAGATGCGCGCGCAGCGCATCGAACGCGGGCGGGTGTTGCCGTCGCCGCTGAATCTGATCCTGTGGCGATCGATCTACGAAGTGGACGGGCAGTTATACGCCGACTCGATCCGCGTGCCTTTCTTCGGGACCGCGACGGTGTGGGTGGGCACTTCGACGCCACGGCTCACGCTTGAGGACGTCGAAGCCGAGGGACCGCTCGACGCCTCGGTGCGCGCGGCGTTCGAGCGTTTCAGTTGGTTCGCCGACGGCTATACGGCTTACGACGCGTCTGCCCCGCGCGTGGTGGGCGACATGCGCTACGGCCTGGAGCCGGATGTGTTCGCGAGCATGTGGGGCTTGCAGTTGCCTGAGCGCGGGCAGGCCGGCAAGGCCAAGTTCATGCACATGCCGGCACGCCGCGAGGGGCTATCCCGGTTCTGGCCGCGCCTGCTCGGCCGCGACCCACAGTTCAAGGCACTGCCCACCCTGTCCGCGCAGCAAGGAACGGAGTGAATTCCGGCCGGTCGCGTCTGATGGCTGACCTGCCGCACGTCCACCGGGTGGAGTGCACACGAAAAGTGGGGCCGTGGACCGAGTTTCTTGCTTGTTCTGTGGTGGGAAGGCCAGTATAGTGCCAGTATCCAGGTGGGGCGGCTGCCTGGAAACTCGCGCCTGTCGAGTGTGGAGGTGCCTGTCGAGTTCGATTCTCGGTCAGGCGCGGGCTGGAGTAGGAGTTGCGGCGCTCCTTAGCGCTACCCTTGAGGAGGAGAACTGATGAAAGCGAAAGCTGCTCTGTGTGGGCTGGTGGTGAGCCTGTGTCTGGTCGTTACCGTGCAGGCTGATCTGATCACGTTCAACGAGATTGATCGCTTAGACAAGCCCCCGGGTGCCGAAGGGGGACGTGGCATCGCGTTTACCGACGGCCGCATGTTCTTCGGGGATTCGTCCACGATCTACGAGCTTGACCCTGACACCGGCGATGTGCTCAACAGCTTCGCTCCCGGGGTGGGCTTCACCATCGGTCTTGCCGGCGACGACGCCAGCGGGCTCCTTTACCTGGCGGAATGTTGCGGCAACACGCTCTACAAGATCGACCCTGATACGGAGAGCATCGTCGGGACACTCACGGTCGGCACGACCAACATGCAGGGTCTGGCTATTCAGGGTGACAAGCTGTACGCCGCCAGCAACGACGCCTACCGTGTCTATGAGTTCGATCTTGCGAGCGGTGATACGCTGCGCAGCTTCGACATAAGTGCGTACGTGCCCGGCGGATTCGGCAACGTCCAGGGTGTCGAGGTCTTCTGGGACACCGTGTTCGTCAACCTTGACGACGCTGGGACCTACCTCGAGCTGCATGAGTTCAGCTTGGCCGACTTCAGTCACATTGGCGTCGGTTACAGTGGCTATCGCGCTGCGGCAAGCGGTTACGACGGGCAGTATTTCTGGCTCGACGAGGAGAACATCGGGCCGGACGGGTTGATCAAGTTCCAGCCCATCCCGGAGCCGGCCACAGCCGCCCTGTTGCTGATGGGGGGGCTGGTGTGTGTGCTGCGGCGACCCCGCTGAGCCCGCAGCCGCTTCTTCGCTGGACACGACATAGAGTCACGCATTCAAGGGGCCGAAAGGCCCCTTGATTGTGCGCCGACCATGTTCCTTGGCTGGCGCAAGCATGGCGGCACGCCGCGAGGGGCTATCCCCGGCTTGGCCGCGCCTATTCGGCCGCGACCCATCGTTCAAGCTCCTGGCAACGGTCGTCGCAGAAGACTGAGCGAGCAAGCTGGTAGGGTGGGCACCGGCTGGCCGCGCGGATAACATGCAGCTCCAAGCTGCTGGGCGGTGCCCACCATACAGTCTGAGTGATGCTGCAGATTCTCCATCCTGAAAAGGCCGAGCACTTCGCGGTAGTGCGTGAGCTGTTCGTCGAGTACGCCGAGGAGCTGGGGCACGATCTCGGGTTTCAGCAATTTGACGAGGAGTTGGGAACGCTGCCGGGGACGTATGCCCCGCCCGGGGGCTGCTTGTTGGTGGCGAGAGAGGGGGACGACTGGGTCGGCTGCGTCGGACTGCGGGGGTCGAGCGAGACGATCTGCGAGATGAAGCGGATGTACGTTCGGCCGGCGTGGCGGCGCCAGGGGGTTGGGCGGCGGTTGACGGAAGAGATTATCCGGGTTGCGGGAGAGATCGGCTACGAGCGCATGCGGCTGGACACGCTCGCGTCCATGACGGCAGTCCGGCGGCTGTATGAGTCAGTGGGCTTTCGCCAGATCGAGCCGTACTATCACA
Organism: uncultured Planctomycetales bacterium; assembly: GCA_964572345.1. Taxonomy (GTDB): domain Bacteria; phylum Planctomycetota; class Phycisphaerae; order UBA1845; family Fen-1342; genus JAUWXH01. The sequence goes on from CAZNFA010000044.1 coordinate 17,787, forward strand.
ATCCGATCGCCGGCGCGGTGTTTTACGAGTTGGACCTCAGTTAGCGTCCCCGGGACTGCTGGGCGGCTTGGCGGGCGGCGTCGAGCTGGGCCCGCGAAAAGTCCGAGCGGGCCATCTCTTTGAAGTCGCCGGCGTCTTTCAGCGCGCTGACTCGGGCCAATGCGCCCTTCAGATCGCCCCAATGCGTGCGGACCGTCTCGTAGAGCTCCTGGTCGTTGAGCATGTTGCCAATAACGTCGCACTGCATGAAGGCGCCCAGGTCCTGCTCGTTGATCGCCGCGCGCAGCTCGGTGTCATGCTGCAACGCCTCGAGGTGCTTGCGGATCACCGGCAGCCGCGAGAACGCGTGGACTTGCGGATCTTGCATGACAGCGGTGAAGACCGCCTCGTCCGTCACGAGCTCCGCCGCCTGTTGCGCCGTTTGTATTGCCGGGATCTCCGGCAGCGGGTTGACGCGCGTGAGTAGTCGGCCGGTCGGGTCGTCCTGGATGGTGGTTTGTAGCGCTTCGAGGCCGCTAAGGACTCGGTTCCGCAACGGGCGCCCGTCGGCGGTGAGGCGTTCACGGAGCGTTGTCAGGGGTTCTCCGAACGTGGTGAGCAGCCAGCAGGCCGCGGCGACTACCAGTACGCCTTCGCCGGTACCCAACAGGGCCCCGAGAATGTGGTCCGGGCCCCGCAGCGGCTTGAGTCGCCGAACGAAGGCGGCCACCCTGCGTCCCAAGACGCCGGCGGCGAACATGATACCCAAGCCGGCCAGGGCGATGCCGATTCCCTGGCCGACCAGGGGCGGCGTTCCGAGCTTCGGCCCCAGCCAGTTGCCCAGCGGGATGCCGAGCGCCGGCGATAAGCAGACCGCCAACGCCAGGCCTGCCAAGCGGAACACATGGCGGGCGGCTCCGTCGCGGTCAGCAAGGATTCCAAAGAACAGTGCGAACCCGGCTGCCGCCCGCGTGATCGGGCCGCCGAAGCAGATCGCCAGGCCCAACGCGGCATACAGGAACACGCGGAAGGTCCAGACGTATCCGGGCGTGCGGTGCGGGTTGGCCCAGTTATCGGATGCGAGTGTCTTGACGTCTGCCGGCCTTTGCATAGTGTTTCCCCGGGGCGACAGAGACACTATTCAATATCAGGCGGCAGGCTGTCCAAAAAACCCTGGCCCAGCGGATGCAAACCGGGCTCATCGCTACGGATACGCCGCCTGGAGCGCGAGCAAGGCGTACGCGGTGGTCAGGGCCGGTCGGTCTTCCATCCAGCGGTCGGCCTCGTTGACCCAGCTCCCGTCGCGGCGTTGCAGGCCGGCCAGTTTCTCGACCAGCTCGGCCCGCCAGTTGTGCTTGCGGCCGGCATGGTCGGTGACGGCATCTTCGCCCCACGCCGCCAACGCCCGGGCGAACACGTGGTAGTAATAATAGACACCCTGGCGTGACTGCCTGTGCGGCATGTTGGGGTTGTGGTCCAGCGTCCAATAGCGCTTGATCCACTCCAGCGCCGCCACGACCCGGCGATCGTCACGGCTCAGACCCGCGTACAACATGCTCTTGAAGCCGGCATACGTCATCGTCCCGTAACTGCGCAGCTCGGTCCGCCCATCGACTACGTTCTCACCGGCCTTGCTCTCGCCGCCGTTGGCCGGCGTGTAGATGAAACCCCCGTCCGTCGAGCCTTTCGCGAACGGCTGATCGTTGCTTTCGCCGAGCATCTGGCAGCGCTGGATGAACACCAGGGCTTTCTTGTAGGTCGGGTCGTCCTTCGGCAGCCCGCTGTCGCGCAGGGCTTCGAGCATCATCTGCGTATTGGAGAGGTCCGGTCGTTGGGCGTGACCGTAGCCGGCTCCGCCGTACCACGGGTCGTCGAGGGACTTGCCGTCGCCCTCGTCCCACTGGTTGTCTTTGAGGAACTTCTGGGCGGCGACGATCTGTTTCTGCCGCTTGGGGTCCTTGAGCACGGCGAACATCGACAACGCGACGCTGGTCTCGTAGCTCTTGAGCAGGCCTTCGGCCGAGTAGACGCCGCCGTCGTCCCGCTGGAATCTCCTCACGAACTCCAGGCCGCGCTGCACGGCGGGGTGTTTTGGGCCGACCGACGGCTCCTGAATCAGGGCCTTGAGCACCAGGCAGCTAATGCCCGGTCCGTCCCGCGACGCCCAACCGCCGTCCTTCTCCTGCGCCGCGAGCAGATACTTGGCCCCGCGGGCCGTTAGCTCTCGAGACTGCTCGCGCCCGCGATCCTCAAGGCGCGGTGTGTCTTGCGCATCAAGCGTCGTTCCGATTGCCAGAACGCATAGGGTCGAGACGTATCGCCGCATGGTACTTGGCTCCTTTTGGCTGCCCCTTGGGCAAGGTGCCCTGATCGCCAGGTGCGGGCAGGATGCCCGCGCTACCCAAAGTTCAAGAGTATCCAAGCTCCTCTAGTTGGTCCTCGTCCAGGCCGAAGTGGTGTCCGATCTCGTGCAGCACGGTCACGCGGATCTGCTCGATCAGGTCCGCGCGTGAGCGGCAGACCCTGCGCAGATTGTCGCGGAAGATCAGGATGCGGTCGGGCAGGGCTGTGCGCAGGTGTTCCGGCCCCTGCTCTTCCAGCGGGACACCCACATAGAGGCCGAGCAGGTTGCGGGGCACTTTGCGCGTTTTCATCAGCGTTCGGTCGGGCTGCGGGCGCACCTCGATCAGCACGTTGTCCAGGTACGGCTCGAACTCGTCGGGGATGCTCTCAAGCGCCTCCTCGACGGCCTGGTCGAACTCGGCATCGGAGATGGGTATCATCCGCAAGGACTCCGTAGCGGGTGTCGTCGCGAGCCTTTTATACCTGACGGGCTGCGGCGCGTTAAATGGTCAAATGGTTAAATGGTCAAATGGGGTCCGCGGCGTCGTAGCCGTTACGGCGTAATCCGTTCTCATGGGCGGGCCAGCCACAGGAGTGTGCATCGTGACGAGGTGGAAGGTGAACACGAAGGCGGGTCCGATCGTCGGCGGTTACCCGGGGGCCGCCCGGGTCGGACGAGCTATGCTCGCAACGGTCGCTATGGCGCTCGGCGTGCTTCTGGCCGGCTGCGGACCCACCTCGTTTCTGGTCACGCCGGTGCCGGCGGCGCGGAACCTGGACGAGCACGTCCTCATCCGCGAAGGCCCCTGGGCGTACAAGAAGGTCACGCTCATCGACGTGGACGGCGTCCTGCGGAACCAGCGTGAGCAGCGCCCGCTCGCTCCGGTTGGGGAAAACCCGGTTTCGCTGTTCAAGGAGAAGCTGGACAAGGCCGCCGCGGACAAGCGTGTCAAGGCCGTCGTCGTGCGGATCAATTCGCCCGGCGGGACGGTTACCGCCAGCGACCTGATGTACACCGAGCTCCGCCGCTTCCGCGAGAGGTCAAGCAAGCCGGTGATCGCGAGCCTGCTGGACGTGGGCGCATCCGGCGGCTACTACCTCGCGTGCGCCGCCGACAAGATCTATGCCCACCCGACCACAGTGACCGGCAGTATCGGCGTGATCATGATCGCCCCGGAGGTCTCCGGGACCATGCAGAAGCTAGGCATTCGCACGAACGTGTTCAAGAGCGGCGAGCTGAAGGATGCCGGCTCGCCGTTCCGCGAGATGAACGAGCGCGACCGTGAAGTCTTCCAGAACATCATCGACCGCATGTACGCACGCTTCGTAGACGTCGTGGCCCAATCGCGGTCCGGGATCGGCAAAGACCGTCTGGGTGCGCTGGCCGACGGCCGTGTGTACCTGGCCCCGCAGGCCAAGGAGCACGGGCTGGTCGATGAGCTCGGCACACTGCACGACGCGATCGCGGCGGCCAAGCAGGCCGCCGGCATCGACGACGAAAAGGTGCTCGTCGTCCAATACGCCCGACCGCTGGGACACCGCGCGAACGTCTACGCCCACGTGCCCGGATCGCCGACGCAGGTGAACTTGGTCAACCTGCAACTGCCCGAGTGGCTCAACAGCCCCGCGCCACAGTTCCTCTACCTTTGGGCACCGGGCTGGTAGGCCCGCAGCCGCTTAACCTACCCGCTGGTGCGAGAATCCTTTCTCGCACCGGGTGGTGGACAGCCCTTGAGCCAGCACGCTACGCTCCCGCCACGACAGCCAGATCGCTCGTGCGAGATTCCGTACGTGTTTAGCGTCCCGCAGGGACAGGATGAACGTAGCCCAGCGTGAAACGCTGGGATCGCGTGGCCATTGCGTAAGGCTGAGTCCCGGAGGGACGATTGAAGGCTCAGTCGTCCCTCCGGGACTCGACATGCTTATCGCGTGCCCCACCCCAGCACTACGTGCTGGGCTACGATCAGGACGTCCCTCCGGGACTACCGGGAGGCTGAACAGATGCGAGATTCCAATCTCGCACGCACTGTTCCCAGGATTCCAATCGTGGGAGGTTGCGGGCAGGGATTCCCGCCAGCGTGGGTGCGAGAACGGATTCTCGCACCAGCAGCCATTGACAGAAGGCTCCTTGTGCAGGTATTCCGTTGGAGTATTGTCTGGAAGCAAAGCCAGAAAGCGGGCTCATCTGGAAACCGTATAAACAGAAGCTGGAATCGATGATGAAACCGACTGTGACAAGATTCGTGCGCTTCTACCTCGTCGCTCTCGCCATTGCCCTGCTTCTCGGCAACGTTGATTACGAACTCTCCAAGAGAACCGGGCACACTTGGCTCTCGCTTCCCATTGCTTTCTATACCGACGGCGGCAGTACTGAGAGCCTTGGGTTCGGGTACACGTTGAAGTGCCGACACAAAATCCATCGTCGGGAAAACGACAGGACCTACTACCTTGTCGGTCCTGAACTCAAAGGCTGGAACATCTTCCAAGTCTTTGGCGCACGCAGGTTGTTCGAGCGAGACTACGGGGACGAGGTCTATTACCCTGATGGGGACAGGAGCAAGCCAGTCGTCCAAGGGTCCATCGCTGGAGACATGATTGGTCAGAAGGTACTCTCGGCAGTCATCGACCTGTTCCCTCTGATGGCTCTGTTCGGACTGTTCGCCTTGTGGAACAAGATCACAAACAGGAAGAGGATTCCAACAGCCAAGTCGACCTTATCGTCTGAAAGCCGCGCGGACGCGCCTTCCAGCCGAAAAGTTACTTGAGGCGTTCGTGCGCCGAGGCTTCCTGTGGGCTGTAGGTCTCAGCGAAGAAGTTCAGGACGAGGATGATCCGGTCGAGGGACGGGGGAAGGCAGAATGGCGAATGTCGAAGACGGCACCTCAAACGGCTGTTTGCGTGGGGGCTCCGGGGCGCGATGACGGGCCGCAGCCCCCGGGCTGATGCCCGTGGCTACTCTCAGCTGCCTCCCTGCGGGGGCTTTCAAAGGCGCCGACGGGATGGGAATCCCACGATTGGTGGTGCGAGCTGGGAATCTAGCACCAGCGTGGCTGGTAGGCGCCTGTGTGGGAGCGCACGATTCCGCAGCGTGACACACAGCGACTGTGGTGGGTGCGAGAAAGGATTCTCGCACCAGCACGTGATTCTCGCACCAGCACGCAACACGAGCGGCACCGGCCGATTACAATGCCTGGAGGCCGATTGGAGGTTGATGATGCGGGCAGTCGTGTTGTTTCCTGGCGAGGACGGCTACTGGGTGGCCGAGTGTCCCTCGTTGCCGGGGTGTGTTAGCCAAGGGGCGACGAAGGCCGAGGCGATCGCCAACATCAAGGAAGCGATTGAGGGATGGATCGAAACGATGAAGGCCCACGGTCAACCCATACCTGACGAGCCGTTCGAAACACAGGTGGTGTGCGTGTGAGCCGGCTCCCGGTTATCTCCGGCTGGGATCTGGTGCGGGCGCTGGCAATCGTGGGCTTCACTTTGGATCGCCAAAAGGGAGGCACCTGATCGTGTATCGGCCTAATCCGCCCACGACGCTTTCGGTCCCTGACCATCGTGAACTTGACCGGGGGACTCTACATGCCCTGTTGCGGCAGGCGGGCATATCGCCCGAAGAGCTGTCAGACTTGCTGTAGCGCTCGAATGATCGTTCTGATCGATAATTACGACTCGTTCACGTACAACCTGGTGCAGACCATCGGCGGGTTGCAGCCGGAGATTGAGATTCGGGTCTATCGCAACGATCAGGTGACGATCGAGCAGATTGAGGCGGATCGGCCGACGCACATCCTGATCTCGCCCGGGCCGGGCACACCGCTCGACGGCGGAATCAGCGTGGACGTCGTGCGGCACTTTGCCGGGCGCGTGCCGCTGTTGGGCGTGTGCCTGGGGCACCAGTGCATGGCGTACGCGTACGGCGGGCGGATCATCCGGGCCCGGCGGCTGCTGCACGGTAAGACCAGTCTCATCCGCCATGACCAGAAAGGCATCTTCGCCGGGCTGAGCAACCCGTTCCAGGCGACCCGCTACCATTCGCTGGTGGCCGAGTACGATTCGCTCCCGGCCGAGTTCGAGATCAGCGCCACCTGCACGGACGCTCCCGATGAGGTCATGGCGATTCGCCACCGCACGCTGCCGATCGACGGCGTGCAGTTCCACCCGGAGAGCTTTCTGACGGCCGAGGGGCACAAGCTGCTTGCAAACTTCCTGGGGATCTGCTAGTCATACGTCATGCGCACGACGTTGCGACTCGCCATCCTGACCGGTCTCGCGCTTGCGCTCGTCGCGGGCTGTACTTCCCCCCGCGACGTCGTTACCGCGCCGCCCACGGTTGATGAGCTTCCCGACCTCAGCGAAGCCGAGGGCACGTTCCCGGTCGATGTCGGTGTGCAGGGGGCCGGCGAGCGCCCGCGGATCGTGCTCGTAGCCCCCATGCCCGAGCCCGAGTTGACGCCCGAGGAACGGAAGATCCTCGGTCTGGACCAGGACCAAGGCTACGACCCGCTTGAGCTCTACCGCCCGCCGATCGGGCCCCAGCAGGGCGTGGATCCCTTTGCTATCGGGCTGCTGTCGGGGGTCGGCAGCGGTTGGGGCGGGCCCAGCGTGAGTCTCGTGCCGTACCCGCCGTTGATGGGCGTCGGGAGCGGCTGGGGCGGGGCGGTAACCGGTGTCTCCACCTACCCGGTCAGCCGCGCTTCTGGGGGCGCGCCGAAGCCTCAGCCGGCGGCAGTGGGACCACATTCCGCCACGCGCGTGGGTAACACTGGCCCGGCCAAACGCCTGGCTAGGCCGCACCGGCCCGGCGACAGGTAGCCTCGGATCGTCTTCAAGCCCGACCGGGGGCCATCGTCGATGTATCGCTTGACGCCGTGGCGTAAGGGGTACCTCCCGGTACGGGCGTGAGTGGGGGCTGGAGGTGCGCCGCAAGGGGACAGGCATGAGATTATCGGACGTTCAACCCCCGCGCGGGCGCACCCTATGCGCGCACCAGCGCCCTCAGCGACATGCAACCCAGCCACCCAAGCTCCGACCCGCCACCCGTCGGCTGGTCGAGCGCCAGCCGCGCCACGGCCGTGCCACGGGCGGCGAGCGCAAGTCCGCCGCCGGCGCCCGGATTGCGTGCACAAGTGGGTAGACGTGCGGACGAACTCGCCGTAAAACTCTCAGTCAATGAGCCCGATAATGGCTCTTAGAATACGCTTGCGTCAACGGCCAGCGGGCACGCACCGGGGCTGGTGCGTGTTTGCGGTTGCGCCGCGGCTGGGCAGGTGTGAGAGTACACCGAATCGCCGGTTGTCGTGCGCGCACAGGTCACTCGAGCGGTCGGCGTGCCCGCATGGTCGCAGGGAGTGAGTCCGTCGGTGTGGCTTTTGGTAGAGGGTTGAGTATGGCAAAGAGAAGGGCCAAGGCGCGCAAGAAGCTCGCCAGGAAGAAGACCCGTAACAAACCCGTCACAAAGGCGAAGAAGAGACGCGCCAAGAAGGTCGTCAAGAGGAAGGCGGCCCGGAAGAAGCGCCCCAAGAAGGCGGTCCGCAGGAAGGCAGCCAGGAAAAAGGTGAAAAAGGCCAAACGGCGGGTTGCCAGAAAGCCGGCCAGGAAGAAGGTCGCCAAGAAGAAGGCTGCTAGAAAGAAGGTCGTCAAGCGGAGACCCGCGAAAAAAGCGGGTAAGAAAGTAGCCAAGAAGAAGGTCACCAGCAAGAAGGCGGCCCCGAAGCGGAAGGCGCGGGCCATCAGCAAGCTTGAGGCGGTAATCGCGCCTCCGCCTCTGGTCGAGCCGTTCGTTCCGCCGCCGGCGATCCCGCTGTCCGTCGATGAGCGCCCGCTGGCCGCCGAGAGCGAACCCGGCCTTGAGGGCGAGGGTGAGGAAGAGACCCGCGAGAGGGACGAGCGCGGGCCTTCGCTCTTCGCGCCGGAGCCTGACACGATCGACGTAGGCGAGATCGCCGCCGAGGAGAGGCTCGGCGGGTTCGGCGACGAAGACGAGCGCGAAGAGCCGGACGAGGACGTCCCGTCGGCCTGATGCGACGACGGTCCGTCGATCGAGCTGTGGTAAGCGGCCCAATCGGCCTGCGCGGAGACGGTGTCCGGACCCGCGGCGCGGGTTAGTGGGACGGACAGCGAGCGGGGCGCGCTGCCGGCCGAGGCGCTTGCACGTCACCTGCTTGCTGGCCGGTTGGCCTGTGACTGGAGTGCCCTGCCGGCAACCCAGCCCGCGGAGGGAGTGAACGCAGGGATGGCTGAACATTTTGCGGACCGTCTGACGTCCGCGATTCGCGCCCGGCAGGCGCCGGTTGTGGTCGGGCTGGACCCCGTTTACGAACAGTTGCCGTCCAGCTTGCGGCCGGAGGGCGTCGGCTTGTCCGCGGCCGTGGCGGCCGTGGAGAGCTTCAGCCGGGGCGTGATCGACGTCGTGGCTCCGCTCGTCCCGGCGGTCAAAATCAACTCGGGTTTCTTCGAAGCGTTTTACGAAGACGGGGTGGCCGCTTACTACCGGTTGGTCACGCATGCGCACGACCGCGGCCTGCTCGTCATCGGCGACGTGAAACGTGGCGACATCGGGTCCACCGCGCGGCTGTATGCTCGTGGACACCTCGACCAGCCCGCGTTCGACGAGGTCGAGCCGACACGCATCCCCGATGCCGTCACGCTCGCGGGCTACCTCGGCGAGAATGCCGTCCGCCCCTTTATCGACATTGCCCGCGCGCAGGGTAGGGGGGTCTTCGTTCTGGTTCGGCCCTCCGATCCCGGTGCCGATCTGGTCCACGACTTTGGGGATGCGACGCGGTTCTACCAGCACATGGCAGCGCTGGTTCGCGAGTGGGGTGAGCGCGGCGAGCTGATCGGTGAATGTGGCCTCTCGTGCGTGGGGGCGGTCGTCGCGCCTAAGGACGCCGACAGCACGCGTGCCCTGCGCGACGCGCTGCCGCGCACGCCGTTTCTGGTGCCGGGCTACGGTGCTCAAGGGGCGACGGCGGCGGCGTGCCGACCCTGCTTCCGCGACGACGGCAGCGGGGCAATCGTCAATGCCTCGCGGTCGGTGATCTACGCGTATGAGAAGGCGGCCTACGCGGAGCGCTTCGGCGAGGACTGGCGCGCGTGCGTGCAGCAAGCGTGCCGAGACTTCGTCAGTGACGTCGCGCAGCTCGCCAGTATGTAGCGGAAGCGGCCCGCGGGCGCGTGATTCAGGAGGCTCTCACGAGCCAGTCGTGCAACATCTTGCCGCGATAGATGATGAGTAGTGTCGTCGCGGCCCAGACCAGGATCGCTATCTGGAAGGGCCGGTCACGCAGCAGCACGTCGGTCGGTCCGTCCACTTCACCGTGTTCGACGAGCACGGCAAAGCGGAAGATCGCGTAGACCACGATCGGCAGCGTGTACAGGAGGTAGTTTGTCTCGAACACCTTCACGGTGCGCGCATCGGTCGCGTAGAGCATGAAGCTGACCACGGCGATGCCGGCAGTCAGCGTGGTCATGTGGTTGAGCAGGTCCGGGGTGTAGATGGAGAGCGTTTTGCGGTGTCGGGCCGCGTCGATCTCGCCGTTCTCGGCCAGGATGTTGAGCTCGCAGCGCCGTTTGCTGAAGCCCAGGAATAAGCACAGCGTGAACGTGCACCAGACGAGCCAATGGGAGATTTCGACGTGCACCAGGACCGCCCCGGCGATGGCGCGCAGCACGAAGCCGAGACCGATGGAGATGACGTCGAGCAGCACGGCGTGCTTGAGCCAAAGCGTATAGACGAGTTGGAGTACAACGTAGAGGAGTACGACCAGCAGGAATAGTAGGCGCCCATCCAGGAGCACGCTGCCGGTGAGTCCGACGACCAGCAGGGCGGCCGCCAGCGTCAGTGCCGTCGCGACCCCGACCTGCCCCGACGCGATCGGTCGTTGCCGTTTTCTGGGATGGTGCTGGTCCTCCGCCCGGTCATGGACATCATTGAAGATGTAAGCGGCGCTGCTCACCAGACAGAAGCAGGCGAAGCCGAGCAGGCTCCAGATCAGGCTGTGCGGGTCGGTGAGCTTGCCGCCGAAGACCAGCCCGGCGAAGATAAAGACGTTCTTGACCCACTGCTGGACGCGCAGCAGTCGCAGGTACGGCATCGGCGGCTCCACAAGCAGCGCTGGCATTTTGCGGGCAGGGCGCGTGCCGGTCAATCCGCGTGGCGTCGGCGCGCCGCGTTGATGGCCGGATGGATTGCGATTGAAAGCGGGAAGCGCTGCGGGCGCCCCGGGAGTCTCAGCGGGGATTCATGCAGCTTGGCGTGAGATAATAAAAAGAGCGCTGGGACCTCATTCGCACTCCATGGGGCTCCCACTATCCGTCCGACGAGGTCCCAGCTGCCTCCCAACACACCGGAGAGTGCCTCGGGCGGCGTTCTCCGGCCCGCCATCTCTCAGGATCCGGTGGCCGAGCGAGTTGCCGGGCTCCCAATATTCGCAACCGCTCGTATTACCGCCAATCTGCTTATGCAACCGGCATGCCAACCGAAACGACGCGTCGAAAATGCGCGGGCGACACGTCGCAACTCTTTGCTGTACAAGTGGTTGCGGCAGATAAGTCGAGCGGGCTGACCGCTCGCTCCCCAGCCGCGCGGGAATTGCGCACCCAGCACTGGGCAACCGAAGCGCAACGGATTCCCCACCTGGCACCGCTGACTGACAAGAACGCGCGCCAACGCTACTGAACGGGCAGGGGACCGTCCGCACAGACTTGCTCGGGCAGATCCCACTGAGCTGCTTGCTGGCCCTCTATCGCGAGCGAGCCGCCGATCTCGGCACCCTGCGGCACGCGGAGCAGGATTCGGTCCTTTCCCAGGGTGATCGCCGCCTCAACCGCCTCCGGCACGTCTTGAACCGTGATCTGCGGAGGCCGGTTCGCCGCGGCCCGGTCCAAGACGAGCACCGTTACGAAGAAGTATTGTCCGCCGCGCTGCGCGGGCTCGATCTCGATCCGGCCCCAGTGCGGCGTCTTGCCGAACTCCGGTCCGAGCAGCGTCGGGGTGCCCAGGCGGTACCAGGCGTTGAGTGCGCGGCGGCGGCTGGATGGGATTACAAGGCGCTCGAACCCGTCCGGGTTGCCGCCGACGTACGTCTGTCCGGCGTGTCGTCCGTGCTTAATGACGGATTTGCGGGCGGGGCCGCCGACCACGGACAGGCGTTTCGGCTCCGGCAGCAGGCTGCTGAACCACAACGACCCGTCGCAATCGCCCCAATGGATCAGGCCGGCCTGGTCGCAGCGCCAGACGCCGGCGTAGTTGTCGGCCCCGGCCACGCGCGCCTCGGCCGAGAGCCCCTGCCCGTCCACGGTGGGTCGCGCCGGGAGGTTGATGATCCAGGTGGGCGCGATGCGCTGCTGTGCCGTTTGCAGGCGGTCGATGACGATCAGGACCCGCTCCAGAGCGAACACGAACTCGCGCGTGTACGTTGCTGTCGCGGATGGTTCATAGGCGGGCGTCAGGTCCAGCGCGAGGTAGGCCGCCGCTTGCTGGTGGCCGTAAGCCAGCAGTTGCCCGGTCCGCCGTGGATGTGCCTCCAGCGCGGTGCGGAAGTCGGTGCAAGTCCGTTCGATGAGCCGTTGGCCGCCGGACGGCGCGTAGCGCTCGCCGTACCAGCGTGGCACGCGGGCCGCGTCGTATAGGATCATGCAGTTGTGGGCGATGGTGGAAACGAAGTACTGCTCGAAATCGAAAGGTTCGGACTGGTTGCCGAGCCGCTGCGTGCCGCCCTTGCTCGGCGTGGCCTCGAAGGTGATGTCGTCGGCCGCGCCCGCCACCAGGTGCCCGCCACTGTGAATTAGGAAGTGACCCGCGTCGAAGTGTTGTCGGCGTCGCAGGTGGGGCTGCCCGGCCTCGATCCAGACGGTCGTGGCGTGCGGCCCCGTACCGCCGCGGAACACCACGGCACCATTGAAGTTCCGCCCCGGCGGCAAGCGAGCCGGGTCACAGCGCGGCACGTCGCGCAGGTCGAAAACGATCGGAACCCAGCGCCAGAGCCCTGCCAGGATCCCCGCCGATGGGCCGCGCATCTCGTCTGCCACGCGGTCCGCGATGCGGGCGGCCGCCGGATCGCGCGTCCGGGCGGCGATCAGGTGGGCCGTTAGCGGCTGGAACTGCTCCCACATGGTAAACGGCACGAGCGGCCCCCGGCTGCCGTCGTCGCGGATGAACTGGTGTCCCAGCGCGGGGTGCGACGAGCCGGCGAAGACATAGTGCTCCATCCAGCGACCGACTGCCTGAGCCTGCTCGGGCCACAGGTCCGTTTCCGCCCAAGCGCCGGCGAACTCCAGGGCCAACGCCGTGTCGTTTTCCTCGCAAGCGGCGGCGGCCGGGCCCGTCGGTGCCAGGCCGCGCCAAGCGATGAACGTGGGGAACGTAGTATCGAAATACTCGCGGGCGGCATCGAGTATCCGCTGTCGCAGAGTCGCCCATGCCGGGCTGGGATCGTCCTCTTCGTTCACGGCCGCTGCTGCCGCCAGCGTGAAGAGCTTCTCGCGAAACGCGTCGTGGTCGAGCGGGCTGTCCGTCACCAGTAGCGGCTTGGCTCGTTGGCGAACGTCGCGCAGGAAGTCGCGCCGCACGGCTGGCTCGAGCGCCTCCCAGCACCAATCCAGGGCCAGCACCAGTTCCAGCGGATCGGTGGTGAGCCGGGGTGGGTCCTTCAACGCGGCCTCGATCAGCTCCAGCCGTTCGCCGTCAGCCGCATCGTCGTTATCGACCAGGTGCAGGAAAGCGGCGGCGGTGACTTCGCCCGGCAGGACGTCACTGCCAACGCGGCGGGAGAAGTGTCGCCGCAACGCGTTGAAGTCCGCCGACCGTGCCCCGAACCGTCCGAAGCCGCTGCCTTCCGGCGCCGGCGCTCCGATCCCACAAGCGTGCCGCAGACGCGCGATGTCATCGGCTTTGATCAGCAGACGCGGGTGTTGACCGGCCGATGCGGCCGGCGACGACAAGACCAGCAACAGCGCGATACCGCTGAGCCAGTAACCGCGCCGCGAGATCGTACACCAGCCCGGGGACGCGTGAGATTCCAGACGCATCGTGAGTGTAGGGTGCCGTCTGCGGCTCAGGGCGCCAAGGGATTTATCTACCCGAAGCGTGAGTGCACGTCGGGTCGGCCGGGGCTGACGACTTGGTGGGGCCTTATGGCTGTTCGGGGTCAGGGACCGCTGGCACTGGGTCGTAGAGCTGAATGGCCTCGTCCAACGCGACCCACAAGACGTCCGGGACCGGCGCCGGAGCTTCAAGCTGAGCCGGGTCCAGCGGGCACCCGCCGGGCACCAGCACGAATATCGCTGCTACAACCGTCGCCATGATCAGTCGCGATCCGAGCTTCATTTGCCCCTCCTTAAGGGCACCGGCCAACCCGGCCGGCCGAAGGCTTTGCTGATTATACGCCGCCCGTTGGCTCCGGCGAGCCGCAGTCATTCATTCCAAGCTGCGCGCCGGTCGGCGGCCGGTAATACGTCAGAGCAGGTCGCGGTCCGACGGCTCGTCGGCGTTATCGGGACAGGCACAAGGCGGGAATTCTTCGCTGTGTAGCCGGTCCGTTGTGGGGAGGCAGGCCTCGACTTATCCTACTATCGCGGCAGTGGGTGATTGCTCAAAGCGAAAACGTGGCCTTGACTGTTTCATACGGGAACACGGGGTCGGGGCCGGTCGAACACTTGCGGGTTGCCATGATGAGACTACGCGCCAGGTTCAGTGTTTGCATCTTGTGCTTGTCTGCCGCGGTCGGCCTGACGCTGGGCCAGGAGCGGCCCGGCGGAGCAGACGCGGTGCGGGCGGACGCCGCGGCCAGCCCCCAGGCGACAAGCGGACAGGCTTCACAGCCAGCGACCGTCCCTGTGGACGTGCCGAACCTGCTACGTTCCCCGTACGCGACGATGAGCTTCTTCCTGCGAACCGTGCGCGACACGGAGAAAGGCCCGGACAGGTACGCCGAGGCGATGGTCTGCCTGGATTTCGGCCGCATGGACCCGGAAGCGGTCAAGCTCAAGGGACCCCAGTACGTCAGCCAGTTGGCGGCCGTCCTGCAGCGCCTCGAGGACGGAGATCACTTCGATCCCGAGGACAAGCAGGTCTTGCCCGACGAACCGACCGGGACGATCCAGTCCTTCGGCAAAAACCCGCTCGTGCTGACGCTGGAGAGGCTGCCGCGGAGGGAGACGGACCCGCAGACGGGCAGCGAACGCACAATCCAGGAATGGAAGTTCTCTGCCGGAACCGTCGCCAGCATCTCCGAGTGGTACGAGGGGCTCGACGGTCTGATCGAGCGTATGGCGCAGGAGGCAGAGCCGGGGCCGGGTGCGCCCGAGGCTGCCGCTGCCGCCGTTGATGCCGAGTCGCTCAGCACACCCTACGGCATGATGCGGTTCTTCCTGGAGAAGGCGACGGCGGCGCGCAGCGACGGGAAGTACTACGCCGAAGCCGTCGAGGCTCTGGACTTCTCCGGCGTGGCCGCCGAGCGGCTAAAGGAGGAGCTAGGGCTAAAGGACCCGCAGGAGATTACTGCGGCGTTGAAGCAGCGCGGCCCGGAGTACATCGGGAAGCTGAAGAAGGACGAGGCGACGACCTACGTGGACGGTCTCGAACGCGTCCTTCAAGCACTGCTTGATGCAGGGACGCTCGATCTGAGCAAACTGCCGCGCGAGCCTGATCCCCAGCGCAAGCCTACGTGGGCCATTACGGACGATGTGTACCTGGTCCGGCAGAGCGGAGGTCGATGGCGCTTCTCAGAGCATACGGTCAACAAAGTCCCCGAGTTAGTCCGGGAGTTGGACGAGGCCAAAGCGGCTGCGCCACCTGTGCCGGAGGTTCGTGTGACCCCTGCCCTCGTGGAGCCGAAACAGCCCGTGGCCGCCCCGGCACAGGCGAAACCGGGCGGCATTCCCACCGTCCCGTCCGAAACGGAGTCGCCGCGCGCTACGCTGGAGACCTTCCTGACGGCGATGAAAGCGAGCGATCTCAAGACGGCCACGGACTGCCTGGACCTGTCACGGCTCAGCGCGCCGGAACGGGAGCTGGCGTTCGTCTTGGCCGGCAAGCTGTGGGTCGTACTGACGCGGATGGAAATGCCCGTTTTGCAGGAGGTGCGTGTTGACCCCGGCGGCGAAATGTACGAGCTGTTCTCGCACGCCGCCGGCCGCATCCAGATTGGCCAGCAGCGTACTGGGGAGCGCAAGGGCGAGTGGCTGTTCACCCGCCGGACCGTCCGCGACGTCGAGAACCTCTACGAGGAGTTCCTCAGTCGGCCGGCTCACGAAAGCTGGAAGGGCCAGCGGCTCTCGTTCCGGGCGCTGCCCTCGCTTTACATCCGCGAGTACGTCGTGCCGGCTACCTGGCGGGGACGGTTCCTGGGGCTGGAAGTCTGGCAGTGGATCGGCGTGTTGTTGGTGCTGCTGCTCGGTGTGGTGATCCGCCAGCTCTGCGGATTCCTGCTCCCACGGATCAGCCGATACCTGCTGGCGACCGAAGGTGTGGCAATGCTGCCCCAACTGGCCCGCAAGGCGCTGATGCCCACCTCCACGTTTGCCATGCTGTTGGCGCTGTGGGGCGGCATGCAGTTCCTCGACCTGGGTGCCACCGTGATGAGCTCGATCTGGTGGCTGCTCAAGCTGGCGATGTCGGTGGTCGGCGTATACGCGGCCTATCGGCTGATCGACGTCGTGATGGGCTACATCTCGGCGCGGGCCGCCCGCACCAAGTCGCGCACGGACGACGTGCTCATCCCGCTGATTCAGAAGACCTTGAAGGTCTTGGTTGTCGCGCTGGGAGCCGTCTTCTTCGTCGCCCCCGCCCTCGGTATGAAGGTGACGCCGCTGCTGGCCGGTCTCGGCGTGGGCGGTCTGGCCATCTCGTTTGCGGCCAAAGATACGATCGCCAACTTCTTCGGCTCGCTTAACGTCGTGCTCGACCGGCCGTTCCAGGTCGGCGACTGGGTCAAGATCGGCAACAGCGAAGGGACGGTCGAGGCGGTCGGGCTGCGCAGCTCGCGCATCCGCACCTTCTACAACTCGCAGATCACCGTGCCCAACGCCGAGCTGATGACCGCCATGATCGATAACATGGGCCGGCGGCAGTATCGCCGCGTCCGCTGCATGATCTCGGTGACATATTCCACCACGCCGGAGCAGCTCGAAGCCTTCTGCGAGGGGATCCGTGAACTGATCCGCCGGCACCCGTACACGCGCAGGGATTACTATCACTGCTACGTGAACCAGTTTGCCGCCTCGTCGATCGACATTCTGCTGTACTGCTTCCACGAGGTGCCTGATTGGGGTACCGAGCTGCGCGAACGGCAACGGCTGTTCGTGGACATCATCCGCGTGGCCAATCGGCTCGGCGTCGAGTTCGCCTTCCCGACGCAGACGGTCCACTTGGCCGGCGATGGAGAGGCGGTCGCCCCGACCGATCAAGCGGCGTTGCAGCGACAGGTTCGGGCCGCAAAGCCTCCGCCGCCGGAAGCCAAGCCCTCCGTTCCGGCGGGCCTTGACGAGGCTCTCGCCTTCGGCCGCGAAACCGCCGCGGCCGTCGTGGCCGAATTCCAGGGCGACGGTGACGAGAAGCCTCCGCCGGTGACGTACTGACCCGGCCGCGCACGTGGCAAGGCGTCGTGAAATGCGTTGGCGCGAATTTCTGATACCGACGACCAAGGAGACGCCGAAGGATGCGGCGGCGCCGTCGCACGTGCTCATGCTGCGGGCGGGGTTGATCCGGCCCGTGATGACCGGGGTGTATTCCTACCTGCCGCTCGGTTGGCGCGTGCTACGCAAGGTTCAGAGCGTCATCCGGGAAGAGATGGAGCGGGCCGGGGCGATTGAGCTGCACACGGCGGTGCTCCAGCCGCTGGCGTGGGCGGAGGCGGCCAGCGGTGTCGTCGATACTCGCGAGACGCCGTTGCGGCTCGCCGGTCCGGCGGACGACTGGCGGTCGCAGTCCGTGCTGACGGTACGGCACGAAGCCGCAATGACGGAAATCGCCAAGGGGTATCTGAAGAGTTACAAGCAACTGCCGGCGGCTCTCTATGCCACTGGCAGCGCCTTCTGTAGCGAGGATCGGCCGAAGGGCGGCCTGCTATGCACGCGCGAATTGCTGACGGCAGAGGTGTATTCGTTCCACGCCGAGCGTGACAGCCTTGAGGCCGGCTACGAGAAGATGCGCGATGCGTGTGCGCGCATACTCAGGCGCTGCGGCCTGGCGTTCGTGGTTTGTGATGGTGAGCCCGGGCCGCGCGGGAGCGTCGCGGTACAGGCATTCATGGTGCTGTCGGAAGCTGGCGAAGAGTGGGTTGCGATGGCCGATGAGCTCCGTTATGCGGCTGACGCACGATGGGCGCGTTCGGATGACCCGGCCCCGGCGCCGGACGTCCCACTTGAGCCGCTGCGTGAAGTGCACACGCCGGGGGCCGGCCGTGTTGCGGACGTCTGCCGCATGCTTGGCACGCGGCCGGCGCAGATGATCAAGACGCTCATCTATGTCGGCACGGAGGCACGAACGCACGAAGCCACGGAGGGGGCGCCAGCGAAGCTGGTTGTGGCGCTGGTCCGCGGTGATCACGAGGTCAACACCTACAAGTTGAGCAGGCTTGCAGGAACAGCGCTGGAGCTCGCTGACCCGGAGACGATCGAGCAGCTCACCGGGGCAGCCGTCGGCTTCGCGGGCCCGCACGGCCTGGCCGACAGGGTGGACAAGCTCATCCTGGATCCCTACGTGGCGGTGATGCGCAACGCGGCCAGTGGGGCGAACCGGACTGATTACCACGTGACGGGCATCAACCCGGGCCGCGACTTTCCGCTTGAGGGTGACAACGTCGTCGTCGCGGATATCCGCAACGTCCTTGAGGGTGATCCATCGCCGACCGGCGGCGGTCCGCTGCGCATCAAACCGGCAATCGAGGTCGGGCGCGTCGTCAAGCTTGGCAGGAAGTGTAGTAGGGCGATGAAGGCGACTTTCCTGAGTGAAGAGGGCAAACGCCGGCCGTTCGTCATGGGGTGCTATGCCATCGGGCTCGGCCGCATCGTGGCTGCGGCGATCGAAATGCACCATGATGACAATGGCATCATCTGGCCGATGTCGATCGCGCCGTTCCAGGTACTGGTGCTCGCGCTCGACCCGCGCGACGAACAGGTGATGAAGACGGCGAGCGAGATCCACGACAAGTTGGATAAAGCCGGCATCGAAGTGCTGCTCGACGACCGTGACGAGCGGGCGGGCTTCAAGTTCAAGGACGCCGACCTGATCGGCATCCCCCTGCGCATCATCGTCGGCAAGAAGGGCCTGGCCGACGGCGTTGTCGAGATCAATCATCGGCGGGATGCCGAGAAGCAACCCTTCGCGCCGCCAACGGCTATCGACCACGTAGTCAAGCTTGCGGCCGCGGAGCTGGCCCGGCTAAGCTGACGTACTCGGTTGGCGTCCCCGACACTCTGGCGGTTACCGGCATGGACGAGAAGCAATTGCGTGACGTTCTCGAGGTTGCGGTCGAAGCGAGCCAGCTTGCCGGTGCGTTCACCCTTGGCTACTTCAACGCCGATCCGCCGGTGGAAATGAAGCCGGACAGCACGCCGGTGACGGTGGCTGATCGTGGGGCGGAAGAGCGGCTGCGTGACCGGATCGAGAAGGCATTCCCCACGCACGGCATCCTCGGCGAAGAACTCGGCGAGAAGAAGGGCAGCGAGCCGGCCCGCTGGATCCTCGACCCGATCGACGGAACCTACTCGTTTATCAGCGGCGTGCCGTTGTATGCCGTGCTGGTCGGCTTCGAGTGGCGGGGCGCGGCGCTGGCGGGCGTGATCCATCTGCCGGCGTTGCGCGAGACCCTGTGGGCAGCCAGAGGGTTGGGCTGCTGGTGGGACGGTCGGCGAGCGCGCGTTTCGGACGTCGCCGATCTCGCACAAGCCCGGTTACTGTACGGCGGTGCCAAGACGCTGCACGCTCGTGGCCGCACGCCGGCGTTCGAGCGCTTGCGCGATGCCTGCTACTTCGACCGCACCTGGTGCGACGCATACGCGTACGCCTTGCTGGCGACCGGCCGGGCCGAGATCGTGCTCGATCCGCTGGTGAACATCTGGGACACCGCGGCCGTGCTGCCGGTCGTCACCGAAGCGGGCGGGACGTTCACCGACTGGTCCGGGAACCCGACGCACACGGCCGGCGAGGCGCTGGCAACGAACAACCGTCTGTTCGATGCGGTAATGAGCGCCGTTGCTGGTTAGCCGAGCACCGCCTGGTACATCTCCTCGTGGAATCCGACAAGAACAGTCTTGCCCTTCTTGATTGTCGGTGCCCGCAGGTTGCCGGTCGGGCCGAGCATTGCTTTGAGCAGCGTTTCCGTGTTCGGCGGGTCGCGCTTTAGGTCGAACTTCGTGACGCGCTTGCCCTTGGCGACGATGACTTTCGAGACCTGTCTGGCCAAGTGCAGCGTGTCATCCCGGCCGAGCCTGGCTTTGCCGGCGTCCGTCCGCTCCTTGATGGTGATGCCGTTTTCCGCAAGGAACTCTTGCGATCTGCCGCTGCTGACTCACCCCTTGCGGTGATAGTACCAATCGACTTGCTTGGCCATCGGCGACTCCTGCACGGGTCGTGAGACAGGGCGCCCACCAGAGCACCTGCCCGGCTTGTACGGCTGACAGTGCCGGATTAAGATGTTCAGCGAGTCCGATTTTGCGGGCAGCGACCGCTTGCGTCAATCAAAGGAGCTGACATTGAGCCATCGGAACAAGCGTAGCCGCCACTTGTTCACCTCCGAATCCGTCGGTATGGGCCACCCGGACAAGATCGCGGATCAGATTTCCGACGCCGTCCTCGACGCCCTGATTGCCCAGGACAAATGCTCGCGCGTCGCGTGTGAGACGTTAGTAACGACCGGGATGGCGATCGTGGCCGGGGAGATCACCAGCGAAGCCTATGCGGACATTCCCCAGATCGTGCGCGATACGATCCGCGACATCGGCTATACCGACGCGCGCATGGGTTTCGACTACCACACCTGCGCTGTGCTGACCAGCATCGACCAACAGTCGCCCGACATCGCGCGCGGCGTTAACGACACCGGCGATCACGAGCAGGGGGCCGGCGATCAGGGGATCATGTTCGGCTACGCCTGCCGCGAGACGAATGACTTTATCCCGGGCGACCAGAGTCACATGCCCCTGCCGATCTTCCTGGCCCACCGGCTGGTGGAGCGGCTGGCGGAAGCGCGGCAAAGCGGTGAAATCCCCTGGCTGCGGCCCGACAGCAAGAGCCAGGTGACCATCGACTATGAGAACGAACGGCCGGTGCGCGTGCACACCGTGGTGCTGGCCACGCAGCATGACGAAACGGTTCTCGACCGGCGGACCGACTGCATCAGTGAGGATGCCCGGCGCGAGCTGATCGAACGCGTAATCCGCCCGGTCCTGCCGGATTCCCTGTTCGACGACGACGTGGTCTACCACATCAACCCCACCGGGCGGTTTGTGCTAGGCGGCCCGCAGGCCGACTGCGGCCTGACCGGACGGAAGATCGTCGTCGATACTTACGGCGGCCGCGGCAGCCATGGTGGCGGCGCCTTCTCTGGTAAGGACCCCAGCAAGGTGGACCGCTCCGCCAGCTACATGGCCCGCTATGCCGCTAAGAACATCGTGGCGGCTGGGCTGGCTGACCAGTGTGACATCCAACTGGCCTATGCCATCGGCGTCGCCGACCCGATCAGCATCCTGGTCAACACGGGAGGCACTAGCAAGGTCAGCGAAGACCTACTGGTCGAGCTGATCGGCGAGCATTTCCCGCTCACGCCCCGGCGGATCATCGACTATCTGGATCTGCTGCGGCCGATCTACATGGAAACCGCGCGGCACGGCCATTTCGGCCGCGCACTGCCCCAGTTCACGTGGGAGAAGTGCGACAAGGCGAAAGTCCTCAAGGAGGCTGCCGCGGCTGCCGTGTGACGTACGTCCGGCAGGCAAAGGCGGAGCGGATGCTCTGGCCGGGGGTGTTTTCCGACCTTTATGCCGATATAATACTTGTGGACGCCGAGGCCCTGGTGGGTTCGGCGGCAAGGAGTCCGAGCATGTCATACGAAGAGCCGAGCACAGCGCTGCGGGAGCTGACGGAGCGCATCCACGCCATGCGAGACTCTCTTTGACCTGTCGGCCAAGCTGGAACGCATCGACAAGTTGAGCAGGCAGATGGAGCGGCCCGGGTTCTGGGATCGGCAGGAGTCTGCCCGCCCGGTCGTGGCCGAGCTCAAAACGCTTCGCGGCCAGGCCGACCCTTTGCAGGAGCTGCTGCGCCGAGCCGAGGACGCTCAGGTCCTGCTGGAATTGGCGGCCGAGCAGGGCGACGACGCCGCCCGGACGGAATTGCAAACGGAGCTGAGCACGTTGGCCGAAAAGACCAACCGCGTCGAGCTGCTCACGCTCCTCTCCGGCCCAAACGACGCGTGCAACTGCTTCTTGAGCATCCAGGCCGGTGCCGGCGGTGCCGACGCCTGCGACTTCGCCGAGATGCTGCTGCGCATGTACATCATGTACTTCGAGCGGACCGGCTTTGAGGCCCGTGAGGTCGATCGGCGCGCCGCCGAGGAAGCCGGCATCCAGTCGGCCACCGTGCGCGTCGAGGGGCCGTATGCCTACGGCTACCTCTCCTGCGAAACCGGCGTGCACCGCCTGATCCGCATCAGCCCGTTCAACTTCCAGGGCAAGCGCCAGACGTCGTTTGCCGCCGTCGATTGCCTGCCCGAGCTGGAGGAAGCTTCGATAGAGCTGGTGCCGGCCGAGCTGGACATTGAGTACTTCCGGCGCGCCGCGGGTGCCGGCGGGCAGAACGTCAACAAGGTCGCCACCGCGGTCCGCATCCGCCACAAGCCGACCGGCATCATGGTCGATTGCTCCAACGAGCGCAGCCAGTTCCAGAACAAACGCATCGCCCTGAGCATCCTCCAGTCACGCCTCGAGCAGCTCGAGCAGGCCAAACGCGACGCCGAGCTGGCCAAGCTCTACAGCGACAAGGGCGAAATCGCCTGGGGCAACCAGATCCGCAGCTACGTGCTGCACGGCGCGACCATCCACGCCAAGGACCACCGCACGAATCTGGCGATCTCCGACGTGCAACGCGTCCTCGCCGGCGACCTCCAGCCCTTCATCGACGCCCGCCTCCGCCAACGCCTGAAGGGAGGGTAGCGGCCGGCGCCCCGCCCGGCCGTCTTGGGTGTGGCACCGGCTTCCAGCCAATACTGTCCGGGATTCTCAGGCGTTTGCCTGATACCTAACATTTCCCGCA
>CAZNFA010000045.1:0-39778 GCA_964572345.1 uncultured Planctomycetales bacterium
ACACGGACTTCGTGGCGGTCGCGGGCGGCGGCCTCCACAGTCTCGGCCTGAAGGCCGACGGCTCGATCGTGGCGTGGGGATGGACCTACTACGGCCAATGCGACGTGCCGGCGCCGAACACGGACTTCGTGGCGGTGGCGGCGGGCTATCGGCACAGTCTCGGCCTGAAGGCCGATGGCTCGATCGTGGCGTGGGGAGACAACTCGTACGGCCAATGCGACGTGCCTTCGCCGAACGCGGACTTCGCGGCGGCGGCGGGCGGCGGGTGGCACACTCTGGGCCTGAAGGCCGACGGCTCGATCGTGGCGTGGGGCGCGGGGCAGCCCGGCGAATCGGGCTGGCCCCACTACGGCCAATGCGACGTGCCGGCGCCAAACAGGGACTTCGTGGAGGCCGCGGCGGGCGGGCACCACAGTCTCGGCCTGAAGGCCGACGGCTCCATCGTGGCGTGGGGACTCAACGACTACAGCCAATGCAACGTGCCTACACCGAACACCGGCTTCGTGGCGGTCGCGGGAGGCTACTGGCACAGTCTCGGCCTGAAGGTCAACCCCCCCGGAGACCTCAACGGCGATGGCTGCGTCGATCAGGCCGACCTGGGGATTCTGCTCGCCGATTGGGGCTGTGCCGCCGGGGATTGCCCCGGCGACTGTGACGGCGACAGCGACACCGACCAAGCCGACCTCGGCATCCTGCTCGCCCACTGGGGCGAGGGCTGCCCATAGAGGTGGTAGAGCAGGTATGGGTGGCCCACGTTCTCCGAACGTGCGGACGCGATTCTCCCGCGCGCGTGCCGGTTCCCCGCGTTTAAGGGCTTGGATGTTCGCTGTCAGGTTCTTCAGTGGGCGGCGCGTCCGCAGTGGGATTGCCGTGTTCAGGCTCGCCCCCAGCGTTTCGCATTTGTCCCTGGGCGACCAACAGAGCCAGATGCCGCACCAGCAGCGTGATTTCCCGGCGCAGTTGGCGCAGCCGGATGTAGACCATCCAGAAACCGACCCCCATCACGACAACCGTGCTGTACAGGACCAGGTCCGCCCCGCGGCCGATGCCTAGGGCGTGCGCGATGCGAGACGTGGCCTCCGGCCAGGCGATCGCCGCGCCTGCGCTGGCCAGGACTAACCCCAATAGCAGACCTTCACCCGGTCGGGCCCGGCCCCTGAAGATCGCGACGACGGTAGCGCACAGCGCCAGTGCGATCGCCAGCAGAGTGATTTGCTGAAACCCGCTCAGGCCAAACAGGCTCATGTCGCCGCCCGCGTAACGAAATAGTCGAACAGGATGCGTACCGCCCCCCGCAGGGAGCGCACCTTCTTCAGAGAGTACTCCGTGTATTCCACCCTTACCGGCACCTCGCAGTAGGGCAGGTTCAGTTGGCGGATAATGTCGATAATCTCGCTGGCGTGGGCCATGCGGTCGTTGGTGATGCTGATCCGCTCGGCGGCACGGCGGGAAAAAGCACGCAACCCGTTGTGCGTGTCGGTCACCGGGATACGGCTCACCAGCCGGGTAAACAGCACGGCCAGCCGCAGGGCGGCTTTGCGTAGCGGAGGAATGCGGACGGCCTCGCCCAGGAATCGCGAGCCCAGCGTGATGTCACACTTGCCGCTGCTAATTGGGGCAAGCAACGCCGCGATGTCCTCGATGCAGTGCTGCCCGTCGGCGTCGAAGGTAACCACGTAGCGCGCCCCGCGGCACAGGGCGAACTCGATCCCCGTTTGCAGCGCGGCCCCTTGTCCCCGATTGAGCGCGTGCTGAAGCACATACGGTGCGACGCGCCGGGCGGCGGCGTATGTTCCGTCACGCGAGCCATCATCCACCACAACCACATTCGGACACACGCGCACCAGCTCACGCAGAACACGCTCGATGCACGTCGCCTCGTTGTAAGCCGGAACGACCACGAACGTCCCCGCCGGAATCGCCGGCGGACACTCCTGGCCGGTGCCGGCGTCAACTTGCGCGCGCCGTAGCGCTTCGCCCTGCATCCTGGCCACTCCCAAAACCGAACCGCGACAACTCTACCGCCACTCACCCGCGAGTTCCACCGGGGCGCGGGTATCCCCGCGCACGCCCCGCAGCGACCGCCGGGCGACCCACGCGGACGAGAATTGGTTGACAGTCCCGCCGGCTCCGATTGTGATGCAGCTTAATTCGGGTCTGCTTAGATTGCCCGCTTGGAGTGGGTTGCCGCGCACAACAGGGCGTTGCGAACATGACGGGTACAGACGCGGCCGTATCTCTGGTAATTCCCGGCCGAAACGCTTCGGCGACCATCCGCCAATGCCTGGATGCGGTCGTCCCGTTGCTCGGTAGGGGGGTTGAAGAAATCATCTTCGTTGACGACGGGTCTACGGATAACACGGCCCGGATCGTCAGCGAATATCCCGTGCGCGCGATCCGGGGCGATGGTCGCGGGCCGGGTGCGGCCAGGAATCTCGGCTGGCGGGCGGCCCGCGGCGAGCTCGTCTGGTTCATCGACTCCGATTGCGTCGCACAGCCCGATGCTCTCGAACGCCTGACGCCCCACCTCGGCGATGCCACGGTCGGCGGGGCCAGCGGCAGCTACGGAAACATGCGGCCAGACTCGCTGTTGGCCTGTCTGATCCACGAGGAGATCGTCGCGCGCCACGTGCGCATGCCGAAGCGGGTGGATTTTGCGGCCACCTTCAACGTCGTTTACCGCCGCCGCGTCCTCGAGCAGATCAACGGATTCGATGAGCGGCTTCTCAAGGGGCAGGACGCGGAGCTCTCCTGGCGGGTGCTTGCGGCCGGCTATCAACTGGGGTTTGAGGTTGACTCGCGCGTCGGGCATTTTCACGAGACGCGTTGGCTGAGGTACCTGCGGACGCAGCGGCGGCAGGGTTACTGGCGGGTTTTCTTGCACCTCAAACACCGCGGACACTCGGTGGGCGATTCATACAGCAGCCTGCTGGACCACGTGCAGCCGCCGTTGGCCATGCTCGCGCTGGCATCGCTTCCACTGTTGGCCTTCGGGTCGACGCGCTGGGGGCCGGTGGTCCCGTTCGGGCTGCTGGCTTTGGCCCAGATCCCGATGACCATGCGGCTGGTCCGGCATACCAGGCGGGCGCGCTACCTGCTATTCGCCGCCCTGAGCTTCCTGCGCGCGTTCTGGCGTGGGGTGGGAATGACCATGGGCGTGCTCGACTCCCTGCGGGGCAGCTTGAAACCCTGACCGAAAACCGGCCGAGCCGCACCCAAATCCGCAGGTGGCCTTGATGGGCTGCTCAGCCGCGGCGATGCCGCCAACGGCGAACCACGAGCACGGGCCAAGCAAGCATTTCCTTTTCATCTTCTTTCAGCATCCCGGTCAGGAGCATCACGCCCAGAAAAAGGGCCACGTAGAGCACGCCCTGAACTGCGAGCGTGACGATTAGCGGCGCCGCCGGTAACGGTACGGCGAACACAACCAACCCACAGACCACACCCACCAGCAGCACCTGGACCAGCTCCTTCCAGCGCATGATGCGTGATAACTGCACACCAGTAATACGGGTGAGCTGCCAGAGCAAGAAGCTCCACGAGCACCAACTGGCCACGACCGTGCCCAGGGTCGGGCCGATGAAGGACAGCAGACCGCCAGCGCCGACAATGACCAGTGTCGTGCTGACGGCCATATTGACGATCAGCGCGATCAGGGCTGCCACGGCAATGGACCGGGTGTGGCCGGCGGCCCGGAAGAGCGTTGCGTAGATCGCTACTTTGATGGGCAGGGAACACAGGTAGACGCGGAACGGCCAACTCGCTTGTGCGTATTCCTGACCGTACAGAAGTACCATGAGATCATACCCGCAGCCGAGGAAAAAAACGAAACACGGAAAAATCACCAGGCTGCTTTTTCGCGCCGCTTCCTGCCAGGTATGTAATGCTTGTTGCATCCGGCCCTTGGCCGCCATGGCCACAAGATCAGGCATCATGGCTAGACTGAGGCTGGTGGTGATCAAACCGACGACCGGGAGCTGCATGGCGCCGCACGAGTAAACCGCGTACGCTTCAGGACCGAAAAACATTGAGATCAGCAACTTGTTCAGTTGAAGGTTGGTTGTGCCCACGACCGCTGTGGCCAACAGCGGCCAGCTATAGCCGATTTGCTGCCTGAGGATACCGCGGACAAGACGCCACTCCCCCGCCGGGCAGAGCCGGACCATGTCAGCACAACCCACAAGCGCGACAACCCCGCAAACGGCCACGATTGACCACATTACCGCTGGCAGATCGAAGCCGAGTGCGAACATGATGACTACGACCGCGATCCGGCTGGCGGCGGCGATAAGACTATATGTCCCGGCTCGGACAGCACGGTCCATGCTGATCATGAAGGCGGGGATGAGAATCACCAGCCTGTCCACAAAGGGCAACAGGGACATGATACGAAGCAGGGGGACCAGCTCGGGGTTATGGAACAATCGAGCAATGTACCCCGCCCCCAGGAACATTACGCCTGCTACGACGAGAGCCGCGGCGCCCGTCACGAGAAACGTCTGCAACAGGAGCGTGCGCCGCAGCTCGGGGCGCAGCCTGGGAATGAAGTAATACAGGCTGCTGTGGAGCTGTAGGGAAATGACGCCGGCAAGAAACAGGTAGACCAGGTTGACCTGGCGGTAGGTGCCGAAAGTCTGCTGGCTGATCAGGCGAACGAGGATGATGCCGAGGGCAATGGTCGAGGCCTGGGTCAGGCCCTGACTTAGCATGATAACGATACTGCGAGTGCGAAGACGCACGCATTGGCTCCCAGTGTAGCCACGGGCGGATCAATGTCGGACCCAGTCAGCCTCTCCCGGGGTGCGAACCCGTCAGGCGCTTGAGGGCGCCTGCAAGTATGGCACGACCCATCCGGTACCAGCGCCGCGGTGCGCCCCACAGAAGCGGTATCCACCAGGGAATGCGCCGGATCATCCAGGCACCTGTGGGGGTCTCAGCAAAATCCGCAAATCCCACAGCCCACCTCACTCTCAGCGGGCGCGGTCCCTCCTTCGTCACCGTGATCGGGGCGGTCTTGAGAAACTCGGGCAGTTCGTACCCGCGGTGCAACATCTCGCGCCC
Organism: uncultured Planctomycetales bacterium; assembly: GCA_964572345.1. GTDB lineage: Bacteria > Planctomycetota > Phycisphaerae > UBA1845 > Fen-1342 > JAUWXH01. Next base: position 5,062 of record CAZNFA010000045.1, read on the forward strand.
GAACATGAGGCAGCGCGCGACGCGCTCGGCGTTCCCCTGGTGCCCGGTCATCGCTGCGACGTCCGCCGGAGACAGCGTTATCACTCCGGCCTTGTGCGCCTTCTGCAAAAGGTCATTCCCCGTTTCAGTTCGGACGATGGCGGCTGTTGGAACCTTCTTGCCGCGCGTCAAGCCGTAAGGGTCTCCCAGGGAAAGGTCGGCCAGAGCGTTCAGCTTGTCAATGCACAGTCGGCAAGGAGTCGGCGTGAACCATCGGATGGAGTCGATCCGCCGACGGCGGGGCACGTTGCGAACACGACCGTCGCGCGTGACCACTCGGGTGTTTCCAGGCCACCCCTTCCAGGCTTGGTGTCGATAATCAAACGCGGTTACGTTCTGCGGAGCGGCCCGCGCACAGCGCAGGAGGTAATCGACGGCCGCAAATGTCAGAACGCGGTCGCAAAAGAGCCCGATTCTCAAGGCGATCTTAGCCCGGAGCTTCGGCAAGTGTTCCAGGGCGAGACTCAGGCCCTGCATGTGACAGGCCAGGCCGACATAGGCAAGCCGGCCGTCAAACTCGAGCATGTCGCTGAGCAGTGCGTTGACCGGAATGGGGCAGTACTTGCTGCGGGAGACGGCCAAGGCTTCCGCGGGGGAACGAATCAGCGTCGCCGCCGGCCGCAAGGGATGCTCCGGGCGATCGACAACGCATACAGCCGCATCGGCCAGACCCGACTCGAGCGAGAACGCCAACAGGGACCGGACCAGACCACCGGTCTGTCCTTGGGCGGCGACGGCCGGAGCTGACGACCCGCCCAGGTAGGCACCCTGAATAGGCCCGACGTAGGGACTAGCCAGGTGCTCTTGCATCGTGGCGGGAACGCTCATCTGAGGACACACCAGATCGCACAGACCGCATTCGGTGCAAAGATCGGCATCCAGCTTGGGAATGACCAGCCCCGCCGGCGTCTCGACCATCTCCAACGCCCTGGTCGGACAAACACCGGCACAGGTGCCACAACTCGTGCAAAGGTGGTTGGCCACCACATTACTAATGCACCGTATCATCGTCCGGCTTCCAGGGATCTGATGATATCGAGCATCTTCTCGAGTGCCCCGCGCGACTTCTCCTCGAGCTCAGGAACACGCTCCTGCAAAGTCCGCCGAATCGTATCCCGGCGGTTCCACCCCTCGATGACAACATCCTTGAGGTTCCGGTCTGACCGGCGGACCGGATCAACCACCCATTCCTCGAGACTGACCTCGCGCATGACCTCGTCGTACTTGTGGGCCCATCCTATAACGGCAGCGGGCACCCGCATGGACAAGGCCGCGATGAGACTGTGGTACCGGCTGGCGACGAGAAAATCCGACAGCCCGATGACCGCCTTGACGTCCGCCGCCGACTCCGTGGCGGGGAGCAGGAACGCTCGCTTTCGATCGCTAAGCTGGTCGAGCAGCATCGTGCATAAATCGGGATCGTTGGGACCTCGGTAAGCTGCTTCATGGGCGATCAGAACGATTTGACAGGACGTGTTACGTAAGAACCATTCCAGGCTGTCCAGGAGCGCCGACAAATACACGTTATCTGTGCCCTGCCCGGGGACTCGCTCGAAGATGCGCATGTTGGGTGTCAGGGTCACAAGCGGCCTGCTGAAGTCAGTCAGGCCGGCGTCCGCCAGAACCCTTCGGCCGTCCTCCGGCGAACTTGCGTGGAACTGGAAGGCGATGTCCGGAGACAACAGAACTTTGTGGGAGGCGACACAGCCGGCTTCCACCAGGTGGGCGGCGCTCATTTTCTCTCGCGCATAGATCAGGTCCGCGTTCTGTAGTGCGAGCCGGGTAAGTAGTCTCACCCAGCGGTTTTTGAATGGTCCCCATGCTTGCGGCATAAAGATCAACCGGTTGCCCGCAAACCTGACCAAACGACAGACGCCGCATCGTCTCAGGGCACGGCGGGGGCCGAATTGATCGCTGGACTTGAATCCCGATATGTCCACCACCACGTTGCTCACGCGAAATACATTCGAGATGCCTTGCGGACCGATGGTCTCCGGATCGACCCGCCGCTGACAGGGAACGCCCAAGGATGCCAGGGCAAAGGAGATCACGTTGCGGACGAGCCAATGTGGACTACGTTTGACGGTCCTGAAACCGTAGCGCTGCAAACGCTGGCGCTCCGCGCGATCGGCGGGCTCGACCCAAAGAACGGCATCAGGGAATGTCGTCTTAATGGCGTCACGAACCGTAAGCATCATGGCCTCGGCTCCTTTGCCGAGACAATTACCGCCCAGAACCATGATATTCGGAGTCGTATTCCTACGCATTACCTTCATGATGCCTCTTCGACCTTCTGCTCCAAAACAACAAGAAGGCTTCTGATGAGGTCCTCCGGGCACTGCGCTGCGGTCGGCCTCGGAACAACCAGCACGTGTTCGTGCTGGGCGTCGGCCAGCATGTTCGCCAACCGAGTGGTGGTTCCACCCGGTACTGGGAAGTAGCTGCTGGCGAAGTGCAGAACGCGCAACTGTCTTACCCTTCTTTCTGCGGCTGTTTCGACCCCGCCTTGACGTTCACCTGCCCAGCGCGATAGATGCGCAGCAGGGCCTGCACCGTTTCGCGCCAGTTGTATCGGTCCTCGGCCGCCCGTTTTCCATTCTCGCCCAGCCGCCGACGCAGGTCCTCATCGGCGAGTTGAATCACCGCGTCAGCCAGTGATTGCGGGTTGCGCTCCTGGAACACCAGACCGCAATCGGCGTCGTAAACCACGCGCATCATCGGACGCGTGCTGCTAACTACAACGGGCTTGCCCAGGATCATGAAGTGGAAGATCTTGTTTGGCATCGTCGTTTCGATGTGGGGGGTCGAGATGTGCGGAATGAGACCCACGTCGCTCAGTCGTATGTAACTGGGTAGAGTTTCAAACGGTTGGAACTCGACAAACGTTATCCGATCATTCAGGCCCATCCGCTCGGCCAACCGCTCCAGGTCGGGTCGGCTGGTCCCGGCGCCGATCAGAAGCAGCCTGGCGTTGGGGATCTTCTCCAAAACTGCGGGCATGGCCTCAATCGCAGTATCTAAGCCGCGGTGGGGACTGAAACCACCGATGTAGAGTAGGACGAAGTCGTCCCGGTAGTTCGCCATCAGCGACTTGTCGGTAGGCAGCCCGCTGAAGTAGTCGATGTCCTCGGTATTCGTGACCACGACGATGTTCTCGCGCCGCGCCCCGCAGCGGTGCACGCGCGAGACGTGCTCGTCAGCCACCACGATGACCTTCTTGGCCCACCGACAGGCGATGCTCTCCTCGATACGTAGCGGCGTAAGCTGGATAGCTGAGAGAAACCTGAACTTGCGGTACGCGCTGGTCTGGTAGCTCAGCTTCAACATCAGCGTGTAATGCTCGTGCATATCGAAGACGACCGGAATGTCCAGCAGCCTGCCCGCCAGCGTTACGGCGAACGCGTACGGCAGATCATGGACGTGCAGAGCTTCTATCCGATGTCGGCGGCAGGCCCGCAGAATGCGGAAAAGGATGAAATACCTGTGCAAGAGAAAGAAGATCAACCCGGATACGACCCCTCTACCCTCCAAGAATACCGGAAAACGGATGACCTGGACGCCATCGACGACTTCCCGGACCGGTTGGTCCGGGCCTCGGCGGGCCATCAGGAACAGCTTGTGGCCGTCACGGATCAGGTCGCGCGCTTCCCGTTCGACGCGGCGGTCGGGCGGGTAGCCATGGCTCGAAAGCACCATCAGAATGTTCACAACGTAAAGCCCCGTGCTGATCCGGGAAGAAAATCACCGCTAACCTTCGATTTTCACAGCTCCACGAATCGACTTCCTGAGCCGGCTGCTCACGTACACGGGGATCGCGTAGTCCGCGTATGCGTGGAGGACGCTTAGCGCGAATAGTGGAACACAGCGCTGGTACGACCGGTCAGCCACGCAGACGATGCACGGATCCCGCAACGATTGTTCTCAAGCATCCTCTCGACAATCGAGCATCGAACGGCAAAACCCATCCGGTTTCTCACCGCGCGCCAGGATAGAGCCTCGTGCGCCGGTCGGCAAGGGTCACGCGCAGCATGGCATTGTGACGATCGACCATTGACTGGGCAGTACGGCGCACTTAGCGTAGGTGGTCGCAATGGCGGATGCTCCCCTGGTCTCGGTCGTCATTCCGACACGCAACCGGCGTGATCTTCTCTCTCGCGCGCTGGTAGCGTTGGCGCGGCAGACTTACGAGCCCTGCGAGATCATCGTGGTCGATGACGGCTCTACGGACGATACGCCCACGCTGCTCGCACAGTTCGCCGAGCAGAACCCGAGTCTGGCCTTCCGCTGGTTGCGGAACGACCCGCAACGCGGTGCGAACCCGAGCCGCAATCGCGGCGTGGGTGAGGCTCGCGGGCCGTTCGTCGCATTTCTGGATGACGACTGCATCGCCGAGCCCGAGTGGCTCAAGCGACTCTTGGCCGGCTTCGTGTCGGATCGGGTGGCCGCCGTCACGGGGGGCGTGGATGACGCCGAGCCTGCCAACATTTACGAGCTCACGTTCAAGGGCACCCACCGCGTCCATGGCCGCGGCAAGGCCACCCGGCTCGTTGGCTTGAACATGTGTGTACGGCGTGACCTGCTGCTTAAGTGTGCGTTTGACGAAGATCGGGCCCGCCCGTGTGGCGAGGTGTCGGTCTCGGGGCGCGGCGACGAGGAAGGCCTTTTTCTCACACTGCGGGCCCTGGGGTACGAGCAACGCGTGGTGCCGAACGCCGTCGTCTTTCACGAGCATCACTATTCGCGACGAACCTTCTTCCGGCAGGCCTACCGGGGAGGTCAAGCCGCGGCCCGGCTTGGCTTCAAGTATTCCCTGCCCCCTAGGATCGAGCTGACGCCGCTGCTGCTGGCGTACCTGCTAATACCGCTGGGCTTCGTGGGAGCGTGGTGGTGGCTCGTCCCGGCCGCCTGCGCGGGATTCTTCCTGGCCGCCATCACGTACAACGAGCTGGTCCGAAAACGGAAGACCATCCTTGAGACGCTGATGACCTTCCCGGTTCTGCTGGTTTACTATCACCTGCGGCTGGCCGGCTACGTCGTGCAGTACGCACGCCTGCTTTGCGGTCGGGACACGATCGAGCGGGTCAAGCTGCGTCGCGCTCAGTCCATGAGGAGGGCCGGCACACGCCCCTGATGGAATCGGGTTTCTACTCGTTCTCCTTAATCCAGGCACGCTCGAATCACTATTGCGTGTCAGTCTTTCGCATCGGGTGACGAGTCCCTCAGACCTGTGGTCGCGCCGTGCCGAGGCGATTGGACCGACGCAGCGGGCGGAATCCACGGGGCGCACCACAGCAGAAAGACGCCTAGCAGCAGCCCCGTCAGATAAACGGGATATTGATAGCGGAAGTCCTGGCTCGGCGCCAGCCACGCGACGAAAAACGAGTGGATGCCCACCGGCACGAGAAGCACAAGGTATGACCAGCGCCGCGCCCGGAGCGCCGCGATGATCACGCCCGCGACGAACAGCCACAGGTACAGCGCCGGCCGCCACGTGAGCCAGAACCAGCGCTGCGAGTCCAGCCGCGTCGAGACGTTGCCCAGCCACTCGCGCAGCGCCGGGATGATCGGCTGCGGCTCGATGCCCTGCTTGTTGAAGCAGATCGTCAGCACCTTCCCTTCATAACGATTGCCCAACGCCCGTGAATAGTAACTGTTGTGCGGGTGCGCAATCCGCCAGACAAAGGACGTCCGCCAGTAGTAGTGCTCCAACACGGCCCGGGGATTGCGCCGCCTCAGCGTTTGGCACAACTCGGAGATCTCATCGCGATGGGTTTTGACGTACTCGGGATCCGCCGGCTTGCGCGTCAGCGCCCGCAACCGGTCACGCCGGAAGGGATCGTAGCACTGGCGCCACTTCGACAGCGGGGCGATTCTCTCAAGCAGCGCCTCCTCATCGTCTTCTAGCGGCGTGCCGTAGGCCACATGCGCCGCCAGGTGCGCTGTCGTCGAACCGCTCACTGACTTGAGGGCCGCGCGCCGGTATTTCGAGAGTCCGGTCACCCCCTTCACGCCGACCACGTCGTACAACGGTCCACGCACCAGCACAACGCAGGCGCCGGCCGCGGCCAGCGCCAGCCCCACGCGCCACCAGTGCCGGCGGTAGAACACCGGCAGCGGCAATAGGGCGCCGAACGCCGCCGGAATCCCGTTGTGGCGCATCAGGGAGGCGAAGGCCACCACGAGGCCCAGCACGAGCCAGCTCGCGCGCCGCCGCAGCCACTGCCCGTCGGTCACGATGATCTGCACTATAAGAATCATCAGGGCCAGCATGGCGATGCTGAACGGGATGTCCTTCCAGAGGGTGATTACCATGCGGTAGTTGACCGGCGAGAGCGCGAACGCCACGGCCGTTGCCCATACCAGCCAGATCGGCATGCCTAACGTCCGCAGTCGCCACAGCCCCCAAGCGAGCACCCCGGCCATCGCCACGATCTGGGTCAGCGCGACGGCGGCAGGCGACATCCACACCCGCGTGACCAACCACACCAGCATCGTGTGGATGGCCGGGTGGGCGTCGCGGAATTCGGCCTTGCCCACCTCCCACCATTGGTCCAGCGAGTCCGGACTCATCAACCCCGGCCAGAATGCCATCAGGGCGAATAACCACACCGCCGCGCTGGGCAGCACCGGCCACAGCCAGCTCGATCGGGCCGGACGCTCGGCCACCACCCCGGGCCGGCGGGTCGCCAGCCTGACGCTCACGAAGAACAGGAGCGTCCCTAGCGTCACAACGTAGGCCCCGGTCACGGCTATCTCTCCGAGAGCCTTGAGTAGCTTGGCCACGCCTTCCAGACGCAGGGGGATTTCCTTGAAGGTCGCCGGGTCGGCGTACAGATCGATCGTCCGAACCTGGCCGTTCCAGGTGATCTTGACGATGCCTGACCAGAGGTGAGAGGCCAGGCGCAGCTTCGCGTCGCCGCGGAAACGCCCCTCCCAGCGCAGCGTGGCCGGTTGCTTGCGGTACGACAACGGCACGCCGTCGCGGATCTCCCACTGGCCCTCGAGAACAAACTCCTCCGGGGCGACGCGCGAGGCGTCGGGCCGGATCAGCCCCTGGACCCACACCTCGCTACTGTTAGCTTTCGGGTTTCGCTTCCCGGTCGCGACGATCTCCAGATGCTGCAGGGGTGCGTACGGCACTGGCGGCGACGGCAGCGTGAGCGGGATTACCAGGATCAGCAGCTCGGCTGCCGTTGCCGATCCCAACACCCACAGGACCCTGGCGAGTCTCGAACGGTCTGCCAAGCGCGGCCAGGTGCCGCGAAGCACCACCACGTAGGCCAGCACTGTCGCGACACACGCCACGCCGAGCGCGACTGCCACCGGGATCATTAGCTTGCGGAAGTCCGGCGGGGCGAGATGCGAGAAGCTCAGCCAACCGACGGAGACCCCGAGCGCACCCGCCACCAGCCACGGGCTGATGTGCACCGAACGAGATCTCCCGGCTGAGCGGGATGACACGAATCAGTCCTCCCTGAACAGGAAAATGCCGGAGCTGCCCCCCGCATCGCCAGCACCGACGACAAGGGTCAGCCGTCGCACCATCACGCCACTCGATGCTCAAACAAACGTCGTCGAACCCTACTCACGGCTGTGATGCGGCTCAAGGGGCAAGCGTGAGCGCAGCGTACCCGGCTCAAGCGTGCAACTTCAACCTGAGGCAGCGGTCGAAGTACTCGCCAAAGCCCTGAGCTTTTCGTTGCCAGTGCCACGGCTTGATGTAATCGAGGTTCTCTCGCGATAGCTCACCAAGAAGTTGGGGCCGGCTGACAAGCCGCCCGATCGCCGCTTTCAGGCACTCGATTGAGCGCTCTTTGAGGATAAACTCCTTTTGCTGCGGTCCGAGGGCCTGTGAAACGATGCCGACGTCGGTCGAAATCACCGGGACGCCGCAGGCCATCGACTCGAGCACCGGATTGGGCGTGCCCTCGAACTCTGACGTGCAGATGTAAACATCGATCTGCCCGTAGTAGTTTACCATCTGGCTGTGCGGAATCATCGGTCCCCCCTCGGCGCGGTCGGCCAGGTGCAGACGCAACGGCAGGCCCTCGGCGATCAGTTGCTCCACGGCCGGTCGTAGGATCGTGCGCACGCCCTTGATGTCTCCGGACTCCGCCGCCCATTCGCTGTTCCCCGTCCAGCCGATCACGACCTCGCGCTCGCCGACGCGGTCAAACCGCTGCGCATTGACGGGGTAGAAGAGCTCCGGGTCGATGCCGTCTTCGAGTACCATCAACGGATCCGGGAAGTCCGCCAGACCCGCATAGATCTTGCGCAGGCGCTCGGAACCCACGTAGTACGCGTCAACCAGGTCGCGAAAGAGCGGCAATCGGTTGCGCAGGCCTGCTTCGTCCAGGTGTAGATGATCGTAGATGCAGGTTGAGACGACGCTCGACTTGATGACCTTCTCCAGGAACTCCGTGTAGTTGCCGCCGAACCATTCGACGTGCACTTTGCAGTCCGGCTCCAGAAGCAGTCCCAGGTATTCTCGCCAGAAGACGTGGATGATGTCGCACTCGCGTGCTACCAGGAAGACCTGAATGGCGTTGTCGATCACGGAGCAGACGATAATCCGAAACTCGAACCGGTCGCCAAGGTGTCGGCGAAGTTGCTGCGAGATGTTCCAGAACGCCCACGAATCGGTGTCTACCACCAGGGCAACCTTCGGGCGGGCACGCTGCTTCACCGCCGCCGGCACTGTTGCCGGGGCGGGGCCCTTGGCGGCCGCCTCGTCTACAGACTCCTCGCCGGCGCCCATCTCCTGGCGACGAACCTTCAACCACTCCTCGACGCCCGCGCTCCACACGGTCATGCCGTGCTTGGCTTCCAGGTGTTCGGCCGAGCGCTTCAGGACCTCGCGCGCGTACCGGCCGCGCTCGTATTGCTCGTCGGCGGGTGCGGCTGGCGGTGGATGGTCGTGCACAAGCGCCACACACGTCGTGTTGCCGACCTTGAGTCCTTTCTGAAACAGGCGCACGGAGAAGTCGATGTCCTCAAAGCCGACGAACATCGCCTCGTCGTAGCCGCCGACCGCCTGGAACGTCTCTTTATTGAGCACCGACGCACCGCCGAACAGGAACGTCGACAGAAACGGCTCGCCGACACCCCCCTCGTGCACCTTCTGGCCACAAGCCGAACCGCCGCCGATTCGAATGTCGTTGCCGGCAGTCTCGGTGTAGAGGTGCCCACCCTTGGCGAACAGCGTGTGGCCGTCCTTATCGAGCAGGGGTAGATTCAGGAAGTGACAGCCGAGCAGGGCGATGTCCTTCTGAATCTGCCGCAGCGGGTCTGCGGTAAACACCATGTCGTTGTCCAGACACATCACCCATTCGGTACGGACGTGCGGCATGGTGCGGTTGCGCCCGCCGGCGACGCCGAAGTTCTTGCCGAGCTCCACCACCTGGTGCGCGCAGCGCAGCTCATCACACGCGCCTTTGACCTCGGCGAGCTCGGCTTCTGTCGAGCCCTGGTCGATCACGAGCACTTCTCCGGCGAAATTGGGAAGCTGATCTCGGATCGACCGGATCAATCTGGTCGAAAGGCTCGCGCGGTTGAGCGACAGGAAGGAAATGGTCAGGTTGTGACCGTGACGGCCGATGTTCGCTCCGTGCAGCCGGTGCGCGTCGGGCGCCAGCAGGTAGTGCGTACTGTCGTAGACGTACGCGGTGGAAAGCAGGCCCGGCTGGAGTTCCGATTCGGCGGAGCTCATCGGCCGGTTCCTCGGTCGCCGGCGGGCGGGCGGCCCAGCGCGCGCTTCACGACCTGCTTGATCGGGCGAGGGATGAGCCGCTTGACCCGCGCGCCAAGTGAGCTCTCGATCCGCCGGTGGGCTTCTTCCAGGGCCTGCTCGACGTGCTTGATGTAGCCGCGCCACTCCTCGATGACCCCGGCCTGGTATTCGTTGTCGCGTTGAAGCTGTTCGCGCTCCTGCCTGAGGCGCGCCGCCTGCTCGCGGATGAATTCGCCCTCGGCCTCGAAGGCGGCCGCGCGCAGGCCAACGTGCCGTAGCTCGCGCTCCAGCAGCGCAAGTTTTCCGCGCAGCTCGCTCAGCAGGGAGTCGCGGGCCTCGATCTGCGATCTCGCCCATTTTTCGTTCGCGCGGGCCTCAAACAGTTGATCACGCAGGCTCAGCACTTCGTCGCGCAGGTTGGTGACCTTGGTGTGCTCGGCAGCCGGGGCGCTGGCGCTCATCGAACACGGAAAGACAATGGTCGAAGCCTCGGCCGCCGAAACGTCGTCCGCCGACCAGATGCCGACGAAGTAGCTGCAATTCTGCTCGCTGATGTGCTCGTCGCTGGGAAGCCCCAACGCGCGGTCGAGCCGTGCGGCCTTGGTGATCGACAGGGCCGCGTCTTCGCCGCCGCCGACGTGAAGTCGTGGATTGTCGCGTGCCAGGTTGGTGAAGCCCCCGACCGGCGTTCCCAGCAGAAACGACTTCGCCGGACCGAACACCGCCTCGGCCAGCTCGCGGAACTCGCCAAGCGTGAACTTGCGCACGTGGAAGGGGTTCGATTCCTCCGGCGTCGGGTAGTACCAGTAGTCATTGGGGCAGGTGACGATCACGGTCCCGCCGGGCTTGGCATGCCGCTCGAGGGCCTCGAGGAACGTGCGCGCGTCCTGAACGTGCTCGATGGTCTCGAGCGACACGATCAGGTCAAACGAAGCCGGCTCGAAGAGCTCGTCGATCTTCTCGGCGGCATGACAGTGGTACCGGATTCGTTGGTCGTCGAACAGGCGCTGTGCCGCGTCGATCGCCTCAGACGCCACATCAACCGCGTCAACCCGAGCCGCCCCCCAGTGTCGGCACATGAAGTACGCTCCGTAACCCTCGCCGCAGGCGACATCGAGCACGTGCTTGCCCTTGCAGAACGGCTGGGCGAGCGCGTAGCGCGCCAGGTGACTGGACGCTTCGATCGCGTTGAAGCGGCTCTGCTGGTCGAATGCCAGACGCTCGATCATGGACAAGGGTTGACTCTCCCGGCTGTTGCCCCTGACTGTATGAGGGTCCCCGCAACTCGCCGGCCTTCTCCGCCCGGCCTATACGTACGCCCGTCGATCTCCCACTCGCGTGGCAAGTCCACCAGGCCGTGCGCCTGAAAGCGGTCTACGACGCGGAACACGCAGCGGTGCACCGCCTCGGCATACACGCCAACCCCCGCGTGGTCGTTGATCGCCACGCGCCACTTGTAGCGCCCCGCCAGGGCTCGGAAATTCGGGAAGCGGATGACAAGCTCGCCTTCGGGGCGGACGTCGAACGGCTCGATCCCGTCCATGATGGTCGTCGTGCCGCAGATGTAGAAATCGTCGTGCCGCTTCAGATTGAAGACGAAGCTGCACTTGTCCGGCAGATTGTCGGTCAGCGCAACGTAGCGGGCCCGCAACTGGATGTCCTGGCCGCAGCGTACCTCGTCAATCTCCTCACCGGCGGCATTCTCCAGCCGTACATCCGTGAACTTAAACAGCGCGTGCACCTGCGTCGGTTGCTCGGCCGGTGCGGGGACGTCATCGTCGCGAGCCGGCGCGGTGCGGGCCTCGGCCTGTTCGAGGTCGTACACATAGCGATCGACGACCTCCGCGGACGGCCCGAATGCCGCCCGCTCTCCGTGCGAGAGGTAGAGCGCCCGCTGGCAAATCGTCTTAACCAGGTAGGGATCGTGCGACACGAACAGAATCGTGCACCCGGAGTCGCGGATTCGGTGAAAGCGCTCGATGCACTTGCGTTGAAACGCGGCGTCGCCCACCGCCAGAATCTCGTCAACTATCAGAATGTCCGGATCGACATGGATGGCCACCGCGAATGCCAGCCGGGCCTGCATCCCGCTCGAATAGGTCCGCACCGGCTGGTCGATGAAGTCGCCGATGTCCGCGAAGGCCGCGATCGCGTCGAAGCGCCGGCGAATCTCGTCGTCGCTCATCCCGATCACGGCGGCGTTCATGAACACGTTTTCCCGCCCCGTGAACTCCGGATTGAACCCGGACCCCAGCTCGAGCAGTGCCGAAACCCGTCCGCGTGCCTGGAGTTCCCCCTCGGTCGGGGTCAGCGTGCCGCAGACCAACTGGAGCAATGTTGACTTGCCGGCCCCGTTCCGGCCGATGACTCCCACGGTCTCGCCGCGGTAGACGTCGAAGTCCACGTCGCGCAGCGCCCAGAACTCTTGATAGAAGGTTCGCCGGCCCCGCCAGATCATCTGCTTGAGGCGATCCACCGGCTTGTGGTAAATCGTGTACGCCTTGCCCAGCGCGCGCGCGGATATGGCGCACTCAGACGACATCAGCGAACCCCTTGCGCGTCTTGTTGAACCACATGAAGCCCAGCCAAGCCACCAGCCAGGCCAGGAAGAAGTGCAACGTCAGCACCGTCCAGTTCGGAAACTCACCCCGGAAGAGCGTCCCCCGGGCCTCCTCGATCACAACTGCCAGGGGGTTCAGCTCGGTCACGGCCAGGGCCGCCGCGGGAAGTGCCTCCTTGGGGTAGAAGATCGGGCTCATGAACATCGCGATCGTCACGAGTACGGGTACGAACTGCTGCATGTCGCGCAGGTAAATCCCCACCGAGGATAGGAACCACGTCAACCCAAGCGCCAGCAGCACAAGCGGGATCGCCATTAGCGGGAATGCCAGTGCCGAAATCGGCGGCAGGCCCACCAGTACGAAGTACCCGATCAGCAACGCCGCCGAGCTGACCGCCGCGTTGAACAACGCCACCACGATCGTCACCCAGGCAAACGTCTCGAGCGGAAAGACAACCTTTTTGATGTAGTTGGGGCGGTCAAGCATCAGCGAGGGGGCGCGGGTCACGCACTCGGCGAGTACGTTGAAGAGAATCAGCCCGGTGAACAGCACCAGCGCGAAGACGCCTTTCCCCTCGATGGGCATATCCCAACGCGCCTTAAAGACGATCGAGAAGACGAACGTGTAAACGGCGAGCAGGACGAGCGGCACGATCAACGACCACGCAATCCCTAGCACTGAGCCGCGGTAACGCGCCTCAATCTCCCGCCGGGCCAGACGCAGGATCAGCGTTCGCTGGCTCCAGGCGCTGGAAAACACTCTCAGGGGGCTGCAAAAGAGCCGTCCGCTGTAACTCGCTGAGTGCGTTATGGTCGTCATAATGCAATTCGGCCTCCAGCCCTTTACACATCCGTCGGCAGCCGTACCGGTCTAGCGCCGAACGCGAGCATCATTCTCGGGCGCCGCGCGGGGCATTGTACCTGTGCGACTCTCGACCAACAAACGCAACCGCCATCGGTTCAAGCATCAAGCCCCGGCGTCAGGGCGGCAGCGCGCCGCTCCTGCGCCGAGCCGTGTCGGCGTGCGACAACCCGCTCATATACATTCAGTGTCTGCGCGGTCATCTCGTCGGCGGTGCTCACTTGGGCCGTTCCCGGCGGTATCGCGCCGGAGCACCAGGCCGCCAGGCGCTCGGCCAGGCTGTCCTTCGAGTTGGGCTCGAACAGGTGATCCGGACCCGGGAGCATTTCCGCGATCCCACCAACCCGACTTCCCAGCACGGGCACGCCGAACGCCTGCGCTTCGAGCACGACGATCGGAAGGTTCTCCGGCCAGAGGCTCGGTGCGACGAGCACGTCCAGCTCCGACAGAAAGGCGGGCATTTGTTCCCGGTTCAGGCGGCCGACGAACTCGACGTTGAGATCGGTCGCCAAGTGCTTCAGATGTGCCATGTATTGTGGTGGACCGCCACCGGCAATGCGCACCCGCGTCGCCTTCCATTCCAGCGTCGCCAGCGCCTCCAGGAACAGGTGCACGCCCTTGTGCTCGGCCAACGCACCGGCATAGCCGACGGTGATGCGTGCCGGGTCGCGGCGCCCTTGATCGCCACCTTGCTGTCCGGCGCGCGCACTCTGCGCACGACCGGGTTCGAACCACCGCTGCTCCAGACCATACGGAATCGTGTGGCACTCCGGACCGCCCAAGCGCGGCTCCAGCAGCTTCCGTCCGGTTCGCGAGGGAAAGATGACGGCGTCGGCGCCGCTTAGCGCGTCATTCAGAATGGCCTGCCGGTGCGTCCATCGCCGTACCTCGTGCACGGGCAGCCCCTTCATTAGGGCTCCGAGGAACAGCGTTGGGGGCAGCAACGCCGCGCGCAGGACCGGAACGCGCGCTAGCAGGCGTGGCCAGCCCCGGGCGTGACCGGCGGCGACGCACCGCACACACTCCCGCCATGCCACCCGACCGTCGCATATACTTCCTTGGTAGTGTTCCAGCGTGTGCTTCGGGCACAGCCACCAATAGTCCATTATCGTGACGACCACCGGAATTCGCAGCGATTGCGCAGCGCCGATCAGGCCCACACCAATGTGGGCCGGGTTGGCCAGGTGCACCACGTTCGGACGCTGGCTATGCAATAGTGGTGTCAACTCCTCCGGCGGCGTCCCCATCACGGACATCCATCCGCGCGTCGGGTAGGCCAGAACCAGCGGCTCGCGCTCCATGACCTCGCCGAGCGCCAGCTCCGGCCCGCGGCGTTCGGGGTCTCCGGCTATGCAGACCGTTTCGTGGCCGCGTTGGCGCATGCCGGCGGTGAGGATCGAGAGATAACGCTCCGTCCCCTGCCCGTAGCCGCGACCCAATTGCATTGTCGCGTACAGTATCTTCACGTCTGGCGACGCCCCTCGATTCGCGCTGCGGCTGAGTGCCGGCAACTCCTGCAATCAGCGATTCATCCGCGTTGCCGCGATCATAACTGCCGATGGCGCGCCGGACAACGCGGAGGCTCACGGCCGCGCGATGTCCGATCGGCATGCGCCCGTTCAGCCGAGCCGCTGAGACGACCGCGATTGACGCTGACGCACCGCACAGCTAATCTGCCGCGCGTATGAGCACAGAAGCTTGCTTTTCGTTGTGCAGAATTCAGGTGTTGACACTCCGGCAGCTACGGCGGGATCGGCGTCGATGACCGACTCGTCATCCCGTCGCCGCTACCTCCTGGCCGTCGCCTCCATTCTTGCGGTGGCAGGCGTGTGGCGCGGGGTGCTGGCGGCGGCTATGCCCTGTCTGTCGCGCGACGCGGTCCTGTACTGTTGGTACGCGCGCGACCTGGGCATACACGGCCCCGCGTTGCTGGAGTCCGACGAGGTCCAGCAACACCCCCTGTTCCCGCTCACCATCCTCAGTGTCCAACGCGCCCTGAGAACGTTCGGCGTCGCTGACACGCCGCTAGCGTGGCAGCGCAGCGGCCAGATTGTTACTTGGGTTGCGGGCATGGCGGTTGTGGTCGTGGCCGGGCTGCTCACCGCCCGCCTGGTACGCCGACTTGAGCTGCCCCTTAACCCGCGCTCGACCGGCCTGTGTGCCATGATCCTGGCGGCGGTCCTCCCGTTAAACACCTGGCTCTCGGCCGATGTCATGTCCGAGCAGATGCACGTGGCGCTGTATTTGGGCGGCGTGATCTTGCTGCTCGGATTGAATGGTTGGAAAGCCGCGCTCGGTTGCGGTGTCCTTAGCGGACTGGCCTTTCTCACGCGCCCCGAAGGCGCGGTGGTGTGCTTCGCGGCCTTTCTCGTGCTGCTTGCACAAGTGCGTACGCGCCGCTTGCGCATCCTCGCCGGCCGCGCCGTCATGCTGGCGCTCGGCTTCCTGGCCTGCGCCGCCCCCTATGTCGCGATCAGCGGCAAGCTCTCACCGAAGCTCGACAAAGAGACGCTGGATCGCTTTCAGGCATCGCTCGGGCTTCCGCGTCCGCTCGATGCGACAGAGCCCGGCTGGCGGCAGGCAGCCTTGCTGCGCCGCGACGTGGACTGGTACTGGTTGGTGCCGATGGCCCTTTACACGACGTTCCGCGCCGGGCGTGTGGTGGTGCCGCTGTTGGCGCTGCCGCCGCTGGTTCGTCTACGGCGTCGCTTCGGCCATCCGCCGCTACTCGGCCTGGGAATCTGTGGCGTGACGCATTTCTCGCTCACGGTGATCCTGCTCGAGCGGCATGGGTATCTGGCCCCGCGGCACACGCTGGTGGTCGTCATGCTCGCGGTTCCGTTCGCGGCCATGTTCTTGATGCACGCGCTCAACGAACTATCCGCACGTCGTCGCCGTTGGATCGCGCAAGTCTTCGCTGCACTGTGCATATTGCCGCTGGTGATATACTCGCTGCGCGTGCCGAACGGGGCGGACGCGTTTATCGCCCAGGCAGCCCATTGGCTGCGCGAGCATGACCCGCGCGTTGAATCCAAAGTTCTGCTCGGTGGAAGCAGCGAACGCAGGCTCGCGTTCTACACGGGCATGCGCATACAACCCTGGCTGGAGAACGAGCCGTCATTCAAACGCCGATTCACCGAACTGCGCGAGCACCTGATGGGTTCGTGTCCGGACTATTTCGCCATCGAAAGCGGACCGGGCGAGGAACGCGCGGGCAACGATCGGCTGCTCGAACGCCTCCGTGCGGACGAACAAGTCGCTGCCCACGCGGTGGAAGTCCATGTCGAGCGGACCGCACGCGGCGACGCCCTGCACATCTGGCGATTCGAGTGGGAGTGATCCGTCTGGCAGAGATGCCGCCAATCTTGCGGCCCCTGGAGCGTCTACGTAGACTGCCTGGCGTATGTAGCTCGCGTGTGGTTCAGTTCCAGTGCGGTCGCGAGCCTTGAAGGCAGCCAGGATGGTGCGCACGCGGAATTCGGGAGGAGAATCTGAAGCCCACCCGACAGCGTGGACGACGCGCCGCGCGGTCTTGCTTGTCCTCGTAGTTGCCGTCGCCACGCGTCTATGGGGCTTGGCCGCGCTGCCGCTGGTCATCACCAACGATGGCGTCGATTACATACGGACTGCGGAGACGCTTCACCACGGCGAACAGCTCGCGATACCCGCGCTGCGAACTCCCGGCTATCCGCTCTTCCTGGCCGGCGTGTTTCACTGCTTCGGTCTCGGGGCCACCGGCGTTCTGTTGGTGCAGCACGCCGTCGGGTGTCTTACGTGTGTGTTGCTGACTTTCATTGCCTGCCGGCTCGCCGGGCCCAAGCTCGCGCTGATCCCCGGCTTTCTGGCGACCTTCGACCCGTGGCTGTTCGCCTTCGAGTCGTACGTGCTGAGTGAGCCGCTGGCAGTGCTCTTGGCGGTGGCCGCGGCCGCTATCGCCCTGTGCTGGCACGTGCCGCGTTTCTATGTGGCGGTCCTGCTGGGCGTCGTGTTGGCGCTGGGATGCCTGACACGCCCGGCGTTGCAGGCCCTCGTGCCTTTCTTCGGCATCGGCTGGCTGTTGGCGAGCTGCTCGCGCTGGCGGACGCGCGCCCTGGGGCTTGCCGGGCTTCTGCTCGGGCTGCTGATCCCCCTGGCGCCGTGGCTCTACTACAACACCCAGCGCGGCATTCCGCGCGTCGCCAGTGGGTTCGCGGCCACCCAGTTCCTCGGCCTGGCGAAATTCGACCTGCTGGACTGGAACTATCCCGTGGACGAAGTCGTTCGGACCGAATACGAGCGCTTTGCCGACAAGAGCCCGAGCCTGTACGAGTTGCTGGCGTTCGCACAGGACGTGGGGGCTTTCAGCACGCGTGCCGACATGTTCGGCAGGTGGAATCGCGCCAGCCTGACGGCCAACTTCGATGGCTACGTTCGAGTCTGGCCCGAAGCCCTTGCCTGGCAGCTCAATTACAAGTTCCGCCGTGGCCGGTACACGGAGGACCAACTGAACTGGTTCATTGCCCGACTGGGCCGGGACGGCTCGAACCGCC
Organism: uncultured Planctomycetales bacterium; assembly: GCA_964572345.1. Classification (GTDB taxonomy): domain Bacteria; phylum Planctomycetota; class Phycisphaerae; order UBA1845; family Fen-1342; genus JAUWXH01. The sequence goes on from CAZNFA010000045.1 coordinate 22,782, forward strand.
AGTATGAGGGCAATCCCTCACCGGCGCTGATGGCCCATTTTGCCCAGAGCGGTGAGGGCGGCCCGCTGCGCTGGCTCATGAACTGGTGGGCTGCCCACCGCATATCGGGCATCCCGCAAATCCCGCTGTTCGCGCTCACGCTGCTGACGATCGTGCTGGCGGTCATTCGGCGGGAGTGGGCCATCGCCTTTGTCCTGGCCGGCAGCGTCGCCTTCCTGCTATCTCACGTCTCGCTGCTGCTGCCACAGGCGCGTTACGCGTTGCCGGCGTGGACGCTCTGGTACCCGGCGGTTGCCTTGCTGCCGGCCTTCATCGCCGGCTTTGTCAGCCAAAGACGTGCGCCGTCACCCGGCAGCCGGCGCGCCCGCGATGAAACGCAAGATGCGCCCGCCGCGGTCGATTAGCCCGCCGCGCTGCCGTGCATATCGGCTATTATGCGCACACGCCGCGGAATCACGCGTGTCGCCCGCGTGATTCGCAGGTGCCCGCGGACGCGAGCGGTCGTGATTCGAACGGGGCGCGGTGCCGAGGAGTAACGTATGCCAGATGTCGCAGGTCGCACCGAGCTGATGCGAATCGTCTTCGTATCATGGGAGTATCCGCCACAGTTCGGCGGCGGCATCGGGACGTATGTTCACGCGATAGCCCCCATACTTGCCGCGCGCGGTCACGACGTTTCGGTCGTCACGGTCAGCACAGAACCCTATCCGTCACGCGCGCGAGTAGACGGCGTCACTGTGATTCGTCTGCCCATGCCGCGCGGCGCCGGGGACGCTCCCATCGCCACGCTGCGTACTTGGCAAAGTCGAGCCGACGCGGTCGATCAGTTGCTGCGAAAGCTCGTGCGGGCCGGCCACATCGATCTGATCGAGTTTTGCGACTATCGCGGCGAGGGGGTTACCTTTCTGTCCACAATGCCGGCTGCCGAGCGCCCGGTTTGCCTCGTGCGCCTGCACACGCCGCTGTCCGTGCTCTACAAGTACAACACCGGCCAAACCCGTCACGCCGTGTTGGAGGAGTATGAGAATCAGGGGATTCGCGCGGCCGACCAGCGCGTGTCGCCGTCGCACGCTCTCACCAGGGAAATCCGCGCCCAGCTTGGTGAATCGCTGCCGGTAGACGTCTTGCCATACCCGGCCGACCCGACCTTTCTATCCGCGCAGGCCCACGCCGCCCCGGCGGACGGCGACGAAGTGCTGTACGTCGGCCGGTTTGAGGAGCGCAAGGGCGTCGAGACGCTCGCGCGGGCCGCGGCGTCCTTCTTTGAAGCTTGCCCGCAGGCCCGACTGGTGATGATCGGCCGCGACGTCCCCAAGAGTCCGCGGCTGCCTTCGATGCGCAAGCTCGTCCGGGAGGCCGTGCCCCCACGCTACCGTGATCGGCTCACGCTGCTCGACCGCATACCGCGCGAGCAACTCATGCAGCGCTACCGGGCGGCCAGGTTCTGCATGTTTCCGTCGCACTTCGAGAACTTCCCCAACACCTGCCTCGAGGCCATGTCGCTCGGCCGGTGCGTGGTCGGGACTGACAACTCCGGCATGGCCGAGATGATCGAGGACGGCGTGAGCGGCGTGATCGTCGAAGCCACCAATGTTGAGAGCCTGGCCGAGGCCATGATCCGGCTCTACCGGATGCCCGCAGAGCAGCGGCGCGCCATGGGCCGCGCCGCACACCAGAAAATGCACGATCGCTACCGACCCGACGTCATCGCGGCTGAGTTGGAAGCGCTCTACGGCGGGTACGTGGAAACGCATCCCTATCGGCCGGCTGGCCGCGTAGCGACTGAGGCAGGCCCGCCACGCGTCGCGGTGGTCGTGCCCTGCTACAACCATGGCGAGTTCCTGCCGGAAGCGCTGGAGAGCGTCCGGGCGCAGACGCACGCGGACGTCGAATGCGTGGTGGTGGATGATGGCTCGACGGATGAACGGACGCTTCGAACACTCGAGAAGGTGCGTCAGCAGGGCGTTCGTGTGATCCGCCAGGAGAACCAGGGGCTGTCCGCGGCGCGGAACGCCGGGGTCTGCGCCACACAGGCCCCCTTTTTCGTCCCGCTGGACGCCGACGATCGCCTCGATCCGCGCTTCGTCGAAAGGTTGTTGCCCAGCCTCCTGGCGGACCCGTCGCTGGGATACTGCTACAGTCACGTGGCGTTCTTCGCCGCGGCCGCCGGCACGTGGGAGTGCCCCCAGTACGCCCCACGCCGCCTGCTGGTTGAGAACCTCAGCGTTGCCACGGCGCTGATTCGGCGATCCGCCTTCGATGAGGTGGGGGGGTACAGCCCCGACATGGAATACGGGTTCGAGGACTGGGATTTTTGGATCGCGCTGCTCGGCTTGGGTTACCACGGGCGCTGTGTCCCCGAGCCGCTCTTTTTCTATCGCAAGCACGCGCGCGGTTCCATGCTTACCAAGGCCCAGGAACGCCGCGCGGCAATGGTGCGCAAAATCATCGAACACCATCGGGCGTTGTTCGCCGCGACGCTCGAGATCTCCATTGCCACCAAAGACGAGATGTTCTTCCAGGCGCACATGGACGCGTGGCGCCTGCGCGAGAGCGGTGTCCGAAGTGGGAGCTTGCCGCCTGCGACGTCCACCGTTGACAACGAGCTCTATCAGGGGCTTCTGGCCAGGGCCGAGCTCGACTATATCGAGCGTTCGCGCTTTTGGCGCGCGCTCCAGAAGTTCAAGGGAAACCCTCTGTACCGGGCATCTGCGCGCCTGCGCTTCGGGGCGCGCTGCGACGCGCCCAGCGCGGCGGAGGAGCCCGGCGCGCGCCTGGCGCGGATCAAGGCCAGCCGCAGCTACCGCTTCATTCAATTCGTGAAGCGTACGCCGATGTACAGATGGTACGCCCGCGCCAAGTACGGCCCGAATCTCGACGAATCCCCGACGTAACCGCTCGCCGGGAAACTCGTCCGATTCCAGCCCGGATACTCGACCTTGGCACATACTGTCGAACCCCGTCGAGGTGGTCCCAGAAAATGTTACCTGGCTCGCTCCGGGCTCGGTTGGCCGATAAACCTCTGGCACAGAGAGTTGTGAAAAGAATTCTTGGGAGGGTTGTTGCGGCCCGGGGACCCGGGGAGGTATAATGCGCGGGACAGTTGTAGTTCACTGTGTTCTTGGGTCTCGGGGGTGAGGGTCGAGTTCAGTTCCGGGTCCGTGAGTGCGGCGTTCGTCTGTGCGGACCTGTAACGCGATCGGAGGAGATCAAATGAGACTACGATCAGTGTTGGTCCTTGGGTCTGTCGCCATCATGCTGACGCTCACCATGGGAGCAGATGTTGACTGCGACGACATCTTCGCGTCCAGCCTGCTGGACGGTATCTGGTTTGCCGCCGGCGCCGCCACAAGCGCCGCCGCGAACGGTGACGCGGCCGACGGCGGGCAAGGCGAGCGGGGGGCTCCCGGGGAGCCTGGGGCGCAAGGCGAGCCGGGCGATCCCGGGGTGCCGGGCGATCCCGGGGTGCCGGGTGAGCCTGGCGCGGACGGATTGTCGTGCTGGGACTTGAACGGCGACGGCGTCGCCGATCCGGAAGAAGACATCAACGGCGACGGGGACTTCAACGCCTTGGACTGCCAGGGTGCCGATGGTCTCGATGGCGATGCGGGTGAGCCCGGTGAGCCGGGTGAGCCGGCTCCGTTTCAGGTGATTGCCAGCGCCGTAATTCGCGAGGACGGGTCCACTCAGAGCGGACACAACGTCCTGAGTTCGGTCTGGTTCGGCCCCGGGTTCTACCAGGTCGTCTTTGATGTGAGCGAGGCGGACATCCCGGACGGGGCGGACGCCATCGATTTCCCGGTGCTCGTCGCAATCCTTGAGCCGTTCGACGACGACGGCGACCTGATGCTGATCCCCAGATACTTCCCCGTGTCGTTAGAGGACGGGGTGCTGAAGGTCAACGTCCACATTTACGGACCGCTAAGCCTGCATCTGGATTCCTGGTTCAGCATCGAGGTCCTGGAGCCCGGGGTCCCCTTTGATGGCCCCGAATGATCCCGACGGCTAACCGCGTGGCGGAGCTGTAACGACATTGATGGCGGCGGCGGCCGGGAGGCTCGGCCGACGCCGCCTTCCCTTGCGCTCGGCCCCTGGGCTTCAACTGCCGTGGCATCCAATTCGTCGGCCGGAGTCTGGCCGGTGGACGACGCGGTTCTCGCCGGCGATTGTGCGCGCGGCGTGCCGCCCGATTGCCGGTCGGTTCGGCCGACGTCTCCGTTTCCCGGGGCTGGGCTGCATCTGGAGAGGTTCAGTTCGGCGAAGAAACGCGGGCGGTCAGTGCCCGGCCGCCAGCCTGCGACCCACGGGCTGCGAGAACGCGGGGGGGCGGTTTCCAGTACGATGCCCGCGAGACCCATCGCCGGCGGCCAGAATCCCAACCACACCCCACCCGACCTAGCGGCAGCCGCGGGGCACTTATCTCGTCCCCGGCGGCATGTCGTCTTGGAGCGGTGGGTCGCAGATGGACGGGGGAAACTGCCGACCGGGGCTGCCTTACCCGACCCCGAATGGAATCCCAATGCGGACCTCGATGGAGATGGCCACGTCGGTCACGGTGACCTGGGCATCTTGCTCGCCGACTGGGGCTGCGGGACGTAACTTTGCGGCGTGAAGGCCGCTGCCTGCTGCTGTGCTGAGGCCAGGGGCGCCCGTAGTGCTGGCGGGACGTGGAGCGGTCGAGGAGCTGCGTATTCCCCGACGGCGGCGTAACTGGCTGCCAAGCGCTGGCCGGCTCGCGGTGTCTCACGCCTGCTGGCGCGCGCACCGTGCTGGGCAATGCCGCTCGGTGCCGCGCAATGTCGCTTGACGGGTCAGAAACGTGGTTCTTGACCGCGCCCGGGAGGACTCGAACCTCCGACCTGCGGATTAGAAGTCCGCTGCTCTGTCCGGCTGAGCTACGGGCGCCCGCACGTCTGCATTGTTCGCCATAACCGGCCGTGGTTCAAGAGGATAGACCCTACGCGCTGGGCCTCCCATATCCGGGGGCCGTGATCCAGGCAAGCCGGCGACCCCTCAGTCACGCTCGCAGATCGGCCGATAATCGCTCAGACGCGGCGTCGCGGCCGAGCTTCCGGCAGACGGCTGTCCGCCGACCACCCAAAGGAGCCACCATGATCGCTCACGAGAAAAACCGGCGCTTCTGGGCCCCGTACCTGCTCGGGTTGGCCACGATGCTTTTTGTCGGTCTGTTGTGGCGTGGGGCGAGTTCCCCGCCGCCGGCCTTTGCCCAGATCCCCGACAGTGGGGCACAACGCGTGCAAATGATCGCGGAACTACGCACTGCGAACAAGAAACTCACGGAGATCGCCAAGATACTCGGTGAAATCCGTGATCGACAGGACGCCGGCGTACCCTCCAAGGACGCAAAACGCACACAGACCAAGCGCCCCTGACCGGGGCACACCAGGCCCCGCCATGACGGGCCGGTAGCACGCCGGCGACTCAACCGCCCGGCGCACGGGTGCATACCCCCTAAGCGTTGCAGCGTGCTCCCCACCCGGCTATCGTCCGGCCGATTCATTCGGCTGTCACGGAGGATCGGTTCTTGGCGGGGTATGGTCATCGGCCGGCGCTGTTCCCGCTCGTGTCCATCCTGCTGTTGAGCGCGCCCGTGGCTGGTTGCGCCGGGCTGCGCTACGCCAACACCGCCCCGCTGATCAAGCGCCACATCCGTGCCAGCCACGATCCCACCTGGGTTGTGATGTTTAAGAGCAGCCTGCTTTACCCGGCCCGGGACGTATTGACGCTCGATCCGCTTTGGCGGCTGGTGTTCGGCGACGAGGCGTGGAATCGGGAGGGCGGCGGGGTGGCCGACTCCCCCTTCTATAGGAATCGCCGGACCGAGGAGCTCACGCCGGCCCGGGTTGCCCTGGGCCCCTGCACGATGCCGCCGCCGCAACCCCCGTTCCGGATCGACAAGATCAAGGTGGGCCGGGCCACGCCCGGCTTCATCGGACGTGACGCCCAGGGACGCAGATTCCTGTTCAAGCTGGACCACCCCGATTACCCGGAGCTGGGCACGAGCGCGGCGGTCATCGGGTCGCGCATCCTGTGGGCCCTGGGTTATAACGTCCCGCCGGTCTTCCTCGTACGCATCGGAGGCACGGGCGACGCGCGCTTCGACGGTCGGCGGGCTACCGCCGCCCTCTTCCTCGACAACGTCCGCGGACATTTCCGCTTCGACTGGTTTCGCTATCGGCGTGAGCTGCGGGGCTTGCGCCTGGTCAGCGCCTGGATCAACGACACCGACCGGGTGGGCACGAACACGCTGGTGGTGGTCGCGGACGGCGTGGCACGGTACTACCTGATCGACTTCAATTCGTGTCTCGGCTCGTGGCAGGGGCGACCGAAGGAGCGGTGGCGCGGCCATCGTTACGCGTGGGAGGTCGGCTGGGTACCCTTGCGCGTATTATCTCTGGGTTTGCTGCACCCCGAGCCGGATCCGCACCAGCCGATCACCTCGCCCGCGGTGGGCCGCTTCGACGCCCGCTTCGAGCCGTTGGGCTGGCGCTCGCAGGCGCCCAACACGGCCTTTGATCACATGACCGAGAGCGACCTCTGCTGGACGGTCGAGCGCATCCGCAGACTGCGCCGCCCGCACATCGAGGCGATCGTCGCCGAAGCACGCCTGAGCAATCCCGGGGATGCCCGCTGCCTGGTGGAAATCCTCTTGCAGCGCCGTGAGCGCATTGTGGCTCTTGTGCCGGATTGAGCCCGGCGGCCGGCGGTCAAAAAGTGCCGGAAAATGTGGGCGGGACTGTTGCACGCCGTGCGGCAGGCGGGTACGTTTGTCGCCGCGAGGCGCTCAGCCCGCCCAGAGGATGTAGAGATAGGAGTCCCCATGGCCCAGAAGAAGCGACCAAACATTGTCAGTGTGCACCTGTCCCCGCAGGGCAAGGCCCGACTGGACAAGGCTTGTGCCGACCGAGGCATGACGATTAAATCCCTGCTCGGTCGTCTGATCGGCTGGTTCGTCGAACTGGATAAGACCGAGCAGTCGATCGTGCTCGGCCAGCTCGAGCAGGCCGACCTCACGACCGTGGCCGAGTTGCTTGTCCGCCGGCGCGCCAAGAAGATCGGCGGCGATGTGGCCCGCGGCGTCCAAAAGGTACGCGCGGCGCGCGGGGCCCGGCGACGTCGCAGCAGCGCGGGATAGGGTGCAGCCTGGCGCTCTCGCGGTCCAGGCCGACCGTGCCCTTCGCGGCACGCACGAGCGGGCTCACTGCCCCCGGCCGGCGAACCGCGAGCGCCTTCGGCAAACGGTATCTTACAAGCGGGGCGCCGAATCGCTTAGGATCGACGCCCCGTAGCAGTGCCCCTTGGAGGATTGGATACGGGAGTTGTTATGGCAGAACGTGCACGACCAAATATCGTCAGCGTGCAACTGTCGCCGCAAGGCAAGGCCAAGCTCGACAAGGCTTGTGCCGACCGAGGCATGACCATTAAGTCCTTGTTGGGCCGGCTGATTGGCTGGTTCGTCACGCTGGATCGAACCGAGCAGTCCATCGTGCTGGGCCAGCTTGAAGACGCCGACGTGACCAGTGTCGCCGGCCTCATCCAGCGACGCTCGGCGAAGAAGGGTGGCGCTGCCGCGCGGCGCGGCGCGAAGCGCGCCTGAGCATCGGCCTGAACACGGCGACGATCGCGCACTGCTGCGTGGCAGACAGGGCGCGGTAGTTTTTCTCCGCTTCGGTATGACGCCACAGAGGCAGTGCGCGCCGCGCACCCGGGCGTCAGGATGGCAGCCGGGGAGTCGCGGGTATGGTGGTCGGCCACACCGCCCCGGCCGACCCTGGCCCGGGCGGTGATTATGCTTACCCGCGACGCTGCACCACGACCAGCATGCGCCCCAGCGCCTTTTCGACGGGCGTCCGCACGAGATAAGGGTCGCGGATCTCGTAGATCCCCAGGGCACGCAGACGTCCGTCGGCGGTTGCCAGCCGCAGGAACTCGTCCGCGTCGTAAGTCCGCAGGGTGAATTGCTCCCGCCACGTGCCCCGCGGCGCGCCCAGCCGGGATTCGAAAACCCATTCGACCGTGCAGCAACGCGTTTGCGGGCAGGGCGGCTCGATCACCTGCCACGCCACGTGCACCAGCACCTGGTCCCGCGAAAGCATCCAGCGCGCGGGGCGGCCGAGCTTCTCCGCTTCGGCGGCGAAGCCCAGCTCCTGGTCCGTCGCGAATACGCCGCCGGGGGCCAGGTGGTCGCCGATACAGCCCCACATCCGCGCGATTGCCTCGTCGCTGTGCACGTGGCGTAGCGTATTGGCCGATGCGAAGATCAGCTCGAACGTTCGCCCGAGCGAGAAGTCGCCCATGTCGCCCACGACGATGTCCGCGTTGCAGCGCGCCCGGGCGAACTGGGCCATCGCCGGGCTCAGCTCCAGCCCCACAACCTCCGGCACCGCTTTCTGCAAACTCGGCAGCAGTCGGCCGGTTCCGCAGCCCAGTTCCAGCACGCTGCGCGGCTTGAGCCCGGCCTGCCGGGCCAGCAGCAGCAATCGGTTCACCTCGGGTTGTGGGTCCCACCCGAAGGCGATGTCGTAGACTTCGGGCGGAATCGCACAGCCGTGATACTGGGATGACCGCTCCGGAGCACCCACCATCCGAGACCTCCCGCGCTCCTGTATACGCGTCGCCCGCCGCGGAGACAATGGTGTGGGGGCCCCAGGGGCCCGGCTCAACGCGCAGATTCTGCGCGACCGGCCACGATTAGACGGGGTTCGGGTTGAGGCGCCGGTGCGGACGGGAGGGGCCGCTGTCGGCCAGAGACTCCCCCGGCCGATATTATAGGTACCGGCATGATGCCTCTCCTCGCATTGCACGGCCCCCCGGTCAACCTCACCCTGGCTCCTCGACGGGGGGGCTGTGCGCACACGCCGACGCCCCGAGGCACCGCTCGGGCCTCCGCCGCCCGCTACAGCCGGGTTTCATACGCCAGCCGATAGGGTCCACCCGCCCGGTCGCTGCGATAAACCTCGCAGCGGACACCCTCCGGCTCGACGTACAGCTTGAGAAAAGTGCTCGCTGCGCCGGGATCGCCCAGCCCGCGAGCGTGCCCGCAATCGACCTGCCAAACCCCGTTGATCTGCGCCAGCGACAGGTTATGCGTGTGGCCGCAGAAATAGGCCAACACCCCGTGTTGCCGGAGCAGAGTCCAGAAGCGGTGGTTGTTCGCCGGGTATTTGTCGAGCGAATCGCCGCGGTGGCGCACACGCCCGTTGGTCAGGTCGGGCACCGAGACCACCGGCTCGTGCCCGAACACGAAGACCAGCGGCTTGTCGTTCGCGGCCAGGTCGGCCGCCAGCCATTCGTACAGCGCGTCCCCGACGTCCCCGTCGGTCCCGCTGTCGCTGGCCCCGTCGTAATACTGGTTGAGCAAGACGAAATGGGCGTTCTGGTAATCGAACGAGTAGCAGGTCTCGCGCGCCCCCGGCGGACCGGCCGACACAACCCCGGGCAGCGCCCTGCCATCGGCGTTGTACGCGCGCAGGTAGGCCATGTACTCGGGCTTGCCCAGCTCGTGATTACCAACCACCGGATACCACACGTAGTCCTCACCCAAGACCTGATCGAGCACCGCCCGAATCCGATCCGGCGGATCCATGTCACCGGCCGTGAGCATGAACGCCCCTGGACCGAGCTCGCGGATGGCCGTGCACGCCCCGACGAAGTACTCGGGACCCGGATGTTCAGGGGGCGTGTAGTTACGCACGTCGGCAGCGATGTCGAAATGGAAACCCCGCGGCGGCGCACACCCGGCCACCAGAATCCCCCCGGCAACCAGCGCAGTCAGCGCGAATCGCAAGCTCTGCCGCACGTCACTCATCAACCCGTCCCTCACCTCGATGCTCACAACCGAGTGCGGGGATCGTAGCGGCAATGGGTTTGGCGCGTCAAAGCGGAACAGCGGCCGCTATACCTGCATATCGCCGGATGGGTCAGCGGTCGCTTCTGGCAGCGGTTCGGCCGGCGTGCGCGCCTCGCGCGGCGGTTCGGACTGCTCAGCCGGCACTGATTGTTCAGCCCCTGCTCCGCTCAACGCTTCCATGGGGAAGTCCACCTGGGAGTAGCCCTTCGAGCGCGCGAACTCAACCACGGCCTCACGCAGCGCCGGCGCCGGGTCGCTGTGCGGTATCAGCATGGCGTACGTGCGCTCGCCAAGCTGATCGGCGGCGACGCTCGCCAGGCTGACGATCCGGTCGCCGCAAAACGCCGCACGCAGTTTACACGTCCCCTTCTCCTGCTGACTGATCAGCTCGAGCCCGGCAATCTCGGCGGTGATGGCGGATTCGTCGCTGCTGACGCGCGGGTCGGGTCCGGGCCGCCGCTGCAAGAGCGAGACGATCAGCGGCCAATCGGCCCGCGAGACATCGCGGATGACCGCCTCACCGGCGGCGTTCTCCAGAGGATTGCTGGGCGCTCCGTCCGCGGTCCGCGCCATCATCACGGCGTCGCGCGGCTCGCGGTTGACGCGGTGCGTGATCTTGAACCCGAACTTCGCGAACAGGCCCTCCGCCACGTCGGCCGTCGTGCCCAGGTGCAGCCACTTGCCCCCGCTCATGTCGAACCAGGATAGCAGTGTGGTGATCAATCGGCGGGCAAAACCGAGCCCGCGGTGTTCCGCCCGCGTGAAAACGTGCCCGAGAATCCCGATGTCGTGACGCCGGTTGATACACGCGCTGGCTAGGACCCGGCCGCCTTCCGGCATTACGGCGAAAGCATCCTGGCCGCCATCCACCCCATGGACGATCCGCCTTTCGATGTCCTCCAGCCACTGCGGCTCCTTGTGTCCGACCAGGTCGGCCAGGGCGTGCCAGCGCGCCGGCGCCGGCGCGATGATCAGCAGCGGTTTCATCAACATCGTCATAGCGTGCGCGTAGGACGGGGACCTTGCCCGCCACACACCCTCAACAACGTCCCGGCGCGCTATACGCCCGGCTCCAAGTCCGTCAGACCCGTCCGCGACAGTATCGCCGCGTCGCGCCGGCTCCACAAGTGTTGCCGGCCCCGTCTTGCCCAGCAGGGCCTGCCCGTATAATTTCCGTGCCGCGGTCCGCGTTTGTCGGTGCGGCGGGCTGCGATTCTTCCCACCGCGCTTGTCTGGAGCAGTCATGGCCAGGAAACGTCGAATCAAACCGGACGACTTGTTCAAGCTCAGGGCGGTCGGTCGCGTGGCGATCTCGCCCGACGGCCGCCTGCTGGCCTTCGAGCTAAAACGCTTCGACCTCCGGGAGAACAAGAACTTCGTGCAGATCATGCTGGCGGACGTGGAGACCGGAGACGTCCGCGCGCTGACCGAGGGGAAGCACTGCGACTCCCGGCCGCGCTGGTCCCCGGACGGCCGCCTCCTGGCCTTCCTGTCCGACCGCGACAAGGGGACCAGCCTGTGGATTCTGCCGATGGCCGGCGGCGAGCCCCGCCGCATCACCGACCGCGACGGACACGTACGCGAGTTCGCCTTCTCGCCCGACGGTCACCGCTTGGCGTACACGTACCTGCCGATGTCCGAGCGCGAAAAGCTCGAGCGCGATGAGAAGACAGACGAGTTGAAAAAACGGCCACAATACAAACAGATCACGCGACTCTTTCACAAGCTCGACGGCGCCGGCTGGTGGAAGGGGAACTACGCCCACGTCTACCTCGTCGGCCTCAAGGGCGGCAAGCCACGCCAGTTGACCCACGGCCCCTACGACGACAGCGACCCCCAATTCAGCCCCGACGGCAGACTCATCTCGTTCGTCTCCAATCGCGTCGAAGACCCTGACACCAACTTCGAGAACGCCGACATCTACGTGGTCAAGCCCGCCGGTGGCCGGATCAAGAAGATCACGCACATGCAGGGCGGCTGCTACGGTCATGCGTGGTCGCCGGACGGCAAGTCCATCGCCTACATCGGCGATCCGGCCAAGCCCGGACAGTGGTACAAGCACAACCGCCACGTGTGGTTAGTGCCGAGCACTGGTGGCAAGCCGCGCGACCTGACGCGCGAGATCGACAACCAGTGCCTGAACGTCACGATCGGCGACGTGATGGGTGGCATTTTCGAGCCCTACGGGCCGATCTGGTCCGCCGACTCGAGCCGCTTGTTCTTCCTGGTCAGCGAAGACGGCGCGACCCGACTCTACAGCCGCTCGGTCCGACGGAGGGACCTCCGTTGTGAGCTCGGCGGCGACGTCAACATCATGTACTTCCAGCGCACGGCCGGCGACGGACCCATCGCCCTGACCATCGGCACCCACACCAACCCCGGTGACGTCTTCGTCGCCGACCCGCACGACGGCTGCCGTCTCAACCAACTCACCCGGGTCAACGCAACCGTGCTCGATCGTGTCGAGGTAGTCAGCCCGCAGCGGATCAGCCTGCGCTCCGGGTCGGTCCGCGTGCACGGCTGGGTGCTGCGGCCACCCGGCCTGAAGGCCACCGGCCGCCGCTCACGCCGGCCGAGCCAGAAACGGCCCGCGATCCTCGAAATCCACGGCGGACCGCACGTGCAGTACGGCTGCTCGTTTTTCCACGAGATGCAGTGCCTGGCCGCCAGGGGCTACGTGGTCGTCTACGCCAATCCGCGCGGCAGTTCCGGCTACGGGCTGAAGTTCATGAACTGCATCCACGCCGACTGGGGTAACCTCGACTACAAGGATCTCATGCGCGTTGCCGACTGGATCTGTGCGCGGCCTTACGTGGACAAGCGACGGATCGGCGTGACCGGCGGCTCCTACGGCGGGTACATGACCAACTGGATCGTCGGGCACACCGATCGCTTCCGAGCGGCGGTCACGCAGCGCAGTGTGGTTAACCTCGAGTCAATGTATGGAACCTGTGACTACGGCTACACGCTGGGCGACGAGATCGGCGGCACGCCGTGGAAGAACGTCGAGAAGCTTCGCCGCCAATCGCCGCTCACGTTCGTGAAGAACATCAGAAGCCCGTTGCTGATTCTCCATTCGGAGCAGGACTTGCGCTGCTCGATCGAGCAGGCCGAACAGCTCTTCGTGTGCCTGAAGCTGCTCGGCCGCGAAGTCGAGTTCGTCCGCTTCGAGGGTGAGTCTCACGGGCTGTCGCGCGACGGTCGCCCGCAGAACCGCGCCGAACGCCTCCGCCGCATCATCGCCTGGTTTGACAAGCGCCTCAGCCCTTGAGCGACCCCGCTCGCTGAGGCCGTCAACCCGGGGTCTTCTCGAGGACACCGCGCTGGTCGAGGGCGGCCTCGAATCTGGCCAGAGCCTTCTTCAACTCGGCCGTGTCCCCGTCGTCGTCGCACAGGGCCAGGGCCTTCTTCTCCAACTCAACCGCCGCCTGCGCGTCGCCGGTCTTGAACTTGGCCCACGCCAACGTGTCAACGTACTGCCAGACCCGCTGCCCGCTGATCTCGTTGGACCGTTCCGACAGCCGCAGGGCCAGCTCGTCGAAGCGGTCCTGGTACTGCTCCTCCGTCAGCAGGGCCCAGGCGAAGCTATTGAGCGTTCCCTCGGCGTCGTGGGCCTTTCTGAGAATGAGCTCGCCCACGGCCAACGCGGCCGCGCGGTCTTCCTGCCCGACCGCCAGGATGCGGAACTTCTTCAGCAGATGGTCGATGCCGGGTGACTCCCGGCCCGCGCGCGCCGTGCCAACTTCTTCGACGATGAGCTGCGTCACCAGATCACCAACATCCGGCATGCCAGTGACCATCGCCGAGAACCGGAAAACTTCACCCGAGTGCGTCACCACCATCGACGCCACCGTCTCGTCCAACACGCCCAGCCAGGGTTCGACTTCGGCGAGGTCACGCGGCGGGGCGAACTGCTTGGCGATCTCGACGCAGCGCCCCGCGTGCGCGAACACCGCGATCGTGCTATCCGGCCCGAGTCGCGACAGATTGGCGGCGAATGTCGGATCGTCCAGAATCGACTTCGCGCTGCCCCGCGCGGCAAGCGAGCGGGCCATCGCCGACTGGCTCGGCGAAATCAGCACCGCGTTGTCCAGCGTGGCGAAGTAGATCGTGATGCCCTCGGGGAAGGCGTAGCTGCGAACCTGCCTTCCCTCGATCTCGACCGCGGCCCCTTCGATGGCCCGGGCACCCGTGGCCAGACTGGCAACGCCCAGCATCTGCGTCCACAGCGCTTCCGATTTCGACGGATCGCGGACGGTGATCACGGCGGCCACGTCGGGAATCGGCGGTCCGCCCGTGGTCGTGGCCCCGCTGGGCGGCAACACATAGACCGCCAGACCGACGATGTTCGCGAAGATCTCCCGCCCGAAGTCCAGCCCGGTCACCACCGGGGGCTTCTCACTCTCCCGGGCGGACGTCGCGGCGGGACCCGCGCCGGCCTCGTTCAACGCCATCGCTAGGAAGCCCGCCGCCCCCTGCGGTACGCACCGTAGCGTCTCGCGGTCAAGCGGCGGCATCCGCAGCAGGTTGTAAACCAGATTGCGGTGCCCCTCGTCCAGACGCAGCGTGATGTCCAGCGAAATCCCCTCCCCGCTCAGGTCCGCCCGGCCCGTCAGCGAGTGAATGCTGTTCAGGTCCAGCACCGCCTGTGCCATCGCCAGCTCGTGGCTCTGCGTTCCACCGGCGGCCATCGCCGCGTTGAGCAGGGGCATGATCGGCTTGGCGTTCACGCAGAAGAACAGCAGCGCCTCCTCGCGATCCTTTAGCACCTCCGCCAAGGCCTGGCTCGTGGCCAGCGACCGGTCCGACTCGCCGTTCAGACGCCGGATCACGTTGACGATCAGACCCCGCTGCGGGCTGACTATCACCAGCCGCTTGGTGAGCGTGACCAGAGCTTCCCCTTCGACTTTATAGGTGGGATAGCCGCTGATCGGCTTGGCGGGCTCGGCGGCCACCGGCAGGGCGGTCTCGAGCAGCCCGCGTACAAGCTCCAGATTCCCGGGGTGGAAAACCGCCACACCGACCGGTTTCTGGTTAATCGGGTCGAAACCGGTTACGGCAACCGCCACCCCACGCATGTCCAGAAACGCATTGACCAGCACCGGGCTGATCGCGAAGCGCTGTTGGCTTTCCACGGTCGGGTGCTCGTCCGGGGCCAGCAGGCCCAATGCCTCGATCAGCCCCAGCAGCTTCTCGCCGGGACGGTTCAGCTCGGCGTACACGAGCGTGTCGGGCGGCATGAGCCGGGCGAAGTCGGCACTGGCCAGCTCCTCCTCGCAGGCCTGTCGGCGGGCCTCCGCTTTCGCCTTCAGCTTGGCATCGGCTCGCTCGGCGGTTGAGACCTGTCGGTAGAGGTCCAACGCCCCGGCCACGTCTCCCTGAGCCGTTTCCAGGTAGAACGCCCGGTAGAACTTGTCCTCCCACGAATCGGCGCGTGCGAGGGACCCGGTGGCGAGCAGGACTACCAGCAGGCCAGCCGTCGTTCGTTTGATCGCTGTAATCGTTGGCATGTCGGGACCTCCAGTGGGTTGAGAATGGGCAAACGTCTCGTTTTCGCCGGGCCCTTCCCGGGCGGTCACAGCACTCCTCTGCGTTAGGACCCGCGAAAGCTCCGTCTGTTGGGCATTCGGTCGGTCGGCGTGGATATTCTGGGGCGGGCGGGTCGCCGGGCAGATTCGCGCCGACCGCCGCCGAGTCGCGCTCCGGGCGGCCCCCGGAGCGACGCCGACTGGCTCCAGTTTCCCGGCTACGACGGAGGATAAGCAAATGGCGTCGGTCTGCCTGCGCCCGGTCTTCTTGCGTGCGCCCTCCTGAGGCGCGTGTTATCGGAAGTACACACTCGGGCGAGCCCCTCTTGACACGCCCTCGATCAACCGCGCGCCCGCTGTCTCCAGGCTGCTCGCCGGCCCGATCGGGCCGGGCCGCGCACCGCCCGGAGCCTTGGTTATCAGAAGCCCGCCGCCAGCGCGGGCCACGACCGCCTTAGGTTTCCCGGAAATTCTGCTTGACGTTCGCCCCTCACCCAGATATGCTGTGAAGGATGGAGGTTCACCTCTGAACTAGGGTCCTTATTGTCACAGGAGACGCACCATGAGAAAAGGTTTGTTGTGTTTGTGTTGTCTGGGGTTGGTCGCCTCGTTCGCGCTCGCTGACGGGGAACTCCAGACGTTGACAGCCGGCGAGCAAGTCGTGGCCCTCAAAGCCGCCCGGCTCGGTCCCGATGGGATGATCGGCAAGTGGGTGGATGTGGGCCCTGGCGCCCGCGGGGGTGAGCAGCATCTCATCTTCGATTGTTATGAGCCGGACGTGGACAACTGCACCGGCAGCGGCTTTTGGTACCCAATCGGCGGTCTTAGCTGCGGTTACGGCGAGC
Organism: uncultured Planctomycetales bacterium; assembly: GCA_964572345.1. Taxonomy (GTDB): domain Bacteria; phylum Planctomycetota; class Phycisphaerae; order UBA1845; family Fen-1342; genus JAUWXH01. The sequence goes on from CAZNFA010000045.1 coordinate 39,026, forward strand.
CCGAGGACTGCACCCCCCCCACCTGCAGTCAACGCTGGTATCACGGCCCAGACTTCCAAAACATGTATACGACGAATGACATGGTCTTCGACAGCGCCTACGGCGGTGTGGAAGCCAAAGACATCTATGTTGGCCTGGACTGGTATGTGACCGGCTCGGGCAGCGGCGAGAATGCCGCCCTGCTGATCGAGACGTACGAGGAGTTCGATGAGACCTGCCACGTAGGTGATCCTGGCGACCCGGGGTTCCAGAACACCGGCGATCCGGGCTACATCGAGGGCATCATCATGAACTTCGGTTACGTAGAGTACAGCGCCGCTGGCTACAATGTCTTTTATGGGCCCGACTTACCCCCGGATGTCCGGCCCCAGCTTCCCCTCGACGGAGCCGGTAGCTACAACCTCTGGATGCTGACGTACGTGGGCGACGATCCAGTCTGGCCCGACGACTACGAGATAGCCACCTCTGCTCAGCCGATGCTCTGGGGCACGGGCGACCATGAATGGATCATCGAGGACACGGTCAACCGCGGCGAGGGCTGCACAGAGCACGAGACCATGTGGCGGGAGACTAGTGGTTTGCCCGACTTCCATGAAGCCGATAGTGCTGACTGCTGGAGCGGGTTCCTCGGCGTCTGCCCTGACCCGGTCGGGGCGATGATATGCTTCTGCATCGCACGTGGTGGGTGCGACGGTGATGTCGATGGCGACGGTGACACCGACCACTCTGACCTGGGTGCCTTGCTGGGTGCCT
>CAZNFA010000046.1:0-36380 GCA_964572345.1 uncultured Planctomycetales bacterium
CCTGATATAAGCATTCGTCAACTCCAATATGCAAATATCAGCGTCAGGCGCCCGATCTGGATCTCGGGGCCACTGCTAGCGTCGTTGAGACTCCCCTCGATGGCGATGATGCCGTCGAGCTCACCGCCGAGCTTGATCACGGGGTCACTCCCGCCGCCGTAGGTCCGTTCCCAGCCCACGTTCTCCGGGAAGTCGTTGCGCTCGTACGCGATGCAGTATTGCTCCGCTTACGCCGGGACTGAGCCGACGGCCAACAGAATCAGACAGACAACTGCTCGTTGCATATATCGATCCTCCTTGAGCGACACTGGCCTGCACACGCGTCGCGCTGTGGTGCAGCGGCGCCCGTGCAGACTCCATCCTCAACAGCGACGCTTCATACCCCCCACGAGTCTCTTTCAACCCCGTTTCCAGCCCCGGGCCGCCGTGGTCCGCCAGCCTGGCACCGTCGCCCGGACTGTCGCACGCTCGCCCGAAACAGCCGCGGCCAGAATCGGTCGCGCCGGGGGTGCATCACCCGGTTCCGCAGCATGGCGTGCGGGCCGAATCGCCGGCAAAACGGTTTGCATCAGCGGCCGGCTTGCCTGAAACTGAACCCCCGGATGTCAGCCCTGGGTGACCGATGCCGACTGAAGAAGAACAGATTCCGCCCTCGAAGGTGCTGATCGCGGACGACCATCCGCAGATCCTCGAGCTGCTGGAGGCCTACCTCGAAGCGCTGCCGGTGACCGTCTCGGTCGCCCGCGACGGGGAGGCCACCCTGGCCGCGGTGGAGCGCGAGCAACCCGACCTGATCCTGCTGGACATCATGATGCCCAAACGCAGCGGCTTTGAGGTCTGCCGCGTCCTGAAAGACGACCCGCGCCACCGTGACATTCCGATCGTGATGGTCACCGCGTTGAACGAGGTCGGCGACATGGAACGCGCCCGCGAATCGGGCGCGGACGATTACCTCAGCAAGCCGGTGAACAAGAACGAGCTGCTCTCGCGGGTGCGTAACCTGTTGAAGCTCCGCCATCTCAAGCGCTCGCAAGAACCGCCCGAATCGGATGAGATACAGGACGGTTAGCGCGTTGGGTCGGAGGCGTTCGCCGAGCGCACAAAGCGGACCGCTTCCGCCGGAACGCCGCGAGCCGTGAGCGTCTGCCGCAGGCGCGTCACATCGCTTTGCAGCGCCCCCTCGACGTGAATCGTGCGGACACAATCCGGCTTGAGCTGTCGGCCGAGCCACAGCAGGTCGGCCAGATCCTCCGGGGCCGCATAGTGTCCATCCACGGACGCTGTGCCGCGGAAGTCGAGCCGCAGCCGATAGGAACGCGGCTGCGCCGGGCGCAGCACGAGTCGGACCGGGGTGCGCTCGGGCGGGATGGCGTCCGTGTTGGCTGCGACCCAGAGCTCCACGTCTCGGCTGCTGTGGCGGCGGGAGAGGGCCAGCAGGCTGTCGGAGAAGCTCACTAACGCTACGCCGGCGCCGGAGCGGTCGGCGGCGAGCGTGCCATCGTTCAACCGCCGAGAACCGGCAAAAACCCAGGGGCGTGGCAACGGCGGGCGCGCATACTCGATCTCCCGCAGCCACCGATTTGCCTCGGCTTTCCGGGGCCGGTCGGCCGGGCCCCATTCGAAAGACACGTCCACCAGGTCGCCCACGGGACGGCGGAAGACGCCGCGGTCTTCATCCCAGGTGGGCGGCTGCCCGGGCGACACGCCAATCAGGCCGAGGGCCATGTAGACATGCACGGCCGACGCTTCCAGCAGGACGATGCTCTCGTGCTCCTTTCCGGGGAAGCAAGCGAGGAACTCGAGCGGCCCCGCACGCAGGACCACCCTTCCACTCACGCGGACGGCCGGCGCGCTCCAGTCAATTGTGACGCCCGGCTGGAAAGCGGCCGGTCCGCTCGGGCGGGTGGTGGGCGACGAGGCACTTTTGCCGGACGGCCTGCTCTGCAGCGGGGTGTGGAACGGGCCATCGGCGCCCAGGCCCGCGATAAGCAGCAGTGACAAGGCCCCCGCCGACAGAATCGACCAGCCCGACCGCACTGCCGGGCGAGAACACAAACGCCCGTCGCCTGGTCGCGACGGGCGTGGTGTCTGCTCGGTCTGCCGATCCGCGGTCACTGGATCGCCCGGTGCTATCCGGCGCCGACACGGCTAAGCGTCGGGAAGGCCTCCTCCTCAGCCTCCTTCTGGATGATGATCTTGGCCTTCATGAGAATCAGCAGGGTCATGACGTCCTTGACGGTGGTGGCGTTGGTGAAGGCCCGTTTGAGGATCGGGATCTTGCTCAGAATCGGGACGCCTGCCTCGATCTCGACCTCGCCGGCCAGCTTCACCCCGCCCAGCAGTACCGTACCACCGTCCGGGATCGACACCGTGGTGTTCACCGTGGCACTTTGCTGTTCGAGGGTGGTGACAAAGGCCCCGGGTGACAACCCGCCGGCCCGCTGAATCTCGACCCGCTCCAGACGCGGCGGGTTCGCTTGCGTCGCCGTCACGGTGACGGTCACGTATCTGCGATCGGCACTGATCGTGGCATCCACGTCGAGGGTGGTCCCGGACGAGGCGGTGGAAATCACGGGCGCGAAGCCGACGGCGCCTTCGGCGAGCTGGGGCTGGAGGCTGGCCACATAGGTCCGCACAGTCCCGACGAAGATGTTGGCGCGCTGCCCGTTGAACAGCACTAGCCGCGGCGCCTGGACGATGCTCGAGCGCCGATTGGCCTGGGTCGCCCGGATCAGGAAATCGACCTGGAGGTTGTCGAGGAACGAGCCGGCGATGTTGAGCGCCGGCTGCAAGGCCGGGTCACTGCCCAGCGTTCCCGGCACCCCCGTGTTGATGTTGCCCGGGTTCACCAGCGGCAGGGTGCCCTGCTGCATCCGGATGGGGGTCATGTTGCTGATACTGGGCAGGACCCCACCGCTGGGCGGAACGAAGGCCGCCTGCCCGAATGGCTGCACCGGTACCGCGGTCGGGCCGAGCGGCAAGCCAAACGGGGGCGTGGCCGCATAGGAGCCGATGCGGGAAAACTCGCGCGGGATCAGCACTGAGGCACCGGTGAACGGGTCTACTATCGGGGCCCCGGTAGCGTTGAAGGCCTGATCGAAGTCGGCGCTGCCGGCGTTGAAGACGAAGTCGAGGTCCACGCCCATCTCCTCGAGGAAGTTGTCGGTCACGCTGAGGAAGCGGGCCTCGATCGCGATTTGCAGGGCGCGGGTTTCGCGCAACTGGCTGAGCAGGTCGGTGACCTGCTCATGGGCCTCGGAGGTGTTGTAGACGATGAGCTCACCGTTCAGCTCACGCAGGTTGGCATCCCCGCCGCCGGTCTCACGCCATGAGTCCGGCTCCACGTTCTGACGGATGACGTCAAGGAGGTCGTCGATGATGAGCGTGGCGTCCAGTCCCTGGTCGAGCTTGTTCATGGCGCCGTCTGCGACCTCGCTGAACAGGCTGCCGCCGCCTCCGCCCATCATCCCGCCGCTCATGTTCTGGCCGACCTGCTGGAGGGCCTGGGTCGCATCGAGGCGTTGGGCGTTCGTGAAGCGCGGGACGTTCACCAGCAGATCGCGGATGTCGTAGACCACGGTGAACTTGTCCCGGTCCAACTTCTCCTTGCTGGCGATGCGCAGCAGGTTGCTTCCGACCGAGAACCCGAGCATCACGTCGCTGCCGCCGAGCTGACTGAGCACCTCGTCCAGCACGGTGTGGAACGTGACGTCGCGCAGCTTGAGCGAGACGGCCTTGTCGCGATCGATGCCGTTGGCCTCCAGATCCTCCCAATCGACGGCCAGGTTGACCTGCTGCAAGTCGGCCAGCCACTCCATAACCTGCTCGACCGGCTGCTCTTCAAATAGGACCTCGGGCAGCAGCTCCTCGAGCTTGCGGTTTAGCCCGTCGTCCTCGCTGATGCGGCCGTAGCCGCGCTCCATGCCGGCGCGCCTGCGCGTGATTTCCCTCCAGTTGCGCGGATACAAAACTTCATAGGACCAGGGCGTCAAGCTCTCGTGCGCATCGACCAACGCTGACTGCATTTGCCGAACCTGGTCGCGATGCGTGGCCTTCTGCCGGTAGAGCGAGGCGTAGTCTTCGGCCATCTCGAGCTGGTGGACGGCCTTCACGTTGGCCGGTTCGAGATAGAGGATCTGGCGGAGCGCCTCGACGGCCTCGGCGAAGCGCTGCTCCATTCTCAGTTGGTGCGCCGTGTTGAACAGTTGCTCTACTTTCTCCCGGCGGCGCTGCTCGAGCAGCCGGGTGCGCTCCGTCTGGCGCTTCATGATTTCTTCGCGCTCGTCGACGGCCAGCTTGACGACGTACTCCTCGTACTTGTCGTCCACCTCCTGCTTGAGCGCCAGGGCCTGCGCCTTGGCGGTCTCGTACAATGACACCGGCTCGGCGTAGATGCGCGCGGCTTCGATCCTGTTCAGGGCCTGGGCCGCGAACTGGCGGGCCTCGTCGAACTGCTCCACGGCGATGGCCTGTTGTGCCTTGCGACGCAGCTCCTCCATCTTCGCCACGGCCCGCTCCCAACGCAGTTGATCGTGGAGCCGCATCTCATCCACGACCGTCAGGCGCTGCGGGCCCTCTTGCGGCTTGGCGGCTTCGGCCGCCGGGGCACCCGGCTTGCCGGCCGGCTGCTCGGGCTTGGCGGGGGGCTTGGCCGGCGGGCCGGCGGGCTGCTCCGAGACGGGTCCCTTCGGCTTGGCCGCTTCCGACAACTGTTTCTTTTCCGCGATCCGCTTGCACTGCTCACTGGCCTCGTTGCGCAGCGTCGTGGTCGCGTACTTGTTGGCCAGCACCGCGCGGTACAGCCGGTCCGCCTCGTCCCAGCGACCCTGCTCGTACGCCTGGTCGGCGTCCGCCCGGTCCTGCTCGGCCTTCTTGCCCCCCTGGATCGCCTCCGGCAAAACCTTCAGCAGCCGGTCGAGCTCCGCTTTCTCGGCGTCGCTCAGCTTTTCGCGGTCGATGCTCAGGGCGAGGTTCTGGGCGGCGACGTACTCCTGCCGGTCGAACAGCTCCATGGCCGATTTCAGCTCTTCGCTCTGAGCCGCGGCCGTGGAAACCAGCAGCAGTGCGCACAACAGCGCCAGGCCACTCGAGAGCCGAACCAAGTTAGTCATTGGGGATAACCTCCACATCTCGATACGCCCGTTGCCCTTTGAAGAACGGGGTATCCACCACGGCGACACCGTCCGCCCGTGTCGCCAAACCAACCCATAGTCGCTCACCACACATCGGCGGTCGGGTTGGATAAGCAGGGCGTGCCAAACGTCCACCCGATTATCCGCAGGAAGTGTAGCGGTCCCATCTGCCCGACGCAACTGAAAAGTGGGCCCCCGTCCGCCCGGGGTGTGACCATTTTTGGGGTGGCACGGTCCAGCGTCGCGCTGAGGGGCGCTGGTTGCGACGGGCGATGTCACCGCGACGCTGGGCCGTGGCCGTCCGAAGCGGCACCCTACTCGCCTGGCTTTCCACCGCCCACGCACGCCGGGGTCCCTGTCGCGCCTCGCGGGGCCTTCTGCGGCGCGTGCGTTGGACCGTGCCACTCTGGCAAAGACGACGGGTGCCACGGGCAACCGCCGGCGTGTGCCGAGGCCTGCCCACGGCACACGGCAGTCCGCTACGGCCGCGGCAGAGCGTCTGAGCTCGGCGAATCCGAGACCACGATGTGGGTTTCGGCGGGCTCCACCTCGACGGCAACGGGCCGACCCCGCACGCTTATCTTGGGCGGCGGCAGCAAATAGGTCCCGGGCCGCACCACGACCAGCGGATACTCATGAATCCACTCGCCGACCGGCAACTGCGCTGCCGAATACGCCACGGAGTCCAACCGCACGCCGCTGCGCTCCCCGAGGCTGAGGAGTCCCATCTGCTCGGTCGCGGGCGGGACGCACGCTGCGGGCAGCCGTTGCGACCACACGACGCCCTCAAGCCGTTGCTCCAGCGTGAGCTCGTCACGGATCAGCAGCCGCTGCCCCGGCGTGAGGCGCTCGCCCGGTCCCAATGGCCTTGCCGCCGGCTCTTCGCTGCCGACCTTGACGAGTGTGCGCTGACCTGCGGAGCGCTCGGCCTGCTCGCCCTCGCCGGTCAGCAGCAGCAGCGTGCGTTTGACCCTTATCGGCGGCGGTAGCGCGTCGGGTGAGCCAGTGGGCCCGACACGCTGCGGGGCCAGGATGCGGTATCCACATTCGACACGCTGCCGAGCGGTCTTTGCTTCGAGCTCGATAATGGCGGTCCCCTTGCCGGCCCGGATTGCCTCTACCTGTGCCAGCACGCGCACGTGTTTGTGGGGCCCCAGAGCGAGCGTGACGGACGTCTGCTCGCCGGCGGTCTGCTCCGCAGCCTCGCCGCCGGCTACGCGCAGCGTCTCGATGTGCAGACCGTCCCCGCCCTGTATCGAGACGCCGACTGTGGCCGGAGCGGACCGCGGGTTCTCGAGGGCAACTGCGAGGACGCTGCGGTCGCCGATGGTGAATGTCTCCGCCACATCGGCCAGCACGCGAATCCCCTCGCGGGCGTCGAGCATGAGCGCGTCAGTTGCCAGCACCCCGCTCGGCGAGCGGGCCAGCACGATCAGCCGGTAGCGGCCCGGCCACGCGGGGATCGGCACCTCCAGGCGGGTACGGTCGGCTTCGATCGGCCGGCTGTCCGCCCACAGCGTCGTGCCCTCGAACAGGGCGGCTGCCAGTTCCGGCGACAGGCGGTCGCCCAGGGCGGCAGATCGCAGGGCCGAACCCTCATCGTTAACGGTCTGCCCGGGATCGCCGGAGGAAGTCACCGTCAGCCCACCAATCTCCGGGACGGCACCGTCGTGGACAGGACCAGGGACCCAATCCACATAGCCGGTCCCGGCCGCGTCGATCAGCCGGGCGAGCAGCATGGCCGGCGGTGCCGCACCGGTCCCGCGCGTGCAAACGACGTCAACGCTAGCGACCGCTCCCGGCGAAACCGGGCCCGAGGGCGGTTCGAGCGCGAGGGCCAGCGCTTCCTCCTCCGCCGGCTCAATCGCAGCGGAGGTCAGGACCTGCAAGCCGTCGGCCGCGACAGTCGCGACGAAGACACGGGCGTCGGCAAAACGCCGGCCCTCGATTGGCAGGAAAAGCTCCGCGCTTCCGTCGAGCTCGGGAATCGTGGAGGCCGCCAGCGGGTCGCCGGCCTCCGCGAACACCAGCAGCGGCTGGCCAACCTCACCGGACAGGCCTACCTGAATGCCCCACCGCTGTTCACGCCGCGCGTACTGGGCCTGACATTCGACACCCGGCGTGACGACCCCCATCGCCGCTTCGCTCCCGCCGACCTCTATCGACTTGTACACGTGCAGCGGCTCGCCGACTTCCATCGGCAACGTGGCCAGGACCTCGTAGCTGCCCGGAGCGTTCGGACGCCACGGCTCGCTTTCCAAGCCTCCGACCGTGGAATACAGGCGTAGACGGGCGACGGTCGTGCCCGCGTGTCGCAGCTCGAGCGTGGGCCGTTTCCCGGAGGACCGGTTTTCCGGGTCGAACCACCTGACCCGGAAACGGACCAGCTCTCCGGCCCCGGGTTCGGGCGGATCGTGGCTGAGCCAAAGGTGGACGGGCGCTGAAGGGGAGACCGGGGACACGAGTACCTCGGCGAAGCCCGCAACCTGCCGCTGATCCCAGCCAACCACACGAGCCCAAACGCCGACCGCCAATGGTCCGGGCGGCATCCCGAACAGCGATACCGGAATGCTGAACACCCAGCGCCCCTGCCCGTCGAGCCGACCATGACCGGATACCGGCAACGAAGCGACCGGCTCGCTTTGGGAGTCGGCGCTCGGCAGCCGCACCGCACGGGCCGTGTAACTGACCTTGGCGTCCGCGAGCGGCGTCCCCCAGGGGTAGAGAGCGTGGATCTCACCCACCAGCTCGGCAACGCCCGGTTCGAGGCGGGTTGGCAAATGGCACGTGACGGTGAACCGGGGCGCGTCCGCCGGCCGTACGTCAAAGCCAAACCGCCCACGCACGTTCTCCAGCACCTGGTTGCCGCGCCGCACGACGACGTTCAGGTGCTCGCCCGCGGAGTCTTCGACGAGCGGCACCTCGAAGCTGAAAGCCCCCGTCGGGGAAAGCTCCGCCCGGGCGGAATGTCGTACCTGTTCGAGCGGGTCGACCACATCGAGCCGGAGCGCTTGTCCGGCCTTCGGCGAAGCGGCACTGCCGCGTGCCGCCAGCAGCAGACCGAAAAGTCGGAGAACCTGGCCGGGAGGCGCGTCCGGCGAATCGGCCACCAGCGCCACCGCCGGCGCCTCCGCGTACGAAGCGGCGGGCAGCCTGCCGCGGCAGAGGGCCAGGTGCTCGCCGGCTTGCACCAGACACACCCAGCGCTTGTTGCGCAGCAAGCGTGCCTCGGCCGGCAACGCGAACCGGGCGACGCCCCCGGCAAAGCGTGGCCGGGTCGGCACGAACGACCCGTGCATCCAGAAGCGGGCCGACAGGTTGTCATACAAGGATTCCGCAACCTGGTCGCTTGCGGTCGCCCAGATCAGCGCGTGTCGTCGTCCGACGAGCGTCACGGCGTGCAGGTCGCTGACCAGAACGAGCTTCTTGGTGACCAGCGGTCGTCCGTCGGCGTCTGACGCCTGAGCCACCGCGACATAGGCTCCGGGCCCAGTGGCGCAGGTCAACGGTTCGGCCAGGGCGGCAGGGGTCCACCATTGGTACGGCGTGGCGGCACGGGTCACGATTTCGCGCGTGAATACGACCGAACCGGACACGGGGAGCCGCCCCTCGGCGAAGCGTCCCTGGCACGACGCCAGCCAACCGTGCAGGTTCACCCGCCGCAGCTCGAACTGCACCGAATCCAGGTTTCGCACGCGTAAGCCGAGCTGGATCGGCTGTCCGGCGAGTATGGCGGTGGGCACGTCCACCAGCAGTTGCGGCCGGCTGATGGCCTCGACCCGTTGACCGGCTCGGCGTGACGGCTCGCCAAGCCCTGCCGCCTGTGCCCGACGATAAAGTCGTAGCGCCGCGGCCCAATCACCTTGCTGCTCGTAGCGTTGCCCGAGCGCAAAACACGCTTGGACGCCGGCTGGTGTCAGCGACGCGGAGCCCGCTAGGCGCTTGAGGATGTCCACACCCTCGCCAACCTTGTCGCCCGCGTCGATCAGGTTCTGCGCCAAGACCAGATCGATCCGCGCCAGCGCATCCGCGTCGTCGGGCAGCAGCGCCACCACCCGCTCGCGCAGCTTGGCGATCTGGGCCCGGCGGACCACGCGGGCCTCATCCGGGCTCCCTGGCCGCTGGACACCCAACTGCTCGAGCGACACCTCCCACTCGTTGTGGCGCGACCAGGCCTGGGCCAGGGCGGCACAGGCCTCGGCCAAGCGCTCGTGCTGCTGCCGCTCGGCAAACCCCTCGGTTGCCGCGTGGAGCTCGTGAATCGCCGCGGCGGTCTCGTTCAGGGCCAATTGCGCAATCCCGCGGGCGAGTCGGCACTCGGGCCGCGTCAGCAGCGTCGGGTCTTCCCGCGCAAGTTGGGCCAGCCGCGCACGCCCATCGAGCCGGTCGTTGCGCGCCGGCATGCGCATGGTCACGATGGCGTGCAAGGCGGCGGCTTCGCGACGGAGACGCTCGTCCCGCGTGCCGGACATCAGTGCCGCACACAGACCCTGCGCCTCCTCGTAATCACCCATGCGATAGGTTTCCAGGGCGGCGTGTAGCTCCGGCGGCCAGTCGGAGGGTGCAATCGCGGCGGCGGTCGGCACAAACACCCCCACAAGCACCACCAGAGCGAACCGCCGATACCGATTCATTCGTTTCCTCCGGGACGCGCTGCAAGCCCCGTCGTCCAGCCGTGGCACCGACACGCTGGATTCCGTGAGAGCCGCGGTACCTCGTTCCTGATAGTCATTCTACGGATTCCCGGCAAGGACGGGGGCCGCCCTCAGCGGGAGCGGACGAAGCGCTCGGCCGGGATGCCCGCCTGGGCGACGACCGGCCGGATGTCGGCCAGGAAACGCCGCGCGTCGGTGTAATACCCCGCGGTTGGGCGCAAGTCGGGCAGCCAACGCCGCCAATACTCGTTGAACCGCTCCATCAGCAACTCCCGTAGATACTTGGCCAACATGCTCGCCAGGGCGACCGGGAGGTGCTGCTGGTCGGCGTCCACCGTGAACTCGAGGTACCAGTCGTTGTGGGTGGAGGCGAGTCGATAGCGGCTGCGTTGGGCCGACACTTCCAGAACGTGCAAGTGCCGCTCGGGGAAGGCCGTCAGCAGCAGCGACCGGTAGTTGCTGCGTCCGCCCAGCCGGTCCACGAACACGTGCAGGTCGCCGTCGCCGGCCCGCTCGCCGGCGCGCTGGAGCAGACACAACACCTGCTCCAGAAGGACGGCGGCCTTGTTGCGCGTGGTGGCCACGCGATGGTTGAAGCGGTCCTCGCTGACGACCTGTGCCATCAGGTCGCAGCCGGCGATCCCAACTACGGGCAGGCGGGACTTGAGACGCTCGGCGACGGACTGGAACTTCGAGCGGACCGGATCGACCGGCAAGCGACGACGCAGATCGCCGTACCAGGGAATCTCCGCCTCGGCGAGCGTCGGCTGCACGCCGAGCCCGTCGAGCAAATCGGCCAACGAGTCGTATTTCAGACCGGCGGCGCTCGCAAAAGCGAGGACGGGGCGCTCGAGGGTGTGCAGGCCGCTCTTACGATTGAAGACGGTCTTGGAATCGCCGACGGTCAGGCGCGACCCGCCGGGCGGTCCCCGGTGGCGTCGGCCGGCCGGGGCCGGCGTTTTGCGGTCTGCGGATCGCCGCAGCCGGCGGGCGACGCACTCGTGCAGGAGCTTCCAGAAATCGGCCTTCAGGCAGCGGGGCTGGACACGCCAGAACGTCGCCCCCACGACCAACGGGCCCAGCGTCGGGCCGTAGCCGGCCTCGTCGATGCCCACCACCAGCGGCACGTCACCACCCCAGTACGTAGAACGCCGCCGTGAAGCAGCAGTCCGCCGCGATCAGCGCCACGATGCTCTTGACCACGGTTACGGTGGTGGCGCGGCCCACTCCTTCGGCCCCGCCGCGCACGTTCAGGCCCTCGTAGCAGGCCAGGCTGGCGATGACGGTCCCGAAGACGGCGGCCTTGAGCAGCCCCGTGAGGTAGTCGGCCGGGCCGATCGCCTCACGCGTCAGGTCGATGTAGGTGAAAGCGCTGATGTCGAGCACAAACACGGCGGTCAGCAACCCGCCCAGCGCGCCGATCACGTCGGCCAGCACCGTCAGGCCGATCATCATGGTGGCGGTGGCGACAACGCGCGGCACCACCAGAAAGCGAATCGGGTCGAGCGCGTGAGCCCGCAGGGCTTTGATCTCCTCGCCCTCGACCATCGCCCCCAGCTCGGCGGCGATCGAGGCCCCGGCAAACCCGCTCAGCAGGATGGCGGTGATCAGCGGGCCGAGCTCGCGGAAGACGGCGATGGCAACCACGTCGGCCACGCGTTCGAGCTGCCCGTAGGTTTCGAGCGTGGGGGCCAGGTTCAACGCCAGGATCACGCCGATGAACACCTGAACGAGCATCACGATCGGGATGCTGCGGACGCCGACGCGGACCATCTGCTGGACCAGCGACTCGGCCCGGATTCGGCCGCCGCGCCCGAGCACGGCGCGTCCCGCGCGCTGCCCGACCGCTCCTAACAGGCCGACCACGCCCCCGACATAGACGACGGCGTGATGCAACCCGGATAGTCGACTGCGAATGCCCGCGCCGAGTGCCTCCGGGAGTCGCCGCCAGCCGGCCGAACGTGACTCGCCCGGAGAGCCGCTCATCCCCCGCGAGCCTCATCCACGCTGGCGGCAATGGTGAAGAACTGGTCGAGGCGTGTGATCTCGAGCAGGCTGCGCACGCGGGGCTGCAAGCCGGCCAGCACGAGCTGTCCGTCGCGACGCTCGAGGTACCGCTTGAGCTCGACCATAGTGCCCACGCCGGAAGAATCCATGTAGTCCACGCCGGCCAGATCGAGGACCACGCGCTGCGGGCGTTGCTCGACGAGTTGGAGCAGACGTTCACGCAGATTGGGGGAGGTGCGCAGATCGACATCGCCCTTGAGCTGGACCACAGGGCAGTGTTCATCGGGGGTGGTGTGAATCTCGAGTGTGGGGCTTTCGTCCCTCATGATTGCTCATTTCGTGAGTCAGTGCCGGTCGCCGGTGCTTGCCGCTGATACTTTCGCATAACTAGCTGCATTCCGCCACCGGGGACGCAAGAGTACTCCGCCGAGTCCATCACGCTCTGGATGATGTGGACGCCGAGTCCGCCGGGGCGCATGTCCTCCAGGTCGCGACCGCGGATGGTCCCGGGATCCACCTGCTTGCCGTGATCGCGGATCCGCACCTCCAGCCCGGGGCCACGCACCGGGTCGTCCAACGCCTGGAGGGACATGAGTATTGTGTGACCGGCCTCGCCGCCGTAACCGTGCCGGATCACGTTCGTCAAGGCCTCATCGATGGCCAGGACCGTGTCGGCAACCTGGTCTTCGGTCCAGCCGTGGGGGAGCGCCCATTGGCGAAACTGCTCTCGAACCTCGGGGAGCATCTCCGGGTCGCTGGGCAGTTCCAGTTCCAGGGCGCCAGACTCACTCATGGTAAACCGCTTGCCCTCTCCTGATCGTCGGCGGTCGGTGCGCTGACCGACGGATCGGTCGGCTCGGGGGCGTCGGGCTCGCCTTCCGGCACCGTCGCCCGGGGCCGGACGACGACCTCCCCGGCCCGCAGAGCGTCCCGCCAGCGGCGAACCGCCAGCGCCCGCGCCAGGTCGCTGCCATAGTACGTGTAGCCGTAGTCCTCGCCAGTCAGGCGCACCAAGGCCAGAATGGCGTACATGCGCACCGCGCGGTCGGAATCCTCGAGCAGATCGACGAGCTCATGCACCGCACCGGCGTCGCCCGCCTCGGCCAGCCGGACCGCGGCCAGCGCGCGCTCCAGCGGGTTGGGCGAGGCGAGCTCGTTGCGGGAGGAAGACCGACACGCCACCAACGACAGCGCGAGCAGGCACGCGAGGCCGATCCCAGGCAGGCATCTCAGCCGACGAGCGCAAAACATGGGCGGATTATAGAGCCTCGACCGGCCAGTCCAAGCGCTAAGCCCGCACATCGCCGCATCGGCACAAGTTTCCCCTGGACTCGCGTCCGGCGCAGGGTCGGGTGCCGTGGCCAAGCGCAGGCGCGCCCATGCCATCTTGGGCGTGGGCGGACATGCCCGCGCCGGCGGCCTGCGGCCGCCACCTTGGGCGTGGCACTCGGCCTCTCATCCGTTCAGTAGCTTGGTAAGCGTGTCAGCGGTCAGGTCCGCGACCGCATCGATGATATGGTGAGCTTGGTCGACGCGCGCCGGCGGGCCGAGGCCGATGACCTTCATGCCGGCGGCATGGGCGGCCTCTATGCCGCTGGCGGCGTCCTCCACCACCACGCAGCGCGCCGGCCGAACGCCCAAGCGCTCAGCAGCAAGCAGAAAGACCTGCGGATCCGGCTTCGAGCGCGGCGCGTCGTTTCCGTCCACCACGGCGTCCAGCAACGGGCGGATTTGCAGCCGATCCACCACGGTACGCGCGTTGCGGCTGGAGGAGGCGACCGCGATTCCCACGCCGCGGGCACGCAACTCCTCCAGCAGCTCGCGCGCCCCGGGGAACAAGTCGGCCGGGGTCATCCGCGCGACCCGGCGGCAGTAATCGGCGTTCTTGCGCTCGGCGATCTCGTGTTGCTGCTCGTCGGTGAAATCACCGGCCCGCGCGCCCAGCACCCGCACGAGGCTTTCCTCGCGGCTCAGTCCCCGCAAGGCCTCATTCGCCTGTCGATCGAAGGGCAGGCCCAGCTCCTCGGCGATCCACTGCCAACTCTGATAGTGCAGCTCGGCGGTGTCGGTGAGAACGCCGTCCAGGTCGAAGATGGCGGCTGTTTCGTGGCGGCTCATGACGCGTGGTCTGGGTCTGGCCCGCCTGACTGTCCCTCCAAAGCGATCGTGCGATCTACCCGGAACACGTCGTCCGGCGGGTTGTCGCGCCAGAGCAGACTGATCTCGCGGGCCGCGAACGAAAGCGGTTCCCAGTATGCCTGAAGCGTCCGCTTCAGGACCGACATGGTGTCGTACCCGCGGGCCTGGCCGATGCTCAGGTGCGGCGTGAAGCCATGGGCGTGATGGGAGACTTCGTCGCAATCCGGGACGACGTTCTGCAACGCCGCCTGGAGTTGCACCAACGCTTCCGCGGGCTCGGGGAGCAGCCAAACGGTGTAGCTCGGCCCGCGGTGGTGGAAGTGCCGGAACTCCACCAGACGCAGGTCGATGGGGGCGAACGGCTGGCAGACCTCCGCCATCTGCGGGGCCAGCTCGTCGAAGGTTTCCTGCGGTCGGAAGGGGTAGATCAGCGTGATGTGCGGCATCCAATGGCGGAGCTTGCGGTCGTGCAGCCGGCGTATCTTCTGAATGGGCTCCCAGCAATCCTCCGGCGGGATGAGCACGACGGCCGTGGTGTAGGTTTTCTTGCTCATCGGCCTCGCCCAGGTCCCCCGCCGAGCCTAGCTCAGGTCAAGCCGTTCCTGCGGAATATGATACTAGAAGCGTCTTCGACCCCGCAATCGCCGGGCGCGGGGCTACGCTTGCTCGCCCGCCGCCGGTGGCGCTTCGGCTGCGGAGGTCGCCGACCGCGGCCATAGCAGGCTCACAACAACGTTGATGATCAGCGCGAGCACAAACGCCAGCGGCAGGTTGTAGATTTCGACGATCGGCTGGCCGTTCTCGAACCAGCTCGGCCACACCTCTCCAAGCACGCTCGCGCTGTAGACGCTCGGCCAGATGATGACGATGAGGAACCCGACGAGCATCCCGGCCACGCAGCCGGCCCACGACGCGCGTCTCCAAAGCAGGGCCAGAATCACCTGCGGGCCGAACGCCGCCCCCAGCATCGCCCACCCGTAGGTCAGCACGGTCTTGTAGACGTTGACGCGGTTCTCGAAGACCAGCAGCACGGCGACGATGCCGAGCGCGGCAACGAACGCCCGGTTGACCCAGGGGTGCGCACCGGGCTCGCCTTTGCGTAGGAACCGCGTATAGAGATCGTTGGCGGCGGAGCTTGCGGCCACGACCAACTGACTGTCGGCCGTCGAGCAAATCGCGGCGAGGACGGCGGCCAAGACAAACCCGGAGAGCACGCCGGGCAGGAGGTGCATTGCCGAAACGACCAGACCGACTTCACCGTCGGCCACGATGGCGTTCGTCCAGTGGCTGGTCGCCGCGGTCAGCCCGGCCTCGACGTCGGCCGCGTGCTGGGCCGCCATCGCGCGAGCGAACAGCCCGATGGTTACGGCACCCCAGTAGACGAACAGGCCCCAGACGAACGCGACGACGCCGCCGACGCGCGCGTGTTTGCGTTCTCTGAGCGCCATGAAGCGGACCAGCACGTGCGGCATGCCGGGATAGCCGAAGTTGATGCCCAGCGCGTGACTGCCCAGCAGGAATCCGATGAGTGCGGGGGTGGCGACGTTCCGCGTGAAGTCCAGCAGGTCGCCGGCCTCGCCGCCCTCGGGGGCCACGTTTACTAGCTGCTGGTTGATGAACGCGTACCCCCCGTGGCTCGCCAGCAGGTAGATCGGGAAGACGATCAGCGTCCCGACCATGAGCAGGGCCTGCAAGAAGTCGGTCCAGCACACGGCCCGGAACCCGCCGCTGACCGTGTACAGCAGCACAATCCCCGCCCCGAGAAAGACGCCCAGCGTGTAGTTCAGCCCGCCGAACGCGGCATCGAACGCCTTGCCCGCCGCGGCAAGCTGAGCCGCCACGTAGGCCAGCATGGCGACCACGATCACGATGACCGACACGATGCGCAGGACGGGCACCCGTTCACGGAAGTTGAAGGCGAAGAAATCGGGCAGTGTCACCGCGTTGAGGACGCGAGCGTGATAGTTCATCCGACCGGCTACCACGAACCAGTTGAATAGGTAGCCGATCAGGCACCCCGGGATGACCCAGTAAGCCTCCACGCCGTGGGCGAAGGCGATCCCGACCAGGCCGAGTGTGACCCACCCCGATTCGCTCGACGCCGACGCCGACAGCGCTCCCACCCATGGGCCCAGCGAACGGCCGGCAAGGAAAAAGTCCTCGTCGCTACGGCGGGCGAAGCGGGCCGAATAAAGCCCTATCAGCACGATCACCGACGTGTAAAGTGCGAACGAGGCAATGACGACGATAGTCTTCTCGTCCGGCATGGGACCCTCTCTCGTGACGACGACCCGCGACCGCTTCCCACGAACCGGCGTCACAGGACAGGATTATTGCCGAGAGCTAACGGTCGATCAACGCTCGGCCGCGGAAACTCCCCGGCCCCCTACGACGGCCCGCTCCCGGACGGGCGGTACTCTCGCCGGACATGTCCTTCACGCTGAGCGCGCCCCCGCTGGCCCGCCCCTGGTTGCTCGGGCTGGGCATTGTGTTGATCGGTCGGAGATAGGCGCGATCAGGATCCGGAGTCGGTCTTGGCGGCAGACTGTCCTGGCCCGCCTTGCGGGCGACCCTCCGCCGTCTCCGGCTCTGCAGGCGGCTGACGACCTTCGGCCAACTCCGAACTTGGGCGCGGCTGCGGTCTGGGGGGAGGCTCCTTCAACTCGGCTTGCTCGGTCGAAGGCGCGGGCAGCATCGCCAGTAGCTCTTCGTCGGCGTGCATCAGCACTTCGTCGCCGGTCGAGAGCCCTTTCGCCACCTCGACCATGGTCGTGCTGGAATGCCCCAGCTCGACCTCGACCGGCTCGAAGTCGCCGCCACGCTTGCCGAACACGAAGCTGCGTGAACCGCGTGAAAAGACACACTGCACCGGCACCGCCAACACGTTGCTGACGTTGTCGATCAGGATCTTGATCTCGGCCGAATCGCCGGGCGACAGGCCCGCGTCGGTCTCATCGAGCAGGACTTCGGTGGTGTGCTCCTTGAGCTCCGGGTTGAGCCAGCGGTTGGCCGAATCGGCGTAGCGCGCGATTTTGGAGACCCGGCCGGTAAACGTCGTGCCGGGCACGGCCGGCACGGTCACGAGGCACTCCAGCCCCTCTTCGCACTTATGCCGATCGGCCTCGTGGATGCGGGTCTCGACGATCATCTGGCTGGTATCGGGCAGGACGACCATAGTTTGGCCTTCGTAGACCGTTTCGCCTGGAATGATGCGGTTCTCGTCGCGCCAGCCGTGGCCCCCGCTGGGGTACTGCACCACGCCCTCTACTGGGGCGAAGATCTTGCACTTGTCGCGTTGCTCTTTGAGCCGGTTAAGATCGTCCTCGCACATCGCCAGGAGTTTCTCCTGCTCTACGAGCTTGGCTTCGGCCTGCTTCTCGCGTGACTGGGCCCGCTTTCTTTCGCGGTCGAGCTCCTCCCCGGCCCGTTCGACGTCCGAGGTTTTCTGCTTCTTGTTCTTGGTGAGCTCGTAGGTGAGCAAAATCTTCTTGCTGAGCTGGTTCTGGTCGCGCGTCATCTTGGCCTTCTCGAGCTCGATCTCCAGTTGCTCGACCTTGGACTTCATCACGAAGCCGCGCTCGTGCAGGTCCTGGTTCTTACGCAGCTCGTCCTCCTTGCGCGTGATATCGAGCTGGGTCTGCTTGATGGCGATCTCGACGGCCTTGAGTGCCTTCTCAAAGTCCCCCTTCAGGTATTTCTCCAACTCGAGCCGGGCGATGTCCAGGTCGATTTCGGCCTTCTTGTCCTTGCTGGCGTTTTCGCTCTTGGTGATCACCAGCTCTTCGGTCGCTGCCTCTAGGCTGGATTTGAAGCGGCTGAATTCGATCTCTTTGGCTCGGATGCGGTCCTTGATCGCGTCGTCCGCCAGCTCGACCAGGCGGTCGCCCTTCTTGACCCGCGTGCTCTCCTCCACCACCCACAGGATGGTCGCGCGCCCCTCGACCTCGCACTTGACGTCCACCGAGTTCTTCGGCTTCAACTCGCCGTCTTCGGTCAGCGTGATGCTCAGGTCCACGGGTTTGACGACGTAGAGGGAGTTTCCGCCGCCCGCCCGGCCGAGCACGCGGCCGAGCGTATTGGAAGAACGCGACGCCAGCCCGACGGCCACGATGACCACACCGAACAACCCGCCCGCGCCGATCAGCCAGCGGCGGGAATGGCTGCGCTGCTTCGGCAGCCTTCGGGCGTACGAAGGGGTGACAACCTCTGTGGCGGACATTTCCGTTGCAGTTTCCATTGCTCACCGTCATCTTGAGGAGCTGTGAGGGCACCGGCACTTCGGCCGAGCTCGCCGCCGGGCCGTGGCGATTCCGACGCCCCCCCCCATGTTAGGCTATCGGATTGTAACCGAAGACGGCCCCCAAGTGGCAGCGAAATACGCCCCCGGCCGCAGAACCCGTTCACTCCCGCAGCCAGCCCCCCAGCCGCTCACCATTCTGCAGCAGCCAGCGCACCTTCCGCCGCACCATCTGCAATACTCCGAAGCCCGGCATCGGCCCAAACGAGCCGGTGGCCGCGATCGGAACCACCGACTCGGCGATGAGCGACTCCAGCATCAGATGGGGAATTGCCTCGCGATGGCCGCGGCCGAGGGGCTGTTTGGCGAGGTAGCCCTTCAAAAAGCGGCGCATGCGCGTCCCGTCGAAGAACGAGGGCCAGTCGGCCGGCTCGCTGGAGCCACGCAGAATCGAGAACTGTAGCAGCCCGTTGGCTACGTCGATGATCCGCGTCTGTTGCCGGGCCGAGTCGAAGTCCAGCACCACCACCACCCGTCCGCCGCGGAACAGCATATTGCCCGGGTGCCAGTCGCCGTGAATGATCGTCGTCGGCCAGGCGTTCAGCCCGCACTGGTTGGTGGCCTCGACGGCCTCATCGTAACGCTCATACAGCTCCTGCGTCAGTGACAGTAATTCGGCTTCGTGCCCGACCACCGAATCGTGGCCGGTCGTGGTCGTCGGGATCGAGTTCAGCCCGTCCCGAACCGCTTGCGAGTCGTGGTAGGCCCGCCGGGACGGCACCCAGCCCGTCTGAAGTTCGGCCACCGCCCGATGGAAGCGGGCCAGCGTCTTACCGGCGTGCGTGGTCTGCTCCAGCGAGCCGTCGTAACGCTCGCCGTCCATGAACTCGAATAGTTCGTAGGTGCGTCCGGCCGAACGCAGCATCGAATCCTGTCCGTCACGCGTGCGAACCAGCGCCGGAACCGGAAAACGCCGCTGACGCAGCTTCTTCAACAAGGCGTGGGCGAACTCGACGCGCTCCGGCTTGTCGCGGCCGGCCGCCCGCCGCTTGAGCAGGTAGCGCCCGTCCGCGGCGCGTAGCAGCAGCTTGGGCGAGCGGCGCGAACCGCGGGCGAACTCCTTGGCATTGCGGATCACTCCCAGGTCGTAATGGCTCAATACGACCGCCAACTCGTCCGGCGAGAATCGCTCGCGCTCAATCGTCATCGGCTCTTCCACTGCGGACCGCCGCCGGCGCGTGCGCCGGATGCCATGACCAAGCCGGGTGCCATAGCCAAGCGAAGCGCGGCCATGCCCCTGTCGCGTGGAGTAGCAGCATGCCCGCGCCTGTCGGCTTGGGCTTGGCATCCAGCCGTCCGCGCAGTCAATCATACCCGCCGGTGCACCGCGATGCGCGATTCCGCGGCTTGTTTCGCGTACATGCCGGGCCGTACGTGCTGGGCCGAGATTCCGTATGCGTTTAGCGTGGTGGTAGTCCCGGAGGGACGTCCTGATCGTAGCCCAGCACGTAGTGCTGGGGTGGGGGACGCGATATGCATATCGAGTCCCGGAGGGACGACTGAGCCTTCAATCGTCCCTCCGGGACTGAGCCTTACGTAACGGCCAGGCGATCCCCGCGTTTCACGCGGGGCTACCTTCATCCTGCCCCTCCGGGACGCTAAACAGGTACGACATTCCCATCTCGGCCCGCTCGCTTTTCAGCAGGGTTCCGATCCTGCGAAGTTCGCGGGAAGAGATTCCCGCGGTTCTAGATTCGCGCCAAGTAGCGCGGTCAGCACGAGTTGTCATTCTGAAGGGGCGGAGCGACTGAGGAATCTGGCCGCAACGCGCAGCGAAGCCAGATTCCTCGCTCCGCTCGGAATGACAACAGAGCGAGACGCAAGACCTTGTTCCGTTCCCGCCTCGGATTCAAAGAGACGAGCCACAGGATCAATCCTGTGGCCCGTCGTTGTCGGCAAGACTCTCGCTTTGCCTCAGATCATGCTCTGCGCCGCCACAGCAGCGTCAGACCACCCGTCGCCAGCAGCGCCAGCGACCCGGGTTCGGGAACCCAATTATCCCACATGTACTGATATGTGGCGGCATGGCCCTGTGATAGCACATCAGGCGGTATATCCAACTCAAAATCCACGGGGGTAGCTGTGGCGCTCTGAATCCCGTATGTTGAATCTCTCCAGAACTCTGTTATTTCCGCTACGGTCCCAGGAAGCAACTCCTCGGTCGGATGGCAAAACACGCCACCTTCCATGCCGATCGGGATACCACCGGGGTCGAGCGTGAAGTGAATCCCCGTGAACGGCATTGGGTTGCCGTATGGGTCAGAGTCTGTCTCGGTAATGGTCCATGGCCCCGAGGGACCCAGGACCCACGGGGGACGGTCGGGATCGCTGATAGTGTGATCGGCTTCGGAAGAGAACACCCAGAATTCGTCGACCGTTGACCCTGCGGAGACGACGGCGTCGTCAAGGTAATCGCATTTAAGGTCGGGATTCGGGCCCACGTAGTGGGCATCCGATGCAAAGACCAAATGGCCGTTCGCGCTGAACAGTGCGAGAATCAGCGGGAGCAGCGCGGCGCCCGTTTCATATCCAGTGCGTTTCATGCTTTTCTCCTTTTCGAAATTGGCTGTCTATCAAGGTTGCTCGAACTGGCGCCGCTGGCGAGTGCGTGTAGCCACCACCCACACGCCGGCGGAGCCTGAGACATCGTGAACACGTCCGTTTCGCCTATCGCGCACCTCCTTTCTCTCGTGAACCTGTCGAATGACAAGCCCGGTAGGGCGGGTTCCGTCCGCCACGATCTGTTGCCGGGTGAAACCCGCTCTACCTGATTTCGTAGACATCGTTGACTCCTTCACGTCGATTCGCGTGCTCGAACGCACGCCTGCGCTCCTCGATCCTCTCGCAGCCTCGGTGGGCACCTCCCGCCGGCGGGAAGCTGTGGTCTCTCCTCCGCCGCTTGCCCCTCCACTTCCCGCCGGCGGGGCTATGCCCGCCTCGCCTTCTCCGTGAGCAACGACCGCATCGAAGCTTGTCGCTGCAACTTCTCAGGCCCTTTTGGCTTGGGCCGGGTCGGCCGCGGCCACTTGTTCGTCTTTCAGGGTCATTAGTGACATGTGCGCCGCGCGCTCACGGGTTTTTTCCAGTCTTGCTCGCCAAGCGGGCTGCCATGGTCAAGCGCAGCGCGGCCATGCTGTTTCGGAGTGGATGGGCATGCCCGCGCCCGCGGTTGGGCGCCGGAGGCTTGGGCATGGCAGCCGGGTAAGCGTTACTTGCGTGGGTAACTTGTCATTCCGAGAAGCCCTTCGACGTTGCTCAGGGTGAACTCCGCGCCGAGGAATCTGGCCTCGGTCGCGCGATTGAGCCAGATTCCGCCGCGCGTCCGCCATCGGCGGACGTGGTCGGAATGACATCTGGACGTTAACCGCTCTCCCGGCGGTGCGCCGGGCGTTGGAAGGCGCACGTCCGCGACAGGCCTCCCGTTGCTTTGCGGCGGCGCTGCGCGGCGGCTATCGCCACCAACGCTCCGAACGAGCCTGGGACTGGCCCCCAAGAAGAACGACCCGTCCCCGCGACCACCAAAGTTGCGCACCCGCACCAGCCGAGAAAAGACCTTCATTCAAGCCGTGGAGCTATGCTATGCACTCACACTTGCTTGACGGCGTTGGGTGCCATGTCCGCTTCCGAGCGGGCATGTCCTTGCGCGTTCATGGCTGTTGTGAAGCAGCCCTGCCACCCATCATCGGCTATCATGCCGCGACCGGTGGCATGTCCGCTTCCGAGCGGGCATGTCTTTGCACCTTCATGACTGCTATGAAACAGCCATGTTACCCGTGGAGGGACTGGAGACATGAGCGACGCAACGCCGCAGCTCCCGGCCGGCATGGAAGTGCGGACGGTGGAAGTCCCGACGCCGGACGGCGTCGTGCGCGGAAAGGTGGGCGTTACCACGGGCCCGATGGGTTTGACCGGATTGGTCCGCATCGCGTGCGAGCTTACCGACGCGCTGGTCGCCCGTGCGAACCATCGGGAGGAAGAAGCGGGACGGACGATCTCGTGCCGGGCAGGCTGCGGGGCGTGCTGCCGCCACATGGTGCCGGTCTCGGCGCCCGAGGCGGTTTATTTGGTGGATCTCGTCGATTCCTTTGAGCCCACCCGCCGGCGTGCCGTGATGGAGTCGTTCGACAAGATCGTGGGCATGCTGGAGGAGCATCGCATGATCGACGAGCTGCTGAATCCGCAGCACACGGATGAGCCGGTGCTGCCCGTTGCGCGCAAGTACTTCATGCTCCAGATGGCCTGCCCGTTTCTGGCCGATGAGTCGTGCAGCATTCATCCGCACCGGCCGGTGGCGTGTCGCGACTACAACGTCACCTCGTCGGCCGAGTGGTGTTCGCGGCCCTACGAGCACGACATCGCCAAGGTGCCGCTGCCGCTGCCGCTCTCGGTGTCGCTGGCGCGCGTGACCGCCGCGGCGACGGGGGACAAGCCCTGTCTGATTCCCCTGACGCTTGCGCCCCGCTGGGTGGGAGAGCATGCGGAACTCCGGGGGCGCCAGTGGCCCGGCCTCGAGCTGTTCGACCGCTTTCTGGCCGAAGTAGGGCCGCAGGTCCCATCCGACCGGACGGATCCCGGCATGATGCCCGATGTTCCCTAGCGGCGGCGCTGCTCTGATGAGATCGCTGGGTGTGTTGGCCAGTCAATCTGACTTTGGCTTAAGACATGGAGGATCGGCAGTGGCGCGAAAGAAGATCAGTCGCAGGAAGTTCCTGGCCGCTACGGCGACAACCACGGTGTTTGGCCTCGCTCCCAGGCGCGCTCTCGGTGGACCGAAGCACACTCGACCCGGCGAGAAGCTCAACATTGCGGGGATCGGCGTGGGCGGCATGGGTGCGAGCAACCTGAAGATGCTCGAGAGCGAGAACATCGTGGCCCTCTGCGACGTCGATCACAAGTATGCCGCCGGAACCTTCGCCAGGTACCCCAAGGCGAAGGTGTACAAGGACTATCGCGAGATGCTCGCGCGGCAGAAGGACATAGATGCCATCGTAGTGGCAACGCCCGACCATACGCATGCAGTGATCACCATGGCGGCCATACGAGCAGGCAAGCACGTGTATTGCCAGAAACCGTTGACGCACGATGTCTATGAGGCTCGGATGGTCGCGAAAACGGCGCGTGAGGCCGGTGTGATTACGCAGATGGGGATTCAGGGACACTCGGACGAGGGGATCCGTCTGATCTGCGAATGGGTCTGGGATGGGGCCATCGGGCAGGTGCGTGAGGCCGACGCCTGGTGTGCTCTCTCGTACTATCCCCCCGGTCACGCCCGGTGGAGCTCGCCGCGGAATACGCGTCCCGAAGAAACGCCGCCCGTGCCGGACACGCTTGACTGGGATCTCTGGATCGGCCCGGCCCCCTTCCGCCCGTTCCACTCCTGCTATCATCCGGCGGTGTGGCGTTGTTGGTGGGATTTCGGATGTGGGATGCTTGGTGACCGTGGTTGCCACACGTTGGATGCCGTGTTCATGGCTTTGAAACTCGGCGCACCCGAGGGTGTTGAGGCGCGCTGCCAGGGGGGCAACGAGGAAACCCATCCCGACTCGGCCGTCGTGACGTACCGGTTCCCCGCGCGTGGGGACCTGCCGCCGGTCAAGCTGACCTGGTACGACGGGCAGGAGGCGCCGCGCCCGGAGGAGCTGGAGGAGGATCGGCGCATGGGCGACAGCGAAGGCGGCGTGATCTTCAAGGGCGACCAGGGGAAGATCATGTGCGGCACGTACGGCAACAGCCCGCGGCTGATTCCCGAGAGCCGGATGAAGGCCTACCAGCGCCCGCCCAAGACGCTGCCGCGCGTTCCCGACAGTCACGAGCAGGATTGGGTACGCGCCTGCAAGGCCGGTACGCAAGCCGGCGCCAATTTCGATTACTCCGGGCCGCTTACCGAAGTAGTGTTGCTGGGCAACATCGCTAGCAGTCCGGTGCAAAACTGTAGCGCCGGACCTCCGAGTCCGGCGCACCCGCGTTCATGCCGTCGAAACGTCGGACTCGGAGGTCCGACGCTACGGGAGTGGCGCGTTCGAGGGGTTTTGCACCGGACTGCTAAGCGTGTCGGCGCCAGAATCCAGTGGGATGGGGCTAAGATGAAGGTTGCCGACCCGGTCGGCGCGGACAAGTACATCCGCACGCCATACCGGAGCGGCTGGACTCTCTAACGGCTGCGTCGCGCGAGAACCGACATGAACAGCCTGGAACGCTACCTGAGCGTGCTGCGCGGGAACTCGGCGGACTTCCTGCCGCGAACTCCCATTCTGATGCAGTTTGCGGCCGAGTATATCGGGTCCAACTACGCGTGTTTCGCGTCGGATTACCGGGTTTTGGTCGAGGCCAACGTTCGCTGCGCGCAAGATTTCGGCATCGATCAACTGAGCTGCATCTCGGATCCCTACCGGGAAACGCAGGGGTTTGGTGCGGGCATCGAATACGTGGAGAACGGCGTCCCGCGCAGCACGCATCTGTTGGTCGAAGGCAAGGACTTGTCGCTCCTGCTGCGACCCGACCCGTTCAAGTCGGAGCGCATGCTGGACCGTGTCAGGGCCGTCCAAGTCTACAAAGAGCGTTTCGCCGACGAGTATTCGATTATGGGCTGGGTCGAGGGACCGGCGGCGGAGGCCAGCACCCTCCGAAGCCCGGTGCGATTCCTGATGGACCTCCTGAAGGACCCGGTCTTCGCGGGCGAGCTTATGGACGTGTGCACGGACGTCGGAATCGGATTTGCCCGTGCCCAGGTCGAGGCGGGTGCTGACACGATCGGCATCGGCGACGCGATTGCCAGCCAAGTGTCGCCAGCCGTGTACGAGGCGCTCATTCAGCCAAGAGAGAAACGGCTCATCGCCGCCGTCAAGCAGATGGCAGCTTACGTCAAGCTGCATATCTGCGGGGACATCACGCACCTGCTGCCTGGCCTGGCCGACGTGGATATCGATATCATAGACGTTGATCACATGGTGGATATATCAGCAGTCCGAGCGAGACTGGGGGCCGACATTGTAATAACCGGTAACATTGATCCCGTAGAGGGAGTCTACCGGGGGACACCTGCATCCATCAGGGATACCATGATGAGAATATATGAAGATGTGGGTAATCCCTACATGGTCAACGCCGGGTGCGAAATTCCGTCCGGTACCCCGGTGGAGAATCTGCAAGCACTGTGTGATCCCATCCCATGCCGCCCGTAGTGGGGGACAAGCGCCAGTGGGCGATGGCCACCATACTGTCCGGAGTACCCCTTCAAGCGTGGACGGCACTGCAGCCGGCGGGCAGAATACAGTATCAGGCCCGGGCAAGAAGCAACGCTCTAAGCTGAGGGCACCGACCATGATAGCGAAGAGAGACGTTCGGTTCGCGTCGCCGCTCCTGAGGATCGCGGCCCTGCTGAGCTTGTCAGCCGCTGTCAGACCCGAGCCATCGGCAGGCGCCGGGCAGCAAACCGTCGAAAGACCCACCGGCGCGCGTGTGGCCCATTTCGCCGTGCTGTGCACGGGGTCCACACATGGGAGCGCACAACACAAGAAGTGGTACTGGGGCTCCAACGAACGAATCTATCGCACGCTTCGCGACGTCTATGGTTACGCCGACGAGGCTGTCTATCGTCTCCATGAAGAGGGCCGCCGCAAGGACCCTGCCGTGGACGGCCAGGCCAGCCTGGCCAACTTCCGCAAGGTCTTTGCGCATCTGGCAAAGGCGATGAGAGACGGCGATCACTTGTTGGTTTACCTCGTTGGGCATGGCGGCCCCAGCCGCGGCGACTACGTTTATGACCTCACCGACGGCAAGGTGACTGCGGCCGAGTTGGGCCAGCTGCTCGACGCCCTGCCGACGCCAAACGTCGTGCTCGTGCTGAACCCGTGCTTCAGCGGGGGGTTCATATCGAGAACCAGCGGTAAAGGGCGGGTGGTCTGCACCTCGACCACGGCGAAAGAGAGCAACGCGGCGGGATGGGAGGGGTACATGACCAAGGCACTCGCAGGCGCGGAAGGCGCAGATGCCGACGGCGACGGACGAGTTTCTCTGAAAGAAGCTTACAACGCGTCCATCGACGGCACGAAACGGTGGTATGAAAACAAGAACCGCCCGTTGCGCGAGCACCCGCTCCTGGATGACAACGGGGACGGCACTGGCCACTTCGGCAAAGACAAGACCGTGAAAGGCGATGGCGAACTTGCGGCCCGCACGTTTCTTGGTGACGAGGGCCGCAAGCTGAGCTATGACGAGTCCGCGCTGACCGCTCTAGGAAAGGCTAACCAGGCGCTGGAACTCGAATAGCTGCCCACGATTGCCGCGACACTCCGGCGGCGTTTATGATTATCAGGCGACCAACCCGGAGCATATGAAGGAAAGCGGCCATGCGTAGGCGTTTCAACCTGCTCCTGTCACTTGCCGTGTGCCTTCAACTAAGCGGATGTGCGGTGTCCGGCGCCTTCGCCCGGTGGACCGGCACGGCGGCCGCTGGCGGTACGTTCGGCGCTACCAGCGTCGGCACGGGGGGCGTTACGGCAGCCGTTCCGCCGTATGGCATCCCGTTGACCCCTGCCGGCAGCGGTCCCTGACAGGTGACGACGGGCCGATCATCGGCGACGCTTACTGTGCGCCCTAGCTGGCCTGCTTACGAACGGGCTTCCCGTGATGAAAAACCGTAACGGAAGGTCCTGCGCTGCGGTCACGCCGACGCGCGTGGCTGTGGCGATCTGTACGGGCTGCGGGTCGCGGTTTGGCTCGACGGTTACCCAGAGCTCTTCGCCGCGGGTCAGGTTCCAGCCGTCCAGGGAGCGATCGATGGCGAACGCTTCGCAAAGGCGGGCGGGGCCGCGGGTGAGGTTCAGGGGGTCGCCTGTGCTGCGGCGCTGCCGCATGAGTTCCAGCCCGTCGAGCGGCTCGACCGCGCGGATCAGCACAGCGCTGGGCACGCCGGCGGGCTCAGTCACGACGTTCAGACAGAAGCGGGCGTGGATCGCATAGACGTAGGCGTGCCCGGGCGGCCCGAACATGGAAGCGTTGCGGCGCGTCTGGCCGCGGTGGGCATGGTTGGCCGGGTCGTCACAGGCTAGATACGCCTCGACCTCCACGATTCTGCCGGTGGTGACACCCTCAGCGGTCGCGCGGACGAGCCGTTTCCCCAGGATCTCGCGGCCGACGTGCACGGGGTCATGCGTGTAGAAGCTTCGCGGTAGTGGGTCATGCACGATGGGCTGCGACTCCCTTCCAGCACACCCGGGCTTGGCGCGCGATGCTGATACCAGAGTTGGCCCGGCTCGACACCTCGCCTTCTCCTCCTACAACTGCTCACGAGGTCCGGAGAGCAGCCCCGCGCGGTCCCTTTGGGCCCAGCAGCCGCGTACACCTATTGGATCGACTCTGCAAAGGTTATCATCGATGCCGGCCGGCGAAAACCGCTCCAAGATCGGGTGGCTCGCTTTCAAGCGTGGTGTGCTTCTGCCCAGCTTGTCGATCGTATTGACAGTCGCGGCCGTTTGCTGGACGCTATAAGTAGCAGAGGGAGCGCACAAATGAGGCAGATAAGCAACTTCATGGTTTTCGCAGCGCCGCTTGCGTGGTTGGCGTGTACCGGGTGTAGCAGTCACGAACGGAATCATGTGGATGATGCGGTGATTCTCATTGATGGTGAACGGGTTCCCATGAAATCCTTGTACGGTGAAGATGCGAAGCCGATAGCAATCAGGCCCATCGGTTATGTCGTCAACGACAAGGAACGCGCCGGCCCAGGCGGGTTCGGCATCACCGGCGGCGACATCTCGGAGATCCATCTGTACCCCGGCATGGCCCGGTTCATGAAGGGCCTGGCAGACGAATCACACCTGCTCATTCTGTGGCACTTTCACAAGGCCAGACCGATACGAAGCGTGTTCGCCCGCGGCTATGACGGTAAGCGGGTGGGCCCCTTCGCCTCACGCACGCCGGACCGTCTGACGCCCATCGGGGTCACGGAGGTGGAGCTCCTGGAAGTCAAGGGGACGACGCTTGTTGTCCGCGGCCTTGACGCCTTCAACGGGACGCCGGTGCTTGATATCAAGGTCAGCACGGCCAGCCTGAGACGGGGTGGCCGGGGAGGCCGTTGAAGTAGAATCGGGGCCGGTCGGGCAGTACAGTCCGACGCAATTGGGCCGTCGCTCTGGCGGACCTTGTAATGGCGCTGCGGGGGACTGCGGCGCCCGCAGTAGGTTGGCCGCCCTGGTGAGGTCAGGCTCTATCTATAGCCAGGAGGACGTTCACCGCCTTGGCCAGGACGGTCACTTTGTCGCCCCGCTTGATGCCCAGGTCTTCCAGAGACTCGATCGTCATCACCGAGCACATGGTCGCATCCGCCGGGATCCTGACCTTGACCTGGCACATGACAGTCCCCTTCTTGACCTCGACGACCTGTCCCTGCAACTGGTTTCGCGCACCGTACTTCATCGATGGACCTCCTGACGGACGACCGTTTCGCGAGCCGCAAGTCGGTAGTGTTCGACGCCGTCGGCCGGTCACCCGAGGCTGAGCGGGCTGAACTGCCGTTCCAGCCCAAGCCTGCACCAGCCTGATACTAATGTCGCCCGCGAATCTCCGCGAGCCGCCGGCGCGGCCGGCCACGTCGATGTATCATGCCCGCCGGGCCGGCGTCTGAAGATATATGGCACCCCGGGACATGGAGGTAAATGACTATGGAATGGCGGCGGACATACTCGGGAGCGCCTTGGGAAACCCAGGTCGGTTATTGCCGTGCGCTCCGCGTAGGTGACCACATCTACGTAACGGCTACCGCCCCGGTGGCCGACGACGGTGGAGTCTTCGCGCCGGGGGACGCCTACGCCCAGGCGCGGCGGTGCCTCGAGATCATTCAACGCGCGTTGGCCGACCTGGATGCCGACACCACACACGTGGTGCGCACGCGGATGTTCGTCACCGACATCGGCCGTTGGGCCGAGTTCGGCCGGGCGCATCGCGAGTTCTTCGGCGCGCACCCGCCGGCGACCACGATGGTGGAGGTGCGCGCGCTGATCGATCCGGCGATGCTGATCGAGATCGAAGCGGAGGCGGTCTGTCCGCTGGGTCGCGGCGGTGAACCACGCCCGGAACGGTGAGTTACTGTCCGCGGTCGCGCGACCGGTAGGCTCATGAGCAGGCGGATCGGCGACGCCGCTCGCCGCTGGGTCCCGGCCTGTTGCGCGCAAAAAAAGGGCTGCCTGGAGCAGGCAGCCCTCGCAAAGCTGTTGTATGTCTTTGCCGATCAGCGCCGACGGATCAGACTGAGGCCGCCGAGCGCCAACAGGACGAGCGTGCCCGGCTCGGGGATGAACTCCAGGCCGTCGTGCGCTCCAATGTTGTCCAGCACCTGCGTTCGAGCGTAGCCATTGCTCGGATCGTAGGTGTACAGGTCGCCGCTCCAGTCGATCATCCACAACAGATCGGTTTCCGGATCGTACGCGAGACCGCAGTTGTTGAACCAGGGCCCAGCGTAGAGCAGCGTCGGGCTGCCGTCGCTCCGGTCAATATCATAGATATCACCGGCCCCGGCATGAGCTCCGACGATCATGTCGCGGAACGAGTCGTATGCGAGGCCATCCAGGTTGACGCCGGGATTGCCGATGAAGTTCGCCGAACCGTTCGACCGGTCCAGCCAGTAGAACCCCTGCCCCGTGGTCGAACGGCTGGAATAGAGCTTGTCGGTCGTCGGGTCGTAGGCCAGGCCGAACATGTCGCTGAAGCCATGGCTGCCGACGAGCGAGGCCCCGCCGTTATTGATATCGACGGTGTACAGGTTGGTGTCGGCGAAGCCGGTGACCATGTACATGGTCTGGCTCGTGCTGTCCCAGGCCAACCCGCCGAAGTCGAACGGCACGCCGATCTGGCCGATGTTGGTGAACTGCAGGCTCTCCGTGTCCAGCATGCGCAGCATGTCGTCGCTGGTGCGGATGGTGTACAGGTAGCCCGCATCGACGGTCGCGGTGACGAACAACGATGCGGCCATGACCGCTAGAACGAATTTCACTCGCATTCCTCTTCCTCCTGCTGTTGCGGGGTTTCCCGGCTTACCCCAAAAGCGTACCAAGCCGCGTTCGCACTCGCTGAAGCCGACTGGCCAGCGTAAATCTCGCGGCGCGCCAGCATCCGGATAGCCGACGATCGACCGCGCGGCACAAACCCTGATTCACGGAGAGCTGCTCCTCCTGCAACCCACTCCTAGGGGGATACTATACCTTGCCCTGGCCTCGACCGCAAGTCTTTTTTGGACGTAATCGGCAAGGCCGACGCTGGCCGCCGTCGAGATCACGACCGTGCGTCTGGCGGCACCCCGGCACCTGGGAGAATCGGGCGCGGGTGTGACTGTCCGATAATGAGCTGCTTTTAGCCGGAGCGGGGCGAGCCCGAGCGCGTCGGGTCTGCTGTGCGGACCACACTTTCTCCGGGCGCCTACGCCAGCTCGCAACCGGTTCGCCAGGCGGCCTGATCGCCCGGCACGTAGGCGTCGTGGATCAGTGTCTGGAAAGCGGGGCGGTGAGCCGTGCCGGTCGGGAGAGCCCGGATTCGCCGGCAGACGCGCTCGAGCTTGTCGATCAGGAGTTCCAGGCGGGCCGGGTCGGCCGCGGAACCGCCCGCTCTGGCGGCTTGTTCCAGTCCCGGCCGCAGCCGGGCCAACATGGCCTGGCCGCTTTCGAGTTCTGTCGCGCAGGCCGCGAGATCGCCATCCGCGTAATGTCCGTACGCGCGCTCGACCAGCCGTACCCACTGGACGGCGACGCGGTGCAATTCGATGGGCAGCCGCAAGGGGCTGTCCGCCGGGAGTAGGCCGGCCGCTTCGTCACATAGCTTCAGAACTCTGTCACCCGGCGGCCGACAGGCCTCGGCCCGCCAGTCCTGCCAGAGGTAGAAGGGGTTTTGCCGGATGACAAAGCGGTCGCGCAGTTGCCGCCACGTGCCGGGTTGCAGAAACCGCGCGGCGGCGGGGATGTGGTTGCCGAGGATTTCGGCGGCTCGGGCGTAGTCCTTGCCGCCTTCGGTCGCGAGCGCGGCTTTCCAATCTTCCTCGTCGGCCAGCCGGCGGCCGGCGGAGTAGATGATCGGCAGCGTGCTCATGTACTGCGTGAAGGAGCTGAACTCCCACGTCGTTACGCACACGCCGAGTGCGTCGAGCCGCGGGGCGTCCTCGGCGTGCTCGTCGATGTTCTGCCGCGAGGCGTCGAGGAAGCACCAGCCGGCGTCGTACGTGTGAACGCTCGGGCAGCACACGACATCGAAGCCACGCTGGCGGAACATGCGCGTCGTGTCGGCCGGCCGCGCGTCGTAGTGCCAGTCGAAGATCACCGTCTCGCGCGGCAACGCGTCGAGCGCGTCCGGGTATTGGATCAGCACGTCCCCCCACAAGCACGGCCGCCGACCGCGCTCCAGCACCCAACGGCATAGGGCCGCGAAGTACTCGGCGTAGAGACCCGCTTTTCCGACCTGCTCGACGCGGGCGGCGCAGCGCTCGCATTGGCCGAGCTGCCTGGTCTCATCGCCGCCCAGGTGTACCCACTCGTCGTCAAACGCGTCGAGCACGTCGGCGATCAGTCCGCGCGCGAATTCCACACACTCCGGTCGGCTGGGGCAGATCTGCTGCGAGCCCGACGAGCGGGCCTCGGCGAGCCATTGGCCGCCTTCGGCGCGGATGAACCCCTCCATGTGGCCCAGCGTGTTGAGGAACGGGATGATGCGCAGCCCCTGCGGCCGAAAGCGCTTCGCCAACCGCCGGATTGTGTCCGGCGTCAGACAGCCCGGCCCCGCAGCCCACGGCGTAGACGGGTACTCGAAGCGGTGTTCCAGGTACAACCCGACCGCGTTATATCCCGCCCGCCGCGAGCGGCTGAGCACGTCTTCCAGAAACTCCGCGCTCGGCGACTGCTCCCGCGCAATGTCGTACATCCAGCCGATGAATTCCACGATCCACGCCTTACGCTCAAACAACCGGCGTACGGCACCGCGCCGATTGCAGCGCTCACGCCCGAGGGTGTATCCGGCACGAGACCCGCCTGCAACACCGCACGCTGTGGATTCGACGGCTCCTGGTCTGGTGCCGTCTTCAGTCGAGGGGTTTTGTGAATCGGCCGTTACCCTCGGCGAGGTTGGTCGCGACCGACAGCGCAGCCCGGTTCAATTGGTCAACCAGGAACGCATACCGACGCGGGAACCCCTCGGTGAGCGCGGTCACGTGATCGGCGAAGTCCACGGCCCTCTGGTAGACCGCGAGTTTCTCGAACATGAAGGCCATTGCCCAGCCCTGGACTGATCAGGAGAGCAGTTGAACAGGTGACCGCAGGCGAGCGGGCAATCCGCCGGCAGGGAACACTAACAGCAGGGCGAAGCTCCGCTTTACCTGTTCACCTGCTCTACTAGACGCCTGCTCTATTTCGGGCGGCCGCGGCGCGCTCGAAATCGGGGTGACTGGATTTGAACCAGCGACCTCTGCGTCCCGAACGCAGCGCTCTAGCCAGGCTGAGCTACACCCCGGAACCTTGGCTACCCGGGCGGTCCAAGCGGGCGCCGGCAGCAGCCAGACATCGCGCCGATACGCCGCCCGCGCGGCCAGTAACGAATCCTACCATATATCTTCGGCGGGGCAAGCGGTTCGCTTTCGGGCGGGAGAGCGTAATCCGGCTGAGCGGAGCAGTGCGATCCCCGGGGGGAGGCCTGGGCGGGCTCATACGCATCACGATTAGAACGTGCGCCACCGACCCACGGCTGACCCTTCGACAAGGCTCAGGGCAGGCACAGCCGTGCCACCCATCGGGCAGCGCGGTACCGGCGTCAGTCGCGGGCGTACACGTCGAAGGCGAAGCCGAACATGTATGGCGCCGGCGCGTCCTTATCAGGCGGTGTGGTCCAGGACTTGCCGTCGCGGGCCTTCTTACGGCCGGCCTTATCGCCGTGGCCGGCGTAGGTGTCCTTGCCGGCCAGGTCGAAGAACAGCCCGTAGGAGCGGAACAGGGCGCGATACGCCTTGGTCTTGTTTACCCAGCCGAGGCAGGCCGAGCCCGGGGTGCGGTACTCGTCGTCGCCGGCCTTGTCGATGAACAGTCCCAACCCGGCCCCGCTTGAGGCCCCCAGCGAGAGCGTTGGGGCCTCGTAGGTGTCGTGGCCGTCGTCGTCGATGAGCACGCCGATGCCGACGTCGTGGCCGGCTCCCTGGGCCATGTTCTGGTTAGCGACGTACTCGTCGTCGCCGCCGCGGTCTAAGAGCAGCCCGGCGGCGAAATGTGCCGAGGCCCCCTGGACGTACCAGTGGCCGCGGTAGCGGTCGTTGCCGGCCAGGTCGATGAGCAGACCGGCCCCATACCAGTAGCCGACGCCCTGTCCGAAGACGCCGCAGCTATATTTGTCGTCGCCGTCCGCGTCGAGCAGCACGGCCACGCCCCCGTTGACGCTTTCGCCGTCGGTGAAGTCAGCGCGCCAGCCGCTGGCGGCGGCCTGCGACATGGAGTTGTTATGGTCCTTGTTCTGCGCCGAGGGAAAGCGGATGTCGCTGTCGTTGGCCATGTAGTGATCGTGACCGGCAACGTCGATCAGGGCGGCGGCGGCGTTCGGCCCGGCAAAGGCCTGCGAGAAGCGGAACGATTCGTAGCGGTCGTCGCCGGCCCGATCGATCAGCAGGCCGTAACCGGCGGTGGCGCTGGCCTGGGCGGATTGGACGGCGATGTAGCTGTCGTTGCCGGCGCTGTCGATCAGCACGCCGACGCCGAACTCGCCGGCCC
Source organism: uncultured Planctomycetales bacterium (assembly GCA_964572345.1). Classification (GTDB taxonomy): domain Bacteria; phylum Planctomycetota; class Phycisphaerae; order UBA1845; family Fen-1342; genus JAUWXH01. Next base: position 33,956 of record CAZNFA010000046.1, read on the forward strand.
CCTGTGACCGTCGTTGGCCGTCGTAACGGTCGTTGCCGCCCGCGTCGCAGAGGATGCCGACCCCCAGCACCCCCGCCCCAAAGCTGCCGACCGCGTTGTGTGCGGCCCGGTAGTTGTCGCCGCCGGCCAGGTCGATGGCGATGCTCACGGGGTGTCGGCGGTCGGCGTTGGCCCCGGCGTTTGCGTACTTGTCGTCGCCGCCGGCGTCGATGATCAGCAGGACCGGCCCGCGATATTCGTGCTCATGCCGCCGGGAGTCCGTCAACGCGACCCAGCCCAGGTTGGTCTGGATGCGCAGGTCGAAGCGGGCTTGCTCGAGTTCGTCGTCCTCGCCGAGCACTTGCCGCGCCTGCTCGACCGCCAACAGCATGTTCTGGGCCGCGACCATGACCCATTGGGTGGAGAAGCTCTCTACGGCACGCTTGTATTGGCGGGTGAAGCCCAACTCGTCGAGGTTTTCCTCCTCCTGCTCGTCCTCCTCGGCGGTTTTGAGCGGCTCGCGCAGCTCCTTTTCGACGCGCGCCCAGAAGGCCTCGTCGGCCGCGGCCCGGGATTGCTCGATCCACTTCGCGCTGTCCGCCGCGGCCAGCAGCAGCACTGCCGCGGCTTGCTGAACGGAGTCCGGCAACGCGTTCAACTGGGTGGTCGGGAGCCGCGCGGCGCCGCACGCGCGCAGGGCCTTTTGCAGCGCGTCCTTTTCCTCGGCGGTCTTCTTGTGCTTCTCGAGCGGGTCGCCGATCAGGCCTCGGCGGACGACACGTGTGTTGAAACGCGACAGCGACCCGAGGATGTCGATCGTGGTTCGCCGTTCGGTTTCTTCCTCGGCATCGGGGTTGTACAGCAGGAGCTGGCCGATCACATGCCCCAGCCCGTCGGCCCGCAGCGGTTCGGTCATCAGCAGTTGGGTCAGTTCTGATCGCGGCCGGGTGCCGACCAGAAACGCCAGATCGTTCGCGTGAATCCCCACGTCGCGTGGATCGACCTCGACGTCGCGCAAGAGGGAGTCAACGGTGGGCGGGGGTTCGTCGGTAGTGGACGCCCATTGCAAGCCGGTCGCGCAGACTAAGGCGACGGCGATGAGCGTGAAGATGGCCACGCGAGCGAGGGCGACGGAGCGCGGGAAGCGCTTCACACAAAGGTGGGTGCGAGAAAAGATTCTCGCACCAGCCGACTGACACAGCAGTGGCACACCTGTCCCTTGACCCCTTGGCCGGTCGGTTCGTTCGCGGGCGGGACGCCCGCACTCCCCTCGTCCCTGTGTCCTCATCCACTTACCTCCGCCAGGTTCTGTTCGATTGCTGCCAAGCGTTCCTTCAGTTCCGCCAGGCGGGTTCGTTCCCGTTCGACGACTGCCACCGGGGCCTTGTTTACGAAGTTCTCGTTCGCCAGCTTGGCTTTGAGCCGTTTCAGGTGACCGGCAAGCTCGTCGCGCTCCTTGCTGAGCCGCCGGCGTTCGATCTCCAGATCCGCCAGCCCCGTCAGCGGCACGTACACTTCGATGTTCACCGGCTGGAAGCCGGTGCCACAGGGAAGCACCTTGCTGGCGGATTCGGGCGGCTTGGTGACGTCGGGGCCGATCTGGAGCGCCTCACACTGCCCCAGACGCTGGATCACGGCCAGCCGTTGCACGAGCTGCTGGGCGGTTTGCGCATCGGCGCGAATGACCGCCTGCGGCAGCTTGCGGATCGAAGATTGTTTGCCGGCAGCCCGAATGTGGTTCACATGCGCCCGGATGTCGCGCAGCGCCCGAATCACGTCCTGGAGTGCCCGCATGTCGTGCTCGACGTCCGTCGCGCGGCTCCACGCAGCCGCGTCCGGCCACGGAGCCACGATCAGCGCCGACGGTATGGTCGTGGTATCCGGCGTCGGACTCGGAGGTCCGACGCTACAGATGGTTTCGATGCCGCGTTGCGGGGCGGCGTCGTTTAGCTGCTTCCACAGCGCTTCGGTGATGAACGGGGCGATCGGGTGCAGCAGCCGCAGCGTCTGATCCAGCACCCAGGCCAGCACCTGGCGCGCGACGGTGGCCGATTGGGTGGCACGGGCATCTTGCCCGTGATTCCCATACAGGCGCGGCTTGACCAGCTCGATGTACCAGTCGCAGAAGTCGCTCCAGAAGAAGGCGTAGAGCGCGTTGGCCAACTCGTTGATCTGGTAGCGCTCGAAACGGCGGTCCACTTCCTCTATGCAGCCGGCCAGACGCGAAAGGATCCAGTGATCCTCGATGGCCAGCTCGTCCGGCTTCAGTGGCCTAGGGACGGAAGACACGGCCGACACGGCCATGCCACCCGGACGGCCGGTACGGGGCCCGGCCGCTACATCTCCCCTTCGTCGCTCCGTCGCTTCGTCGTTCCGTCGCTCCAGGTTGGGAATCACAAACCCCGTAGCGGCCTGCCAGAGCTTGTTGCAGAAGTTGCGGCCCAGC
>CAZNFA010000047.1:0-35612 GCA_964572345.1 uncultured Planctomycetales bacterium
TTAGACAGCACGAAGGCCGCTTTTGTCAACTCGGCCGTGAATAATCCGGGCTAGGTGGGTTTGCAGCGCGTAGTGTTCGCTTCTGCGGCCCGCCGCATTTCACAGCTTGAGGAGAGGAGGTTCGAAATGAAGTTCTCCTGGATCAATGGTTCTTTCGTTTGCCCCGGTGACGGTCTTTCCGGGGCGCTCCGCGTGATCAGCGTCCAGCCAGCCGATGCTCGAGGGTTCCGCGTGCGCCATCCGGCGCTGGCGGCGGCGCTGGTGCTGCCCTTGCTGGCCCTGCCGGGCGTTTGCCTGGCGGGCGATCTCTTTGCGGAGCCGGTTCCGTACGGCGTCGGCCTTGCGCCGTGGTCCGTCGCGATCGAGGACCTGGACGGCGACGAATATGGTGATCTGGCCGTGGCGAACAACGAGAGCGACAGCATCTCGATCCTGATGAACAACGGGGACGGCACATTCACCGCCTCGGTTTACTACGCCACCGGCGACGGGCCGGTTTGCGTCAAGATCGCGGACCTGGATGGCGACGAATATGGTGATCTGGCCGTGGCCAACTGGCGCAGTAACAACGTTTCGGTCCTGCTGAACAACGGAAACGGCACGTTCGCGCCGCAGGTCACCTACAGCGTCGGCGTTGCGCCTTGGTCGCTCGCGCTTGGGGACCTAGACGGTGACGAAGATATGGACCTAGCCGTGACGAACTACGACGACAACAACGTTTCGATCCTGCTGAACGACGGGTACGGCTCGTTCGCGCTGCATGCGACTTACGGTGTCGGGCTTAACCCTTATGGCATCGTGATCGAGGACCTGGACGATGACGAGGATGCGGACCTGGCCGTGGCGAACTTCACGAGCAACGACGTTTCGGTCCTGCTGAACAACGGGGACGGCACATTCGCAGGGCATGTCACCTACGTGACCGGTAATGGGGCTGTCTCTGTCGCGAGCGCGGACCTGGACGGCGACGAAGATCCGGATCTGGCCGTGGCGAACTTCATGAGCAACGACGTTTCGGTCCTGCTGAACAACGGGGACGCCACGTTCGCGGCGCACGTCACCTACGCGGCCGGCACGATGCCTTTTTCCGTCGCGATCGAGGATCTGGATTGCGACGCGGCGGCGGATCTGGCCACGGCGAACTATATGTCGGACAACGTCTCGGTGCTGCTCAACAACGGGGATGGCACATTCGGGGCGCAGGACACCTATACGACCGACAGGTTTCCTACCTGCGTCGCGCTCGCAGATCTGGATGATGACACGGATGCGGACCTGGCCGTGACGAGCGCCGACGGCAACAGCGTATCCGTCTTGCTGAATCAGTCGGTGGGGATTCCCGGCGACCTTGACGGCGACGGCTGCGTCGATCAATCGGACCTCGGCATCTTGCTGGCGGATTGGGGCTGCACCGGCGGCGACTGCCCCGGCGACTGCGACTGCGACGGCGATACCGACCAGGCCGACCTGGGTGTTCTGCTGGCCCACTGGGGCGAGGGCTGCCCGTAGAGAGGGTGGGTGAGGCGAGAACGGGTTCCCGCGGGTTCGGGTGCAAGAAGGGATTCTCGCACCAGCGTCGGGGCACCCGCACCCGGCGCAGGTGGGGGGAAGAATCGAGAGCCCACGTTCGGAGAACGTGGGGCACCCGCGTTAAGACCACGGTTCAGTCGTCGTCGATCCGCCGGGCCTTGATGTGCTGTTCGCGCACCTCCCCCTCGGGCGGCTCGTCGGCGTCCGGGTGACGGCCCTCCCACGTGCCGGACTTGGCGTCCATCCACTCCTTGCCGCGCACGACGCCGTCCTCGTCGAAGAACACGCGGGCCGCAATGTGGCGGTCCAGGTCCTCGTAGTGCCATTCGTCGTCGGCGTCGAATTCGGGCTGGCCCAGGATCTGTTCGACGTCGAAGCGGTCGTCCACGCCCTCTTGGATCATGGAAAAGCGTTCATGGGTGAACTTTCGCGCGCAGCCGGTGAGGGCGACGGCGACACACATCGCGCACAGAACGGATAAGACCGGTCGGCTCATTCGCGTGGCTCCTTTGGTGGCGGTTTGCCGACGCAGAGTATAAGGCCCCTGGCCACCTGTTGGACACCGCCGATGGGGCGGGGATAGGCGCGAGCTGGCCGGGCTTTGGCACGCTGAGTGCTCGTCGTCCTGAGCGCTGGTAGATGCTTGTCATCCTGAGCGTTAGCGAATGCTTGTCATCCTGAGCGCTAGCGAAGGATCTGGCTCTGCGGGCGCTTGAGGCCAGATTCTTCGGTCGCTCCGCTCCCTCAGAATGACAGCACGCTGGGCTCCCTCAGGATGACAGCGCGCTGCGCTCCCTCGGAATGGCGGCACGCTGCGCTCCCTCAGAATGACGGCACGCTGCGCGCCCTCAGAATGACAGCACGCTGCGCGCCCTCAGAGCGACAGGGGGAGAACCCGGTGTACGGATCGGACGGACCGCTCGGGCAGGTTGTCTCACGCTTTGGCGAGCCCTATGCTGGCGGTGACGTCGAACACCGGCGCGCGGCTCGTGCGGTGAGCGTGGAGCCACCGCGGGCCACGGCGCCGAAGCGTGTGAAGGCGGTACCCATGCGCGCAGCCCGGCTCATTCTTGGTGCGGTGGTTGTCCTCAGCCTGGCGGGCGGGTGCGCCGACGACGAACAGACGGTCACGACCGTGCTGCGCGTCGCGAACTGGGGCGGCGCACAGGTTGAGTCGGAGTTCGTGAAGCTGGAGCGCCGCCTTCGCGAGGAGTTCGAAGCGCTTCACCCTGGTGTGCGCGTGCAGATCGAGCAGATTCCCGGGGATGGACAGTACGCCCCCAAGCTGCTGATGATGCACGTCACCGGCAGCGTGCCGGACGTGATTTCGCTCGATGCCTCGTCGGCGGCCGTGTTCATCAATAACAACGTCCTGCGCGACCTGACGCCGTTTGTCGAGCGCGACACCAAGTTCGACCTGGGCGACTACTTCGAGAACGTCGCCAACATCGCCCGGCGTGGCGAGCGGCTGTACGCCATCCCGCTCGATTTCACGCCGATGGTGATGTACTACAACAAGAAGCTCTTCGATGCGGCCGGCGTGCCGTACCCGCGTGCGGGCTGGACGTGCGCGGATTTCCTGGAGACCGCGAGGAAGCTGACCATCCGCTCGGATGACTCCCGGAAGGCGCCGGTTCAGTACGGCGTCAACTTCGAGAACGTGATGCCGTTCTGGGTGCCGTGGTTGTGGACCGGCGGCGGCGATGTGCTCGACCCAAGCGGGAAGAAGGCCAGCGGCTACCTTGATGGGCCGGAGACGACCCGGGCCATGCGGTTCCTCGTGGACTTGATGACCAAGCACCATGTGGCGCCACACCTCAAAGAGATCGCGGCGGCGGGGGTTGATCTGTTCCGCGACGGACGAGCAGCGATGCAGCTCAAGGGTCACTGGATGATGATCGACTATCAGGCCGATGGGATCGACTTCGGCGTCGTTGGCTTGCCGACGAACACGGGCCGGCGCGTCACTGTCATTTACGAGACCGGCCTGTCCATTACCAGCAAGTCCGAGTACCCCGAGCTGGCCTGGGAATACATCAAGTTCATGACCAGCAAGGATGTCCAAGTGCGGCGTGTGGCGTCGGGGCTGGCGATCTCCGCGAACAAGCAGGCCGCCGCCCAATACGCCGGCGACCCCATCGAGGATGCGTTCATTGAAGAGGTCGCGTATGCCCGGCCACCCTGGGGTGCGATGGTTGAACGCTACCCGTTTATCGAGGAGCTCGGCCGCGAGATGATGGAGGATATCCTTTACTCGGACGGCGAGTTGCCGGTCGAAGAGGCGCTGCGGCAGACAGCCAAGCTGATCGACGCGGCGTTGGTAAAGTGAAAATGTAGTGTCCGCCGCCCGTGGCGGACGAGCGTGTCCACTGTGGCACCGGCTAATAGCCGGTGCTGCACGGGCTATTAGCCCGTGCCACAAGGGAACCGTGAACGTCAGCGGTGGTAACAACTGGCGGGGTTATCTATTCGTCGCGCCCGCGACGCTCTACCTGGCATTGTTCGCATTGTTCCCGATGGTGTTCGCCGGCTACATGTCGCTGCACCGCTGGCACCTGCTGAAGGAAGACCATCCGTTCATCGGGCTGGCCAACTTCACGACGATGTTGGCCGACCCCTTCTTCCGCAACGCGATCTACAACACGTTGATCTACGTCGTATTCAGCGTGCCGCTGGGAGTCGTTACCTCGCTGGCGGTCGCGGCGCTGGTGGCGCAGCGGCTGCGCGGCATCGGCCTCTTCCGAACGCTGTACTACATTCCCGCCGTCGGCTCCAAGGTCGCAATCTCGATGGTGTGGATCTGGATCCTGCTGCCCGAGGTGGGGTTGATCAACGCTTCGCTCAAATGGCTGGGCGGCGAGGGAACCAGGAATTTCCTGGCCGAACCGGGCTGGGCCATGGCCGCCCTGGTGGCGATGAGTCTCGGAATCGGGCTGGGACCACGCATGATCATCTTTCTGGCCGGCATTCAAAGCGTGCCGCAGACGTATTACGAGGCGGCGGCGCTGGACGGGTGCACGGCCTGGAAGCGGTTTCGGCACGTGACCCTGCCCTTGTTGGCACCGACGACGCTGTTTGTGGTGGTGACGACGACGATTGCCTCGTTCCAGTTGTTTACGGAAGTCTACATGATGACCCGCGGCGGCCCACGCCGAACCACCGACGTCGTGCTCTACCACATCTACAAGGAGGCCTGGCAGAAATTCGAGGTCGGCATGGCCAGCGCCATGTCGTACGTCCTGTTTGCCATGATCCTGATCGTCGCGCTGTTGCAGTTCCGGATCATGCGCCGCGGGCTGGGTGAAGGGGCGGCGGCATGAGTGGACGCGTATGCGTCATTCTGAGGGAGCGCAGCGACCGAAGAACCTCGGCCCGGTTCTTCGAGGCAACGAGATCCTTCGCTGCGCTCAGGATGACACGGGAGCCGTTGCTATGAGGGTCGTCCGAGTCATCCTCGCGTACGGCACGCTAGCCCTCATCGCCCTGATGATGGTCGTCCCGCTGGTGTGGATGGCGTTCACCTCGCTCCATCCGCCGCACGCGCAGATCCCGACTATGAGCAACCTGTTCCGGCCCGACGGCTGGCACTTCGAGAACTACAGAGAAGTGCTCACCTACGGCGAGCTGCCCATCTGGCGTTTCGCGGTCAATAGCTTCATCGTCACCGCTGGTGTTGTGGTGTTCCAGCTCGTGCTGTGCTCGCTGGCGGCGTTCGGGTTTTCGCGGCTGAACTGGCGCGGGCGCGACACGCTGTTTTTCGTCTTCCTGCTGACGATGATGATTCCCGCGCAGGTGTTGATCGTGCCGCTGTTCACGCTGGTGCAGAAGCTCGGCTGGCTTGACACCTACTGGGGGCTGATCATCCCGTACCCGTACCTGAGCACCGCGTTCGGCACGTTCCTGCTGCGGCAGTTCTTCATCACGCTGCCGCAGAGCCTGGACGACGCCGCCCGGCTCGACGGGTGCGGTGACTTGCGGCTGTTCTGGTACATCATCGTGCCGTCCGCCAAGCCGGCCCTGGCCACCGTCGCTGCCTTTGCCTTCATCTGGACCTGGACCGATTTCTACTGGCCGCTGCTGGCGACCAGCTCGACGAGCATGCGCACGCTCGAGGTTGGCCTGAGCGTGTTCAAGGATTCGTACGGCGGCATGCGTTGGCCGCTGCAAATGGCCGCGGCCATCATCGTGCTGGTGCCGGTGCTGATCTTCTTCCTGGCGATGCAGCGGTTCTTCGTGCGGGGCGTGGTGCTGAGCGGATTGAAGGGGTAAAGAATGTAGCGGCTGGCCTCCGCGCCAGCCGTAGGTGTTCGAAGAGTGTTCCGCTACTACGGCCGGGACAGAGCCCGGCCGCTACAGAGGTGCTAGGAAATGCTACGCATGACCGGCCTGGCAGGTTTGCCGATTCTGCGAGATTACCACAGCAAACGCGTTAGCAGCTATGACCCAACCGGCGGGAATCGGGACTGGGTGGATATTCAGCCAGGCGAGACGAAAACGCTCGCCGAGATCGACGGCCCGGGCTGCATCCGGCACATCTGGATGACCATGTGGTTCCCGAACGAGGATTACCACCGGCGGGTCGTGCTGCGGTTTTATTGGGACGGCGGCAAAGAGCCGAGCGTCGAATGCCCGATCGGCGATTTCTTCGGCCTGGGGCACGCCAAACGCAAGAACTTCGTCACCGCCGTCTTGCAGATGAGCCCGGAGGACGGCCGCGGGTTCAATTGCTATTGGCCGATGCCGTTTCGCAAATCGGCTCGTGTCGAGATTGAGAACCCCGGCTCGGAGAAGTTCGGGCTGTACTTTTACTTCGACTACGAGGCCTACGACTCGCCGAAGGCGCTCGACGGGCAAGGCTACTTCCACGTCCAATGGCGGCGCGAAAGCCCGACCGAAGGCTGGGGCGACGAGCACGCCCACTTGAAGAAGCTCGACGACGGCGGCGCGAAGTGGCGCGAGATGATGTACCAAGGGGGCGATCCGCGCAGCCTGAACACCACCGGCCAGGACAACTACGTCATCCTCGATGCCAAGGGTAACGGCATTTACTGCGGCGCCCACCTGGATGTTGACGTCTTCGAGCGCCAGAAGAACGACTGGTTCGGCGAGGGAGACGACATGGTGTTCATCGACGGCGAACCCTGGCCGCCGTCAATTCACGGAACCGGTACCGAAGACTGGTACAACTGCGCCTTCTGCCCAACGCAGGAGCACCAGGCCCCATACCACGGCGTGCTGCTCTACAGCGGAACAGAGCAGTGGAAATGGAAGGGCAAGCAGTCTGTCTATCGCTACCACGTCGAAGACCCGATCCGCTTTCGCAAGTCGATCCTGGTCTCGATCGAGCACGGCCACGCCAACAAGCTCAGTAACGACTACAGCAGCACGGCGTATTACTACCTGGACAAGCCCCAGCGCGGCGGCCCACCGCTGCCGGCGGTGGACGAGCGCCTGCCGCGACCGGATGAGCCGCCGTATCCGCCGGCCACGTGATGGAACGACATGAGGCTGAGAGGCCGTGAAGAGATGGAGTGACCAACGATGATTGTGAGACTGGTGATTGTCGCCGCCGGGCTGAGCTGCCTCGTCTTTGTGACAGGCTGTGTAAATTCCGGACGTGAGGCGACCGAAACGGCGCCGCAGCAGAGGGGCGATCGTGTTCCGATGGGACGGCTTGGGCGACCGATTGGATCCTATCTGACCATTGAGGGCGTTCGGATGGGGGCTGAGCAGGGTAAAGTTGGCACGAAGACTCTGCTGGTCGATACCGTTAACGGCAGTGAACTCGAGCAACCGATCGGCATCTGGATAGAGAACGTCGAGGCGCTGCCGGCCTCGACGCGCTGTGTTTTCAAGGGCTACGAGAGCGCTCGTTGGATAGGCATTCCGCAGGAAGTCATCGAGGCCACGGGCTGTGAGCCTCAGGCGGGATGGCAGCTCTGGCGCTACTTCGTCGTCACGTCGACGGTTCGGCCCTGATCAGCAATGAACTCGCGCCAGGCGTTTCGTCTGTCCGGTGATTACCCACTGCCCACCGGCTCCTTGGAGTCGACGACTCCCCCGCGGCGCTTGTCGATCGCGTTGGTGACGAACTTGAAGACGAGCAGCGCGATGAAGGCGCTGAAGCCGACGCCGGTGAAGGCCAACCAGATGTAGTGGGCGTTTTCGTACTGCTTCGGCAGGGGCGGAGTTTCGCCCGGCGGTCGTCCGGTTGCCGCGTGCAGCAAAACGTCGCGCAGGGCCTTGTCGCGTCCGGCGGCGTGCGCGTCGCCGGCCGCCTCCAACTTGGAATCCTCAACAGAGTAGTACTTGATCACGATCTTCCACAGCGCGCTCTCATGCTGGCGATCGACAGATTTCCCTGGCCGGATCGAGGCATCGTCGGGCAGCCTGAGGCCACGCTGTGCGAGAGCCTCGCGCAATTCGGCGTGGACAGGCTCATCGGACTCGAAATGCCCCCAGAACTTGGCATCGAGCGTGAAGCTCTCGGGGGGTTGGCCACCGGGTCGTGTCCAGCGCGGGCCGTCCGGCGTGACGTGTAGCGCACTGGGGGAGCGCCACAACGCCCAGCGGGGCTTGCCGTCGGGCCACTGCTCCTCAATGGTGACCAGTTGCTCCTCGATCCGCCAGCGCCGCTCGGGATCGGCTGTCCACCACTCCTTGGCTTTGGCTTCTGCCAGCACCACATCTTCTGGCAGCTCCAAGTTGTGGTCGCGCAACGCCTGAGCGAGCGAGTGGGGCACCGGGATGTTGTCGCCCAGGTCGGCGGGTATCCGATCGTCCAGCGTGAACTGGTACTTCGGATCGATGGCCAGACGCCAGGCGTGACGCGTGGGCGGGTCGAGCTTGCGCGGGTCCGGACAGAAGGAATTGAGGAGCACACCGGCGGCGAAGAAGCCGACCAGCCAGGCGACGAAAGTGGTTAGGTGCTGATAGCCCAGGTAGAGGCCCACCTCGCCGCGCGGCGCCTGTTTGGAAGCGTACTCGAGGAACTTCGGCGACAGGAAGCACTCGGCCAGCCCTTGGAGTGCGATCCCCAGGCAGATCATCACGATCAGGGCGTTCAGCACGCCTGCCACGTTCTGCAGCAGCGAGCCTATGGCAATGACCAGCGCCGTGAATGGGATTATTAGCAAGCCGATGCCGATCGCGTTTTCCGGCCGGAATTTGCGTACCAGATGCGTGATCGGCACGACGAAGATCACCACTGTCAGTGGGTTGATGTTTGCGAGCCACTCGGGCTTGTAACCCATGCCGAGCACGCGCTCGACGAACGTCGGCATGGCGGCGTAAAGCTGGCCCTGGATGAGCCAGAAGCCGGCAATGATCAGAATCAGGCTCAAGAAGCGAAAATGCTGCATGACCTTCCACAGCCCGCGCAGCGCTTCTTTGAGCGTCTTGCCGGTGCCCTCCGTATCGACGTTGCGGTAGAAGAACATCACGAGGATCAGGGCGACGAACGACATACCGGCGGCGTAGAAGTTGATGTATTGCAGCCCCAGAGCCTCATTCAGGTAGCCTGCCAGACCCTTGCCGGAGAACGCCCCAATGTTCACGACCATGTAGAAGATCGACATCGCCCGCGCGCGGTGAGCACTGTCGCTGCACTTAGCGACCGTGCCGGAGATGACCGGCTTGATGATCGCGCCGCCGAGCATGATCAGCGCCAGCGATAGCACGGCGGTGACCTTGAGCTGGAAGGCCCCCAGCAACGCGTAGCCACCAGTCAGCAGGGTGAAGGCCAACATGAGGGCCTGCTTGAACCCGATCTTGTCGGCCAAGATGCCCATGAACGTGGGGAAGAAGTAAATGAAGCCGGCGAACAGCGCGCTGACTAGGCCGGCTTGTATGTCGGTGAAACCGATGTCCTGGTTGAGGTAGCGCATGAGCGTGATGAACATCCCGTAGTAGGCGGCCCGTTCACACAGCTCGGCCCCGTTGGCGAACCAGAAGGTCCGTGGGAAACGCCAGCTCAGCTTCTCGGGTTGGTCCAACAGTTGGTCAGCCATACTTGCGGGACTCCTCCTGGTGGTGAGGTCGGTCGCGCGTTGCGGCGAATGGTACCCGCCCGGCGGCGTGGCGCCCATGCGCGTCCGCTGCCGGCCGAGCCCGGCGGGTACGTGCTTAGCTCACCGCGGCCGGGACACCGTCGATCAGTCGCGTCGCGGCCCGCTCGAAGCGCTTGTAGAACTCCTCGGGCGAGAGCTTGGCCTGGGCGGCCAGGGACTGGAGCATGGCGGGGTTTTCCAGGTCAGCCCGTTCCAGGCGGATCATGTAGGCGCGCGCGACGCGGTAGATGTCCGACTGCACGTCCACGGTGCGGATGCGCGTGCGATTGGTCTGGGGGTCGATCATGTCGTGCATGTCGATCGCTTGCAGGTTCCCGTTGACCAGGCTGACCATCACCGCTGACGGTGCGTCGTAGTCGGTCAGCAAAAGCTGAATGCTGAAATAGCCCAGGCTGCGGCAGTAGGACATGTCGTAGGGCGTCGGGTCAGCGGAGCGTAGCTCGTAGCCCAACTCGTGCGCCACCAGCGACGCCGATTGCCCTCGGGCCTTGAAACGATTCTGAAGCTCGGTCCTGAGCAGCTCGGCCAACTGGACCTCGGACAGGCGCAGATGGCCGGCCGCGTCGAGCGGGACCTTGTGCCCGAGCAACTGCTCCAGCTCTTCACGATCGCCCAGTTGGTACGCCAGCCCCTCGGCCAGCAAGGCCACCCCGTCCGGGCGCCCCATCACGCGGCGCTTCAGCATGGCCCCTTCCAGCACGTCGGCGATGTGTCGAAGCCTGGTTCTCTCGGCGAATTCTTCCGGGATCAGTGTGATCGTGGCGCCGGCGGCCATACCGATCGACATGGCCAGCCAGCCGGTGCGGCGTCCCATGGTCTCGACCAGGTACCAGCGTCCGGTGGTGTTCGAGTCGCGCATCAGGTTCTTGACCAATTGGGTGCCGATGAAGCGGGCGGTCGAGAAGCCGAAAGTGGGCACGTCGTGCGGCAAGGGCAGGTCGTTGTCGATCGTCTTGGGGACGTGCACGACGCGCATCTCGCCGTCGGCCGAGTCGCAGACGAAGCGGGCGCTGAGGGCCGTGTCGTCCCCGCCGATGGTGAGCAGGCAGTCGATGCCCAGTTGCCGCAGGTTACCCAAAACGCGGGCGATCTTGGCCGCGTCCGGGGCGACCAGGGTGTGTGTTTTCAGTCGCCCTTCGTCCAGCAGGCTGGTGCGTGAGGTTCGCAGGATCGAGCCCCCGTTGAAATGGATTCGGGCGACCCGTGGGATGTCGAGTCGCACGGAGTGCCGTGCCGGATCAAACTCGTCGGCGTAGAGCCAACGGAACCCCTCATAAAACCCAATCACCTCGAAGCCGCGATTGATCGCCTCGATCGTGGCGGCGCCGATGACGGCGTTGATGCCCGGAGCCGGGCCGCCCCCCACAATGATCCCCAGCCGCTTGTTGACCATGCTCCTGCTAGACCTCCCTGGCGCGTCGGCGTCTGTCGTTCCCCGCGAATAGTCCTCTTATCGACGGCGGGCACGGATCGGCTTCGGCCGAACTGCCGGAATCAGGTCCGTCCGGGGTCTGCTGCTCACCGCCGGCCCCGTTCACCCCGGGTGCGGGTAAGCTACGGTGCCGGGGGCGGCTCGGCAACGTGCGTGGAGGCTGGGGGGCGATTTTCGGCAGGGCCGCTTGCCCCTTGGTGCCTGCGCGGCTAAATTAAGGAATTCGGCATTGTAGCTGATAGGGTAGAAAATGCCTAAGTTCAAACCGCACAAGGGACTGCGCAAACGCGTCAAGATCTCCGCCAGGGGCAAGGTTGTGCGCAAGATGTCTTTCGGCGGCCATCTGATGAGCGGCAAGCCCGGCACTCGTCGCCAACGGCTGCGCCGGCGGGTTGTGATTGAGAGCAAGTTTGCCGACCGCATCAAGCAGGCCCTCGGCATGCGCTAGCTGCGGATTGCTGTAGGAGATTGAGATGCCTCGTACTCGCCCCGGTGCCGTGACTCGTCGGCGACGCAAGCGGATTCTGCGCGCGGCCCGCGGCTACCGCGGCACGCGCAGCAAGCTCTTCAAAAGTGCCAAGCAGACCGTCATCAAAGCCGGGCAATACGCCTACCGCGACCGACGCGTCCGCAAACGCGAGTTCCGGGGCTTGTGGATCATTCGCATCACTGGTGCCTGCACCACGCGCGGGATTTCCTACAGCCGCCTCATCGGCGGGCTCAAAAAAGCCGGCGTGTTCCTCAATCGCAAGATGCTCAGCGAGGTGGCGATCGCCGACCCGGTCGCGTTCGACAAACTGGTCGAGTTGGCCCGGGCACACGGTACCGCCGCGGCCTGACACAGGCGCGGCAGCCCAGGCTCCCGTCGCTCCTCGTCCCCGCTCACGTGCCCCAAGAGCCCGATTCGATCCCGGTCCGCTGACCGCGACACGCGGGCCGTTCCCCCCTAGAATCCCCAACATTCGAGGGTAGGGCGGGCGTCCCCCCGGCTGCGCTCGGGACGGGCTTGTCCGCCGTGTAGCGGCCGGCGCCACCACCTGCCGTGGTCCGCCGTGCGGACCGAAGCAGCGGCCGTCTGGGGCAGGCGCGCTCAAGGGAGAAATCGATGGCCATACGGGACGAAGCCCAGGTTGAGCGGCTGGTCGCGCAGTTTCGCGACGACTTCAACAACCTCCGCAACGAAATCGGCAAAATGATCGTCGGGCACAGCGAGATCGTGGACGGCGTTTTGGTGTGCCTGTTCTCCAGCGGGCACGCGTTGCTGGAGGGCGTGCCCGGGCTGGGCAAGACGCTCCTGATTCGAACGCTCGCGCAGGCGCTCAGCCTAGACTTCTCGCGTATTCAGTTCACCCCCGACCTGATGCCGGCCGACATCATCGGCACCAACATCATCACCGAAGACCCGCAGAGCGGCCGGCGGCACTTCGAGTTCCAACGCGGACCGCTGTTTGCCCAGATGGTCCTGGCCGACGAGATAAACCGGGCCACACCCAAAACCCAGTCGGCCTTGCTGGAGGCGATGCAGGAGCACACGGTGACCACCGGCGGCCAACGCCACAAGCTCGAGGAACCGTTCTTCGTGATGGCCACGCAGAACCCGATCGAGCAGGAGGGCACCTACCCGCTGCCGGAGGCCCAGCTCGACCGCTTCTTCTTCAAGGTGCTGGTGGGCTATTCGAACCGCGAAGAGCTCAAGCAGATCATCGATCGGACCACCACCGGCTACACGCCCGATATCAAGCCCGTTCTGACCGGCGAGCAGATCATCGCGGGTCAGGAGCTGGTCAAACGCATCGTGATCGCCCCGCACGTGGAGGACTACATCATTCGCACGGTGCTGGCGACACACCCCGGCGGGGCCTTCGCGACCGAGGCGGTCAACAAGTACGTCCGCTGGGGCTCCAGCCCGCGCGGCGCCCAGGCGCTCACGTTGGCCGCCAAGATCTACGCCATGCTCGACGGCCGCTACAACGTCGCCTTTGACGACGTGAAGAAGGCCTGTATGCCGGGCCTGCGTCACCGGTTGCTGCTCAACTTCGAGGGCGAAGCGGAAGGCCTGAGCGCCGACGAGGTCCTGAACGACATTCTCGCCAACGTCCCCACCGCCGCCGAAGCGGCCGCGTGACGCGTAGCGCCGGGAAATGTAGCGTCGGGTCTCCGTGCCCGACGTGGCAACCGAATGATGTCTCACTGCCGAAAGAACATACCGCTTCGCGAACTGCGTACACACGGCCGCGGCCGCGCAGTGCGGCTGCCGGACTGTGATTACGCGGGCGACGCCGACATCCACATGACCATCGGCGCGGATTCCCGTCACCCATTCGCCGACGCGGACCTTGCTCGACTGACGTGCGATAGCGTTGCGAAGAGCTGTGAAATACTCGGCTATCGGGTGTATGGGTTCACCCTGATGCCCGACCATCTGCACGTGCTGCTATCGCCGGTGGATTCGGGAAGGCCGATTAGCGATTGGCTTCAATCGTTCAAGGGCTACACTACGAGTCAGTATATGAAGCGGTCTGGCCTGCCGCGGCTGTGGCAGCCGTCCGGGCACGATCACGTTTGCCGGACGGAGGAGACAGCGGAGAGGGTGTTGATCTACATCGTTAACAATCCTGTTCGGGCGGGTCTGGTGGAGCGCTGGCAGGACTGGCCGTGGACGAGGGTTTTCATTGAGTTGTAAGCCGTTTCCGAAGTACTACGTCGGGCACGGAGACCCGACGCTACATCGCGGGCACGGAGACCCGACGCTACGAGATTGACGACGATGGCAACCGCCCCGGCGAGAAAAGCCAAAGACGACGAGGAGCTCCTCTCGGCCGAGTTCATGACCCGGCTCGATCGGCTCGAGCTGCTCTCGCGTAAGATCTTCGTCGGCCGCATGAAAGGCGAGCGGCGCTCCAAGCGCAAAGGCGAGAGCGTCGAGTTCGCCGACTACCGCAACTACGTCGTCGGCGACGACCTGCGCTTCCTCGACTGGAACATCTACGCCCGGCTCGAAAAGCTGCTGCTCAAGCTGTTCATGGAGGAGGAGGACCTCAACGTCACGGTCCTGTTCGACGTCTCCAGAAGCATGGACTGGGGCGACCCGCACAAAGGGCTGTACGTCAAGCGTGTCGCCGCCGCCCTGGCCTACATCGGCCTGGTCAACTACGACCGTGTCAGCCTCTACGGGTATTCCGACAGGCTGGCCCACGAGATGCGCGGCGTGCGCGGCCGGCGACTCGTGGCGCAGGTCATCGGCTTTCTGCAAAACATCCCGCTGGGCGGCGTGTCGAACTTCTCCGCGGTCGGCAAACGCTTCGCCGTGCACCATACCGGCAGGGGGGTGGTGATCGTCATCAGCGATTTCCTCGACAAGGGCGGCTACGTGGACGGCATGCGCTACCTGCTCAGCCGTAACCTGGACCTCTACGCCATTCAAGTGCTGTCGCCGGAGGAGATCGACCCGACGCTGGCCGGCGACCTGAAGCTGCGCGACGTGGAGGACGACGACCTCGCCGAGGTGACGATCAGCAAGCCGCTGCTGGCCAAGTACAAGGCCAACCTGACGGCCTACTGCACCGAGCTCAAGAACTACTGCACGCAACGCGGGATCACGTACCTGTTCACGAACACGCGCGTCCCGTTTGATATACTGGTGATGTCCTATTTGCGGCAGCGTGGGTTGTTGCGGTGAGCTTCCTGGCCCCGTTGGCATTTTGGACTGCGGCAATCGTCGTTCCGACGCTGCTGATCCTCTACTTCCTCAAGCTGCGCCGCCGCGAGCAGCTCGTGCCCTCCACCTTGCTGTGGAAACGCGCGGTGCAGGACCTGCAGGTCAACGCGCCCTTCCAGCGGCTGCGCAAGAACCTGCTATTGCTGCTGCAACTGCTCATCCTGCTGGCGGGGATAGTCGCCCTGGCCCGCCCGATCGTCGAAACCACCGTCAGCGAAGAAGAGAGTGTCGTCTTGCTCATCGATCGTTCGGCCTCGATGAACGCGCTGGAGGGCGGCCAAACGCGCCTCGAACTGGCCAAGGAGCAGGCCATCCGACACGTCAAGACGCTCAACCTCACCAGCGGTGGCTGGTTCTCCTTCGGCAGCGCCGAGCCCCGCACACGCGTGATGGTCATCGCCTTCGCCGACCGCGCCCGCGTGTTCTCGCCGTTCACGACCAACACCGGCGAGTTGGTCGAACTCATCCAGGCGATCGAGCCGACCGACGCGCAGACGAATATGCGCGAGGCGCTGGAGCTGGCCGAGGCGTACATGATGCCGTCGCGCGGCGCGGTGGCCTTGACCGATCCGCTGAATCAGCCGGGAGGAGCTGCGAGTCCGGCCGCAGATCAGCGGCCCGTGCCCGGCGGCCAGGAATCCAAGCTGGTGCTGATCTCCGACGGCGGTGTCGCGGACATCGGAGACCTGGTGCTCAAGGCCGGGACCATGGAGCTGCTCAAGATCGGTGAAACGCGCGACAACGTCGGCATCACCGCCCTGCGTACGCGGCGCAACTACGAGCGGCCGGAGATTCTGGACGTTTTCCTGCAAGTGCAGAACTTCGGCCCCGAACCGGTCCGGACGGACGTATCGCTGTATGTGGACGGCGAATTGTCGGCAGTGCAGGCCGTCGGCCTGGCCGCAGGTGCGCCCGAGCAGCCCGACGATGAGAGCACGGCCGCGGCTGTCGAGCCGCGTTTGACTGGGAACACGGCCTCGCTGAGCTTCGAGCTGACGCTGGACCGGGCGGCGGTCGTGGAAGCCCGGCTGTCGCGCGACGATGCTTTGCCGTTGGACGATCGCGCGTATGCGGTCGTGCCGCCGCCACGCAAGCTGCGCGTGCTGCTGGTCAGGAGCGAATACCCGTTTCTCGAGAGCGTGCTGGTCGGCTTGCCGCTCGAGCATGTGGAGAGAATGACGCCGGAGACCTACGAGGCGGCGCCCGCCCAGGAGATTGAGGAAGAGGGGCAGTCGAAGTACGACGTGGTGATCTTCGATGGCCATGACACGGGCCGGCTGCCGACTGGCAACTACCTGTTCATCGACGCGCTGCCGCAGATCGACGAGATCAAGGCGAGCGAGGAGCTGGGGCCGCACATGTTGATGTGGTGGGACGAGACCCACCCGGTGCTGCGGCACGTCGCGCTGGATTTCGTGCATATCGCCAAAGGGACCGTGCTCGAGATGCCGCCCGAGGCGGAGACGTTGATCGAAGGTCCGCGCGGGCCGGTTCTGACGCGTTACGCCAGGGACGGCCGCCATTACCTCATTCTCTCTTTCTCGGTCGAGATGAGCGACTGGGTGATCAAGCCGAGCTTTCCCGTCTTCGTCTACAACGCCCTGCGCTACCTCGGCAGCGGCGGAGCGACCGCCGAGCAGGGGCCCACCCGGCCGGGTGAGACGCTGCGTATCCCGCTACCGGCGGGGACGCAAGAGGCTGAGCTCACCTGTCCGGACAGCTCGAAGGTCAAGCTCAGCGTGGAGCCCGGGCAACAAGCGCGCTATGCCCGCACGCACCGGGTGGGGGTCTACCGCGTCGAGCCGGGTATCGAGGGACGCGACAGCTTCGCGGTGAATCTCGAGGACGCCGCCGAGAGCGACATCGCCCCGCGCGGCAACCTCAAGATCGGTACCCAGGCGGTTGAGGAGGTCAGCGGCATCCGCACCGCCACGCCGGAGATCTGGCGCTGGTTTGTCGGCGCGGCGCTGCTGATCGTTTTGTTCGAGTGGTACATATACAATCGGCGGGTCATGGTTTAGAGTGGCAATCAGCACAGCGTGGCACGGGCATCTTGCCCGTGTTCATGGCGTCACCTTTGAGAATGTAGAGTGGCCATGCCATACACCGATCTCAAGCCCGGACAACGGGTGCGCATCGTCCAGGAAATCGACCGGCGTGAGGGCAACTGGCAGCGTGAGCTCGTCGGTAAGGTCGTTTGGGCCAGGTCGGAGCCGACGGGAAGCTGGTTTTCCCACGGCAAGAACGACAAGCTGTGGCTACGTCGGCTGCGGCTCGAAAAGGAGAACGGCGAGCTCACAACCATCGTCGTTGACCGGCACACCCGCCTGGAAGTCCTGGGCGACGCGGACACCAGCACGTAGTACTCTACCGTAGCGGCTGACCCCCCCCGTGTCGGCGGGTCGCACTGTCATTCTGAGCGAGCGAAGCGACCGAAGAATCTGGCCCCAGGCCGCGGACACGCCGCTGGAACCAACCAGAGACCCTTCGCTCCGCTGGGTGCCCCACCCTTGCAGGGTGGGGGACGGAGATTCGCTCATGGTCACCATGAGCAATCCGGGCTAATCTGCGCGCCTGATGCCGGCCGATAGGATAAGTGGAGAATCGCGCGGTTTACTGCATGGCCCAGACTTTGGAGGTTTGCCGGTGCAGAATCCGATCCCAGCCGTAGCCTCGCCCGAGGCCGCGTCGGCGGCAACGCTCGGCGGCCTCAATCGCCGACGCGCCGTCCCACGCTCGCCCCACCGCGTCCCCTGCCGACTGAAGGTGTTCGATTCCCCGACCGGTAGCGAGTGGGCCGTGGGCGGGGAGACGGTCAACATCTCGCCGGCCGGCATAGCAGTCCAGCTCGGCAAGCCGATCCCCGAGGGTACCGCCGTGGAGGTGCTCATCCCGCATCTCGACGCCGACCCGCTGTGCGTCCAGGGCACCGTGGCCCACACCCGGCGCGTCCTGACCGGGACCTTCGAAATCGGCATCCGCCGACAGCCAGGCCACGACGCGCTCTGGCCGTGACGCCGTATTCCCGCCGCGTAGCTACTCAACGCGTCAGCACGCCTGTGGCCCAGGTGCCCGGGTCCACGTTCCAGCCCAGCTCGTCGTTGACGCTCAGGTGTTGCGAGCCCAGGCGGAGGTCCTTGACCTTGTAGAAGATCCCGATACGCGGGTGCTCGGCCGGGTCCCAGCCGTTCAGGCAGGCGGCCGGGATGCCGACCTCGACCGCGTAGCCGCGCCGCTCAATGTGCACGCCGAGTTTGATCAATGATGTGTCAACGGTCGGCGGCGGTTCCTTAGCCCGGCTCATGCGGTGCAGGCCGACGACCGGGCGTTTGCGGCTGGTTCCACCACCGGTGGGCAACACGTAGAAGTAGTGGCAGAAGCGTGTGGCGCGTTTGATGTCGCGGGCGTCGCGCGTGTCCACGCAGATCCGCAGCCCGTCCTTCTTCCACCACTGGCTCGTGTCGCACTCCAGCGGCCCGCGCCGGTCGGGCACGTCGAATGCTACGTACAGCCAATCCTCGTTCCACGCCCAATACACATCCGCGAACGGCGGCTCGTCCTCCAGCTCCACCAGCGGCGGCAGCAGGTACTTCTCATCCCACTTGCTCACGTTGCCGTCGATCAACGGCGTGCCGCCGTGGTAGTGCAGCGGAATCTCAAACCGGAAAAACGCCCGTCGCGGCAAAACGTCAATCATCGTTTCCCCCTTATGCCCCGACGCTCCTTCGTCCCTTCGTCCCTTTGTCCCTTTGCCCCTCTCTTCACAATCCCCTGCGACTTCAGATACGCCGCCGCGGCCTGCTTGATGAATCGGCGGAAGCCCGGCGTGTCGATCTCGGCTTTGTCGTGCACATAAACGGCGATCGCGTCGAGGCCGTCGTGACGGCGACGCACATCCACACGCGACCAGTCGCCGTATGTCGGCAGGTCGTCGCGCTCGTCGAAAGTCTTCAGCCCGAGCTGCTCATCGAGCTCGAGCCACTTGAACGTGCCGCGCGGGACGCGGAAGTACAGGTCGAGCGTCCATTCGCCGCCGGTCAGCGCGTGGAAGAACCATTTCTCCGCGCCCGGGGCGGTGATCTCGACGCTGGCGCGGTTATTCCAGTTGGTTGGTGCAAAGTCGCCGGCTCTGTGGATCAGCTCTTCGATGTATTCCAGCGCGGCCGGTTCCCAATGCGTCGGCCCGGCTTCGCGGCTGGTGCGCTCCACCAGGTGCCACTTGCGCCCGTCCACCTGCCAGGGCATCTTCGTTTCACGGCCGATCCGGCCGAAGCCGGCCTTCTCGACCTCCATCTCGCGGGCGGCGTGCTCGGCGGGGTCGTAGCGCTGGCGCTCTTCATACGGACTCGCCTCCAGAATGGGTTTGAGCGCGACGCCGGTGTGTGAAGTAGTGAGTTGCGAATTAAGAGTAGCGAGTGAAGGCGCGTCAGACTGGGCTGGCGAGGTGCGCGAAATGGCCATCCTCTTGCCATTCGCTACTCTTAATCCTGAACTCGCTATTCGCTCTGGCGTTCCCGTCGCCACGATGTAGCCGCCGGCGTCGCCCGCCTCCGGGCCGAGGTCGATCACCCAATCGGCACACTTGATCACGTCGAGGTTGTGCTCGACGACCAGCACGGTGTTGCCCAGGTCCACGAGCCGGTGAATCACCGCCAGCAGCTTGTGGATATCGTCGAAGTGCAGCCCGGTGGTGGGCTCGTCGAGGATGTAG
Source organism: uncultured Planctomycetales bacterium (assembly GCA_964572345.1). Classification (GTDB taxonomy): domain Bacteria; phylum Planctomycetota; class Phycisphaerae; order UBA1845; family Fen-1342; genus JAUWXH01. The sequence goes on from CAZNFA010000047.1 coordinate 19,461, forward strand.
AACGTGCGGCCGGTGTCGGGCTTGCCCAGCTCGGCCGCCAGCTTGACCCGCTGGGCCTCGCCGCCGGAGAGCGTCGGGGCCGGCTGCCCGAGCTGTACGTAATCCAGTCCCACGTCCGCCAGCGTTTGGAGCATCCGTCGGACTTTGGGCACGTTCTTGAACAGCGCCAGCGCGGCAGCGACCGACATTTCGAGCACGTCGGCGACGTTCTTGCCCTTGAAGCGGATTTCGAGCGTCTCGGGGCTGTAGCGCTTGCCGCCGCAGGTCTCGCACTCGACCCACACGTCCGGCATGAAGTGCATTTCGATGCGTTTTTGGCCGTAGCCCTGGCAGGCCTCGCAACGGCCGGCGGGCCGGTTGAAGCTGAACCGCCCGGCGTCGAAGCCGCGCACCTTGCTGTCGGGCAGCCGGGCGAACAGCTCGCGAATCCAGTCGAACGTGCCGGTGTACGTAGCCGGATTGCTGGAAGGTGTGTTCCCGATCGGCGACTGATCCACGTTAATGACCTTGTCGAGGTCGCGCAGGCCGTCGATGTGGTCGTATTCGCCCGGGGTGAGGTTGGCGTAGTTCTTCGCCCGGGCCAGCGCCGGCCACAGGATGTCATTCACCAGCGAGCTCTTGCCCGAGCCGGATACGCCCGTGACGCAGATGAACCGCCCGAGTGGCAGGGGTACGGCGATGTCCTTAAGGTTGTTCTGCCGGGCGCCGCGGACCACCAGCCAGTTGCGTACGGGATCGTGGGGCCGCGCGGGCGGCGCTGTCCCCCGTCTTCCCTTTGTGCCTTCGTGCCTCCGTGCCTCCGTGCCTTCTCCGCTGTCTTGCCACGGTTCCACGGGCCGCCGATTCGAGGGGACCGGGATTGCCATCTGCCCACTGAGATACGCGCGTGTCAGCGACGCCGGCACTTTGTCCCTCGGCCCCTCGGTCCCTCGGCCCCTACCTTGTTGCCTTGTTGCCTTGGTGCCTTCGTGCCTTGTTGCCTTGTTGCCTTGGTGCCTTCTTCCGAGGAAGTCGGGCGGTCGGCCGTGCGCGACGATTTGGCCGCCGGCGCTGCCGGCTCCCGGCCCGAAATCGAGGATGCGGTCGGCACTGCGGATCACGTCGCGGTCGTGCTCGACCAACAACAGTGTGTTTCCCAGGTTCCGCAGTTTGTTGAGCGCGTTGATCAGTCGGCGGGTGTCACGCGGGTGCAGCCCGATGGTGGGCTCGTCGAGCACATAGAGCACGCCGCACAGCCCGCTGCCGACCTGGCTGGCCAGCCGGATGCGTTGCGCCTCGCCGCCGGCGAGCGTGGGTGCGGCCCGATGCAGTGTGAGATACTCCAGGCCGACGTCCATCAGGAACTGCAGCCGGTTGCGGATTTCTTTGAGCAGTTCTCCGGCGATCTGCCGCTGGCGTTTGTCTAACGGCAGCTTCCTGAAGAAGGTTGCGCACTGGACCAGCGGCATCTCGCAGACCTCGACGATGGTCTTGTCGCCGACGCGCACGGCGGCCGCGTCGGCCCGCAGCCGCCCGCCCCGGCACGTCGCGCAGGGGATGTCGGTGACGGCGCTATGCAGGCGGTGACGCAGCGACCAGCTATGTCGTGTGGCCGCGTCGATGGTCGGGAAGAAACCGCGCCAGTGGAAGCGCATCCCGGCGAAGGCCTGGCTGCCGTCGATCCAGTCACCGGTGGGTGAGCCGCGTGTGCTCAGGCTCGCGGCTCCCTCGGTGCCGAACATCAGAACTTGCTTCTGCCTGGTGGTCCAGGTGCTGAGCGGGGCGTTTATGTCCACACCGAGGCGTCCGCACAGTGCGGTCAGCAGGCGGCCCAGCGGCGAGCGGGGCTCGATGCGTGGCCAGCCGGCGATGGCCCCCTTCAGCAGCGAGCGCTGCGGGTGCCTGATGATCGCCGCGGCCGGCGCGCCGCGTTGCACACCCAGCCCTTCGCACGTCTCGCACCAGCCCAGTTGGCTGTTGAAACCGAAGTGCTGCGGCGAGAGCTCCTCATAGCTCGTTCCGCAGCCGGTACAGGCCAGTTTCTGCGAGAACATGAACTCGCGCTCCGGCGTCCGCACAGTTTGCGGAATGGTCCGCGGTTCTCCGTCCCTTCGTCCCTGCGTCCCTTCGTCCCTGTCTTCGTGGACTTTTTCGACCTCTTCGACGAGCAGCGTCATTACGCCATTGCCCAATGCCAAGGCGTGCTCGACGCTCTCGCTGATCCGGCTGCGATTGTCGGGCGAGACGCCCGCACTCCCCTTTGCGGGCGAGACGCCCGCACTCCCCTTCGCGGGCGAGACGCGCGACCTGCCCCGCTTGACGATTGTGCGATCCACCACCACCTCGACGCGGTGCTTACGCCGCGCGTCCAGCGTCGTCGCGTGCGTGGTCCGCACGATCTGCCCGTCGGTGCGGACACGCGTGTAGCCGGAGTTCCTCAGCCGGTTGAACAGCCCGGCGTAGGTCTCGCCCTCGCCGAGCGTGACCGGGGCGAGGATTATGATCGGCGACCCGGCTTCGAGCGCCATGACCCGGTCGCAAATCTCGTCCACGGTTTGGGTGCCGATCGGCACTTGGCAGCGCGGGCAGTAGGGCGTGCCAATGCGGGCCCACAGCACCCGCAGGTAATCGTAGACCTCGGTGATTGTCCCCACGGTCGAACGGGGGTTCTTGCTGGCGGCCTTCTGCTCGATGCAAATCGCCGGCGACAGCCCCTCCACGTGGTCCACCTTCGGTTTGGCCATCTGGCCGAGAAACTGGCGCGCGTAGGCGGACAGCGATTCGACGTAGCGGCGATAGCCCTCGTTGAAGACCGTGTCGATCGCGAAGCTGGTTTTTCCGGAGCCTGAGACGCCGGTGCAGACGGTCGTTCGCTCGCGCGGCAGCGAGACGGTCAGGTCCTTGAGATTGTGCTGCCGGGCACCGACGACGGTGATGGCATCAGTGGCGAGTTCAGAGTTCCGAGTAGCGAGTTCGGACATTGAGGTTGCCTCTGCCCCCGCCGTCCTCTTCAACTCGTTACTGGCTGCTCTTAACTCTGAACTCGGCCGAAGGACCGCGCGCAGCGCCCGCCCCGTGTATGACGCCGCGTACGCCGCCACCTCTTCCGGCGTGCCTTCGACGACGATGCGGCCGCCCTCCTCGCCGCCTTCGGGGCCGAGGTCGATGATCCAGTCGGCGGTTTTGAGCACGTCGAGGTTGTGCTCGATGACGATGACGGTGTTGCCGACATCGACGAAGCCGTGCAGCACGTTGAGCAGCTTGCGGATGTCGTCGAAGTGCAGCCCGGTGGTCGGCTCGTCGAGCACGTACAGCGTGCGGCCGGTGGGTCGCTTGACCAGCTCGCGGGCGAGCTTGATGCGTTGGGCCTCGCCGCCGGAGAGCGTGGTGCTGGGTTGTCCGAGCTTGATGTAATCGAGCCCGACGTCGTGCAGGGTTTGCAGCATCGAGCGGGTACGGGGGATGTTGTCGAAGTGCACGAGGGCCTGCTGCACGTCCATCTCCAGCACGTCGGCGATGCTCTTGTGCTTGTACTGAATCTGCAACGTCTCACGGCCGAAGCGTTTGCCCTCACAGACCGGGCAGCGCACCCAGACGTCCGACAGGAAATCCATCTCGATCCGGTTGGCCCCGTTGCCCTGACAGGCCTCGCAGCGCCCCCCGCCCCGACCGCCCGTGTGCACGTTGAAGCTGAACCGCCCTGGCTTGTAGCCGCGCAGCTTGCTGTCCGGCAGCTTGGCAAACAGTGCGCGAATCTCGTCGAAGACCTTGATGTATGTGACCGGGTTGCTGCGCGGCGTGCGGCCGATCGGGGACTGGTCGATCGCGATCACCTTGTCGAGTTGCTCCAGCCCGTCGATCGCGTCGTGTTCGCCCGGCTCCAGCGTCGTCGCCCGGTTCAGCTCCCGGGCCAGGGCCTTGTAGAGGATGTCGTTGAGCAGCGAGCTCTTGCCGGAGCCCGAGACGCCCGTGACGCACGTGAACCGCCCGAGCGGAAACCCGGCGTCGATGTTCTTGAGGTTGTTATGTCGTGCGCCGCAGACGGTGAGCCAGGCCACGTTGTCCGGCGCGGGCGCGCGCGGCGATTCTTTCGCCTGCGTTGGCTGCCGTTGCCCCCGCCTGTTTGACGCGGCATTTCTCGGCATCGACGCGTCCACGCTTTTGATGGGGGCGAAGCGCGGCAGGCCTCTGACCATGCCTCGCCCAACCGCGAACCCCTTATGATACCGCCTTTCCGCGGGGTGGGCGGGTTCCCCGGGTGAAAGCGTGGCATTCGCCGGATCGCCCCCGCGGCTGTCCGCGGCCGGCCGCGGTTTCACCCGGCCGGGCCTATCGCACACGCGGCCCGAAGACGTTATAATGCGCCTTACCGTCGGCGTGCTGGGTATGCGTCGGCGGGTATCCTCTTGGTTACTTATGGAGTGACAACGCCATGAAACGTCCAAAGATCACCGTCATCGGAGCCGGGCATGTCGGAGAGATGTGCGCACAGTATGCGGCCACCAAGGAAGTCGCCGATGTCGTCCTGGTGGACGTCATCGAAGGCATGCCGCAGGGTAAGGCCCTTGACTTGTACCAGGCCGCCCCCATCGAGGGCTATGACGCCAAGCTCATCGGCACCAACAGCTACGAGGACACCGCCGGCAGCGACGTCATCATCATCACCTCCGGCATCCCGCGCAAGCCCGGCATGAGCCGCGACGAGCTGCTCGAGACCAACGTCAAAATCGTCTGGGATGTCACGAAGAAATCGGTCGAGCACAGCCCCAACGCCGTCCTGATCGTCGTCACCAACCCGCTCGACGCGATGGTGTACACGGCCTGGAAGGCCTCCGAGTTCCCGACCAACCGCGTCGTCGGCCAGGCCGGTATGCTCGACATCGCCCGCTTCGCCGCCTTCATCTCCATGGAGATCGGCTGTAGCGTCAAGGACATCCGCGCCATGCTGCTCGGCGGCCACGGCGACGACATGGTCCCGCTGCCACGCTACACCACCGTCTGCGGCATCCCGGTTACCCAGCTCATCCCTGCCGGAAAGCTGGACGAGATCGTCACGCGGACACGCAACGGCGGGGCTGAGATCGTTCGGCTGCTCAAGACCGGCAGCGCCTACTATGCCCCCTCCGCCGGCACCATCGCCATGGCCGCCTCGATCATCTACGATCAGAAGCGGATTCTGCCGTGCGCGGCTTATTGCGATAAGGAATACGACGTCGGCGGCTATTTCGTCGGCACGCCGACCATGCTGGGGGCCAACGGCGTCGAAAGGGTCATCGAGGTCGAGCTCAACGCGCGCGAGAAGGATATGTTCGCCGGCAGCGTCAAGCACGTGAAGCAGCTCTGCGCCGAGACCGAGAAGGTTCTGAGCAAGAGGTAAAGCGCGGCTGCCGCCCGCGGGCAACTTGACATACGCAACACCCGGCGCCGGATCAGCCCCTCCGGCGCCGGCCCGGCAAGCACTGCCGCCCCGGCGGCCCGGGGACGGTTGCTGCCTTGGCGGCGGTGGGCCACTCCGCGGAGTGGATGATCCATTCCTTGGAGCGGACGAGTCATTCCCAGGAGTGGACGAGTCACTCCTCGGCGGGGGCGGTCCATTCCCCGAGCGGGGCACACGGCGGGCCTCCCGCAGCGGACGGCGCAAGTCTCTGCACAGCAAAGGCTTAGCGATTCAGCCCCGTCGATGCGCCCCTGCTTACGCCCTGGACGCGGCCCGTCAGGCTCCACATGGCCGCGCCGGGGGCCCTGGCGGCATGATAGCCGACGCAGCGGGGGGTGTGCGCGCCGCTGTCATCGGCAGGATGACGGTCGGGCGTGCAGGAAGGGGCTGACGATGCGTGGAGGACGGCAGGGGGGCTGCCCGGAAACGGGCAGGAATCTCCGTTCTGCGGGCGGAGGGGGCAAGATCGACCGGATCAGCCGTGGAAGGGGGGAGGGTTCAGAATGAAAAACGCGATTCGCTCTTGCAATCGAGCAGCCTGCTCGGTAGGCTGCTGCGATATCGGACAAATCTCCGGCGAATGGAAAATGTTGCAACAGAGGAGGTCAAAGAGATGTGTCACACCATCACTTTCACGAAGATCCTGCTGATTGTGTCGTTGGGAGCAGCTGAGTCAGCGGTGGCCAATGGCGTGCCCGCCCCGCGTGGCGGGGACGGTGGAAGGTGCCGGGTTCTCTGGGTACGTCACCACGATTCGGCAGACTACAACTGCGCCGCGATCTCCAAACCAACCGCGCGCGTCATCGCGGGCACATCGGGCCAGCCCGCACAGGTGGAGCTGATCGCGCTTGAAGGGTCAGGCGAGCCGGACTGGGTATTCGCCGGTACTAAGTTTTACGTCGCTGCCGCGCGCGAGGCGGACGTCTTCGCGGCGTTGGACTACGATGAAACCGCCCAGACCGTGACCGTATACAAGTGGCACGCTAGCTCTGCAGTTCCGGATTGGTCGTATACGATCTTGTCATGCACGCTCGTTCTGCCCGACAAGGCGCTCGTGGTCTCGGCAGATGGGTCGACCCTCTGCGTGTTGGTGCAGAAGGAATCCGACCCGATCTACTCGCGCATGTATTGCTTCGACGCGGACAGCGGTAGTGTCCTCTGCACGCACAACTCTCCGGATGTATTCATGCCGTTCCGGGTAGCCGTCAGCAGATACGGCGACTACATCGCTTACACCGCCATCGATATCGAGAGTCCTATTCCAAGTGGGCGGATATTTACGATAAAGCGCGACTCGTGCAACAACTACTGGACGGGAATCGTGTTCTCGTTGGGTAGCGGTTTGTGCGTTTCACCCGACGGAGAATATCTGGCGCACGACGTCTTTAGGTTTGTCCCACCAGGCTTCGAGCTCGTGATGCGCAAATGGCGCGACTTCCCGCCTGGCTACTATGTAGAGTGCTCGCACGACCAGTCGGATTACATGCCGATCACGTTTGCTTGTTCTTGGGATTTCAGCACTCTCGTGTCGGGTTGGGCTTCGGAGGACGAACCCAGCAAGGTCAAGCTGTTTGAGATGGCGGATTGTGACGGGGATTTCCCCCCGTTTTGGACCTACAACTACCCATCGAACGGGGATGTTCCCGTTGACGCCGCTGTTACGACCGATGGGGCCTATGCCGCTGTCGGCAACTGGACGGACCCGGACACGAACCCGGAAGTCCTTGTGTTCGAACACGCCAGCTCGCAACCCATTGGGACGGTTGACACACCGGACGACGTAGTCGACGTTGACATCGGCACGGCAACGTGCGGCGGAGCCCACGTTGCTGCGTGCGCGAGTGGCGATCTGTACATGCTGCGCGTCTGGGAAGGGGTTATCATCGTTTACCCGGACGGGTCGGATACTATCCAGGAGGCCATCGACGCGGCTTCGGACGGTTACCTCATCGAACTGGCCGACGGGGTCTTTGGCGGACCCGGGAACGTCAACCTTGATTTTGAGGGTAAGGCAATCACTGTGCGCTCTCAGAGCGGGGACCCTGCCTCGTGTGTCATCGACTGCATTTGGGACCCGCTGGGCATAACCCGCGGGTTCCTCTTTGATTCAGCAGCGGAGGGCCCCTGCTCGGTGCTCGATGGCGTTACCATCACCAACGGGTCGATAGGAGCCGACGACCCTCGCGCCGGCGGAGGCGCAATACACTGCAGCAACGCTTCTTCGCCGATCATCCGGAACTGTCACATCGTGGGGAACGTCGCGCACGGAGGCGGCGGGATTTGCTGCGTTTACGGCTCTTCTCCTCAGATCCTCAACTGTCTTATCGGCGGCAACGCCGGCGGCTACGGCGGGGGCATCTTTATTGAGGACGCCTCAGCCGCTATTGAGCGTTGTACGATCAGCGCGAACCATGCCCAGAATGTTGGCGGTGGCATCTGGGGAGCTTGTGTCCCGAAGCGGACCGTTGTCTGGGGCAACTGCGCCTACACGGGGATAGCGGATGAATGGTGGGGCGACGGTGCCTGCCGAGTTGTCAATTGCTGTGACGACCTGGACCCGACAGGGCTGGACGGCTTTGGGAGCTGCGTCACATATTGCTCTACTGCATACGGTCCCAACATCGAGGCCGACCCGCTCTTCTGTGACCCGCAGGACTGCGAAGACGCACCGACTCGCGGTGGCGACTATCATTTTCACGAGTGTTCACCGTGTGCGCCCGAGCAAAACGACGAATGCGGGTTGATCGGTGCCCTGGACCCATGCCGCCCCGGGGACGCGGACTGCGACGCGGACGTGGATCACGCCGACCTCGGCGAGTTGCTTGCAGCATGGTGCTCGCATCCGGGCGATGAGCGTTGGAACGCGTGCGCCGACTTCGACTGCGACGGGCATGTGGGTCACAGCGATTTAGGGATTCTGCTGGCGCACTGGGGCGAAGGGTGCCCGTAGGGCCGCCCGGAAGCAGCGCGAGATTGACTTGCACGCGAGGGTAGCAGTCCTCGCCCCGGTCGGTACCCTTCGGCTGCTCTCAGGGCAGGTGGGGCCCGGCCGCTAGAGAGTGCCGGCGCTGATGCCGAAGGTGATCTTGGCATCTTCGATTTCGTAGATGACCTCGCGGGACCAGTCGGCGCCGTTCCAGCGGTAGCGACGGACCTGCCGCTGGGCGTCGGCGGCCCCATTCCGGTATGCTGTCCGTCAGCCAGTCGGCGAACGTCGAATCTGCCTTTTCGTGCGAACGCCGACAGGTGCGGTCAGTTCGCAAGGTCAGTTGGTTCTTTTTGCAGAAGGAGGCTCGTCATGAAAAGGTTCATTTCGTGTTTATGTTGTCTGGGGCTGGTTGCCTCGGTCGCGCTGGCTGACGGGCCGACGCTCCAGACGGTTGAGGGCAAGCCGGTCGTGCCGATCAGGATCGCATGGCTTGATGCCGATGGGACGGTGATCGAATCGATGGAGTATAACGGCGGCCTTAGGGGCTGCACTTACGACCTCGTGTTCGACTGCTTCGAGCCGCAGACTGACGGCCAGGGCAACTCCGTTCCCGAGCCCGCCCCCCCGGTCGGGTTCGATACCTGCGGTCAGGAGGACGGCAGCAATACCGAGTCCGGCGGCAACCGCTGGTACTTCGGCGTGACGTACTGCAACCCCTACATCTCGAACGACATGGAGTTCGACCCGGCTTGCGCCGGCGAGTACATCAACCGCTTGGAGTTTGGTTGGTACTGGTACGTGACCGGTGCGGGCAGCGGCGAGAACTGCCGCATCATCGTCGAGCACTACGAGGACTTCGATGATACCTGCCAGACGGGCGACCCCAATGGGCAGGGCGCGTGGCTCGGCGGCGTGCGCGTGGACTTCGGGTACATGTTCGGTGACCCCGGTAACTACTGGTTCGCCGACGTCGATCTGTGCGGCTACGATTGGGTCCCGCTGCCGGCGGACGGTGCCGGTTCGTACAACATCTGGCTGCTGACGTACGAGGACGCCGATCCGAACACCAGCTACCTGTGCACCTGTGGTCAGACGATGTTGTGGGGCACCGGTGACGGCGAGTGGCCGGCCGCCGACTGCATCGGTCGTGGCAAGGGTGATTTTTGCCCGGACTGGGGTGAGCCTCCGGACGGCGAGACGTCCCATTAGGGTGAGATCCAGTGGGACGACGACAACCCCATCGATGGCTGGCACACCGCGCCGGATGAGTGTTACAGCTACGCCGCCGGCCTCTGCCCCGATCCGTTGGGCGCCATGTACTGCTGCTACGCAGACTGCGAAGACGACGTTTGCCCCGGTGACATCGACGGCGACGGTCATGCCGACCAGGCTGACTTGGGTTATTTGCTGGCCTGCTGGGGCTGCACACAGAATGACCCCTGCTGGACGTCTCCGAACCCGTGCGCCGCTGCCAACGTGGCGATAAACGACCCTCCGCCGCAAGCGATCGATCAGAGCGACCTGGGTGTGCTGCTCGGTGACTGGGATTGCTCGGGGTCGCCGTGGTGCCCCGGCGACGTCGATGGCGACGGTGACACCGACCACACCGATCAGGGGCTGGTGCTTGGCTCTTTCTGCTCGCATGAAGGCGATCCCAACTGGAATCCGCGTGCCGACCTCGATGGCGATGGGCATGTGGGCGCGGGTGACCTGGCTATCGTGGAGTGGAATTTGGGCTGCGAGACGTAACGTCCCTACCTTCCCAATCGCCGCGCGACACGGCAACAACGGGGCCGCCCGATCTCGGGCGGCTCTTCGTTTTCGCGCTCTCCGCCGCGTGCCACTGCTCTGTGAGCAGTGTCCGGAGCACCTGCGACTCTCCCACGAACCAAGCACTGCTGACCCTTCGGCTGCGCTCAGGGCAGGTTATGATACTGGCATGCCCTACAGCGACTTTGAGGTGACGTTCGACGGCGGCAATCCGGTCGAGACGGACCAGATGCGGTATCTGGAGGGCTTCGGCCTGCCGGCGCAGCAGACGGTGAGTACCGGCGCGACGCGGTATCTGCACGAGAAATTGGGGGACATCATACCAATTTCGCCTGCCGCTTGGGCTTGCGCCCGGCCTTTCTCGATCCCCATTGCCATGATCGATGAGGTGAGGAAATCAGTATGGTGTCCCCCGATCCCCCCCGATTTCCCCGATTTCGACTGATGGTCCGTAAGCCGCTGGTGGCAAAGAGGTTGCGCGATCGTGGGCGGTTTTCTCGTCGGCGTCGCCTAGAAGTGTTGACACTGATGCCCGAAGGTGCTAGATTGGATGGTTAGGAGTGAGGATTCGAGGAGGAGAAGCGCAGTGCGCCTCTATTGTTGATCCTCACCGGGAGACCAGTGTGTGCACCGGTTGGGTGTGCGGGCTGAGTCGAATCCTGGATCACTTCGGGCAAATCGGCAGTTGTGCCCGGAGGTGCAAGGATGCAGGGTGGCTGTGCGAGGCGGAACGGCAAGCGTTGCGAACAGTTTGTAAGAGGAGGCGGGTAGAGAAAAGTGGAGGATGGTCCTGCACCCGATCCCGCGCAACAGTTCGTGTCTTATACAAAGGAGAAGGGGATGAGAAAAATTGGTGTATTGTTGGTAGTAACAGTATTCGCCTCCGGCGCGGCAGCGGACTTGCTGTATGACAATGGTCCGCTCATCACCACGCCGGGCGGTGGCTACCAGGGAGCTGACGTCAGTGAGTTGCAGACGTCGCTCGGCGAGTCAACCTATGGCTACGGCCATCAGGCTTTCTACGGTTACCGTATCGCCGACGACTTCGAGATCACTGATCCGGAGGGCTGGGACCTTGACCAGATCGTGTTCTACGCCTACCAGACCAACTCGGGGAACAACTCCACCATCACGGCGGTCAACCTGCAGATCTGGGACGGCTCTCCCGATGATCCCGCCAGCAACGTGGTCTTCGGCGACTACACGACCAACCGGTTGGCCGTCACAGGTTGGAGCGGCATCTACCGGGTCTTGGACACGGACCCCCTGTCGACTGCGCGCCCGATCATGGAGGACGTGTGCGACGTCGACGTGGTCCTGCCGGCGGGCACGTACTGGATCGACTGGCAGAGCGACGGCACGTTGAGCTCTGGTCCGTGGGCCCCGCCCACGACGTACCCCGGCGAGGTCAACATGCCCTGGGCCAATGCGTTGCAGTACACCACTGCCTGGGCCGCGGTGATGGACACCGGCAGCGCTACTCCTGACGACTTCCCGTTCCTGGTTCTCGGCACCGTGGTTCCTGAGCCAAGCTCACTGGCGCTGCTCGGGCTGGGTGCTGTGGCGCTGATCCGTCGTCGGTAAGCGGCCGCGAACGGACGCAATGTGCGATCGTGACATCCCCGGCGGGCGAGTCCCGCCGGGGACTTTTCTTGCGCCCGGGGACAAATTGGGGGACATCAAAATCGGCATCAAATCGGGGGACATCAAATCGGGGGACATTATACCAATTTCGCCTGCCGCTTGGGCTTGCGCCCGGCCTTTCTCGATCCCCATTCCCATGATCGATGAGGTGAGGAAATCAGTATGGTGTCCCCCGAGTTCCGTTCCGGTATCACTACGCCGGCGGCTGGGCCATAAGTCCTTTCGACCTGAACGTCCTGCTCGCCGCGCGGCGGATCGGGGCCCGCGCGGGTGCTTGCGTAGCCGGGCAGATTGAAGCCTGCGGCTCTTGCGTCGAAGAGGCGTGCAAGGAAGCCCGTGCTGGCTGTCAGAAGGTCAACCCGCCGCGCAGGGGCCGTTTGCGTTTGCGCTCGGGTGGCGGCTGGGGAGGATGTTCCGCGCGCTGACGGTCGCGGTCCTGGTCGGCGGCGGCGGCCTCGCCTGCCTCGGCCTGGACCTCCGACAGACCCCGCAGCGTGAGTGCGATGCGGCGTTGCTCGAAATCAAATGACTTGATCCGGACCTTGATCACCTGTCCCGGTTCGACCACGTCGCTGACCCGTCTTACCCGCTGGTCACTCAGTTCGGAGATATGCAGCAGCCCCTCGATCCCCTCTTCGAGCTGCACGAACGCGCCGAACTTCACCACACGCGTTACCCGGCCGCTGACGATCGCCTCGGGGGCGTAGCGCTCGCCGGCCCCCTTCCAAGGGTCCCCGACCAGCGCCCTGAGGCTCAGGCTGATGCGGCGTTGTTCGGGATCGACCGCCAGGACCGAGGCGCGCACAGCATCGCCCTCGCTCAGCAAGTCGCGCGGATGCCGGACGCGCTGGCTCCAGCTCATTTCGCTGACCGGGATCAACCCCTCCACGCCGGGCTCCAGCTCGACAAAGGCGCCGAAGTCCATGAGTTTGACCACGCGGCCCTCGACGGTATCACTCACGTGGTAGTTGGCGGAGGCCAGCTCCCAGGGGTCGGGTTCCAGTTGCTTCATGCCCAGGGAGATGCGGTCTTTGACCAGGTCGATCTTGAGCACCTGCACTTCGACCTCGTCGCCGACCTTCACGAGTTGTGACGGGTGTTGGGTACGGCTGTAGCTCATGTCGCTGATATGCAGCAGCCCGTCCACGCCGCCCAGATCGACGAACGCGCCGAAGTCGGCGATGCGTCGCACCACGCCCTGGCGAACCTGCCCCTCCTCCAGAGCGTAGCGCAGCTCCTGCCGGGCCTGCTCGCGCTGGCGCTCCAACACCCGACGACGGCTCACGACCAGGTTGCGCGCCCTGCGGTCGATTTCGGTGACCTGGCATTCGAGACGGCGATTGATGAAGGGCGCGAAGTCCTCCACGCGGTTCAGGTCCACGTGGCTTTTGGGCATGAAGGCGCGAATGCCGCTGACGAGCAGTTCCAGCCCGCCGAGGTTTACGCCGGTCACACGCCCCTCGACGACGTCGCCCACGCGCAGGGCTTCCAGATCGGCCTCGATCAAGGCTTCGCGGAGCGAAAGCCGCATTAGGCCGGAGTCCGTGTCCACACCCTGGACGACGAAGGTCCGCATCTGGCCGGCGACGGGCGGCTGATCCGGCTCGAACTCATCCAGGGGCAAGTACGCCTCGCTTTTGCCGCCCACGTCCACGAAAACGTCCGCACCGCGAATGTCGATGATGCGTCCGCTGATGCGGCCCTTCTCGTCGGGGTGTGGCTCGGCGGGCTGGGCCTGCGACATCTGCTCGAGCTCCTCTTGCGACAGGTGCCCGAGCGCGTCGTCCAACTCGCGCTTGAGGTCTTCGTTATCCAGTTCACGTGGGTCGAGGGGCACGGCGCTTCCGTTCCCGTGAGACTACGGAATCGAGCAGTCCGCATCCTATCAGTAACTCGCGCAAAGGCAAGGGTATCCGCGTGCCGGCCTCCCCGGCCCGGGGTCTGTTAACGATTGGCCCGTCCAGGACGGGGTTGTCTGGTTCGACAAACCCCTCTGTCTTGTCGGCAAAATCCCAAGCCAAGTTTGAGCACGCTCCCTTCCACGCTTTGCTCGACATCCCGCCACACTAACCTCAACGGACGCGCCATCGTTGACCAGGCCGACCTCGGGGCTCTCCCGGCTTGCTGCGGGATTAACGACAGCAGCGACATTGCCGGTGATGGCAGCACCGATCAGCCGGACTTGGCAGCCTTGCCGGCTGGGCGGGACCGCAGCTGCTACCGGGGCCTCCGGCCACGGTGAGCAGCAGATCCCACCGGACATATCCGCGGCTACCGAAACGGGGCCAGCGGGCGGCGGAGGTCGGAAATCCCGGGCGGGGGACGGGACCGTGGGTTGCAGACCGCCTTTATGAAAAGTGCCCCCGGGGCTTGTGGAGGTTCACCCAGGGGGCCTCAGGAGGAGGAGGAGAGAAGCCAAGTTTTTTGCGGGGGCCGTCATGACGGCCCTCCATATAGTTATTCGTCCGCAAGTGCCTGTGGGTTCAGCCAATTATCGGCGATTCGGGATTTTATAATGCCCATCGACAGGGCCGTTTCAGAGGTGCTGGGCTGCCGACCCGGGTCAGATCGTGCCCGGACACCGCCCTAGAGTGCCGTGGCGACCGGTTTTGCCGACCGCTGGCAGGGATCGCCCGGCCGGCCACGCGGCGGGTCTCGGCCGCCTCAGCTCGGGGGCGGCGTTCCGCTGGTTCCGCCGGCCGCTTTCACCGACCGATTGCCTCACGCCCGTGGATTTCTCGATTGACCCCGTGTAGCTTAGCCGTAGCCCGGCCGGTTCCGGGCGAGACTCAGCGGCCCTGCCCGCCGGGGCGGCTTCGCTGTGCGCCCAGTGTGGAAAGCGGCATCACCGGGCAAGGTCCCGGCTGAGCGAAGCCGCGGCGTGCCTAGCAACCGATTGTCACGCCGGCGTACCCGAACCGGGTGTTCGGCACGCGTGTCCCCGGCGAGCGGCAGCCGCGACGTTCGAGGCAAAAAGCCGCGAGTGGTCATGGCGTCTTGGACGGGGCGTTCGGGTGATGCCCGTGAGGAGAGGTGCCCGAGTGGCTGAAGGGGCCGGTTTCGAAAACCGGTGTGCGGGCGACCGTACCGGGGGTTCGAATCCCTCCCTCTCCGTTCGTAAGTGACGAAATGCGTGTGGGTTAAGAGAGGACCCGAGCTGGCGAAACATCCCGTCAGCTCGGGTCTTTTTGTGTCCGTTGTACCAATGTTGGTACTGGACTCACGAAAACGGGCGATTCGTCGCCGGGCTGCTCATTCGACTATTTCCCCGGATTCAACGGCCTGTAGCACGGCCCGCATGTTGTTTCGGCAGCGCTGCACCAGCCGCTTGTACGCGGCGAGCGGCTTGCCGTTCAGACCCTCAGCGTCGGCAACCTGCCGAGCGCGCTCGGCGAACGCGCCGGCCAAACCCTGATTCGTCAGCGGGATTTGCACGCATCGGGACAGCAACGGGTGAGCATCGATATGGTCCTCAAAGAGCGCGTCCTCCCCGTCCCGCGTGGTCGTGAAGATCACCACGCAATCCGACCGGCAGTCGGGCAGCACACTCGGACAGGTGTTGGCGTTCGTGCCCGACGACAGGCAACTCGCAGAGCGTTCTGCAAGAATCCGTAGCAGCACACCACGCTGCTGCTTTACCGGCGGCTGGGAAGCTCTCCGCATGACTCCGGCCGCCGGGGCCTGGGTGTTCACCGAGCACTGGGCCCGGCCGCTGGCAAAAGTTCCAAGCCTCACGGAACCGGTCTCACCACTGGCCCAAGGCCCACGCGACGTTCATTCGCTGGGTATACCGGTCTCCGCGCGCCAAGACGAGGTCGTGGCCCGGGGGCGATCGCCATTCCTGTGCCGCAACCGAGCGATTCGACTTGCGTGGACTTCGCCCTCGCACCTGCGGCGCCTTTCCCAACCGGGGAGCACCGGGAAGAAGCGGAGACGGCGTTGGACAACCTTGGCTCGACTGTCATAACGGCTGGTACATAAAAGGGGGGCAGGTCAGTTGCCAGCCCCGTGCCTGGGCACCGGTGCTGCGCGTGAAACGTCAGAATTCGCCCCACAAGGCGCCAGGTTGCGACGCACTCGCGCCTCCTTCGCCCCTCTGCAACTCCCTCATCGAAACCCTTGTGACGCCCGGACCGCCCTCCCACCTTCCTTACTGTTCGTCCCCAACCCCCGCACGCCGGCCCTAAAAGGCCAAGCATCAGCCGAGCGGTTCAGTCCAACCGACCTTTTGCGCCGGTAGAACGCCGCAAAAACTCTTAACTCATTTAGCGTCCTGCTGACCCTTCCCCAAGCACTGGTCCGACAGAATCGACATGTCGCTGGTCTTCAGGTCGACCAGAGGATGTCCCATCGCCAGTTGAAGGTGGGATGGCGACCCCGATGTTCATACGCT
>CAZNFA010000048.1:0-34938 GCA_964572345.1 uncultured Planctomycetales bacterium
CCGAGTCGGACCCGTACTCGGCGATCTTGCGGTAGTTGATGTCGCCGGTCAGCTCCGTCGAGTCCTGGTTCTTCTCGTCCTTGGGCTGGAAGGTGCCGACGCCGATGCGATCCTTCTCCGACAAGATGACCCGTCGGACGACAATGTGGTCAAGCACCTTGCGCCAATTGCCGTCGTACTTGATCAGCAGGTCCTCGAACATCTTGCGGCAGAACGGATCCAGGTCGCCCTCGATGCGAACCTGCTGATCCTCGGGCAGATCGGCATTGATCTGGCTGAGGATTTCCCGGCGGGCCCGGCGCGGAATGAGCTTGAGCGGCTCTTCGTGCATCGGGCAGGGATGGAGCTCGGGCGTGGGGGCGTCGTCGCCGGTTTTCCAGCTAAAGCTGTACAAGGCCCCTTCGTCGAGTTGCGAGTAGTACTCCATGCCCTTCTTCAGCAGGCGCACGATGGTGCTTTTGCTCGAGCCGACCGGTCCGTGCAACAGCAAGATGCGTCGGTCGGTGCCGTAGCCCTGGGCGGCGGACTTGAGGAAGTCCACCAGGCGCATCAGATAGCCGTCGAGTCCGAAGACCGCGTCGGTGCCTTTGTCGATCGGGTCGTCGAAGAAGTTGTAATGGACGTAGTCCTGCCTGAGGGCCGAGTACTTCTTGGTCCCGAAGTGAAGAACCATATCATAGATGCGCTGAAACGCGTTGCGGGCCAGTCGGGGATTGGCCAGCACCAGATCCAGGTAGTCGTAGAAGCTGCCTTCCCAATGCTGTTGCCGGAACTTCTGGCTATCGAGGTGCCGGTCAACGATCGAGAGGATGTTGTCGTGCTTGCCCATCGAATGACCTCCGTAGCCCCGAGCGAGCGGGTCACTTGCCCGGCGGCAAGGTCGCGCGTGGCCGCTGCCGCCCGCCCTGAGAGGAGCGGTCGCGAGACCGTCAAGCCTCTACTGAATGCTAGATCGGCCGATAACCCGAGTCAAACGGACCGGGAGCGGCACGTCCCTGTGAGTATCGACTGTCTGGCAACGAGGCTTGCGAGTCCGTGGGCGGGAAATCATGGTTATCGGGCCGGAGGCGTGCGTCAGGGGACCGTGGCCGTGCCGACCTCCGAGCTGCCGCACGCTGGGCAGTGCTTCTCGTCCGCCCTTTGGTCTGGGAGAAACTCATGGCCACACGCCCGGCATTTCCACAATTCCTTACACGCCTTCTCCCCACAGCGGGGACAGCTCAGCGGAAAGGTCTGCTGGAACGGGACTTCCAACGTCGCTGAGTACCCGCACGAAATGCACCGCACCTTCACGGGGTAGGTCTGCCCGGTCGCCTCCCGTTCCGGCCGCAAGGCCGAGTACAGCCCGACCGCCCCAACGATCAGCACCAGGCCAAACGACGCTAGCAGCGCGCGCCGGCGCCGCTGACGCCGCGCATAGGCCCCCACGCGAACCTCGCCGGTAGAGTCGAGTCCGCGGCGGTAGGCCTCGAGGTCGATGGGTCTGCGCCGTCGGGTCATACTCGTGCGCCCCGCCTCAGATTATACCGCTCGCCGCCGACCGGCTACCACCGCAAGCCGTACACACGTATGATTCCCGGATCTGGAAGAGCACGTTCGTCTTGGCTGGCGACAGGAATGCGAGCATGTTTCGCGTCGGGACCGGGTACGATCTGCATCGAATGGCCGCAGGGCGTCCGCTCCTGCTGGGCGGCGTGCGGATCGACCATAATCGCGGGCTGAGCGGGCACAGCGACGCCGACGTGGTGTTGCACGCGTTGTGCGACGCGCTGTTGGGGGCGGCGGGGCTGGGAGACATCGGCGAGCTATTCCCGGATTCCGATCCGGCTTACAGAGATGCGGATAGCCGGGTGTTCGTGCGCGAGGTTCGGGCGCGCGTGCAGGCGGCCGGCTACCAGCTGGTGAACGTGGACGTCGTGATTCACGCCGAGCAGCCAAAGCTCAGCCCTCATAAGCAGCAGATCAAGGAGTCGCTGGCCGCGTTGCTGGGGCTGTCGCCGGACGCCGTCGGTGTCAAGGCGACCACCAACGAGGGGCTGGATGCGGTCGGCCGGGGCGAGGCGATCGGCTGCTGGGCCACGGTGCTCCTGGGGGCCGCTGACACGCCCTGAATGGACGCTCATGCCCGCCGCCGATACGATCTGACCGGGACAAGACTTGGTGTGGTCGGCGGTGATCCGCACCTGCCGCTCGCCGGAGGTTTCGAGCTTGCTAGCCTGGTCGATCGTTGACGCGCTGGTCCGCAACTGGGCCATCGTGGTGATCCTGTCCACGATCGTGACGCTGCTGGTGGTCCCGGCCCTGATCGTCACGAAATACGTGCGGATCTCGCTGAACATCATGCGCGGCACCAAGCCCCCGCTGGCCCGCAACCCGCTCGACTTCGACCGGCTGACCGGTGAGTCGGTCAGCTTCCCCGCCTACGACGGGTTGCCGCTGAACGGCATGATCATCCGGGCCGATCCGGAGGTCCCGCGGCGGGGGATGATCGTGTTCGCGCACGAGTTCTGCTCCGACATGTACTCGTGTGCCCGCTACTGCCGGCCGTTGCGCGAGGTCGGCTACGACGTGTTTACCTTCGATTTTCGCGGGCACGGGCAGTCCGAATGCGCACCGGACTACACGCCGCGCCAATGGGTGACCGACCGCGATGTTCACGACATGCGTGGGGCGGCGGCGTTCATCCAGACCTGGCTCGAGGAACGGGGTTATCCACGCGAGATCGGGATCTTCGGCATATCGCGGGGGGCGTGTGCGGCCGTGCTGGCCGCTCTGGAAGACCCGTTGATCCGCGCGATCGTCCTGGACGGGGCCTTCAGCACCGACTCGACCATCGAGTACTTCATGAAGCGCTGGGCGTACATCTTCGCCAAGGTGCGCTTCGTCTACGAGAACCATCCGCCCGTGTTCTGGCGTTTCCTGCGCTGGTCGATGATCACGATTGCCCGACGGGAGTTCCGCTGCGCGTTTCCCTCGGTGCGCAAGGCCATCCAGCGCATGAAGCCGCGCGCGATGCTCTTTGTCCATGGGGAGAAGGATTCGTATATTCCGGTGCAGCAAAGCCGTCTGCTCTACGCATTGGCCGGCCAGCCCAAGTTCTTGTGGATCGCACGCCAGGCACGCCACAACCAGGCCGTAATCCTGCATCCGGAGCGGTACGCCCGGCTAACGATCGATTTCTTCGATCGATACCTGGCTGGCATGCCCGCCGACCGGCGGCCGGAACCACCGGGACAAAAGGCGGCGGCCATCGCCGATCCCGCGGCCGGTGCAGCCCTGCCCGGTTAGCCGCAAACACAGGCCGCTCGCCATGCCCACGTTGTTCGAACGAATCGCCGCCCGAATCGCGTTCGTCCACGCTCGGCGGACGTACCAACGCTTCCTGGAATCGCTGCGCCGTGTTGATGCCACCCAGCAGCGCGTGCTCGAACGCGTCTTGTCCTTGACCGGCCGGAGCGGCTTCGGTCGGCGGCACGGCTTGGCGTCCGTCCGCTCGCTGGGGGAGCTGAAGCGGGCGGCCCCGCTGACCCGCTATGAGGACCTGCGCCCTTACATCGATCGCCTGCGCCAGGGGGATATGTCCGCCCTGTTTTCGCCTGGGCAGCGGCTGCTGATGTTCGCCACCAGCAGCGGGACCACCGCCCGCCCCAAGTTCATCCCCGTAACTCCCGAATTCGTCCGGGATTACCGTCGCGGCTGGAACACCTTCGGGCTCAAGATGTTGAGCGACCACCCCCCGGCCGTGATGCGCGCCATCCTGCAAAGCAGCAGCCGACATGACCAGAGCCACACGCCCGCGGGCATACCGTGCGGGGCCATCACCGGGCTGATGGCCCGGATGCAGAAGGGGATCGTCCGGCGATTCTACGTGGGCTCGGCCGACATCGCCCGCATACCCGACCCCAGGGCACGCTACTACACGCTGATGCGTTGCGGGATCGTCCGCGATGTGGCGTTCGCGATCACGGCGAATCCGGCCACCCTCATCCGCATGGCACAGACTGCCAACGAGGAGCGGGAGACGCTGATCCGCGACGTGCATGACGGGACGCTGTCCGCGGAGGTCGTCGCGGACGAAGCGCTGCGAAAGCGGGTCGAAGCCGGTCTGAAACCCGACCCCGCCCGAGGCCGCGCGCTGGCCGACCTGGCCGCCCGCGAAGCCGAGCTGCGTCCGCGTGACTACTGGCAGCTCGAGTTTGTGGCGTGCTGGACGGGCGGAAGCATGGGTCACTACCTCCCACGGCTGGCAAGCTGGTACGGCAACCTCCCCGTCCGCGATGTCGGGCTGCTCACCAGCGAG
Source organism: uncultured Planctomycetales bacterium (assembly GCA_964572345.1). Lineage (GTDB taxonomy): Bacteria > Planctomycetota > Phycisphaerae > UBA1845 > Fen-1342 > JAUWXH01. The sequence continues at coordinate 4,301 of CAZNFA010000048.1, forward strand.
GGGCGCGTCAGCATCCCGCTGGAAGACGATACCGCGGCGGGCGTGCTCGACGTCCAGTCCGCCGTCTTCGAGTTCATTCCGGTCGAACGGTGGGAGGAAGCGGAGCCGGAAACGCTCCCGCCGCGTGAGCTGGAAATCGGCCGCGACTACGCCGTCGTGCTCTCGAACACTGCTGGCCTGATCCGCTACCGCCTGGACGATGTGGTGCGCGTACGCGGCTGGGTCGAGCAGGCCCCGCTGGTCGAGTTCCTCTACCGCGCCGGACGGGTCGCCTCCGTCGCGGGTGAGAAGCTCACCGAGAACCAAGTGGTTGCGGCGGTGCGGGCAGCCTGTCACAAAGTGGGGCTGACCGAGCTCGAGTTTGTGATGGCGCCGCGGTGGGCCGATCCGCCGCGCTATCGCTTGACATGCAGTGGGGCGAGCCCGGCGGGGCTGGCCGAAGCGCTCGATGCGGCACTCGGGGAGCAGAATGACGAATATCGATCTCGCCGCAAGTCGTTGCGGCTGGGGCCGTTGCAGATCCGGACCGTGGCTGCCGAGTTGATTGCCCGGATGGACCGCGAGCTCTTAGCCACCCGCGGATCAACGGCGGAACAATACAAGCGACCGTGCTTGTTCACCCGGCCGGGGGAGGACGACGAGGCGTTGGGCTTGGCGGCCGAGGGTAGCGTGAAGCGGACGTAGCGGCTGATGGGGGGCAGCGTTTTTTTGATTTGGGGAGCGGGTGTTGGGTTTCGCTAAACCGCCCATGTATCCACTGTTAGCGGGGAAACGTTAAAAGAGATAATTATTGGAACCGCTCCCGGCGGAACTTTCGTTAAAGTTGTGGTGCCTGCGGATCGATAACACCCACGCCACCTGCTAGAGCCCTGGAGATGTAGAGTTCTGATAATATCCTGATCACGAGCGCGGTCCGGCGCTCTCCGTCCCGGCTCTCAGGTGTTCAGCGAGGAGCGATGGCACCATGAACCCCAGAGTCAGGGACGACCTAGGGCCTCTGTGGCGTCGATTCCGGCGCACCCGATCTGTAGCACTTCGCAACCGACTTGTCGAGCACCACATGCCGCTGGTCCATAAGACGGCCGAGATCATGGCCCGTCGTCTGTGGCCGCGCGTTACGGCCGACGAGCTGGCCAGCGCCGGCTACGACGGGTTGATCGCGGCGGTCGGCAGCTTCGACCCGGAGCGCGGCGTGAAGTTCGAGACCTATTGCCGACAGCGGATCGTCGGTGCGATCCGCGATTGGCAGCGGGAGATCGACCCGCTGGGGCGCTCCGGCCGCAACTTCGAGCGGTCCCTGAACACGGCGGAGGACCGCTTTCAGGCGGAGCGCGGACGCCTGCCGAACTCGAACGAGCTGGCCAACGCGATGGAGGTTCCGTGGAGTCGGTTCATCAAGATGAAGAAGACGGTTCTGGCCTCGCACAGCGTTCCGCTGGAGCCGGCCGGCGAGCGGCGGGACGAGTCGCGGATTGGGTCGTTGGTGGCGGTCGATCCCGGCCCCGGCCCCACCCAGCACACCGAGCGGGAACTCATCCGTGAGTACCTGACCCGGGGACTGAAGGAGCAGGATCGCCTGATCATCACGCTTTATTACTATGAGCGGCTCACCATGGCCGAGATTGGGGCCGTGCTGGGGGTCAGTGAGTCGCGCGTGTGTCAGCGGCACGCGGAGATCGTCGAACAGTTGCGGGCCCGCTTCGCCAACACCGCCTGCGACCTGGTTGCCTAGGTCAACCGAAAGACCTTCACCCTCAAGAGCCGGGAGACTCGCCCTAGGGCGGAGCCTCCCGCTTTTCTTGCGCGAGAGCCGCCTCGGCGGCCAGAGCATCACGCAGATTCTGGTGGTGGGCGCGATCCTCGAAGCCGAACGCGCGCATCTCCTCCAGGACCTGCTCCAGTGGCCAGCCCTGCACGTGCAGCCGGTACATCCCGACCGCCAGGCCGGTGCGGTTCACTCCCGCGGCACAGTGGACGAGGATGGGGGCGGCGGCGGGATCGAACAGCAGCGTCTTGATCTGGGCCCGCTCAGCAGGTGTGCTGGCCCCGTCACCGGGCAGCGGGATGCAGTGCCAGGCAATGCCGAGCCGCTCGGCGGTGCGGCGCTCGGCGACGCTGGCAGGGGCGTTGGGGTCCAGCAGCGAGACCACAGTGCGAATGCCATAGTCGCGTACGAGGCGTTCCAACTGGGCGGGGCTGACCTGCCCCGAACGGTAGAGTCGGGCCTCCACGACGGCGGCGAAGCGCTTGGGCAGGCGCTGCGCCAACTGCCACCAGACCGGCGCGCTCGCAATGGCCACGGCCAACGCGAGCAGCAGCGGTATTCCCAGCCGTTTACGATAGAGACCACGCACCGGGGCTATCCTCGCTCGCTAGCGGAAAGTGTACCGAGAGCGTGTTCGGGCTGGAACGCACGTCCGTGACTGGAATTGGCGTGCGCGTGCTGAGCGCGAGTGCGAATCTTAGGGAACAGAGGCCTACCGTGCCAAGCGTCCCGCGCCGGCCCCGCAAGCCCCGGTCGGCCGAAGGTTTGCACCGTCGCCGCACGCCAGTACGATGCGTGCGGCCGGAACGTTCGTGCGCGAGTGGATCTTGCCACAGAACCGCCCGCAGGCGGTCTTTTCCTTCTCCGGTGTTTGTCTCGGTCGGTGCCGGTCGGCGGCGTGGTCGGCGGGCAGGGTGAACGCAACGGGCCATCGCGATGTGCTGTGCCTTCATCAACCCGGACGCGCTGCATCTGCTCCTTCTGCCGGTGATCGGCGTCGTGGCAGGCCTGCTGGGCGGGCTGCTGGGCATCGGCGGCGGTATCGTCATGATCCCGGCAATGCTGCTGCTCCTACCCGAAGACCTGTACGGCGGCCGTGATCAGCGACTCCACGTCTTCCAATTAGCCGCCCTGGCAACCGCCGTAGTGCTCTCGGCCCCGGCGGCCAAACGCCACGCGCAGGCCGGAGCGATCGTCCCGGCCATGCTATGGGGCATCATTCCGGCGGCGATGATTGGCGTGGCGGGCGGCGTGACGCTCGCCAGCCTCTTCGTCGGGGAACATGCGCACCTGCTGCGGCGGATCTTCGGTGCCTTCATGGTGCTGGCCGCCGCGGCCGACATCTGGCGGCGACGTGCGGCCCAACGCGGGCGCGAGACCCACCGGCGAAGCTGCCCGGTCGCCACACGCCGAATGTTGATCGGGACCGCCGTCGGACTACCCGCTGGGGTGATCGGCGGTCTCTTGGGTGTAGGCGGTGGCATCTGGGCCGTGCCGACCCAGAATGCCGCATTCGGCATCCGCCTGCCCAACGCGATCGCCAACTCCGCTTGCACAATTGTGGTTGCTGCTGCGGCCGCCGCGCTTGCCAAAAGCGTCGCGATCACGCGCATCGCCGGACTGGACGCGCTGAACGGGTGGTGGCTGGCACTGTGGCTGGCGCCCGGGGCCTTGGTAGGCGGTTGGTTCGGAGCGGCCCTGACACATCGCTTGCCGGTCCGCTGGGTACGGCGTGCCTTCTACGCCCTGCTGATCGTCACTGGGCTGCGGCTCGCTTTGGGGGGCATGGGCAGCGTCATCTGGGGGTAGAATCCGTGGGGAATGGTTGCCGCGGGTGCCGATTCTCAGTATCGTATGTGGTCTGTCCCTTAAGAGGTGTTAGGTGGTCTAGCGCGAGGGGCAGTGGCCTTTCACCGTCTTGCGGGGGGCTTGGTGGTTTGGGAGAGCCTGGGGTCAGGCCGGCCGTGAGCCGAGCACGGACCCACGGGATGACGTGACATTATGGTCGATGCGAACCTGATTCGAGACATCAACATTAGCGACGAAGATATCGACGCGCAGCTGAAGGAGGCCTTCGGCGAAGACTTCGGCGAACAGACGCTCTCCGACGCCGTGAGCAGCGCGCTAGGCCAATTCGGCGTCAACAAGGTCATGAAGGCCCGGGTGGTGGGTCTGGCCGGGAGTGAGGTCATCCTGGACGTCGGGCTCAAGAGCGAGGGGATCGTTGACACGAACGAGTGGGAGGACCCCGCGCAGATCAGGGTCGGCGATGAGGTCGAGGTTCTGCTGGAAGAGGTCGAGTCGGACACCGGGATGGTGGTGGTGTCCAAGCGCCGGGCCGACCGCATCCTCAACTGGAGACGGATCGTCGAGACCTGCAACGAGGGCGACAATGTCAAGGGCCGCGTGCTGCGCAAGATCAAAGGCGGCCTGCTGGTGGACATCGGCGTGCCGGTGTTCCTGCCCGCCTCGCAGGTGGACATCCGGCGACCGGCCGACGTGGGCGAGTACATCAACCGGGAGGTCGAGGCGAAGATACTCAGAATCGACAAAGAGCGGCGCAACATCGTCATCTCGCGGCGCAGGCTGATCGAGGAAGAGCGGGCGCGCGCCAAGGCCAAGCTGCTGGAGGAGATCGAGGTCGACCAACTGCGCAAGGGCGTGGTGAAGAACATTGCCGACTTCGGCGTGTTCGTCGATCTGGGCGGGATTGACGGGCTGCTGCACATCACGGATATGTCGTGGGACCGGATCGACCATCCCAGCCAGCTACTGACGATCGACCAGGAGATCGAGATCAAGGTCCTCAACATAGACCTCAGCAGGGAGAAGATCGCGCTGGGGCTCAAGCAGAAGGAAGAAAACCCGTGGGAGCGCGTGGCCGAGCGTTACCCGGTGGATTCGCGCGTGCGTGGCGAGGTGGTCAACGTCGTCAACTACGGCGCGTTCGTCAAACTCGAGCCGGGGATCGAGGGGCTGGTGCACATTTCGGAGATGAGCTGGACGCGGCGGATAAACCACCCGTCGGAGCTGATCAAGGTGGGCGACCAGGTTGAGGTGGTGGTCCTGGAGATCAACAAGAACAAGCAGGAAATCTCGCTGGGCATGAAGCAGGCCGAGGTCAACCCCTGGACGACCGTGGCCCAGCGTTATCCGCCGGGGACGGTGGTCGAGGGGGCCGTGCGGAACCTGACGAACTACGGGGCGTTCGTCGAGATCGAGGAGGGGATCGACGGTCTGCTGCACGTGAGCGACATAAGCTGGACCAAGAAGGTCAATCACCCGTCCGAGATGGTGAAGAAGGGTGAGCAGGTCCGCTGCGTGGTGCTGTCGGTGGATCAGGAGAAAATGCGCGTGGCCCTGGGGCTGAAACAGATGAGCGAAGACCCCTGGATCCGGGCCGTCCCGGAACGCTACCAGCCCGGAATGGTCGTCAAGGGCAAGGTCACCAAGATCACGAACTTCGGCGTGTTCGTCGAGCTGGAGCCGGACCTGGAGGGCCTGCTGCACGTCTCCGAACTGGCCGACCACAAGGTGGAGAACCCGCAGGACGAGGTCAAGCTCGGCGACGAGATCGACGTCAAGATCCTGCGCGTGGACACGGTCGAGCGGAAGATCGGGCTGTCCAAGAAACGGGCGGACTGGGCCGGCGAGGGCGCCGAAGGCGAGGGTGCCGAGCCGCCGGAAAAACTGAAAAAGGAGCGGAAACTGCGTGGGGGTCTGCACGGTCCCGGAGACGATCCGGACGGCGGCCTGGTCGACGGGTCAATCTTCAACAAGGACCAGGCGAGTCAGTCGCCCGACGACCAGGCGTGACCGGTGCCACGGGGGGGTAGGAGTCTCGGGGTGCGTCCGAGGCGCGCTCAATACGAGTCGTAGCGCGCCCCGCTCATGCCATACCCGTCAGAGTTCACGACGATGTCGCCGGTCTCGTAATTGTAGACCCAGCCGGCTTCGGTCGCGGACGGGGTGAAGGTCGGGACCGTCTCGTCGCTGACAAGGCAGAGGCCTTGCTTGCCCCGTCTAGGGGCTACCGGGCACGCGGGAATCCCTTCGCGCAGGTAGGGCCCATAGCAATAAATCTCGTCCGGCTTGTCGGCCACCCGCCCGTCAGCATCCGAGAACCTGGTGAGCTGCAGAGCGAACGCCGCTTCGGTCCCGGGACCGCTTTCGACGATGCCGGCTCCCTTCTGGCCGGGATAGGCCCCATGATCGTGGTAGTAGAGCTCGATGGCGCTGCGCAAGACGGAGACGTCCCTGCGCAGGGACCTTTCGGCGTCGGCGGGCGAGGCGCTGCTCAAGCGGGGGATGGCGATCGCCGCCAGCAGGCCGAAGATTACGACCACGATCACGAGTTCGAGGAGATTGAGCGCGCGTCTCATGCCCCGAGTATTCATTTCGACGTTCTCCGGAGGGTGAAGCGCTGCCGCGAAAGAGCGCCCCGACGATGGGTTTATCGACCGTGTGGGCGGATCGGCTTTCCAGAAAGGTGCCTGCGTGACGGCGTGCTGACCGCTGGGCGGCCGATAAAACGCGCCGCCGGCCAATGGCCGCAGACGGCTTCACTCTGCTAGCCGGGCTAGTTTGCAGGCGGGGTGGCGTGGGCGTCGCCGGCCACAACCGTATGACCGAAGCGGACGCGGAGATCCGCCGGCTGCTCACGCATATAGCGGCGAAACCGGGCCACAAAAGCGTGGGTCACGTAGGAGTCTGTGACGCGCCCGCCGCCCGCTGCCAGCATCTCTAACGCCTGCTCGACATCGAAGCCGGGGCGGTAGGGCCGGGTCGAGGTGAGGGCGTCGAAGGTGTCGGCAATGCGGATGATCCGGGCGGCCAGCGGAATCTGCACGTCCCGCAGGCCCGCGGGGTAGCCCGAGCCGTCGTAGTTCTCGTGATGATGCAGGACCGCCGCCAGCACAGGTTGGAGGCTAGCCACCGGCTTGAGCACGTCGTAGCTCAGACGCGGGTGGAGCTTGATCTGCTCGAACTCGGCGGCGGTCAGGCGGCCGGGCTTGTTGAGGATGTGTTCGGGGACGCCGATCTTGCCGACGTCATGTAGCATCCCGGCCCATTCGAGCATTTGGAGCTGTGGGCCAGGCAGGCCCAGCACGCGGCCCGTCAGCGTCGCCAGCCAGCCGACACGCTCGGAGTGGCCGCTGGTGTAGTTGTCCTTGGCGTCAACCGCGTTGGTCAGCGCGCAGACCGTTTCCAGCGCGGTCTGTTTGAGGTGCTGAACCATCAGCACGTTGCTGAGGATGTGGCCGCCGTAGCCGAGAACCGCTTGCGAGGCCAAGGGGTCTCCCGCGTCGAAGGGTGGCTCGTGTCCGTCGCGCAGGGCGATGACCACGCCGGGCGGGTCGTGCGAGTCCGCCGGGCGGCAGCGCAGCGTCCCCAGCAGGACGTGCACGTTGCCGATCCGACGGCGGGCCGCGGGGGTCAGGTTGGCGGCCCGCGCGCGGCCGGTTCGCCGAACCGCCTCGGTTTCCTCGGCGAGTGTTGCTTGCAGTCGCTCGCCGTCCACCTCGACCGGCCGAGCGGTCGTCTCACCGCAGGTGATTGGAACGCAGCGGCCGGCGCGGTCGAGGAAGAGCGCGCCGGCGTTGAGCATGGTGGCGCAGCGGCGGAGGAGGGCGTTCTGGATCGCCGCCGGGTCCTGAAGGTTGGCGATGTGCTCGGTGATCTCAAAGACGAAGCTCAGTTGCTCGTAGCAGCGCAGCAACTCGCCTCCCAGCGCCTCGTTCTTCTCCGCCAAGGCCTCGTAGTCCGGGGGCAGTTGGTCGGCTGGAACGGGTGCCCGGTCAGCGGCGGACGGCATCGTCGCCAACGGGGGCGGTCTGCTCATCCATCCCCTCCCGACGCGGTCGGCGATCGTGGCAGCGTGTCAGTGGCATCGGGTGTGGCTGCCTGATGTGCGAAGGTGGCCGCCGGCGTCGGCTGCACGCCGTCCACCGCAGCCGCGATGTCGAGCAACAGTTGCCCCGGGCTGAAGGGTCTGGACAAGAACGACATGCGCGGATCGGCGTTGCCGGCGAGAACGTCCTGCTGGTCGGTAGGGTCGGCAAACACGAAAACCCGGCGTAGGTTTTTGCACGTGCCCAAGGCGGCCGGCAGCAGGCGGCCTCCGTCGTTTGCGAGCAGGTCGGCGTCCGTGATGAGCACATCGACGGGCCGGGCCTGCACAGCCCACAGGGCAGCCTCTCCCGTGGTGGCCTCGACGACATCGTGGTCATAGCGGGTTAGCCACATCGTCAGAACATGACGGATGTGGGCCTGCTCACAAGCAATGACGATGCGGGCCATCTGCCTTCTCCAGCGGTTACGCTTTGCTGGTAACCGCCCGCTCTCGCCGCCGTCGCAGTCGCTCCGCCCGCGCCGAGCGCTAAGTTGCGCCTGGGTGAGCGTGCGGCGTGCCCCGTCGGCGAGAACCCGGTTGCCACGAGGTGAGTATCGAGCTCGGCGCGGCGGGGCTTTGTAAAGGAAACCGGCCTGGGGCGTGTGCCGACCGGCCAGACGAAATCTGGGACGATGCAGGCTCAGGCCGTCTGATAAGGGGACTCGCCCGTCGCGTGCTCCGTCAGAGGCTCGGGCTCGAAGCGACACGCAGGACGTGGCCGGTCGGCGGCGTCAGGTTTTGGACTTGAACCACTCGATCGTGCGAAACAGACCTTCGGAGCGCTCGACGAGAGGCTGCCAGTCGAGCTCGCGCCGCGCACGCGTAATGTCCGGGCAACGGACCTGCGGGTCATCGGGGGGAGCCGGTGTGTGTGAGACCGAACTGTCACTGCCGGTCAGATGGATGACCTCGTGCGCCAAGTCAATGATCGCGATCTCGCTCGGACTCCCGAGATTAACCGGCTCGACCACGTCGCACGACGCGAGCCGCACAACCCCGTCCACCAGATCGGTCACGTAACAGAAGCTGCGCGTCTGTTTGCCGTCGCCGTAGACGGTCAGCGGCTCGCCACGCAGGGCCTGGTTGATGAAATTCGGCAGGCAGCGTCCGTCGTCCGGACGCATGCGCGGGCCGTAGGTGTTGAAGACGCGTGCCAGGCGGGTCTCCAGCCCGTACTGAGTGCGGTAGGCGGTGATGAGCGCCTCGGCGAAGCGCTTGCCTTCGTCGTAGCACGATCGGGGTCCGATCGGGTTGACGGATCCGCGGTAATCCTCCGTTTGCGGGTGGACTTGCGGGTCGCCGTAGACCTCGCTGGTGCTGGTGTGGACCAGCCGCGCGTCGCAGCGGCGGGCGAGCTCGAGCATGTTCTTCACGCCGGCCGAGCAGGTCGCGAGGATCTCCAGGCGGCGGGTCTGGAAATCGGCCGGCGAGGCGGGACAGGCAAGGTTGTAGATCTGGTCGAATCGGGCCTCGACAGGCAGCGGATTGGTGATATCGTGTTCGCGAAAGCGGAAACGGGCGTGGGCCTGCAGGTCGGCGACGGAACGCTGCTGGCCGGTCGAGAGGTTGTCCACGCCGAGGACGTCGTGACCGGCTTGCAGCAGGCGCGCGGTCAGATGGAACCCGATGAACCCGGCACAGCCGGTGACGAGGATGTGCACCGTTAACCTCCGAAGCAAGCGCGTTCACGCCCCAGTTTCCGAATCGTGAACCGTCGCGCCGGGCAAGCGTGACCGCACCCTTCCGCGATTATATACCGGTGATCCGGTCGGAGTAACAGGCGGTGGGCAAGGATTCTGAGCAGACAGGGTGAGCTATGCGGATCTGTGTCATTGGTAGCGGATACGTCGGGCTGGTCACCGGGGCGTGCTTGGCCGACAGCGGCAATCACGTGGTCGCCGTTGATTCCGACGAGCAAAAGGTGGCGGCGCTGACACGCGGAGAATGTCCCTTCTTCGAGCCGGGACTGGAAGAGCTGATGCACGCGAACATGGCCGCCGGCCGACTGCGGTTTACCACCGAACTGGACACGGGGCTGACTGGCGCACGCGTGATCTTCATCGCGGTCGGCACGCCCTCGCGCTCGGACGGTTCCGCGGACCTGTCGGCCATCGAGGCGGTTGCCGAGGGCATCGGCAAGGGCCTGACGGCACCCGCGATCGTGGTCGTCAAGAGCACGGTCCCGGTCGGCACCGGAGCGCGCCTAGAGTCGGTCATCGCGGCGCACAGCAAGAACCCGTTCACCGTGGTGAGCAACCCGGAGTTCCTCAAGGAGGGTGCCGCAGTGGAGGATTTCCTGCGCCCCGACCGGGTGGTGATCGGAAGCGACGATCCGGAGGCGCGCGAGATCGTCGCCGAGCTCTACAAGCCCTTCGTGCGCAACAACAAGCCGATCCTGTTCATGAGCCGTACGGCCGCCGAGATGACCAAGTACGCCGCCAATGCGTATCTGTCCACCCGGATCAGCTTTATCAACGAGCTCGCCGAGCTGTGTGAAGCATTGGGCGTGGACATTGACGAAGTGCGCCGCGGCATGGGCACGGATACGCGCATCGGGCACCATTTCCTTTATCCGGGCGTGGGCTACGGCGGGAGCTGCTTCCCCAAAGACGTGCAGGCGCTGGCCAACATCGGGCGCGAAGTGGGCGTGGAGTGCCGAATTCTCGACGCCGTCCATGGCCGTAACATCGAGCAGCGCCAGGGCATGGTCCGCAAGATCCTGGATCGGCTGGGGGCCGACCTGACCGGTCAGCGTCTGGCAGTGTGGGGATTGGCCTTCAAGCCGAACACCGACGACATCCGCGAGGCGCCCGCCATCACGATCGTCGGCGCGCTGCTCGAGGCCGGTGCCCAGGTCGCCGTCCACGACCCACGCGCCCTGGACAACACCCGAGCCGTGTTCGGCGAGCGCGTCAGCTATCACAGCGACGCGTATGCCGCCCTGCACGGTGCCGACGCATTGGTGGTCGTCACCGAGTGGAACGAGTACCGCAGTCCCGATTTCGAACGCATCCGCGCCGAGCTGTCCCAGCCGCTCATCTTCGACGGGCGGAACATCTATGACCCCAGCATGATGGTCCGCTATAATTTCGAGTACTACAGCGTCGGGCGACCCGCGCTGCGTCCGGCCTAGAAGCTCTGCTTCGGAGCCGGTCTTGGGTGCCACTGGCAGCTTGTCTGCTGGTGTGATGGCCTTCCTTTGATAAGGAGCCGTTGCGAGCATGCGCATGGTTTCGTTGCGGGAACTTCTGGCGGAGCACACCGCCGCCGCGGCACCCGAACTCCTGCGCGCCGAGCGGGACGAGGCGCTGCGCTGTCTGGCGTGCGGTCACCGCTGCCGCGTGCTTAAAGGGCACCACGGGGTTTGCCACGTGCGTTTCAACCGCAACGGGGAGCTGCGCGTGCCGTCCGGGTACGTCTCTTCGCTGGGCATGGATCCGATCGAGAAGAAGCCCTTCTACCACGCCTATCCGGGGATGAACGCGCTTTCGTTCGGGATGCTTGGCTGTAGCTTCCACTGCCCGTTCTGCCAGAACTGGGTTACCAGCCAGACGCTGCGGGACGAAAAGGCGCTCGCCGAGCCGCAGTTCGTGACCGCCGAGCGCATCGTCGAGCTGGCGCTCGAGCACGGCTGCCCGGTGCTGAGCAGCACCTATAACGAGCCGCTCATCACCAGCGAGTGGGCCGTGGAGATCTTCAAGCTCGGTCAGCCGCACGGCATGGTCGGTTCGTACGTCTCCAACGGCAACGCTACGCCCGAGGTGCTCGAGTACCTGCGACCCTACGTGGACCTGTACAACGCCGACCTCAAGGCGTTTCAGGACAAGACCTACCGACGGCTGGGCGGCATACGCGAGAACGTGCTGAACTCCATCCGGCTGCTGAAGAAGCTTGATTTCTGGGTGGAGATTGTCACGCTCGTCGTGCCGGGGCTGAATGACTCAGACGACGAGCTCAAGGGCATCGCCGACTTCATCGCCGACGTCTCGCCGGACATTCCCTGGCACGTCACCGCGTTTCACCCGGACTACAAGGTGAACGACAGGTCGCGCACGCCGCCGGAGACGCTGCTGGGGGCCTACCAGATCGGCAAGGACGCCGGGCTACGCTTCGTCTATGCCGGAAACCTCCCCGGAATGGTGGGCAACTGCGAGGACACGTCTTGCCCGTCTTGCGGCGAGCTGCTGATCGAGCGCCGCGGCTTCACCGTCCGCCGGAATCACATGAACGGCTCACACTGCCCATCTTGCAACGCCGCCATCCCCGGCGTGTGGGGACCCGGGCAAGTTACAAAGTGACAAAGTAACAAGTTAACAAAGAACTGTAGGTCGGGTCATCGACCCGACATGTCTTCGATTACCGGTGCCTCGGGTCGATGACCCGACCGGCACGGCTGGAACTGCGCGAACAGAAGCAGGAGTAAGTCATCCAACGGCTGGCACCGCGTACCATGCATCCGACGCCCCACCTTGTCACGTTGTTACTTTGTCACTTTGTTACGTTGTCGCACGGATGGTCCGCGCGGCGGACCGCACGCCCGCTCAGTCGCCGGTCGGCTCTACCGACGACTTCTCAAACACCAGCACCACCGTGCGCTCGGGGGCGCGGGTTCGGTGGGTCGCCCCCTTCGGGACGGTGTAGCCCTGCTGCGGCCCGAGCTCGATCGTCCCCTCCTCCGTGTCGAGCAGGAGCTTGCCGGACAGGACAAAGAAGAACTCGTCCTCCGCGTCGTGCTTGTGCCAGTGAAACTCGCCGCGCACGACCGCCAGCCGGACAACACAGTCATTCACCAGGCACAGCGACTGGTTGAACCACTCGGCCGTGCACTCCCGCACGATCGCGGGCACGTCGATGAGCGTGTTGTAGCCGTACTTGACGTCGCGATGAATCTCGTAACCAGCTTCCTCGGCCACGCTGTTCTCCCGGTCATAAACGTGGGTGCCCCATCGCTTCAATCGTGGGGGCGTGTTTCGACAGTGACGAAGTCTCCCCCACAGGGCTGGCGCGTCAAGACGCACCCCACACGGCTGTTCCTGCGGGACGATGAGATAAGTCGGACAGCAGGCGGGTGCGCCGCCTCTTACTCACTAAGCTCTCGCGAGACGGAGAACGCATCCAGGAAAGCGTAGGACCGCAAGGCGACGGGCCGTTTGAAGCCGTACTTGCCGGCGAGAGACTGTAGGACAGTGTGTTCATTCGTTCGGTCAGTTTCGCAGTCAGCAATCAAAAAGCCACCCTCCCTCTCCAGCCTGGCGGCGTCGTGAAGCAGGCCGTGCGTCGAGAAGAAGCCCCCCAGTCTACTTCCCCGCATGCGCTGCGCTCGCTCGCTGTGGTCGTTGATGCAGAACCCAACGGCACTGTTGGCGATGAGGATTACGCCGTCAAGGTCCAAGCGGTGTTTATGAAAGGCGCTTTCTCGCAGGTACAGGCACTTCCGGGTGGGTCCGGGCGTCGGGACGAGATCAGCAACCGTTCCCATGCCGTATAAGGTCGCGAGGATTTGTTCAAAGATGGCGCTCGACCATAGGGGTCCGCGCGCCACAAGGGCTACCAACCATAGGGCGTCATGCGCACCGCGCGCCGTGTCCCGGATCTGCTTGACGGCCCACTCGATGCGGCGCAACACGCCGGCAGATGGGGCAATCTCCCTGTAGGCGTTATATGTTCCGACGTCTCGCAATGTTGCGTCGACCTCTTCATTGTCGTGGACGCCCTTCACTTCAAGAAGATAGTCCACGTCGCCATCTTGAGCGCGGAGGTCACACGTGCGTCCGTCAGCATGGGGGATGGGTTCGGCGCGCAATCCTGCTGCGCGCAGGAGCGCCAGGACCTGGTCACGATCAACATCGATTGTCGAATGCATCTCTCTGCTCCCCGGGGCTGCTTACGCCAGCTTCCGGGCGATTCCCTCATCCAGAATCTCGCGCACGGTCAAGGCGGCGATCACCTTGCCGTCCTTGCGCAAGGCCCCGTCGATCTCAGGCGGGGCGTCTGTACTGTAGTTGAAAGGTGAGCGCTCATGTTCGCGAAACCTCAGCGCGGCTCGTTGGGTTTCGATTTGCGGAATGGCACGACGTCATCGGGGAGCTGGGCTGGCGTCATGTCGTGGGTCTCCCGGACAACGTTGCCGTCTAGGTCCATCTCGATGTCTGATCCGCAGCCCGACAACAAGATCGTCCCTTGCTCCGTCAAGCTGATCGACAAGCCAAAAGGCGAAGTACGATCCAAGCACCAACGGCAACGGTGGGGATTATCCTCCGACCCCTCGCCGTACAGGCACGTGGTGTGGCGCCCGCAGTACGGGCATTCCATTAACCCGACGGCCTCTAGCGCCCGGTAGTTCGACCGCAACAAGCGGCCGAGCTTCCCCAGCATCGGTGGGTTTGCCCACCTCGGGAGGGCGCGGACAACCGCGAATAGGACGATGCTCGCCTCGTACAGAAGGTTGGCCGCCTGTACCTTGCAGGCGCCTGGCCAACCAGTGAAGTACCGATCGGGCGGGCGCGGTCCCTTCGGGGTCAGACACAGGGGACAATCGACACAGCGGAAATCTGCGCGCGCCGGCACCACGCCGGCGGACAGTGACACCGCGGACAGACTCTTCAGCAGGTCAAGTACCTTTGCCAGCGCCTTCAGAAAACGTTTCGTTCGCCAGCGAGCGGGCGAAGCGTGAATCACGCATAGAACGTCAGCGTAGGTTGTGATCAGGGCATCAAAGTCGCTTTGCGGGGTGCGGCGCCACCGATCAAGGAAGTCTATCACCCGCACCTCAGCCGCGTGGGCGCCGCAGAACGGACAGTTGAAGTGAAATATCGTGGGTGCCAGCTTCATTGCCCACGAACCGCCATATCGCGCACGCGTCAGTCCCGTAGGGTGGGCACCGCCCACCATTTTGCCACACCCCGTTCGTCGTGCTGGCCGTCTCGCTCCACCCTTCACATGCCGTCAAGCCTCGTCGCTGCGCGACGGCGGACTTCGTCCGCGGCGGCCCGTCAAGGGCAGGCGGTCCCTTTTCGCCGGTCGTGGCGACCCAGCGCAGCATGTAGTGGGCCGCCGTCCTTCACCGAGATCCGGACCCCCGCCGTAGAGTACGCCTGGGGGCGTTGATCTACTACCCGATCACGATACATGTTGCAGCAGGTCTTGTAAAGTGCGCCTTTGCCGACAATGGGCCGGGTGGCGCTAGTGTGTGAGGAAGACGGCCGGCGGGCCGCCGGCCGCTACGCCGGCTGTTGGCTGGGTGCCCCATCCTTCGCGTGTACGTGTTTAGCGTCCCGGAGGAACAGGATGAACGTAGCCCAGCGTGAAACGCTGGGATCGCGTGGCCGTTATGTACAGCCGAGTCCCGGAGGGACGATTGAAGCCTCAGTCGTCCCTGCGGGACTCGACACGCTTAGCGCGTCCCCCATCCCAGCACTATGTGCCGGGCTACGATCAGGACGTCCCTCCGGGGCTACCAGCACGCTAAACACATACGTGAGTTTCGTACGGCGGCCAATGCCCACCTCTGAGAGCCTTGTAGGGTGGGCACCGCCCACCATTTTGCTGAAGGGCTCTTCGCCAAAGTTCCGGGCATGTTGGAGGCGTTTGGCGCTGGCATCAAACGATCTCATCTGCTAACCTCCACGCGCCAAGACGCGTTTTCGGCGCCACAGCCCGGCGCAAGCCATTGTCACACAAGGAGCAACAGATATGGGTGATAAGGGCAAGAAAGATAAGGGTAAAAGGGAACAACGGAAAAAGGCCAAGCTCAATCCAAAGGAAAAACGGAAATTGAAAAAAGAAAAGAAGAGGAACAAATAAACGCCCAGTGCCGTCCGCTGACCTTGAATCAAACAGCTTCGTGCGGTGGGCAATGCCCACCGCTCAGAGCTGAGAGCTGATGCCTGACGGCTGAACCCCGAACCCTGAACCCTCCGTCGCTCCGTCGCTCCGTCGCTCCGTCGCTCCGTCGCTTCGTGCCTCCGTGCCTTCGTGCCTGCTCTTGATCCCTTGATCCCTGCCCCCGCCGCGCCTATAATCTCTAGAAAACCCGGAGACCGCCCCATGAGCCACCGTCCCCAACCCCGACCTCTTCGCCGCGCGATACGCCGGGTGCGACTGCGGGCTTGCCCGCCAGTGCCCGCTCCCCGATCCAACCGGCCGTCCTCAGCACCTCCGTGATCCGATAACAAAGGTGCTCCAATAAGGGGGGCGCGCAAATGAGCACCTTGCACACCTTCGCCTCACGTCCCCGCCCACACGCTCTTATCGGAACAGCGCTTCCCCCAAGCGGCGCCTGCGCTTCAGCGGCCGGCAGCCAGCCGTTCACATGCAGTCCGACCAGCGGGACGCTAAGCGCCAGTTCGGACACCGAGTCCGGCTGAGACTTCCAGCGCTGCGCCCGGCGCAGCAAGCCGGAGAACCATTCGCCTGCGTCAACGTTGCTCAGCACGGCCTTGAACCACTCGTCGGCGGCGATTGTGCCCGCGTCGTACCGCAGACGCTTGGTGCGCTGGGCCAGATCGTCCGGCCGCAGGACGACAGATCGTTTCTGATAAAGGCGGTAGAAGTCGCCCCCGCGACCGAGGTTGCGGCGCGACCGCGCCAGCCCACCTTAGAGCCGGGCGATTTCCTCCATCACCGCGTCGATCAAGGGGCGCAGCGTCTTCTCGGAGAAGTCGAACTTCAGTCCCGCCGCTTCGAACAACTCGGGTAATGGGCGCGAGCCGCCGAGGGCCAGCCCGTTGCGATACAGCGCCACCGCGTGCTCGTAGTCCTTCCGCGCGTTCAACCACACCTGCAATGCCCCGAGCTGGGCGATGCCGTACTCGACGTAATAGAACGGCACCTCGAAAAAGTGCAGCTTGCGGTGCCAGGAATGCCGGTCGTATTGCTCCAGCCCGCTCCAGTCCACGTGCGGCGAGAACCGGCGGGTAAGCTTGAGCCACTCCTGCTTGCGGCGATCGGCATCGTGCCCCACGTGCGTATAGACGTAATGCTGAAACGCGTCCACCCGCGCCATCCAGGGAAAGAAGTTGATCATCTCGCTGAAGAAGCGCTTGCGGGCCCGGTTCGACTCCTCGCCGTAGAACTCCGTGACGTGGGCCAAGGCCAGGCACTCCATGCCCATCGAGGCGACCTCGGCGAACTCAGTCGGATAGTGCCGATACGGCAGCAGCGGCTCGTTGCGGCAGGCCCAGGTATGGAACGCATGCCCGCCCTCGTGCAGCAGCGTGCGCACGTCGTTTTCCGTGCCGACCGCGTTCATGAAAATGAACGGCAAACGGCGCTCGTCGTACGTGGCTTGGTATCCGCCGGGGGCCTTGCCCTTGCGGCTGCCGAGATCGAGCGAATCGCGCTGCCGCAGCGTGTCGAAGACCGTGGCCAGCTCGGGATTGACCTTGTGGAAGATACGGTGGCAGCCATCAGACAATTGCCGGTCGGTCTCGAACGGCCGCAGCGGCGGACGATTCTCCGGATCGACCGCCATGTCCCACGGCCGCAACGTGTCCAGCCCGAGCTTGCCTTCTCGCTCTTCGGCCAGCTTGCCCGCCGCGGGCACCACCACTTGCTCGATCGCGTCGTGAAACGCCAGGCAGTCCTCCGGCCCGTAGTCGAAGCGCTCGTAGCCCTTGAAGGCGTATTCGCGGAAGTCGCGGCAGTCGGCGTTGCGGGCGATCCGAGCCCGCAGAGCGACCATCTGGTCGTAAACCTCGTCCAGCGCTTCGGCATCCTGCAAGAAGCGGTCGGAGGCCAGCCGCCAGACTTCCTCACGCACCGCCCGGTCGGGCTCCTCCAGGTAACGGGCTATTTGCTGAAGCGTCTGCTCGCGGCCGTCGTAGGTGCACGTCATCGCCCCGGTGGTCTTCTGATACTGCTGGCGCAGCTTCTCGTCTTCGGTCAACAGTGGGATGTTCTCCTCGCGGTACAGCTCGATCGCGTTGCGCAGACTGCGCTCCAACACCTCGTAGCGCTTGGGCGGCAGCGAAAATCGCCTGGCCAGCTCGACGAACTTCCGCCGCAGCTTGTCGTGCCACGGCTGGGCCTTCGGCTTGACGTTCTCGATGAAGTGCAGGTAGGCCTGCTCGCGCTGAGCGTTGTCCGTCTGGCGGGTCATATCGACATACCGCCGCGTGCCTTCCTCGTCGAAGCAGCCGTCGAGCTCGCTATAGTCCATGAGCCACTTTTCGAGCTGCTCGACCGACTCAACCGGCCGCTCGCTCAGTTCGCGGTAATACGCCTCGGCCGTCGCCCACTCGTTAAAGTCGGCGTCGGAGGCGACGTAAGTGCGTGGAAACTCGGCGGCAGATTCGGCGGCGGGCGTGACATCAGGCATCGTAAGGCTCTCCCAGGACACAATTCGATCGCGCGGATTGACGGTGCATTATCGGGGAGGTCTTCGCTCGGGCAAGGGTCCACGCTCGAATCGTCGCAGCGCCGTTAGAGAGAGACCGTACGCGCGCTGCGCGCGGCCCGTTCGCCCGACCGGTGCTAGTTGAGGCACTCCTTGACGATGGGAACCGCCAGCAGCAGGGGGCACTGCCACTCGGCAAGGACCGCGCGCCCCCAACGTGCCGGCGGAGCCAGGGCAGCGATCGAATTACAGCGAATGCCCGGGAACCACGCCGGCACGCGGTCGCAATAGCGCGCGTAGGCATCGCCAAACCGTTTGGCAAGTCGGACCTCCTCAAACCTCGCGGCCAGGCAGTACACCAACGCCGTCCAGACAAGAACGACCGGAACCATCCAAAGCAACTCGGACAGCACGCACAGTCCGGTGAGAATAAGCGTGTTGGCCAGGTAAACCGGGTTTCGGACGAACGCGTATGGGCCGGTCGTGCTCAGCCCGGGTCGATCGCGGAGCCGATATTTCAAGTGCCGCTGAGCCCACACGCGCAGCAGGAGGGCGGGCAGGAAGGCCGCGAGTCCCAGAGACCAGATTCCCGGTTCGTACTCCCACTCCCAACGCGTACACGCGAAGAGCAGCGCTACCAGCGGGATCATCAAGACGCCACGCAGCTTAAACACGGCCCCGCAGAACAGGTCACGTTTGTTCATGGTATCCTTCGCTCAGCGAAGCATGCTCTCGAGGGCAGAGCGCGCCTCGAACACGTGCTCACGTCCCCCAGTAAGTACTTCGCTCCTTGCCACAACCCGCATTGTCGAGAGCCGTAGGCCTGACGGCAAGTCGCCCCCCGAACGATCCCGTCTCCGTCACGCTCGACTCTGGCCAGAAACACACAGCGTGTGCGGTTCCGGGTCCGAAGGCGTGCAGAGCGCTCGGAGCCCATGCGGGCAGCGGCCGTTGCAGTCTCGCGCCTCAACGGCTCTAGCTGTCGGGTGTGATGCCGAAGTCGGCGGTGGTGAAGAGCGACTCGAAGCCCAGTCCCGCCGCTTCGATCGCCGCGCGGGCGCCTTCGAGCCGGTCGATCGCGACCACGATGCGGTCCACCGTTGCGCCGGCGGCGCGGAGAGTCTTAACCGCCTCTATCGCCTGGCCGCCGGAGGTAGCCACGTCCTCGACCAGCAGCACGCGGTCGCCGGCTTCGAGCTGGCCCTCGATCAGCTTGCCGGTCCCGTAGCCGACCTTCTTCGCGTTGCGCACGATGACGAACGGCTTGCCGGTTTCGAGCGCGGTTGCCGTGGCCAGCGCGACCGCACCGAGCTCAGCCCCGGCGATGCGGTCGATCCGCTCATCCACGTAGCGCGCGAACCGCCGCGCCAGCTCGCGCAGGAGCGTCGGCTGGGTCTCGAACAGGTACTTGTCGAGGTAGTAGCGGCTCTTGCGTCCCGAGCGAAGCGTGAACTCGCCCTCGAGCAGGGCGGTTTTCTTCAGGGCCTCAGCGAGTTCTTGATCCGTCATCATGGAACCTCGGTAGGGGGTAGCGTGCGGGAGCCCGCAGTGCGGGTCCGCGTCTTCCGCCCGGCCGGCGCCGACAGCAAGCGGGTCAGCTTTCCGATGCCGGCGTCACCGAAGCGTACGACCAGCTCAAACAGGGTACCCATCGTCGCCAGGAAGTTGCGCAGCTCATCCAGCCGGCGCCGGTATTCCTTGATGTCCTTCGGGTCGGTCTCTTGCAGGCCCGTGAGACGCCCGGCCACCATCTCGCGACAGCGGTCGATCGTGGTGATGACGGGCTCGACCTCGCGCCGGCGACGCTCGCGCATGATCGTCTCGAACATGCGCCACACGTCGGTGTCGGCCTGAAAGTACTCCTTGCGGTCACCGATCTTGTGCACCCGCTCGATCAGGCCCCAATCGACCAGGGCCCGCAGATTCATGCTGGCGTTGCCGCGCGAGATCTTGAGCCGGTCCATAATGTCGTCGGTGCACAGCGGCTGGCGCGTGACGAACAGCAGGGCGTGGATCTCGGCCATGGTGCGGTTGATACCCCAATAGCCGCCCATTTCACCCCAACGCCGCACCAGGAGGTTCTTGGATTCCTCGAACGCGTTCCGCACGGCTGGTTCCTCAGAGTTTTCAGAACAATCTAAACCTGCTACAGGCTTTGTCAAATGCGGGCGGGCGCGGGGAGCCGAGCTTGATTTTGCCCCGGCGACGACCATACTGGTGGGATTGGTTGTCCGATAATCGCCCGGGTGCCGGGCGGCTGCACGTGCAACGCTTGTGTTTCTCGGACGCATGCGACCATAATTGCGACACGCGAAAGGGAGTGTGAACCAATGATCCTGAGGAATTGTTGTCCTGCTCTGCTTGCCGGGCTGCTGCTGGTGCTGGCCGGCTGCGGCCGTTACACGATCGTCTTCGAGGTGGAAGAGGTGATCAACACCGACGCCAACAACCCGGACGACGATCGCACACGCGACCAGCTCGCGGTGGACATCGTCTGCCTGACCAAGGAGGACGTCCAGAACCACCGCGAGATCGCCAACGGCACCATGCGCGCCAATGCCTGGTTCGCGGCCCGCGACCGCGATAACGAAAGCATCACCATCGCCGCGGGGCGCATCTACGCCCTGCGACCCGGGGACCCCAGCACCCAGGACACGCGCAAGGGCGATTCGTTGTTGAGCGTTCGCGAGAGCGACAAGCCGCGCATCGAAGTGTCGATCCAGCATCCGCAGCCGTTCGCTTCGCAGGCCCGGATCGCCATCTACGGTCGCTTCCACCGCGGCAACGAGGTCAGCAACGTAGAGCCGTTGCTGATCAAACCGCCCGCGTGGGACAAGGAGATCCTGGTCAAGGTCGGCCGAACGACGATGACTCCGCTGGGTACGCGCTAGCCCGGCCGCCTGAGACGCAGCATCACGGTTCCACACCCCGGAACGGGCGCGGGGACGTACTGTACCGGCTCACCGGGGTACCGAGGAGAGTGTTTTTCGCCGCGTGCGCTGCCACGGCTCGGTCGGCACGCTACAATATCAACATTGGTCGGGCCGATTGACCCAGGAGCGTAGTCGCCGATGGTGAACATCAGGGTGCCGAGATGAAGTTTTGGCCGGAAGTACACTGGTCGGAAGGTCAGTTCCTGCGGCCGCACCACTTGCAGGCCGCGTTTCGCCAATTGGAGACCCTGCGCGGCGCCTCCATCGACGCCATCCGTCCCCACGCTTGGGGCTGGATGTCGCTCGACCTGGCCCAGGAGGCCATCGAGAACAACCTGCTCGAGATCCGCTCGTGCGAGTTACGCCTGCCGGACGGGACCTACGTGAAGGCCCCCGAGAACTGTGCGTTGAGCCCGCGCGATTTCAAGAAGGTGTTTGATGCCGCGACCGGGCCGCTGACCGTATATTTCGGCGTCCCCGAGGTTCAGGCGGTCCGCGCCAACGTGCAGGCTCCCGGCATGGAGCTGGACGGGCGGAGCCCGCGCTACGCGGTGGACTTGAAAGAGTGTTACGACGAGAACACCGGCGAAAACCCGCAGCCCATCGAGGTGCGTCGTTTTCGCGGCGCGATCTTCCTGGGGGATGAGGATCGCACCGGGTTCGAGTGCATCCCGCTGGGGCAGATCGAGCGCTCGGCCGCCGGCCCCACGCTGGTGAAGAAGTACGTCCCGCCGCTGCTGGCGGTGCAGGCTTGGCCGCCCTTGTGTGCCGCCCTGGACACGCTCTTCAACGACATCCGGGCGCGCTGTGAGCAGTTGGGCGGGGACGCCGCTGAGCGGGCGCTCACGTTCGCCACCGGCTCGCCGGGCGATATCGAGCAGTTGGTCAAGCTGCACGCGCTGAACGAGCTGACCACGCGCTTCGGGATCGCAGTCGGCAGCCCGCAACAGCACCCGTACGTCTTGTACACCTTGCTGTGTGAGGCGATCGGGAGAGTGGCCTTGTGGGACGACGCGCGCCGCCCACGCGAGCTGCCCCCCTACGACCACGACGACTGCGGCCCGGTCTTCGAGGAGCTCTTCCGCTATCTGCGCGCCTTGGTCCAGGCCATGTTGCCCAAGGACTACATCGAGCGCCCCTTCGAGCAAAAGGAGGGCGGCTACGGCGTCACGCTCGACTACGAGTGGTTCACGCCGAACCACGAGATGTACCTCGGTATCCGCAGCGCGCTGCAGCTCGAGGAAATCGTGGCCCTCTTCCGCTCGATCAACTTCAAGCTAGCCTCGCCGCGGGACGCCCAAGAGGTTTATCGTCGTCGGCTGCCCGGGTTGGAGTTCAAGAGTGCCGGGACGGTCCCGAACTTGCCCAAGAGTGCCGATCAGCACTATTTCCGCGTGGCGCGCACACCGCCTTACTGGGAGCACTGCGAGCGCGAGCGTGGGATTTTCATCTGCATGCCGCCGGCGGACATCCCCAAACTCGATCAACTCAAGCTATCGCTGTTTGTGGTGAAGCTCCGCGGCTGAGAGGAGGAACCGCCTTGGCGATCGCCGTTTACGACCTGGCCGTCGAAGTGATCCTGTACCTGGTGGCGTTCCAGCGGCGCGTGGAGGATGGTGAGGAGGTCTCCTACGAGGACACCCGGGCCGAGGCGCTGGGCCTGTTGAACGACCTGGACCAGCGCAGCCACACCGAGCCGGGCTTGTGGGACGCCTGGACCAAGGCCCGTGTCCCGCTGGTCTACCTGATCGACGAGGTGATGATCCTTAACTGCCCCTGGCCGTACCGCCAGCAGTGGGCCGACGACTGTCTCGAGGTCGCCCTGCTCGGGCACCCGGAGGCCCTCGGCGGCGAGAACTTCTACACCGAGTGCGACGAGGCCCTGCGCGAAATGGAGGTTGCCGAGCGGCACGAACGCCAGGACACCCGAGCGATGACCGAGATCGTGATGGTCTTCTACGTGGCTTTGCAGACCGGGTTCAAGGGGCGTTACGCCTTGGACCTGGACGCTTGGCGGGAATACAAGGGCCACGTTTTCTCGAAGCTGCCGGCCTATGCCCAGACGCGAACCAAGGAGCTGTTCCCCGAGGCCGACGACCACACGGTGATGCTCGATCCCAATTACGAACCGGTTACGCGCCTGCTTTACGTGTTTATCGGGTTTCTCCTGATGATTGTGCTCTATCTGGGCGCCACCTGGGGCTATTGGAGCGAGATGGTCGAGAACCTGAGCGACTACGCGCGGGACGCCAACGTCCCCACCTCGCAGGCGGTCGCGTCAGAGTGACGGCCGTGTTTCTCGACCCGCCCCATGAGCGCTTGCTGACCTGGAGGCCCAAGCCATGATGAGCGTAAATGCCGTATTGATGAAGTTCTTCAAGCTCCCGCCGGCCGTGCGGATGATGCTGGCCCTGTTGGGCTTCGGATCGCTGGCCTCAATTCTCTTCAGATTCGTGCCTGGCCTGCGCAGCACCAGGGGGCTGATATGGATGCTGATCATCTTCGGCGTCGGCCTGGTGGTGTTCCTGGTCTTCTGGGGCATTCGGCGCATGTTCCGGCGGAAGAAATCGGCCGAGCTGGGTACCGCGCTCGAATCCCAGGGGCCCAGCCGCGGCGACATCGCCGAGCAGGAGAAGATCTACCGCGAGAAGTTCCACTCGAAGCTAGCCGACCTGAAAAGCAACGGCCTGTCGGTGTACCACCTTCCGTGGTTCGTACTGATGGGCGAGCCGGGCTGCGGCAAGACCGCCAGCCTGATCAACTCCGGTCTGGACTTCCCGCTGGGCAAGGACGAGGTGCCGGGCTTCGGCGGCACACGCAATTACAACTGGTGGTTCAGCAACGAAGCCGTCATTCTCGACACCGCCGGCCGCATCGCCTTCCAGGAGGAAGG
This sequence comes from uncultured Planctomycetales bacterium, assembly GCA_964572345.1. Lineage (GTDB taxonomy): Bacteria > Planctomycetota > Phycisphaerae > UBA1845 > Fen-1342 > JAUWXH01. The sequence goes on from CAZNFA010000048.1 coordinate 28,121, forward strand.
CACCACCGACAAGGTCGAGTGGGAGTACTTCGTCAAGCTGCTGAGAAGGTATCGCCCGCGTTGCCCGATCAACGGGGTGATCATCGCTATCCCGGCGGACAAGCTGCTGCGCGACAGTTCCGAGGAGCGCGCCCAAAAGGCCACGATCCTGCGCGAGCGTCTGCGCCAGGTGCACCAGCTCCTGGGCGTGCGTTTCCCCACCTTCGTGCTGGTCACGAAGATGGATCTGGCCGGCGGATTCGGCGAGTTCTTCGAGGAGATCCGCGTCGATTTGCAGCAGCGGAACCAGATGTTCGGCTGGTCGCGTCCCGGCGAGTTCCAGGAGGCCTACGACCCGGCCGACTTCCTGGGAGCGTTCGACACACTTTACTACCGTGTGCGCGACTGGGGCATGCGCTACCTGCAGCGCAAGGCGACCGACGAGGAGCTCGGGCTGATCGTGACCTTCCCCGAGTCCTTCCGGCAACTGCGCGATCCGCTGAACGACTACGTCAGCACGATCTTCCAGAAGAGCCCCTTGCTGGAGCCGCCCTTCTTCCGCGGCTTCTACTTCACCTCCGCCATGCAAGAAGGCGCGCCGATCTTCGACGTGTTCGCCCGTTCGAGCGTCGGGCGCGCCATTGCCGAGCGGCCGGCCAAGGCCGTGGACTCCAAAGCCTTCTTCATCCACGACCTGTACGCCAACAAGGTCTTCCCCGAGCAGGGGCTGGTCTTCCGCTCGGCCAAGCACGTGACGGTCAACAAGCGCATGCGCCGCATCGTCTGGATCGGCTCGGCCGCGATGATCCTGATCATGTTGATGTTTTTCGGCTTCGGGTATGTCGGCGTCAACGACCTGGTCACCGGTCCGCGCCAGGACTGCGAAGCCGCTCACGCGAAGATCGTGGCCGGCGAGGCGACTTTCGAGCAGTTGCCGGACAACGTGAGGCTCGCCCAGAGCCTGCACGGACATTACCAGGCATACAGCGGGTCGCTGACCTGGCTGTATGCGCGCATGCTGTTTATCGGGGCCAGCATCACCCAGCCGCGCGAGCACGTGCAGCAGATCCACGCGCGCTTCGTGCTCGATTGCATCCTGCGACCGGTCATCCGGCAGGTCGAGCAGCAGTTGCGCAGCAGCGCGGTGCCCGAACCGATGTCAAAGGAGCGCCAAGCGTATGTGGACGCCCTGCGCGTATACACGCAGTGGTACGGCGAGACCGTCGGACAACACGGACTGGACGAGTTGTCCGAGGAGACCTCGCGGCGCGTTGACGATTTCGACAAGCTGCTCACATTTGTCGGCTTGGGCGAGCAGGACCGCAACGACACCCGCGCGCAGTACGAGCTGGCAATGCAGTCGCTCGCGCGTGAGTCGCGCGCTTTCGCACTCCAGATCCTGCGGGATACGGTCAAGCTGGACGAGCAGGCCGCCACCCAGACCATCCGCGACGCCGTGGGTCACATCACCCGGAGCTGGATGCCGTATACCGATCTGCGCGCCGACCGCACCGACCCGCGCCTGAAGTACTGGGTGGGCTTCATCGACGCCTTTGCCAACCTGCAGCGGCGTTACGAGCAACTGCTGGCGCTGCGCGCCGATTTCGAGCAGGCCGGCACGGTCGACCAGCCGGGTGAGGACATTCGCCAGCGTTTCGCCGCGGCGGCCGAGCAGTTCGACTTGATCACCAAGGACCTGCAGGAGCTGGGCAACATCACCTACCCGGCCGACGACGGCACATTCGTCAAGGCGTACCACGAGGTTATCAAGTTCCTGAGCACGACCCCGCCGCCTGTGGACGATGAGCACGAAGGCCGCATCCTGCGTCTGGAGCAGTGGAAGAACAAGCTGATGGCTCTGTGGGTGGCGGAGTTCGATAGCGTCGAGGAGGCCCTGCGTACCGGAGCGCCGCCGGAATCGGCCAAGCCCGGGCCCACCAGCGTCTACCAGGCGATCGGGCAGGAGGGTAAGGACAAGCTCGAGGAAGCTTTGGATGGCAACCTCGAACAGATCCGGGCCACGCTGAACCTGCCCCCCGATACCGATTTGTTGGACCACTATGCCAAGCAAGGCATGGTCGAGCTCAACGAGGCGCGCCCCGGGGTCCAGTTCAAGGGCGAGCCCTCGGTCACCATCGGCACGACCGCCCTGGGCACCGAAGACCTGTTGCCCCGCTATCTCCTGGACATGCGCGAGCTCATCCTGGGAGACGCCGACACGGAGGCCAAGCTCGGCGACCTCACTCAGTGGGTCGAGTTGCTTACCGCGATCAGCGCCTCGCGGCCGCCCGGGAGTGACCTGGGCCCGTGGATCACCGCGGTCCAGGATGAAGTGGGCGACCGCCGGCTCACCACGGCGCAGCGCGACGAGATCATCGCCAAACGCTCTCAGATCAAGGACCGACCCTTCTGGAAACCGGCCGAGCTGTATCACCTGGGCGAGTCCGTGCTGACCGCCAGCCAGCGAACGCGAACCGCGTACCTGCTGGGCGAGATGGCCAAGAGGGCCCAGGCCGCGACAGCGGAAGAGCACCTCCCCGGTCTGGCTCAGTTGATGCCGGGCTTCAAAGACAGCTTACCGCCAAGGGACCTGCCCTTTGACCGCCACCAGTTCAACGCGGAAAGCGTGGCACCGCGGGAAGCCGTGGAGGAACCACCGCCCGAAGAAGAGGAGGAGGATACGGACACGCGTCGTCGTCGCCGACGCCGCACGCTCGAGCCCGCCGCGGAAGCTCCCGCCCGCGAGGACCAGCAGCGCCGCCAGCGAGAGCAGCAAATGCTGTTGGCGCGCTATCACACGCGCAAACTGTTGGCAGAGACGCTCGGTACCTACTGGGAGGTCCACGAAGCGCTTCAGGCCGTCCAGAGGCAACAACCCACCGCGGCCGAGACGCTCGACGCGCTGAACGGGGCCGCGCACAAGTACATCGACCAGTACTTCATCGACTGGCACGATCTGTACACGGATTACCGCAAGCTCCTGGACGAGGACACGCTGAAGCTGTTATCCCAGTGCCGTGGCACCGAGACGGATAAACTCGATTGGCCCGGATTCCAACGGAAACTTGCCAAGGACGGAGGGGGCCTGCTCAATGGAACCGCGACCCGCTTTGAGGCCCTGGTCCGCGAAGCCGTGCTCTATGAAGACGCGTTCCCGAGGGATACGCGCGGCGAGCAGTCGCTGGACCTGATCGACGAGCGGCTGACGGATCTGCGCCGCACTAATCGCAGCCTGCCGGACAAGCTCTACGATGTGTGGAAGAGCGCCGACGAGACACGCCGCACGGACGCCGAGGGCGTACTCAGTGGCCGCCTCACGCAGGTGTGGAATGATTACCTCAAGCAGGTGGAAGCGCTCGGCCCGGACGCCGCCCGCGGCGCGCCGGCGCCCGATTTGTCCAGACTGCGCCGGGAGCTCGACTCCTGCATGCGTTGGCAGAGCATGCGGCCGGAGGACTTCCACTTTGTCCGTCCCTGGCTTGACGTGGCCGAGTACGGCCAGCAGTTGCTGGTGCACCATCTGGCCGCCCACCTGGCCAGGATCTTCGAGCCCTATAGTCCACCGTCCAATCGCAAGTACCCGATCATGTTCATGCGCGAGGCGCGCGACACCACGGCCACGCTGGAACGCCTGCGCCAGCTCAACACCCTCGAGCCGGACGAGCTGCTGAAGTTGTTGCGCGAGGTGACGGACTTCAAGAAGCGCTATGGAGAGCTGTACGAGACGGTGAACCCGGACTCCGAAGCTCACCGCACCCTGCAAATGTGCCAGGCCTGGGTGGAGTTCCTCTACGAGCACTCCGAAGACCTCGATCAGGGCCAGCGGCCCGACCCGCTCGACGTCAAACTGACGGTAAGAAAGTCCGAAAAGGGACTGAGTGTCTTCTCACTGTACCAGCAGCTCACCATCAGCCTTCCCTTGCTGAGGAAGGAGTCGCTCGAGCCGGAGTTCCCGGTGCGGTTCTTCCCGGGTAGCTTGCCCGCGGCAGACGGCAAAGGCCGTATTGCCAGGGACGGCCAATGGCTCGAATTCCGCTGGAGTCTCTTCGCCGGCCAAGACTACGGGGAAACGACCGCCCAGGCTTCCAAACCGAACGAATGGGCTCCGCAGGACACGCCCCCGTCAGTGCAAACCTGGGAGCTGCCAGGTGATCCCTGGTCGCTCCTGCTGCTGATCGGCGCCGACGAAGGAAATGACTTGCGTGACGAAAACAAATGGCGGATTCCGGCCGTAATCCAGATGCGCGCGGCCGAACTCCCTTATGCCTACGATGTGATCGTGCAGCTCGAACGACAGTTCCCGGGGCCGATCCAGCCGCTCGCCGCTCCCGGAGAGCCGCCGCGGATGGACTCGGCTAGCCGCTACCTGGAACCCCCCAGCCCCGGGTCGGGCCGTGACACACGTAGCGAGTGAAGACCAGGATGAGTCGGGTCGGCCAAATCTTGGGCAAGCTGTTTAGCGGGCAGGCGGGCAAGAACCAGGCTGCGCTGCGCGCCTATGGCAAGCTGCCCTTCTACGCCGAGTACCGTCGGCTCGACCTCGCCCCGGGCACGCCGACCGCGTTTTCACAGTGGATGGATGCCGGCCGGCTGGCCTGGGCGCGCTCCGTCCCCAGCAGCACTGCCGGGAGCGTCTACACCTCGCGTCTGCTCATCCGGCTTCCGCAAACACGTGAGGTCGTCGTCGCCAGCGTGTGGGACAGCCGCGACAGTCTCGGCCGCGCCTTTCCGTTTGCCTTCTTCGTGGTCTGCCCACTGGGAGCGCTGGGAAATGACCCATTTCAGTCTTGGGCCGCGGCCTTCGCAATCCAGGCAACGTTCGAAAACTTCCACCGCGAGCTGGCCGTGCTCGGTCGCGGGGGCGACTTCTACCGCCACTATCAAAAACGATCTGTCGTCCTGCGGCCGGACGATCTGGCCCAGCGTACCAAGCGTCTGCAGCACGACGCGGGCACAATCGCCGCCGACGAGTGGTTCAAGGCCGCGCTGCGCAACGTTGACGCGGCCGAATGGTTCTCCGGCTTGCTGCGCCGGACGCAGCGCTGGAAGTCTCAGCCGGGCTCCGTGTCCGAACTGGCGCTTAGCGTCCCGCTGGCGCGCGGCATTTCCAGCGAAGCCCAGGCGCTCCTTTGGCTGAGCTGGATCGCCGAGTTCGTTCGGAAAGCCGGTAAGTCGGCCTGGCTGGTGGCTCCCGCCGAAGAGGACCCCGACCGGGCAGCGCTGCATATCCTGGTCCGCGACCTGCTGCCGAACGACTTCCAGCTCTTGACGACCGATGCCGGTAACTACGGCTACGTCGAAAACCTGGCCCGGGTTCCGCAGGCCGGCTCGTCACCGGCTGACTCATCGCCGCCTGACTCGTCGGCGGCCGACTCGCCGGCGCCCGATTCGTCAACAGACACGCCGCCGACCGGCTCCCTGCTCGAGTGGCTCACCGAGCACGCGCCGTAGCCCGTAGCGGCCACCGTGCGGACTGGCGGTACCGGCCGGTCTCCGTACCGGCCGTCTTCATGTAGGCCGGGCCCCGTACCGGACGTCTTCATGTAGGGCGGGCCGTGCCCGCCATCTTGTGTGCCACCGGCTAACAACCGACGTAGCGGCCGGCGGCTCGCCGGCCGTCTTCCTAACACCGTGCGGGCGCCCCATCCCTTGCCGCAGGCCAGGGGTGGGGGACGGACATTCCCCCATTTTCAGTCCCCCACCCTTCGCTGCGCGAAGGACGGGGCACCCGGCGGAGGCCGGGAGCGGGCCAATCGGGGCCGGGCTCAGCAAACGCCGACTTTACAGGATATGGCATAACATGTATCATAATCGTGCAGTAGATCAGCGCCCCCGGGCCCACTGTACGCCGGGGGGCCAGATCTCGGCGGCGGACGGCGGCAAGATGGGCCACTATCCCGACGTACGTCGGGACTGCGCTGGGTCAACACGACCGCCGAGAACGAGCCCTGGAGCGAAACGGCGAGCGCGACGATCGGGGCGCGATGACGGATGGCGAATGAAGGCAACGGGGCAGGGGAACATCGGTGTTTTGCGGGCGTGGAAACAGCATAGTGTGCATCTCTCGATGCGCCGAACGCGGGGGCACGAATGGGAGCGTCCGGGGACGCACACTACGTGCCTATGTCGGACTGCGCGTCTAGACAGCACGGCCGGACTGACCGGCGATTACGTGGGGTGCTGAGATGACCGCTCAGAAGAGGGAATGGCATTACCTCGACCAGGAGAAGGGGCAGTGGGTTGGCCCTTTTACCATGAATGAGCTAGACGCCCTGCGCCTGGACGGAACATTCGAGGAGTTCACTTACGTAATCAATGCGCACTTGGCCCGGCAGGAAGGGCCGATGGCGCAGGGCCTGCCATATTCCATGATCTCCAGGATGGACGTGGAGTTCGCTCCAACGGTCGAGGCCTTACACGCCGAACGCGCCGACAAGGGGCTCACCGTCCTGTCGGGGCCCAACAACGGCGGCAAGACGCTCCTGCTCAAGCAGTTGCTAACGCACGTCGGCCAAGGTGGGTATCTGATCGCGTGCAACCGTTCCTCGCACGTCGATGCCCTAAACACGCGCGAGCAGGACCCGCACGAGCGCCGCCGCTATTACGATAACTTCATGCACAGCTTCTACACGTCGCGGCAGAATACCGAAGACAACGAGTTGAAGCTCCAACAGGTCGTGACGGGTCTGAAGGACACGCACCGTGAGAGGCTGTTCAGGGCCTGCAAGGACCTTCTCGGCAATGAGTTTTCGTTGAAGCGGACCGACCCGGAGAATACGTTTAGCAGTCCGGTGCAGAAGTCTGTTTTGGCGGCGGTTCATGCTGGGTGGTGTAGGACG
>CAZNFA010000049.1:0-34809 GCA_964572345.1 uncultured Planctomycetales bacterium
CCCGAAACGCCCGACCGCACCCTGGCCCGGAAAGCTCATGAATAATCCGGGCTAGCGGTCACGTCGGCGGGGACCAAGCGCAACGCGGCCGTGCGCCGACGGCAGAGTAATCGGTGGGCGGTGCCCACCCTACGTTTTCGCCAGGAAGGCCAGCAGGTCGTCGATGTCAAACTCGTGCCAGCGACCTTTCGATACGTGCATGGTGACCTTGTCTTCCGCGCCGAAGGCACGGTAGATCGCGCGCAGCTCGGCCAGCGCTGGCTCGACCGTCTCGTTATACGAGGCCGACGCGTTATGCGGCCCCGGCGTGTCGAGCTGGCCGTAATGAAGCCGAATCGGCCGCGGCGCGCTGAGCCCGGCGATGTCGCTGCGGTCCATCCACTGGAGCACGCCGGGAACGCAATGGGCCGGCGCGTTGTAACAGCGCGCGAAGATCGGCGCGAACGAGCCCATCGAGCCGCTGGTATATATCTTGCCGACGCGCTTGCTGAAGGCCGGGTAGGTGATGGCCAGGTCGCCGCCGTAGGAAATCCCCGGGACGTCGAAGACCTTGATGCCTCTCGCCTCGGCCAGCCAGTTCTCCCAGCGCAACAAGTCCTCCACCGTTTCCCCGATGACCGTGCGCCCGTAGAGAAACCCGTCTGTCACCAGCGTAAATTGCCCACCGCGTCGGCCGCCCCAGTAGTCCAGCCAATGTCCTTCATCCGAGTACGCCATGTCCGACAGCGCGCCGAACCCGCGCAGCTCCGGGCACAGCACCAGGTGACCGGCCTGCGCCAGCCGCAAGGCGAACATGTGGTGATAGTCGTCCCGCTGCCCGACGCATGGCTCCGCTCGGCCATGACCGTGAATCGCCATCACCGCCCGTCCAGTCGGCGGGTCTGACTTGGGAATCAGCAGGTACGCCGGTAGAGACAGGTCCTTGTTGACGGTCATCACCCAGGCCTCGATCGTCACAGCCTCGTGCTCGATCGTGCGCAGCCGCTTGGCGACTCCCGGTGCGGGAGGCCTGTATCCCAACAGCTCGGCCAGCTTGTTCCGACAGGCTTTTCGCCACGCCTCCGGCTTGCCTCTGTATGTGCCGAATGAGAGTGCGCGGCGTCCCGGGGTCTGGAGGCAGCGCAGCGTGAGCTCCTCCGGGCGAACAAAGAACCGCTCGTTTAGCGCCGCTGGCTTTTCTTGTCCGCGGCTCGGGAGTGTCCCCGCCGCCAGCACCGCCGCTCCAATGCCGACCGTCTTGGCGAAATCGCGTCGTGTTCCGCACCACTGGTTCATGATCCCATATTCTCCACGTCTTCAACATCGAGTTCGACCGCTGAGACGGACGCTGCGGGAAACGTCCATTCCCCGCTGGCGGGCAGCGGCTTCTCCACCGGCTCCAGCACATCTTCCCGATGCTCGAACACCTCGAACTCCGGATCGGCCGCCAGCGTGAACACACGCCCGGTCTTGACCTTCTTGCCGTCCACATGCAGGTTTGCATCCACCGAGCGCGTCCGCTCCGTGTTCACCACGTGCAGGTAGACGCGCTGATCCGTCCGGCTCGCGGTCACATCCAGCGCATCGGGGCACTCTGTTACTCCGACGGCCTGCTTGCCGGTGTGATGGCGGTAGAGGCACATGATCTTTGCGACCGGCATCATGAACGACCGCCCGCCGGGTACGGGGATCATGATCGCGTTCACCTGCCAGCGCGTACCGCAAAAGTCGGCCAGCGTCGCGATTTTCAGGCGGTCGCCATGGCGTTCGTGCACATTCGCCATCCGCGCGTATCCCACGCCGGCTGCCCAGGTCGAGAGCACCTCGCAGCGGTTGCGGCCCGGCAGGGCGAAGTGGCACTCGGTCATCGCCAGCGGCGTCTCGTAGCCCTCCATCTGCTCGCGTACGTCGCGAATCCGCCGGTCGTGGACCTTCCAGGCGTTCATCAGCGCCGCCCACGTCCGGTCCGGATCCTTGCGATATTCGATGCCCCGCAGTGGCGAGTCCTTGCCGCGCTGCGGGTTGAACATGTGGTGGAAAGCGATGTATTGCAGATGCTCGCCGGCCATTTCCAGCACGCGCGGTCCCCACCCGCTGTCGCCCCAGCCGATCAGCTCGATCGAGGGGTCTTCACGGCGCATGGCCTTGGCAAACTCGATGGTCTTGCGGCCGCACGTCTCGACGTCCCACTCGGCCCCGTACGAGGTCTCGTTGCCGAGTTGCCACATGCGAATGGTCAGCGGATCACGGTGGCCGTGGCTGATCCGTTCGGCGTGGTCCGGTCTGTTGCAGTAGCGCACCCACGCCGCCGCTTCCGCCGCGTCACCCATGCGCACGTCACCCTTCGGGCCGCGCTGGAAATACGACTTCCCGTCCGACTCGAAGTTGACGCACATCAGCGGCTCGGCACCGGTACGGCGGCAGAACTCGACGAATTCTGCCGTGCCCACCTGGTTTGTATCCAGCCCGCCCCAGCACATGTTGTACATCGGCTTGCGCTGATCGCGCGGCCCGACCGCTTCACGCCACCGGTAGTATGACACAAACAACCCACCCCAGCGCAGCAGCGGTGGGCCTAGCTTCTTGGTCACGTCGATCACATCCTGACGCCAGCGATCGTGACCAAAGTTCCACGCCGCGGCCACCGAGCCGTCGGTCGTGCCCAGCGGCTCCATGAACTGCTGGTACAGGTAGGGCGAGAGGGCGTACTTTGGCCGCGGATCCACGTTCAGCAGCGCCTTCGTCTGACCGCTGGGGACCATGGCTGCGACTGTCCGCCCCTTGGATGCCGGGATGCTCATCACCGCCGCTCCCGCTCCCATGACTTTCAGAAAGTCCCGTCGCGTGCCTTTCGATGTATTCATGTCGACTCCTTGTTCCAGCCCCAGCGGCGATCATACCGTTCTGGTCGCGCCGATCCAGGGGCGGTTGGGCCGCACCTTCGACCGACGGTGTCAGTGGCGCTCTTGACGGAGCGCACGGGTTGGCCAAGATGTATGTGTCACTATAGTGAAACACCAGGATTCAGCAAGGAGCCGCATATGCTTTGCAAGATGTCCTCTGCCGTGATATCGACCATCGCATTCGGTTGGGCTACGATCGCCGCGCCTGCGCTCGCCGCAGGGATTGAGGAGCGCGAGACATTGGGCTCGATTGAGAAGTGCGGCTGGGGCAAGACCGCGGAGGGCCAGACAGCGCACCTGTACACGCTGACGAACAAGAGCGGCATGACGATGCGCGTTACGAACTTCGGCGGCATCATCGTTTCGCTCGCCGCCCCCGACAGAGACGGGAAATACGCCGATGTCGTTCTCGGGTACGACCGGCTGGAGGGCTACCTTGAAGACACGCGCCACTTCGGCTGCGTGGTCGGCCGCTACGCCAATCGCATTGCCGGCAGCAAGTTCTCGTTGGACGGGAAGACGTACGAGCTGACGGTCAACAGACCTCCGAATCATCTGCACGGCGGCCTGAAAGCCTTCGACAGGGTTGTCTGGAACGCCGAAGGGATCGTTCGTGACGGCGCGGTCGGCCTGAAGTTCCACTACCTCAGCAAAGACGGGGAGGAGGGCTACCCCGGCAACCTCAATGTCACGATGTATTACTGGCTAACCGAAACCAACGAACTCCGGATTGAATACTCCGCCACGACTGACAAACCCACGCCGGTCAATCTGACGAATCACAGCTACTTCAATCTCGCCGGCGCCGGCAGCGGCGACATCCTCGGGCACGAGCTGATGCTGGCGGCGGACCGCTTCACGCCGGTTGACGCGGCGCTGATCCCCACGGGCGAGCTACGCCAAGTTGCGGGGACACCGTTCGATTTCACCAAGCCGACGGCCATCGGGGCGCGCGTTGACGAGGATGACCAGCAATTGAAGTACGGCGGCGGATACGATCACAACTTCGTGTTCAGTCGCTGGGACGGCAAGCTGCGCCGGGCCGCCACCGTCCATGAACCGAAGACGGGGCGTTTCATGGAAGTGCTGACGACCGAGCCGGGCGTGCAGTTCTACTGTGGCAACTTCCTGGACGGCAGCGACGTCGGCAAGGGCGGCAAGCCCTACGAACGCCGCTTCGGCTTCTGCCTCGAGACGCAGCACTTCCCGGACTCGCCGAACAAGCCGCAGTTCCCGTCGTGCATCCTGCGGCCGGGCGAGGAGTATCGTCACGTGACGGTTTATCGGTTCTCGGCCAGGTGATGAAGTCCGGCGGGGATGACCGGACCGGGCAATTCGCGAAGTGACGGCTCGGCCAGATTCGCGCGGGTGACTGCGCCGCCGACTTGGCGACTGCTATGCACAGATCCGAGAAGTGAGGGGTGTTCCCGAGGTGGCTAAGCTGCTCGATAACAAGCCACCGAAGCACTACGGCCCCGAGCCTTATCTGGCGCAGGGCCGCAAGTTCTTGTGTCTCAGGGGCGTATGAACTGGGGATCCAGGATTCGAACCTGGACTAACTGATCCAGAGTCAGTCGTGCTACCGTTACACCAATCCCCATCAACCGGTGCCCAGTCTAAGAGCGCCTAACAGAACCCCGAGCGCGAGCGAGGGGCCATTCGACTGGTTGTGGCACCTGCCTGGCCGGTCGCTTGCGCTTCCGGTTCTGTTAGGCAGTCTACGGCGCATCACCGGCGGAATCAACACCGGTACGCCGGCTCCCATAATCCAATCGACGTATTCTGTCGGCGCGAATAGTTGCACCTCTAAGCCTCCCCGGCCGATGCTGATGGGGGCCGCGGCCGTCGGGCGCGACGGCGGTCCTATATATGTCCGCTTTCGCGGAGCGCTGCCGTGTTGAGAAGGACTCTCACCGCGCTATCGTCGCCAAGCTTGCTGAACTTGGTTGCCCTGACCGGTCTGGTCGGCTGGGCAATCGCGTTCATCGTCCATCTGCCGTCGCTGCGCAACCTGGTGGACAAGAACGGCGACGCGGTCGGCGGCGACTTCATTGCCTTCTACACGGCCGGCCACCTGATCGGCGAGGGGCAGGGCGACCGGCTCTACGACCTGAAACTCCAGCAGATCACGCAGCGGCAGCTTCTGGATCGACCTGACTATGCGGGGCTGAACTCGTATGTGAATCCGCCGGCCCTGGCCGCGCTCCTTGTTCCGCTGGCCCGGCTGGCTTACCTCCCGGCGTACCTGCTGTACACGCTGTTGCTGTTGTGTGCGTTCCTGGCGGCGATGTACCTGCTGCGTCCGCATCTGCCCAAGCTGCATCACCATTGGTTTGTCGTCGTGGCGTTGTCGCTGATGTTTTACCCAATGGTGGTCACGATCACCGGGGGTCAGAACACGCCGATCACCTTGCTGCTAATCGCGGCGGCTTACGTCGCCCTGCGTCGCGGCCGGGCGGTGCTTGCCGGCCTCGCCCTCGGACTGCTGTGCTACAAGCCCCAGATGGCGCTGTTGCTCTGTCTGCTGCTGTTTTTCCGCGGGCAGTTCCGTTGCGTGTTGACCGCCGGTGTCGTCGGCATCGGGCATTATCTGGTCGGTGCCGCGGTCTGCGGCGTGCGGTGGCCGCTGGAGATGCTCGCCGCGCTGCGTACCTACTGGCCAATCGAGGACCACTTCAACGGGGCCAACTCGATCTCGCTGCTGGGGCTGTGCGATTATGCCTTGCCGGCCGGCGCCTTCATGCCGGTCGGTCTGGTCGCTGCCGGGCTGACGCTTGCCGCCGTGTTGTGGACCTGGCGCCGCGCGGACCCGCGCGGGGATGCATTCGCGCTGTACTGGGGCGTGGCGGTCTGCGCTACCTTGGCGGTCAGCCCGCACACACAGTGGTACGACGTCGGCCTGGTGCTACTGGTGGTGCTGCTCGCGCTTAATTACCTGCTGACGAGCGGGCAACCGATCGGCACCGGTCTGCGAGCCGCCTTGTTGTTGGGCTTCTTTGTGGTCCCCATTTACCCGATTGCAGCACACCTCGGCTGGCAGCCGCTCGCTTTTGTGCCGTTGCTGATGCTGCTGTGGCTGCTGCAACTCACCCGTCGCGAGCGGCAGCTTGTGCCGGACTCGGGGGTGCAGCGCTACGGACTTGCAGCCGGCGCTTGAAGGCGTCCCGGCTACCGGGTCGAGCGGACCTCGAACGCATCGCGCAGCCCGTCGCCCACGAAGTTCAAGGCCAGCAACGTCGCCGACAATGCCACGCAGGGGAACGCCACCAGCCACCATTCGAATCTGACTGGGTTGAGCATGCGCACGCCATCGGCGGCCAGCGAGCCCCAGGTTGCTTGCGGCGGTTGCACGCCCACGCCCAGGAAGCTCAGGAAGGATTCCTGCAAGATCGCCTGCGGGACGGTCAGCGTGGCGAAGACGATGATCGGGCCGACCAGGTTCGGCAGGATGTGCCGCAGCAGGATCCGCCGCGTCGGCAGGCCCAGCGCCCGGGCGGCTTCGACGAACGGCTGCTCGCGCAGCGAAAGGACCTGCCCGCGAATCACCCGCGCCATGGTCAGCCAGCTCACGCTGCCGATCGCCAATGCCAATACGATGAACCGCGACCACTCGCTGCCCACCAGCTTCCAACCCTCCAACCACGCCCCCAACGAGACGGTCAGCAGCATGACCAGCAGCATGTACGGCAACGCATAGAGCACATCCACGATGCGCATCATGATCTCGTCCCAACGCCCGCCCAGATAGCCGGCGACCGCCCCGTACCCGGCCCCGATGACGACGGCGAGGCCCGCGGCCAGCAGCCCGAGGCTCAGCGAAATGGCGCCACCGTATAGCGTCCGGGCCAGCAGGCTGCGCCCCAGCTCGTCGGTGCCGAGCGGATGAGTAGGGCAGGGCGCCTGTCGAACCGCGCTCAGCTTGGTCTGACGCATGGCGGTAGCCGACCAGCCCAACGTCACAAAGCACGTCGCCAGCATAGCGACGAGCACGCCCAGGCTGACCATTGCCGTTCGATCGCGGCGAAACCGTTGCCAGACGCCGGGCCGTCCCACGCTCATGTCGCCTTGGCCCCCACGCGAATCCGCGGATCGAGCAGGCCGTACACCACATCCACGATCAGGTTGAAGCTGGCCAGGAACACGCTGTAGACCATCACGGTTGCCAGGATCAGACTTTGGTCGCGGTTGTTGATGGACTCGACGACGTGCGTGCCCATGCCCGGGACGGTGAAGATCTTCTCGACCACGAACGAGCCGGTGAAGATCGCCGCCGCCGCCGGACCCAGGTAGCTCAGCACCGGCAACAGCGCGTTCGGCAGGGCGTGATCCAGCAGCACGCGCCACTCGGGCAGGCCCTTCGCCCGGGCCGTGCGGATGTAGTCTTCCGCGTACGCGTCGAGCATGGCGGCGCGCGTGAGGCGGGCTATGTACGCCGCGTAGGGCAGGGCCAGCGTGATCGCCGGCAGCAGCGCCTGCGTCGGCCGGCCCCAACCGCCGACCGGTACGGCCCGCAGCCACAGCCCGACCACGATCAGCAGCGCTGCGCCAACCACGAACGAGGGCAGCGAGATGCCGACCAGACACAGGCTTACCGAGGCGTGGTCCAGCCACCTGCCGCGCTGCGCGGCCGAGATCACCCCCACGCCGATGCCGAGCACGACCGCCACCGCCAGGGCCAGCACGCCGAGCTGCAGCGAGACCGGCAACGCCGAGCGCATGATCTCGACTACAGTCCAGTCTTCGTACTGGTGTGCCGGCAGATTGCGGTCCCACAGCAGCCGCTTCGGCCAGATCCAGAAGTAGCGTTCCCAGGCCGGCACCGGCTGGATCCGGCCGTCCACCGGCGAGACGCGGTCGTAGTTGTAGGCGATGCGCTTCTGCTGGAGCACCTCCGGCGGCAGCTCTTTCTCGCCGGTCTCGAGCCCTTCTCCCGGGGTGGCCGTCACCAGCAAAACCGCGCCGCCGTAGATGACCAGCAGCAACAGCGGGAACGTCAGCAGCCTGCGGAGAATGAAGCGGAACATGCTCTACCGGGAAAAGGGCCAGCCGCGCCGTCACGTAGAATACGAGTGTAGGGCGGGTCCTCAGGGCCGACAATTAACCGGGCCGCGGCCAACAACCGTTGGCCTTGGCCCCCAACGCACGTCTTGCCCGCGGGTCACGGCGGATTGATGTAGGTCTCGTAGATGGCGCGCTTGACGTCGTCCGGGATCAGGAACCACAGCGCCGCCGCAAACGCCGCCACGAACAGCAGGTAGATGATCAACAGCCAATACGGCCGCCTTCGCCTGGCCACGTGTGGGACCCTCTGTAGCGCTGCACCGATAGAGTATGGCACGGGCATCTTGGCCGTGTTCGCACCGTCGGGCAAACGCAGTTTCTGAACGCGCCCGGCAGGATTCGAACCTGCGACCCCAGGTTTAGGAAACCTGTGCTCTATCCTGCTGAGCTACGGGCGCTCCACTCGCAAGTATATCAGCGGGCGAGTGTTGCGAAAAGTCGCGAGGTCCGCCTGCCTGCTTGCGTCAGGTGCCGTCCCCAACTCGAAGGCGCGGGCATGCCGTTCGCTTCGGCAAATGGGAGACGCCGGCTCACACAGGAGTTGACATTCCCTCTCGAGCCGCGGTATTTGGAGGCGCAAGGTGAAGCGGTCTGGGGAGTATCTCGAGCGGTGCCCACGGCAGAGCGGAGGCACGTGGGCGCGATGGTGCGCTTCGAGCCAACTAGGTTGCGCAAGTGCTAGGGCCAATGGTGATTTCCGCGATCTTGCGAACGTGTCACGGCCTGTCCTTGAGCATTCTCGTGGCCCTCGCGCTGCTGTCTGGGGGGTACGTTGGCTGGCACGTGTGCTTGGCGTTTCCGAGCATCTCCGATGGACCTGGCACGCTGCCCGTCGCTGTGGCTGTTGCGGTGGGCCTTGTCCTGGCCGCCGTCGTCTTTGGGCTGCTGTATCGCTTGGCTTGGCGGCGCCTACGCCGTTACCCGAGCTGGCTGCCGCTGGCCTGGTGCATCGCATGTGTGGTTTTTGTGACATTAGCACACACGGTGTTTCGCTACCGTGCGCCGCCATTCCCCTGGGCGGGCACGCGCGAACTCACCATCGTTGCGACGGGTGAAAAAAACGCCGCGGCGCGGGCGAGCGAGGTCTGGATGCGGGGGCTGTACCGGGCCGACGGCACGCGGGTCGATCCACAGGAGTTCGAGTTGCACGGCGACTGGCAGCACCGCGACGACGCGCTTTTGTCTCATCGCAACCAGCCGGCGACCTTGCGGTGGCGTGGCCGGCTCCGCGGAAGCGCCAAGCTGCTCTTCGTCACGCATCCGTGGTCAGGCGTGGTGAAGATCACCTGGGACGGCGAAGCGCGACGCCGGGACCTCTTCGCCCCGACATCCACGTCCATCTGGGTTGAGCTACCATCCCGCAGGCATGCGGACCTTCTCCTGAGGTCCTACCGACAGGCGGTGTTTGCTGGACACTTGGCCAGTCTGGCAGGCGCGTTACTGATTGTCAGCGTATGGTCGGCCACGCGCGGTCGCCCGCGGCCTAGCACGGCGCGGATGACGCAAGCGCTGGTGACGGCAACGCTCAGCGTGCTCGTGCTGACGTATGGGCTGTGGCGCGCGCCCCGCAGCGGCGCGTTTTCCTGGCCCTCCTATGCGCGCCGCGTTACCGGCTCACACAGCGCGCGGCTTGGTACCCTGGACTGGTGGCGCGCGCAGCGGAGTTTCTATCGCAAGCACATCCCGCCCGGCTCAGTGGTGCTGACGCGCGGCGACGTCGGACGGCAGCTCGTGGCCATGCATGACTGTTATGTCTTGGGTCTGACCAAAGGGGCGGGGCTCGCGCGTCGTCTCAAGCCACAACTGCGGGACGACGAACGTGCCATGCTCGCCGACCAGACGCCGTGGGAGCTGCGCCGCGGCCTGCTGAAGCGTTACGGCGTAGAGCATGTGCTGCTCAGTGAGGCGGCCTACCGTCGGGCAACCTGGTTGCAGGCCTGCACGCAGGAGAAGTGGCGCCGCGATCGTATGGTGCTGGTGCGCATCGCGATGGAGTGACGGTTCTGGAATGGCCGCTGCCAACGCAGGGCAGCGCGAGTCACGACAATATGGGAATGTATACCCCACTGCTGTTCTGGCTCATGTTGCTGTTGCCCGGGTACGTGATCGTGCGCCTGGTGGCGCGCGACGACCTGCGCTCCGGCCTGCTGGGCACCATTGGCCTATCCTACCTGGGCAGCTTCGCGATACTCGCACCGGTGTCGATCGCCGGGTACCTGCTGCGACTGCCATTGGCCACGCTCTCGGGCGCGTGCGTTGCGGCCAGCGCCGCCGGCGGCGCATACATAATCTACCGACGCTGGTGGGGTGAGATCGGTCGGCTTGTTCTTGCCGCGCTGAGCATCGAGCTGCTCATTATCGGCATCGACCTGCTCACGGGCGCGCGCATGGGCAGCCATCTGGGCGGTGACGCGGTCATCCACGTGGGCCGGATTCGCTTCCTGCTCGACAACGGGTTTTCCAACTGCGACCCGTGCTACAACTTTGACGTGCCGTTTCCCTTCTATCACACGAATCTTCTCCACAGTGTGCTGGCCAGTTGCGCGCAGCTCACCGGTTCCGACGCCGTGACGGTTTGGGTCCTGTCGCTGGTCTGGGCGAAGTTGGCCGTCGCCGCTGGCTGCTATTACATGGGCTGGTGTGTCTTTGGTCGGACCTGGGCGGCATGGGTTGTCGCTTTGCTCACCATTGGCCGGCTGGCACCCGTGACGTTCATGCTCTATCCCAACAAGATCGCGATGTATTGGCTCGTCGCGATGATGCTCGGTTTTGCCGTGCAGGCCGTCCAGGCGCGGCCTGGTTGGTCCGTGGCGTTGAAGCTTGCCGCCGGCTCGTTCGTCCTCGGACAGATCCACGGGCTCTACGCCGTCTTCGCCGGGTTGGCCACCGCGCCCGCTTTGTGCTTACTGCTGGTGCTGCGCCTGGTACGTGACAGGACGCGGTCTCTTGCGGTGCTGGCCTGCCTGGCGGCTCTCTGGGCCGGCGCACCGTTTGTCGTTGCCTCCAAAGTCCTGACGCAGGCGGATGTGAGCCAGACACGGGTTACCAACGACGACAGCCTCCCCCCTTTGGGCCTCAAGGCCGAGCACTTCCACCAACGCGCTGATGGCTCGGTGGTGGTGAAAGGACGATTGACCTGGCAGCTTTGGCTGGCGCTCGCTGCCACGGTCGTAGCCCTCGCGACCCACCGTCGCAAGGAGGTGCTCATCGTCGCCAGCGCTATGGCGGTGGTGCTGATCGTGTTCCACGTTCCCCCGATCTGCACGGCCTTCGTGCGCGCGCTGGGGCAAGGCTGGATGCTCCTGCGTTTATCTCCGGTGAAGTCGCTTGCCTGGGCCGTCCTGGTAGTGGGGACCGCGGCCTACATAATCGAGTCGCTGTTTGACCGTTGGCAGAGTCGCACGGCCCGACACAGCTCGACCACGCGGAACAAGCCGATTGCCGACTACGCAGGGAATCCGCCCCCACGCTGACGCCCGCCGGGTTACCGCGTCTGGAAGCTCCAAAGTGGGCCGGCCGTGGCTGCCTCGCCGGTGAGCACAGAGACATACCATTCGTAACGCGCGTCGGCCTCCAGTTCGGACCAGATGACACGCGCTTGCTCGTGCTTCGGTTCCAGCGTGACCCGGCCGAGCTCCTCGAACGGCCCGTCGCCGCTCATCACGTACGGCAGCGCGAAGTCGTGGCGGCAGTCGATCAGGAACTCATCGCGCGTCGGCGAGTAGGTACGAACGACGATCCCGTTCTCCGCCGGTGAGAACACCAGCAGCCGCAACCAGCCGTCGCCCCCGTTCGGTTGGCACTGAAAGTCGGCCAGCAGCGAGTGGACCGTGTTTCCGTTGAAAGTGTCGCTGCGATAACCGGCTTCGCAGAAATGACCTCCTAGCATCAGAAACAGGTTGGGGTTGTGCTTGAGCGCCTCGTACGTGGCGAGTCCCTGCTCGGAGAACTGGTTGCCCAGCAGGTGGTTGATCATGGTGAAATGCGTCACGACGATTCCCCGCCGGTCGGCGTGCTGCCCGAGCACGTCGTTGGCCCAGTTCAGCACCTCGGGGTTCGCGGCCGGATCGTACTCGAGGAAGATCACGGCGAAGTCCAGTCCGCTCGCGAAGAACAGGATGTAGTGGTTGTCGTTGTCGTCGCCGAAGTGATCGCCATACCAGGGCCTGACGCTCTGGTAGCGGCTTACGGGGAAGTAGCGGTTGAAGTTGTCGGTACCGGTCGGGTCGCCGTCCGGCGTCTGGTCGTGATTGCCCACGGACATTCCGTAAGGCAGTTCGGGTACCGTATCGAGAATACCCATCGCCGCCTCGGCAGCCTCCCACTGAGCGGTCACGTCGGCGTTGTCGACAATGTCGCCGAGGTGAAACACGGCGGCGATGTTGAGGGCCTCGCGCTGCTCCACGATCCACCGGGTCTGGGCCGCGAATATGTCGGGGAACCGCTCCGCATAGTGCTGCGTATCGGGCAGCAGCACGATGGCGAAGTCCTCCCCCGGCGGTTCGAAGGGGCGGCCGTAAAACGCGACCTCGCGCGCCGTGCCGCCCGGATCGGGGACATGGACTGCCAGCTCGACGTCGTCCGCAGCCGCGGTACCGCTGTCGGCAGGCGCCAACGGCTGCGGCTCGGCCGGCGGTACCAGCGGGCAGCCGGCCGGAACCGACAGAAGCAGACCGATCATCGCTGCGGGCAATAGCTTGCGCATGCGGATAGACCTCCTGATACCTTGAGCGAAGCGGCGGACTCGTGGTTCGGGGGGATTCTCGGGTGGTCGCGCGGGGGCTGTCAATCGGCCGGCAGGCCGCTCGGTTGCCGGCCTGGCCCACGAGGGAGTCATGCTGCCCGCGTGGCCGCGAGCGTCCACGACAGGTAGCCGACGTACAACGCCAGAAGCACCGTGCCTTCACGCCGCGAGATGTGCCGGCCCGTGCGCAGGATCGGCAACAGCAGCACGGCCGCCACCAGCATCACCGGGACGTCATGCGACAGTATGGTCCAGTTGACCGTCATGGCCCCGGCCGGGTGGGCGGTGGTGGCGATGCCGATGACCGCCAGCACGTTGAAGATGTTGCTCCCGACCACGTTGCCGACCGCGATGTCCGGCTGCCCCCGGCGAGCGGCGATCACGCAGGTCGCCACCTCCGGCAGGCTCGTGCCGATGGCGAAGATCGTCAAACCGATGATGCGTTCGCTGATGCCCACGCTTCTGGCGATGCCGGCGCCGCCTTCAACCATCAGGTCCGCGCCGAAAACCAGGCCCGCCAGTCCCACCAGCACCAGCACGAGGTTGGCCGCCGACGAGCGCGCCGGGCCGATGCTCTGCTCGTACTCGGCCTCGACGACCTGCGGTTGACGGCGGGCCCCGTAGTAGGTCAGGACCAGATAACCGACCAGTCCGGCAATGAATAAGATTCCCTCCCAGCGGCCGATTCGTCCGTGGCTGCCGCCGGCCAGGAGCTGCACGTCGTCAACCGCGAAAAACGCGAACAACGCCAGCACCAGGATCATGAACGGGGCGTCGGTCCGGACGACGCTGCGGGACACCTTCAGCGGACGCGTCACCGCGGCTAGCCCCAGCACGACTAACGTGTTGAGAATGCAACTGCCCACCACGTTGGCGATCGCCAGGTCGTCGTGCTGCTGGATGCCGGCCGAGATGGAGACCGCGATCTCCGGTGCGGAGGTCCCGAACGCGACGATGGTCAGACCCACCACGAGCGCAGAAACACCCAGGCTGCGGGCCAGGCGTGAGGCCCCGCGCACCAGGCACTCGCCCCCAACGCTCAGGACCACCAGGCCGCCGACCAGCTCCAAGATGAATAGTGCCATCGTACCCTGCCGCAACGCGCCTGCCCGCGCGGGTGAACTCCACAGCCTGCGCGGCCGCGCCGCTCGCCGGAGCGTCGGGGCTGGACCGGCCCGCGGCAAGTGTCGCGCGTGAATTCGCCCCGCCGCGGGTACCGATAATACCGCTGATGTGCATAATGGCGACCTCGGCAAACGCGTTTTCCCGTGCTAGTCGCACGATGAGGTGTTGAGGGAGTGTCGTCGCTCTTGGCCCTGCAATCCGGAATCGCATCTGCCGGCCCGCCGAGCCTGTTCTGGGTCTGGCCGTTCCTGGCCATCCTGTTGTCCATCGCCATCTTTCCGCTGTTGCACCGCACGCACGAGTGGTGGGAGCGCAACCGTAACAAGCTGCTCGTCTCGCTGATTCTGGCCGCCGCCACGCTGTGTTACTACGCCTGCCGCGGCTACGGCGTCGAGGTCCACGAAGAAGGGGGCAAACCGGCTCAGGTGGCTCATGCCGGCGGCGAGTTCTCGTCCGCGCCGGCAGCGCACGAACAGCAGGCCGGCGACGCGCACGCCCAAAAGCACTACAGCCGACCCGGCTCGCAAACGGTCTTGGCCGTCCTCGAACACGCCGTCCTGAAGGAGTATGTCCCGTTCATGGTCCTGCTCTTCAGCCTGTTCGTGATTGCCGGCGGCATCGTCGTCCGCGGCGACATCCGCGCCACGCCGCTGGCGAATACGACCATCATCGGCATCGGCGGGTTGTTGGCCAGCTTCATCGGCACCACCGGCGCGTCGATGCTGCTGATCCGCCTGCTGCTCAAGACCAACGCCGAACGAAAGCACGTCGTCCACACCGTGATCTTCTTCATCTTCATCGTGAGCAACATCGGCGGGACGCTGCTGCCCATCGGCGACCCGCCGTTGTTTTTGGGCTACCTGCGCGGCGTGGAGTTCTTCTGGACGCTCACGCTCTGGAAGCAGTGGGCGTTCATGCTGGTGATCCTGCTGGCGGTCTATTACGCCTGGGATAGGTGGGCTTTCAAGCGCGAGAAGCCGGCGGACGTGCTGTTCGACCGCGTGCACATCCAGCCCATACGTGTCGCCGGACTAATCAACTTCCTGTGGTTGCTGGGCGTGGTGGTGGCGGTGGCGACGCTCGACCCGGCCAAGCCGTTCCCGGGCACCGACTGGCACGCGAAGGAGTACATGCGCGAGGGCGTGCAACTGGCGATGGTTGTTCTTTCGCTGCTGACGACCCGCAAGGTCCTGCGCGTCGAGAACAAATTCAACTACATCGCCATCGGCGAGGTGGCCTGCCTGTTCATCGGCATCTTCATCACCATGCAGGTGCCGATCGAGATTCTGCACGCCGCCGGGCCGAAGATGGCTGCCGCCGGCTTCACCCACCCGTGGCAGTTCTTCTGGGCCACCGGCGTGCTCAGCAGCTTCCTCGACAACGCCCCGACCTACGTGGTCTTCTTCGAGACCGCCGGCTCGTTGCCCGTGCCCGAAACCGGCGCCCTCACGTTACTGGGCGGCGGACAGTTGAGCGTGGCGTTGCTCACCGCGATCAGTTGCGGCGCCGTGTTCATGGGGGCCAACAGCTACATCGGCAACGGCCCCAACTTCATGGTCAAGACCATCGCCGAACAGTCCGGCGTCAAGATGCCCAGCTTCTTCGGCTACATGTTCTTCTCGCTGCTGGTCCTGGGCCCGCTCTTCGTCATCCTGACGCTGGTCTTCTTCCGCGGCTAGTGCTCCGTCAACCCTTAATTGACGGGTAGTGCGGGCGTCTCGCCCGCGATGAGGAGTGCTTGGGTAGTGCGGGCGTCTCGCCCGCAATGAGGAGACCATTCAGGCGGGCGAGACGCCCGCACTACCCGGTTGCATTACTCATATCGTCACTGTGAGAAAGTGCAGGGTGGGTCGAGATCGGTCTTCTAGACGATCCCGCCTCTTTCCTCGTTCGGGTGTGGCGACCAGATGGGCACGTTCAGGCCAGCAATTCTGTTGATGCAGACCGCTTGCACGGTGAGCACCACCACCGCAACCGCCAGGGCCAGTAGCTCACGCCAGTCGGTGACGGCCCCGAGCGCAATGAGCAGGGCGCTGGCACATGCCGGAGCGTGCGGGCATGACAGTCGCACCAGCAGCATGCACGTCACGGCCAGGGCTAACGCCGCGCTCAGGAACGTCGGCCATTGGGCGTCCTCCATGGATACCGGCCGGCCATATAAGGTGCTGACTAGCGTCCAAGCCCCCAGGGCCGTGGCCATGGCGATGAAGTGACCGCCTACAACGGACCGTGGAGCAGCGTCGGCCGAAAACGGCTTGCTGAACAGGATGAATGCCGAAGGTCCCAGTACTGGAAAAAGCAGCGGCAGATCGGTAAGCCAGGCAAACAGACTGATAATCAGGATCGCGAGGCCCCCATTGATGGCGGCCACCCGCGAAACGACGCTGCGCTCATCGGCGCTCGCGAGCAACGACGGAACCGACAGGCGCGCCCGCCACCTCAGCCAACGCAACCTCAGCGATATTGGTCGTCGTGTGAGGTGCACGGCAACTCCTGCGCCCCCGCGCTCCTAGGGACCACGCGCCCAGACTCATTGGTTCTAGTCGGCGATTTGGACGTTCGACTTGCCTTGGCGGCCCACCGGCCCCATCCGAACCGCGCCCGCCTGCCCTTGACGGGTCGCAGGTCTGTCAAGCGTCAGAAAGCGGCCCAAACGTAGCGGCCGGGCTCTGTGCCACCCGGCCCTGTAGCGGCCGCCGTCTCGCCGGCCGTCGGTGGGAAAGACACGGCTGACCCTTCGACCAAGCTCAGGGCAGGCACAGCCGTGCCACACACCCGTCAACCGGTCGATTGACAGGTAGTGCGGGCGTCTCGCCCGCAGGGGTGCGCCGCCCTTTGAGGGCGGGGGCCGACATACAATCCCCGGACACTGGCGGGCAAGCCGCCGGTGGCACCTCACCGCGGACCGTCGGACGCTACGGGCGGCGGGTTCGGAATAGCAGGACGGCCGCCAACAGTAGGGCGGCGGACATCGCCATTACGATCGGCCGCGTCTGGTCGAGCACAAACACCGAGACCAACGGCCTGCACTCGAGTGCTTCGGCCACCAGGGTGGACAAGTCGGGCGTCTGCTCTTCGCCGGGCCCGACCGTTGGGGCTGGCGTGTGGTCGCCGGCCGGGTGGCTCGCCGCGCTTTCGGATCGGTCCAGCAGGATCGTTTGCACGCCGGGCGTGGTGATGCCGAACTCCTCGTGGGCCAAACGTTCGACGTAGGCCGGATCCTCACGCAGGTGCGCGATCTGCTTTTCCAGGACTTGCAGGCGCGCCTCGAGCTCGGCAACGTGCTGACGAGCCTCGGCGTGGAGCCGCAACGCCGCCTGATGCTCCAGCCAGGGCGGGAGGATCAAGCAGGCGGCCAGCGCACCGATGCCGGTCAGAGCCATGAGCCAGAATAGCAGCGCCGCGCCGCGGCCGGATCGAGCCATCTGCGATGCCTATAGTCGCTTACACTGCCGTGTAACCGCGCGGGCTGAAGCCCGCGGCTCCCGATTCCCGCGCCGGACACGGCGGTCCGGCGCTACAGCCTGCACCACGGTTCAGCTTCGTCGCCGGAGCCGGGCGCCGTAGACCGCCTCGTCGCCGAGCTCCTCCTCGATTTGCAGCAGCCGGTTGTACTTCGCGATCCGGTCGCTGCGTGAGGCGCTGCCGGTCTTGATCTGCCCGGCATTGGTCGCCACGGCCAAATCGGCAATGGTCGTATCTTCGGTCTCGCCGCTGCGGTGACTGATGACGGCGGCCCAGCCGTTGCGCATGGCCAGGTCGATGGCGGCGAAGGTCTCGGTCAGTGTGCCGATCTGGTTGATCTTGACCAGGATCGCGTTGGCAGAGTGTTCGCGAATGCCACGCGCGAGGAACTCGACGTTGGTGACGAAGATGTCGTCGCCGACGAGCTGCACGCGGTCGCCGAGGGCTTGGTTGAGCTTGGCCCAGCCGGTCCAGTCGTTTTCGGCGAGGCCGTCTTCGAGGCTGCGGATGGGGTACTTCTCGCACCATCCCTTCCAGATATCGATCATCTCGTCGCTGGTGGCGAGTCGGTCGGGGGCGGACTTGAAGAAGCGGTACTTGCCACTGTCGGCGTCCCACATCTCACTGGTTGCCGGGTCGAGAGCGATGAACACGTCCTGGCCGAGCTTGTAGCCGGCTTTCTTGACCGCGGTGGCGATCAGTTCGAGGGCCTCGTCGTTGCTCTTGAGGTTGGGCGCGAAGCCGCCTTCGTCGCCGACCGCCGTGTTGTAGCCGCGGTCCTTCAGCACCGCCTTGAGATGGTGGAAGCACTCGGCCCCCATGCGCAGCCCCTCGCGGAAGTTGGGCGCCCCCCACGGCTGGATCATGAACTCCTGGAAATCGACGTTGTTGTCGGCGTGTTTGCCGCCGTTGAGGATGTTCATCATCGGCACCGGCAGGACGCGGGCCGAGGCGCCGCCCAGGTAACGGTAGAGGGGCAGGCCGGAGGCGATTGCGGCGGCCTTCGCGACTGCCGCCGACACCGCCAGAATCGCATTCGCCCCGAGTTTGGCCTTGTTGGGCGTTGCGTCGAGCTCGAGCATACGCTGGTCAATCGCTTCCTGGGAGCGGGGGTCCAAGCCGCACAGGGCCGGGGCGATCAGCGTATTGACATTCTCGACCGCCTTGAGCACGCCTTTGCCGAGATAGCGTTGTTTGTCGCCATCGCGGAGCTCGATGGCTTCGTTTTCGCCGGTTGAGGCGCCGCTGGGGACGCCGGCCCGCCCCAGGGTGCCGTCGGTCAGGATGACGTCGGCCTCGACCGTGGGGTTGCCGCGCGAGTCGAGGATCTCGCGGGCGATGACCGAACGGATCATCGGGGTAGCTGGCATAATCATCCCTCGTGCTGCGGTTGAGTGGTCGGCTGGGTCGTCGGCGGCGGCAAGTCCGGGAGCGCCGGGGGCGGCAGCCGGCGGTTGACGTACGCCAGACTTACCACGAAACGCGCCTGCTGCGGATCACGACCATAGCGGCCGACCAGCTCGATCGTGTCATCCACCTCGATCGCCTCCAGCGTGCTGAACATGTCGTTGATGTAAATCTCCGAGTCGTCGGTGACCACGCAGAAAACGGTCTGCTCGACCGGTTCGCCCGGCTGTTTCCGCCGGAGACTTACCGAAAGCTCGCGCGTCTCGGTGTCCCGGGCGAGCACACGCCCAATCAGCGTCTGGTACTGCTGTGGGCTGCTGGCCTGCTCACAGCCGGCGACAAGAGCTCCCGTGCCGGCCCACATCAGGGGCAAGAGCATGTAAGGGCATACAGTTCGTAACACGTTGCCAATCCCACGTACGCCTGTTCGCGTGTTCCCTCTCGGGCGGACGGATTGTAACGGCTCGTCGCCGCCTGCGTAAGGAGCCTGGCCTTGAGGTGGTCGCGTGGGCGTACGAAGCATCCGCCGGCCACCGCAACCGGCAAGACGTCTGGTGCCAAGCTCACGCCCGCGTCGGCGCGCGTGTACGATATGGATTGCCGTGGCCGTGCGAACATCGCCGCGTCGCCGGTCCGCATGAGCTGCGTGAGGGCCGGAGAGGTGCCGTGAGCAAGAGGATTCCCGAGTACTGCGATTTTGATTGTGCGTTCGCGGACTTTCCGCCGGCCGAGACTGCCGGGATATGCCGCACGATGTCCGCCGTCTGGTGCAAGAAGCTCAAGGAGCTGGTCAATAAGAACGCCGTGTGCGAATGGCGTCGGCGGAAGCAACCCGCCGCCGGAAAGACGGTGAGGACCAAGCGTCGGCGGTGATCCGGCCTAGGGCACCGGATACTCGTTCTCGATCCAGTCGCGATCCGGCTCGAAGATGGCCACCAGATAGTCCATTTCCGGGTGCACGAAGACGAAGTGCCCGTATAGCGGGGACAACTGCAATGCGGCCAGCTCGCGCGGCTCGCCCAGCACCACCATTCGCCAGATTGCCGCGGCCGCGCCCGCCCGATCGGCTCCGCCCTGGCAGTGGATGAGAATCGGATACTCAGCCTCCAAGAACGTGTCGTAGAGCAGCAGCAGGTTCTCGCGTGAGGGCAGCTCGCTCGCGCTCATGCGGATGTCGACGAGCGTGGCACCGCTCTCCTCAATCGCCGCCTTCTCCCGCTGATACCAGAGTTCGTCTTCGTTCTCGCCGCGCAGGTTGATCACTGTCTGAATGCCCAACACGTCAATGACGAGCCGGAACGACTCGGCATCGAGCTGCGCCGAGCGGTAGGCCCGCCCGGGCTCGACCGCGTGGAAATTGTCGGTGGGCATCAGCGGGGCGAAGTTGTCCAGCTCACCGAGGCCGCAGCCGGCCAGCGGGAGAGCTACGCAGAGCGGCAAGACCTTGCCCAGCGTGCGCAGCACGCTTCCCGGGATTCGCATGATCAGCAACCTCCTACTCGCCTCGGGGCGATCTTAGCGGGGCTCACCACACCCCCGCAACGAAGAAAGGCTCCCGCGGGCGAGGGCCGGTACCACAGGCTAGCCTGCGGCGGCGTGTGGCGCCTGCTCGGGTCGTGGGATGATGTGCCGGGGGAGGGAATTGCCTCCTGGTTGCCAGTCCTGACGGGCGCAGCGGTATCGCTCGGAGTTTGAGGGGATTTTTCGACGGAGCGGTCACGGGAGCTCAGTCTAGTAAGGCGAGTGTCCGCGTGTACGTGTGAATGTCCCTCGGCGCACACATGGGAGGTCACCATGGATCGACAGTCCTTGAGCATCCTCGCTCGTGGCGTGTTGGCCGCATGCGTTTTTCTGCTCGTTTCGGTCGGCACGGGCGCGGCGGTATTCGAGCAGGATGCGGTCAAACTGCCTGACACACGCGCCGGCCGTTGTGCCTGCGCGTTCTTCGAAGCTTTCTGCTCCGAAAATGACGACGTCGCCCGAGCGTTCGAGAAAAAGTACCGCGCCGAATCCGCGCTGCAGCAGCGGTCCATCGAGCAGCGCGTCGAGCAGTTGCGTGGGCTGCGGGAGCAGTGGCCGCGTTTGGTGGTGACGCACGTCGTCCACTCCGCGGAGCGCGAGTTGACGCTGCTCGTGCAGGTGGAACCACAGGATGAGCTGCTCGAGTTCCAGTTCGACTTCGAGCAGCAGCCGCCCTATGGCCTGCGCGGCATCATCATCACCGGGCCGGTCGATGCGGCGGAAGCGTCCCGGCCGCAGGCGCCGCTGGATGCGGAAACGCGCGCCACGACGATCGCACGCATCATCGAGATCCTCGAGGAGGGGTACGTTTTCCCCGACGTGGCCAAGAAGATGGGCCAGGCCCTGCGCGAGCACGTTGAGGTCGGCAAGTACGATGACGTCACCAACGCGCGCGTGTTCGCGGCGCGGCTGAGTGCGGACTTGCAGGCGGTCTGCAACGACAAGCACCTGCGGGTCAGCGCGGGCCGGATGAGCCAGCGGATGAGGTCGCGGACCGAACCGGGCGATTCGGCCCGGGTCAACTACGGCTTCGTGCGGGTCGAACGGTTGCCGGGTAACGTGGGCTATGTCAAGCTCAACATGTTCCACGCCAGCCCGGAAGCCCAGGAGACCGCCGCGGCGGCGCTGGCTTTCGTAGCCCATTGCGACGCGCTGATCTTCGATGTGCGTGACAACGGCGGCGGCTCGCCGAAGATGATCCAGTTCATCTCCAGCTACCTGTTCGCCGAGCCCACACATCTGAACAGCTTCTACCACCGCCTGGAGAATCGGACCGAGGAGTTCTGGACCAGTGCGGGAATCCCCGGCAAGCGCTTCGCTGCGGACCTGCCGGTCTACGTTCTGACCAGCCGCCGCACGTTCTCGGGGGCAGAGGAGTTCACCTACAACCTCAAGCACTTGAAGCGCGGCACGATCGTCGGCGAAACGACGGGCGGCGGCGCGCACCCGGTGAGGTTCGAGAGCATAAACGACCGGTTCAGCATGACTGTGCCCTATGCCCGCGCCGTCAACCCGATCACGAAGAGCAACTGGGAGGGTGTCGGCGTGATCCCGCACATCAAGGTATCGGCCGAGGACGCGCTGGACACCGCTCGCCGACACGCGGTCGAGCAGATCGGCAAGCGCCGCCAGGCCGCGGATCAGCAGGGCGAGTCAGGGTCCACAGGCTAGCCGGCAGGGACGGTCCAGACCCACTACAGTCTGGCCTCAATCCATTTGCGGCCAGCCTTGAGGGCCTCCGGCAGCCTCTCGGGGCTCTTGCCGCCGGCTTGGGCCATGGTGGGTGGGCCGCCGCCGCGGCCGGCGATGATCGGGGCCAGGTGCTTGACCAGATCGCCGGCTTTGAGGCCCTTTTTGACCAGGTCGGGGGTCATGGCGGCCAGGAGAAGGGCTTTACCGCCCGAGCGTTTATCCCTCGCTTGCGCTTCGGGCTCGGATTCTGCGGGCGGGACGCCCGCACTACCCGTCGTCGCTGCGGGCGGGATGCCCACACTACCCTTCGTCGCTTCGTCGCGAAGCCTGACGTCGCTGGTGCGAGAATCCTTTCTCGCACCCCAATCTCCGCGGGAATCCGTTTCCGCAGTCGCTTCTTGCACGACGCCGAAGAGGACGGCGGCGGATTTGCACTTCTGCTTGATGCGGTCCGCACCGTTCTTGAGCTGGTCGATCGGCACGTCGGGCATCTCGGCCACGACCACCGTCGTGTCGCCGATCTTCGTCGGTGAGCGGAGCAGCTCGTCGATTCGAGCGTTCACGACGTCGAGGGCCTCGGCGGCCTGCTGCTTCTGCTGTTTCTTGATGAGCTGCTGCAATTCGCCGATGGCCGCGCGCAGCTTGACGCGGTCCGCGACACGGATGGTGGCTTCGTCGGCGGCTTTCTGAAGCTCGGTGACCCGGGCGGCGAAATCGGTTTCGGCCGACGGGCCGTCGGCCGCTACGTCTCGTCGGCCGCGCGGGGCGCGGGCCGCTACATCCTGGCTCGGTTTACGGCCGGTACGGGGCCCGGCCGCTACTTCTTGCCCCGCCCTACGGAGGGCATCGGCGCGCTGGAGCAGGTCGGCGCCGGTTTCGATGCCCCGCTGGGCGGCGTCGCCGGTGATGCCGACGACGCGGCGGATGCCCTTGGCGACCGCTTCCTCGCTTATGATCGCGAAGCACTCGATCTCGCCGGTGGATTTGCAGTGCGTGCCACCGCAGAGCTCGATCGGGTAACGCCGCCATTCGGGGTTGTCGGGGTTCTGTACGAGATCCTCGATCGGGACGCCGGACGCGACGATACGCACGGGGTCCGGGTACTTCTCGCCGAAGACGGCCCGCAGGCCGTTGATCCGCCGGGCCTCTTCCGTCGGGCGATAGTCGGCGTGCACGGGCAGGTTCTCGCCGATGCGCTCGTTGACGAGCGTCTCGACGCGCTCGATCTCCTCCGGCGTCATCGGCTTGGCGTGCGAAAAATCGAAGCGCGTCTTGTCCGGATCGACCAGCGAGCCCTTCTGCTGCACGTGATCACCCAGCACCTCCCGCAACGCCCAGTTCATCAC
The DNA here is from genome assembly GCA_964572345.1 of uncultured Planctomycetales bacterium. Lineage (GTDB taxonomy): Bacteria > Planctomycetota > Phycisphaerae > UBA1845 > Fen-1342 > JAUWXH01. The sequence continues at coordinate 23,244 of CAZNFA010000049.1, forward strand.
ATGCGTCGCGGTGTGGTTTCGCATCGTTGCCCGACGGCTCGTGTCAACGCGTAGCAGAGCCATCGCGCCGATCACAAGATGCCGCTCCCGTGACAGCGGACTGGGGTCAACAAGGTGTACCACGTGGTTTCCCGCGCGCTTCGTCGTAGAGACCCGAAGCGCTGGGAAACCTTCGAATTGAATGTAGCCTTGATCCCCGACTTGGCCGCCCTGCTCGGCGTAGAAACAGGTCCGATCGAACACGAGCCCTATCAAATCCCTGTCCGTCCAGTAATCAGTTCCGTTTTCATCGAGGAACCCGGTGCCGAACAGATACTGGGCGTCGATCTGGAGACCTTCGTACTTCGGGCTATCGTCCGTCTCCGCGGTCAAGTACTCTTTTGGGATTTGCAGGGCCTCGCTCAGCAGATCGATGTCCGAGGACGCGGCCCGCGCACGCTCGCGGGCCTCTTGCATAAGGCGATCGAACGCTTCGATATCTACTTTCAGGCCTTTCTTCTCCGCCATGATCTGGGTTACGGCGATCGGGAAGCCGTGGGTGCCGTGGAGCTTGAACGCGTCTTCGGCAGAGATCACGGGTGGTGCGCCACAGTAGTTTACGACGTGCGTTGGTGAAATCTTAGAGCCGCTGAATGTGTCGAGCGGTTGTAGAGGAACCTTGTACACGGTGAATCGTGTACTTGCATTTACGTAGAACTTGTCGGGGTTCTGCGAGGGCAGCGTGTGCTTAAACGCGCCGGTCTCGATGTCTATCAGATACCTCTTCCCGCCGAGCGACATCTGGTGTGCGGAGGCTGAGCGCACAAATGCTCGCACAGTTGCCTCCTCGAACAGCGGGGTAGCGCGGTCGAGCGCGTCGCGGAACAGCTCCTCTTCCTGGCGGATGATCTCGGCGACGCGATCGGGGTTTTCGCGCAGCCTAGGGAACGCGTCGCCGAGGGTTTCGACGACGGCCGGGACGAGCTTGTACAGGAACGGCTCGTGCACGTTCATGTACAGGCGGCTATAGCAGGCGGCTCGCCGGAGAATGCAACGCAGGACGTAGCCGCGGCCTTCGCGGTCGGGGACGGCGCCGTCGTTGAGCGCGAACGTCAGGCAGCGGATGTGGTCGGCGATCACGCGGTACGAGGTGTCGAGCATGAGTTGGTTGGGGTCAACTGGCTGGGCAGGAGCCTTGCCCTCCCGGCCGCGCGAGGCGCGGGCCGCTACGACCGCTCCCTCACGGTCGCGGTTCTGATCGGCCGGCGAGCCGCCGGCCGCTACATTCGCCAAGGTGCCGCGGTAGGGGGGGGCACCGGTCACGTCGCGGATGGCCTGGAAGATCGGCGTGAACACGTCGGTGTCGTAGTTGCTCGACTTGCCTTGCAGCAGCGCGCAGACGCGCTCGAAACCCATGCCGGTATCGACGTGCTTGGCCGGCAGCGGGCTGAGCTTGCCGTCTGGGCCGCGGTTGAACTGAATGAACACCAGGTTCCAGATTTCGATGACGCGCGGGTCGCCGACGTTGACCAGCTCGGCTCCGCTCTTGTCCGGCGTCAGGTCGATGTGAATCTCGCTGCACGGCCCGCACGGTCCGGTCTCGCCCATCTCCCAGAAGTTGTCTTTGACGGTGCCGGGGTGGACGTGGGCGGGGTCGATGTCGGTGACCTCGGTCCACAGGTCGCGGGCTTCGAGGTCCGGTTCGAGCCCGGCCGCGTCGTCGCCACCGAAATACGTCGCGTGTAGCCGCTGCTTGTCGAGCCCCCAGACGTCGGTGAGCAACTCCCAGGCCCACTCGATGGCCTCGCGTTTGAAGTAGTCGCCGAACGACCAGTTGCCCAGCATTTCGAAGAAGGTGTGGTGGTAGGTATCGTGCCCGACGTCGTCGAGGTCGTTGTGTTTGCCGCCGGCCCGGATGCAGGGCTGGGTGTCGGCGGCGCGGTTATAGGGCCTTGTCCCCGTCGCCAGGAACACGTCCTTGAACTGGTTCATCCCGGCGTTGGTGAACAGCAACGTCGGGTCGTCGTACGGCACCAACGGCGAGCCGGGCACGATCTCATGGCCGTGTCGGCGGAAGAACTTGAGGAACTCGTTTCGCACGTCAGTGGCCGAGCGGGTCACGACCGATCCTTCCTGTCTTTGAAGCCGGCGTTAGCCACAAAGCACCATTCTACGCTGACGGCGCGGGATGTCGAAACAGAGGGGTGCCGCGAGGGCGAAGCTCCTGCTGACCCCGGCGCGGTGGCGCGGTCGGACCCTCGCCCGCCCCGTTAAGCCGATCCGCCGTATCTCGTGTACGTGAATGACGGTCTAGATGTGTATCCTGAGCCCGCGGCGACCCGCGAGCAACACGGTCACGAGCAGCAGCCCGGTGCTGGCCGGCTCGGGCGTGCGCAGGTAACGCTGATCGGAACCGAATTCGACGATGCTGGCGTTGGCCGCGGGGAGGAGCTGTTCCTCGGTTAGCGTCCCGGTAAGCGTCAGTTCGTAGTAGATCGAATCGCTGACCGCGGGCTGGTGATCCGGGATGGACCGCAGTGGTGGATTGGCGGCAATCCCGCCGAAGGGTCCATTTACGCCGCCCGGCAAGCCGTCGAAGCGCGTGGTTTCGCCGCCGCCCTGGCCGTTGCTGGTGCTGATAACGTGCTGGTAGGCCTCCATGAGGTCGCCGCCGAAATCATTGGTCCAGAGCCATTCCTCGGCGACGCTGTCGCCGGCGACCCGATCGGACCACGAGCCGAGGCCAATTGAGCCGGGCCCGACAACCGCGGCGTCCCCACTGAGAATATCTACGCCGGGCAGGTTCATGCCGAGCGAGACCAAGAGTGAATCGGACACTTCGAAGCTAACGGGCACGCCAGTGCTGGTGTTCTCCAGCAGGACGCTGAGCTGGTTTCCGTCGATAGCGAACGTGCCGCGGGCGGCAAGACCGTTGAGCGGCTCGTCGTTGTTGCCGCCGGCGTCGGCGGTGTATTCGACGATGATGTCGGCAGCGGCATAAGGCGCTGATGCGAGAGCTGCCAAGGTGCACAGAAACCAGGCCGATGCGCGCATGTCACTCCTCCTGCTTGTTGTACTCGCCGCGCGGCGTGTACGATTGCCGCCGGGCAGTGCTGGGATTACTCACTCAGATGACACTAGTTAATCTTCAGTGTGGCAGGGCGTCAAGGAAATTCTGAGACGGTCCGAGAAATTATGGGTCAGTTGGTTCCTGCGCGCCGGAGATGCAAAAAAAGAGCGGCGCGTTGGGCGCCAGACTCATCCCCAGCAGGTGAGAATCCACGTGGATTAAGCGGTGCCCGCCTAGGCGAACAGCGCCGGCGTGGTAACCCACTCGCGGTCAGGGCGGCGTGGTGGATGAGGGGAGGGGCGCTGCAGACCGGCGCGGACCGCGGGCAGCGTTCACGCGTGTCTGTGCATGAAGGGGAGCCCTCGATACCCGCGGTTGTAGGATCGCAGGCAGGCCCGCCCGAGCAGGTCAAAGCGGCCCACCCAGAAAAGCTGCGGCTCGCTCGCCGAACGAGGCGGTTTCCGACGCGTCGGCGATCGGCGGGGCAGGGGGCCGGAAAAAGGCCGCGGGCCAGCCGTTCCGCAGACGGCTGACCCGCACGGGTTCGTGGAAAAGGGGCTTGGAGCATCGGAGAGCCGTGGGGTTCACATTCTCTCCGATCATTAGAATGCTAGGCGGCCAATCGCGAGGATCAAGCGCGGTGGGGGCACGACCGAGAAAGACTGGCCCGCCCGTGTTCTGACCAACAGTCGCGGGAAAAAAAGTGAGTCGTCTGGCGGCATCGCCGGGCTGACTCCCGCCTCTCACTACGAAGATGCGCAGGCAGGCCGTTCGCGCCCGTTCAGGCGTGCCCGTGCTGGCGGCCGGCCGGCGCCGACCTGCACAGGCGATAGGCCGCCGCCTCTTGCACCAATGCGGCGAAGAGCCGCAGGTGCTCCGGGCGGCCGAGCAGGTCTTCGGGGTGCCACTGGACGGTGAGCAGGAAGCGGCCGTCACAGTCCTCCGAGGCCTCGACGACGGCATCCGCCGCGGTGGCGACCGTGCGCAGGCCGGTGCCCAGATGCTCCCCGTCCACGATCTGGTGGTGGCGGCTGTTCACCTCGAGGCGGGTGTTGCCGACGATCTGGGCCAGGCGCGAGCCCGGGTCGATCCGCACCTGGTGGAACGCGTTGACGTCCTTGGGCAGGTGGTGGGTGACCGGCGGGGTCAGGCCCAAATCGTCCACGTGCTGGATCAGCCGCCCGCCGCGCGCCACGTGGGCTGCCTGGTGCCCCAGGCACGTGGCGAAGATCGGGATTCCGGCCCGGTCGGCGCGGCGGAAGAAGTCGAGCTCGAACCGTGCGCGGCGCTCGTGCAGGGGGATTGTCCTGGGGTGCGGCGACTCGGCGAACAAACGCGGCGGGAGATCGAACCCCCCGCTGAACATCAATCCGTGGTAGCAGGCGAGGATCTCGTCGAGCAGGGCGTCGTCGTAGTCGGGCGGCACCGGGACCGGCTGGGGCAAGCCGCCCGCCGCGAACACCCCGTCCGTGTAACCGGCCAGCAGATACGACTGCTCGCGTGGCGTCTCGTCCTGATTCACGCCGAAGTTGCTGCTCACGCCGATGATCGGTCGCATGTTGTCTCCCGTGGATCGAGCAGCCGGGGGGCGACGCCGCTGAATCCCGCACGGCTTGCCGGCGTCGGGCCATTGCACGCCGGCTGATGGGCGGTATAGTAACGGATGGTTGGGTTGGCGCGGTCCCCGCTCGCTCGACGGGGAAGACGACTACATCATCTTTTCGCAGCCTGGTGACGCGTGCAATCAAGCAACGGCCGTAGACACGGGTTCCGGTGGGCAGGTTGGATCGGGCTGGGGGTCGGGGTGCTGTGTCTGGCAGCGCCGCCGGCGGCCGGCCAGGACCAGGTCACCGAGGGCATGACCGTCAAGCGGGTCGAGCTGGAGGGCCTGCAAACCATCAGCGAGGGTTATGTGCGCCGGGTCATCAAGACTCGCGCGGACCAGCCCTTCGCCGGCCGGCAGGTCCTGGAGGACACCCGCGAACTCTTGCGGACACGCAAGTTCCTGAATGTCTTTGCCACGACGCGGGTGGAGGAAGGCCAGGCGGTTGTCGTTTTCACCCTTCAGGAGAAGCCGGAGATCATCTCCGTCGAGCTGGAGGGCAACAAGCGCTTCAAGGACGAGGAGCTGTTCAAGCTGACGCCGGTGACCGGCCAGCCGATCGACCGCTACGAGATCAACCGGGCCCGCGAGGACATCGAGCGGAAGTACAAGGAAGCCGGCTATTACTACAGCGAGGTCGAGCTGGACGAGCGTGCCCTGGCCGAAGAGGGGCGGGTGATCTACCGCATCACCGAGGGCCCGCGGGTGAAGGTGCGCAAGATTCGGCTGGAAGGGGCGCGTTCCTTCCCCGAGCTGCAACTGAGATCCAGGATCCAGACAAAGACCTACTTGTGGATTTTCCGCAAAGGCGCGTTCGACGAGGACCAGGCCGAGCGCGACGCGCTGGCGCTCCAGACCTTCTATCGCGAAGAGGGTTTTCTCGACGCGCGCGTGGGCTACCGCCTCGAGTTCGACACGGTGGACCGCTCAAACCTGACGGTCGTCTTCGTCTTCGAGGAGGGCGACCGCTACCGGATTCAGGATGTTCGCTTCAGCGGCAACGAGGTCTTCAGCGATACGCAGATGCGCGGCGTGATGCAGCTCGGCCCCGGTTCGGTCCTCCGCGAGGAAACGCTGCGCCAGGACCTCCGCCACATCAGCGACCTGTACGGCGAAATCGGCTACGTCGATGCTGATATCGGGCCGCGGCCGGAGTTCCTCGAAGAGCCCGGCGTGGTGTTGCTCAATCTTGACGTCCTCGAGGGCAAGCGTTCGCGCTTCGGGCGGATCACTGTGCGCGGCAATCAGCGCACTAAGGATGAGGTGGTCCGGCGCGAGCTGCGGTTCTATCCCGGCGAGGACTACAACGTGATCAAGGCGCGCAAGGCCGAGCAGCGACTCGAGGAGACCGGCCTGTTCACCCGCGCGACCATCACGCCGCTGGTGGACGTGGACGGGTTCCGTGAAGCGCTCGTCGAGGTCGAGGAGGCCGAGACGATCCTGTTTCTGATCGGCGTCGGCGTCAGCACCGACAGCGGCGTGCTGGGCTCCCTGAGTATCGAGAACCGGAACTTCGATCTGTTTGATTGGCCGCGCACCTGGGGCGAGTTCTTCCGCGGCCAAGCCTTTCGCGGCGACGGCCAGCGGCTGAGCTTCCGGGCGGAACCCGGCACGGAACTGACCCGCTTCAGAATCCATTTCACCGAGCCCTACCTGCTGGACCGGCCGTTACGCTTGGATACCTCGGCCTACCTCTTCCAACGCGGACGCGATGCCTATCTCGAAGAGCGACTCGGGTTCGTGGTGAGCCTCAGTCGGCGTTTCGAGGGCGGCGTGCTGGATGGCTGGGCGGTGGAGGGGGCCGCGCGCGTGGAGGGCATAGACATCAGCGATCTGGATCCCTTTCCCGCCAAGGACATTCGCGACGCGCGCGGTACACACCTGCTGACCGCGCTCAAAGGCACCATCGTCCGCGATACCACCGACAGCCGGCTCGTGCCCAGCGAGGGCTATCGGCTGAGCTTCAGTTGGGAGCAGGTGGGGGCCCTGGGCGGCGACCACGATTTCGGCAAGCCCGCCGCCAGCTTCGCCGCCTACAAGACGATGAGGACCGACGTTTACGATCGCAAGAGTGTGCTGGGCGTGCGGGCCGACGCGGCCTACATCGTCGGCGATGCGCCGGTCTTCGAACGGTTCTACGGCGGCGGGTTCGGCTCGATCCGTGGGTTCGACTTCCGGGGGGTGTCGCCACGGGCTGGCGTCTTCAATAACCGCGTTGGCGGTGACTTCATCCTCCTCACCGGCGCCGAGTACTCGTTCCCGCTCTACGCCAAGACCGTACGGGGAGTGACCTTCCTCGACATGGGCACGGTGGAGGAGGACTTCGGCATCACCACTTGGCGGGCTTCGGTCGGCTTCGGCTTCCGCGTCACAATCAACTTCTTCGGCCCGGTGCCGTTCGTCTTCGACTTCGGCTGGCCAATCGCCAAGGACGACGACGACGACACGCGCGTGTTCAACTTCTCCATGGGCGCGTCGTTCTAAGCCAAGGTGCCGAATCGTTCGGTGACAGGCTATCCGGGTGGGCCAATGCCTGGGCGGCCCGGGCAGCGAGTGCGGGGACCTGACCTGGACCATTTACGCTTGGTGCTTGGGAACGTGTCCGCCGAGCAAGCCGTACTGCGTCGAATTCGAGAGCGCGTGGACGGTCGTCGAGCGCACATACCATTATGAGGGCGATTGCAACCCGGTGACTGATTGCGTGTACATTGGGGTAAACGTGTTACTTCGGCTGGCTCATCACGGAGTGCGCTTGCTCAGATACCCAGTAGCGTCGACCGCCCGATTCGCAAGTTCTTCCGTTCAAGGAGATACCGCATGAATGTGATGATCGCAGCGACTTTCCTGGCTCTGTATCCGGTGGGGCAGGCCGGAGCGCCCAGCGGGCAGGCCGACGTCGCCAAAGCTGTTGCTTCCGTTTCCGAACTGACAGCGCTCCATGCTGACATGCTCGCGCGCGTCAAGACGGTCGTGCTGGAAGAGCGTGTAGTCAAGCTCCCCAAGGAAGGTCCGGGCCAGGACGAAAAGACGGGCGCCAGCGCCACCCAAGCCGAGGTCGAGGCCTATGTAAAGGCCACCGAGCGCGCGAGGGAACTTGGGGCTGAGCAGACTGACGCGCTGGATGCCCAATTGCAGCACCGTTTGGCGTCCGTGGATAGCGGGGTGATCGCGGCGCGTCTCAACCGGGCCTTGGCCTTGGCGCGTACGACGACAATCGACTTGGCGGCCCGCACGCTGCGCTACGATATCCGCGATCTGCGCGACGTCGAGCGTCTCGCGGTCGAGAACGGACTCGATGAGGCGGGTTTGATGTCACTGGACCAGACGGCCGTGGACATTCTGAAGCCCGGCGGCCAGGTGCACTTGGTGCCCCATGCCGGCAAGTTGGCGCTGATTCTCCCCCATCCGGTCTACAGTTATGATGAGCACGCCTACAAGCTCGGTCTGCTCCCCGCCTGGGTCTTTTCGGGCGAGTTGGAGCTGAAGATCAGTGAGCTGGTGCCCACCGTTTCCGCGGAGCTCCAGCTAATCGGCAGGCGTGACGGGGCGCTTCGCTTTGTCGCCGTGCTGAGCGCGGCGGCGGGGTATCGTGCCACCAGTTTCACGACCTTCAACGACGACAAACCGTTCCAGCAGTACTCGATGTCAGACTTCCGCAAGGTTGGGGATGTCCTCATCCCGTATCGCACGGTCTACAGGCTTGACGTTGAGGGGGTGAATCGGTTGGTCGAACGTCGGGAAGTCAGGTCAGCCCGGGTGAACGACCCGGTGGCGCCTGATGCGTTCAGCATACCCGCCGACTACCGGGTCCAGGAGATACCGGCCGGGTTGCGGGAGTGACGAGAAAACGTGCGCGCAAGCCGATTGCTAGGCACCGCGTGCGTCGCCCGCGAAAGCTTCCCGGTGGGCTTTGGCGTTCGTCCGGCGATTGACTCCGTTCGTTTCGTCCCGTTCGTCTTCGACTTCGGCTGGCCAATCGCCAAAGACGACGACGACGACACCCGCGTGTTCAACTTCTCGATGCGGGCGTCGTTCTAGGCAGGGTCGGAATCGGGCGCAAAGGCTGCTGTGGCAAAGAGTTAGGGGGATTCGATGCGAAAGCGTAAACTGGTAACCCCCGAGGGGCCGATTTTTTATAATGGCGGGTTGACACGGCAGCCGGACAAGGTAAACTTCTGGTTGCGCTGGCGACGGCGGCGATGGACAAGCCGTCGGTAGCCAGGCAGTCGTGAGCCGGAGCGCGAGCGCCGCCAGTAGTTTAGGAGCGCGCGCATCGCGGGTGGCTTTTGACGAATCGGGATATGCCTTGCGGTCAGCCGGGCGCGAACCGACAAATTGCGGGCTCGTAGCTCAGTTGGTCAGAGCGCCTCCCTGATAAGGAGGAAGTCACAGGTTCGAATCCTGTCGGGCCCATACGGCTGCTGAGAGCGGCGGCGAGCCGCGCGAACTAAGGAAGGACTTGCGGTGTCGTGGTCGCTGCTGTTGATCGGGATTGTTTTGGCTGGGCTGGTCTGGATGTCGCTCCGCGGCGGCGGTGTCTGAGGCTCTGGAGGCTGCGACTAGGCGTGTCCTGGTCACCAGGTTCGGGGCCGTAGCTCAACTGGGAGAGCGCCGCGTTTGCAACGCGGAGGTTGCCGGTTCGAGCCCGGTCGGCTCCAATGGCGGCAAGTGGGGGCGTAGGCCCCCGGGCATCTGCGGATGCTTGAGGGCCTGCGAAAGCGGGTGTCGGCTGAACGCCGAGAGGTGATGGCTGACAGCTTTGATCTTTGACAAGTTCATAGGTGGATGCGTGGGTATCAGAACCGTGGGGTGAGTCAGGGCTCGTCGGCGGGCATGGGCCGGTCGGCGGAGTGTGATTTGCCCGAAGACTGGCGTGGTTTGAGCACAGCTATTCATAAATGTGGTCAAGCTACTAAGGGTGCATGGTGGATGCCTAGGCGTGCAGAGGCGATGAAGGACGTTGAAGGCTGCGATAAGCTCCGGGGAGTGGCCAATCACGCGTTGATCCGGAGATCTCCGAATGGGGCAACCCGACGCCACTGGGCAACCAGCTGGCGTCACCGGCGGCTGAATGCATAGGCCGTCTGGGGCGAACCCGGGGAACTGAAACATCTCAGTACCCGGTGGAAAGGAAATCAACCGAGACTCCGTCAGTAGCGGCGAGCGAAAGCGGACTAGCCCATGGCCGCGAGCCATACGTCGTCGTGAGCTCAGCCGAATGCTCTGGAATGGGCGACCACAGAAGGTGACAGTCCCGTAGGCACCAGGTGAGCGACGGCGGTCGAGTAGGTCGGAGCTCGTGGAACTCTGACTGAACGTGCGGGGACCACCCTGCAAGGCTAAGTACTCCTGCACGACCGATAGTGCACAAGTAATGCGAATGAAAGGTGAAAAGCACCTCTTTTAGGGGAGTTAAAAGTACCTGAAACCATGTACCTACAAGCGGTCGGAGCCCGATTCCCGACTTGTCGGGACGGGTGACGGCGTACCTTTTGCATAATGGACCGGCGACTTACCGCGTGCGGCTAGGCTAAGTGCTTCCGGCACGGAGCCGTAGCGAAAGCGAGTCTGAACAGGGCGCTTCAGTCGCGCGTGGTAGACCCGAAACCGAGTGATCTACCCATGGGCAGGTTGAAGGGGCGGTAAAACGCCCTGGAGGACCGAAGCCGTGAACGTTGAAAAGTTCTGGCATGACCTGTGGGGAGGAGTAAAAGTCTAATCAAACTCGGAGATATCTGGTTCTCCCCGAAATGTCTTTAGGGACAGCCTCGGGCCACTACGTCGCGGGGGTAGAGCTACTGAATGAGACGCGGGCCCTGCCCGGGTACCGCCCTCAATCAAACTCCGAATACCGCGACGACTACCCCGGGAGTGAGTCTGCGGGCGCTAATGTCCGTGGTCAAAAGGGAAACAACCCTGATCGTCAGCTAAGGCCCCGAAGCCGTGCTGAGTGCGTAAGGAAGTCCGCTTTCCGAGACAGCCAGGATGTTGGCTTAGAGGCAGCCACCATTTAAAAAGTGCGTAATAGCTTACTGGTCGAGAAAGCAGGCACCGATAATGATCGGGACTAAGCATGGCGCCGAAGCTACGGGTTCCAGGAGCTGTCAGCTGTCGGCTTTCAGCGATCAGCCGGAAACGTTTGGCACGCTCTGGCTGAAAGCTGAGAGCTGAAAGCTGATAGCTTCTGGAGCGGTAGGGGAGCGTTCCACCGGAGATACAAGCCATACCGTAAGGAGTGGTGTCGGCCGGTGGTAGTGCGAATGCCGGTATGAGTAACGATAAAGCGGGTGAGAATCCCGCTCGCCGTAAGCCCAAGGTTTCCTGGGGAAGGTAAATCCGCCCAGGGTTAGTCGGAACCTAAGCCGAGGCCGAAAGGCGTAGGCGATGGATAGCAGGTTAATATTCCCGCACTCCGTCTAGGGGTTGAACCGGCGGGGACGTTGTCCCGGACCGTGGCCCACTATGAGAATAGAGGGTGCCCGCAAGGGCGAGGCCGATGTGTTGCCGAAGCATGGGAAGGAACAACCGAGAAAAGCCGTCCGGGGACTCTAGGCGGATCCGTACCAAAACTGACACAGGTGGGCGAGGAGCGTATCCTAACGGCGCTCGAGAGAACGGTCCTTAAGGAACTAGGCAATTTGACCCCGTAACTTAGGGATAAGGGGTCCCTCCTCTGCCGTGTTGTAGCTTTATGTTGCTGCGCGGCGGAAAGGGCGCAGAGAAACGGCTCTGGGAACTGTTTACCAAAAACACAGGTCTGTGCCAACTCGTACAGAGGACGTATACAGACTGACGCCTGCTCGGTGCCGGAATGTTAAGGAAGTCGGTCAGCCGCAAGGCGAAGCTGACAACCGAAGCACCGGTAAACGGCGGCCGTAACTATGACGGTCCTAAGGTAGCGAAGTTCCTTGTCG
>CAZNFA010000050.1:0-34557 GCA_964572345.1 uncultured Planctomycetales bacterium
CATGAATAATGATACGGAGCCGATCGGAATTTCAACTAGAAAAGGGATTGACCCGATGGTGCTCCGCCAATTGACATGATTGACGGTGACCAATTGGCTAACAAACTCAAGGAACTTGGTCTTGGCATCAAGACCGAAGTCGTTGAAAAGGTCGCGATTGATAAGGATTGGTACTTGACCCTGTAAGCGGGAGACGTGGCATAACCAGGCGATGAACCGGAGCACACTCGTCTTTCCGTTTTTCAACGTCGTTTGCTTCGGTGACGATTTTCGGTTTTTCCACTTAATTCCATTGGGCTGTGTGCCCGGTTATCTTAGTCGTTAGGCTGAACCTTCTTGCCGTCCGTGGGTCTCGCTCACTCCCGGCGCGCCGGGATTCAGGTCGAGGATCAGGTTGTCCAGGGAGCGGCGTTGGGCAGCGCGGTCAATCCACCCTTGACTCGCCGCACAGGCGAACGCCTGCCGTCGCCGTAGGCGGCGGGCTCGCCGAGCGAGCCGCGTCGTGTCAAGGGGCCACTTCGCCGGCAGGTCCAGCAAGGACTTGAAGGTTCTTGCGGGTCGTCAGAATCTCCGTCTCGAACCGGCTCATCTCGCGTGTGTGCCCCACTCCGTTCTGAAGGACGGGGTGGGGGACGGATGAAGCGAGTGGTTTTGGTGCGGCAAGCCGCACCCTACGGGGGCTCGTTGGCCGATCCCGGCGCGCCGGGACGAGCCGCAGGCTGGCACGCTGAGGCCGCGTTTTGCAGCGCCGCTGTTGCCAAGCGTGCTCAAAGGGGGTAAACGGCACCAGGCGTGTGTGTGTGCTGTTTTCCCTCGACCCCCACAGGAGCATAGACATGCCGAAGCTGGTGCTGACGAACGGAGTAGCGATGCTGGAATTCGCGCGCCGCGTGACGCTCGGATTGCTCGAAGACATCCCCGAGGACAAGCTCTTTTACCAGCCGTTCCCCGGGGCAAACCACGCAATCTGGATCATTGGGCACGTGGCCTGGGACGACAGCTTTTTCCTGACGGCCTTAGCAGTCCGGTGCAAAAACCCTCGACGGCGCGAGTCCCGTAGCGTCGGACCTGCGAGTCCGACGTCTCGACGCCATGAACGCGGGCGCGCCGGACTCGGAGGTCCGGCGCTACAGTTTTGCACCGGACTGGTAGGGGCGGAATAGCGGGTGCGGCGGCATGCACTGGAAAGACGGTTGTTCCCGCCGCGGTTCCGCATTATGAATAGGCCACGGGGGCAGAACCGGAGAGTCGGCATGCAAACCCCTATTCGATACGCCCTACCCGCTGCCGCCGGCGTGGTGTGCCTGTTGGCGTCCACGGTGGGCGCGCAGGAATGGCCCAATTGGCGCGGGCCCAACCACGACGGGATCAGCGCGGAGAAAAACCTCAAGACAACCCTGCCGGAGCCGCTCAAGCCCGTATGGGAGCGCGAGATCGGCTCCGCATTCAGTTCGTTCACCTGCGTGGAAGGCAAGGTCTACACCTGCGGCACTCAGGACAAGCAGCAGGTGTTGTTCTGCCTGGATGCAGATACGGGCGACGTCATTTGGCAGACGCCGTTCGAGAAGGAGTATCGCGAACGCCAGGGCGGCGACGGCACGCGGGCCACACCCACCGTTGACGAGGGGCGGGTCTACATCCTCGGTGCCCTGGGCACGTTGCTTTGCTGCGACGCCGAAACCGGCAAGGAAATCTGGAAGAAGCACTTCAAGCACAAGCCGCGGTGGGGTTACGCCGGCTCAGTGCTGATCGAGGGCGACTTGGCGCTCGTCTCCGCCGGGAAAAGTGACGGCGCGCTGCTGGCCCTGAACAAGAAAACCGGCGCGACGGTCTGGAAATGCGGCGACGACCAGGCCGGTTATGCCACGCCTTATCCGTTTACGTTCGAGGGCAAGCGCTACATCGTCGGCTTCATGGGCAAGTCCATCATCATCGCCGAGGCCAAGACCGGTGGCGAGGTTTGGCGCATGCCGTGGAAGACCGACTGGGACGTCAACGCGTCTTCGCCGATCTACCACGACGGGCACCTGTTCCTGAGCTCGGGCTATAAACACGGCTGCATCCTGCTCCGCTTGAGGCTGGAAGGCGATTCGCTGATCGTCGAATCGGCGCACCCGGTAAGCGACGTCTTGCGCAGCAAGTTCCAGTCGTGCGTGTTGCACGAGGGACACCTTTACGGCTGTGACGAGGAAGAACTGAACTGCGTCGAGTTCCTCACGCTCGAGCAGAAGTGGAGCGTGGGCCGGGGCCGCATGAAGCACGGAAGCGCCGTGCTGGCGAACGGTTATCTGTACGTGCTGACCGAACGGGGCGAGTTGCAGATCGCCAAAGCCACACCGGACGGCTATGAGCCGCTCAGCAAGGGTAGGATCCTGAGCGGACGCTGCTGGACGGTTCCCACGCTCTACCGCGGTCGGTTGTATGCCCGGAACCTGAAAAAGGCGGTCTGCATCGACCTGCGCGACTGAACGCCGGAGCCAACCTTTGTCGTGGCGGGAGGTACGATATGTGGGTGATGACCTGCCTGGTAACGGTAAACATGTTCCTCTCTCCTCCCAGCCAAGAGCCGGAGAATCCGTGGAAGGACAAGGTCCCCGCCGCGGTCGCCGAGGCCGAGCGCATCGGCTCGATCCCCGCCCTGGGCAAGGCGCTGGACGCAACTTGGCGTGCCGACGACTGGCAGGCGGCGCTGCGCCTGGCCCGCCGCGCGCTGGAGGCACATCCCGGCGAGCCGAAGCTGCGCGGCGCGATCGTGCGCGCCTTGTGGCGCGCGGGCCAATTGGAAGAGGCGGAACGCCTGGCCGCTAAGATCCCACCCGATACGGCCGACCGCGTGGCGCTGGCCTCGTTGGTCACGATCCACCTCTCCCGCGGGCGCGTCGCGCAAGCCGCCGACGCCGCCCAGCGCCTCGAAGCGTGCAAACCCGCGACGGCGGCCGACCTCTATCACGTCATCGGAGTCCGCCTGATGCAGGACCGGCTCGACGGCATCGCCAAGCTCCTGAGGAGAGCACACCGGTTGACCGACGCGCAAAACGGCTACCCCGAGATCTACGGTGAGGAGCTGCTCGAGGGCCTGGCCGAATTCTTCGACGCCGTGGGAACCAAGCCGCTCAATCAGATCACCAATTTCGGGTCCGCCGCCATGCCCCTGATGCCGCTGGTCAACCTGCCCGGCTGCATGGCAACCATCAACGGGCACGGGCCCTACCGCATGATCTTCGATACCGGCGGCAGCATCACCCTCTCGCTCGACCAGCAGGTCGCCGACGAGATCGGCATCAAGTCCGTGGCCGAGGCCAGCATCCGCGGCGTCTCGGGAAAAGACATTTCGGGGCAGGCCGTGGTCGAGGAGTTGCGAATCGGCCCGATCACCTGCAAGCACGTGATGACGCGCACCTTCGGCTTGAGAGAGCAGATCTTCAATGCCGCGGACGGCATCATCGGTACCGGCATCTTCATGCAGAGCCGGCTCACGCTGGACTTCGAGCACGCCCGCATGGTCGTCGCGCCCTCGTCAGCCAAGCCCACCGACGGCACCGCGGTGGACATCCGCATCATCGGCGACGCGAAACTCATCATGCCGGTAACGCTCCAGGGTGAACACGCCATCGCCCTGCTGGACAGCGGGGCCAGTCTGGTGGCGTATTCCCCGTCGCGGTTAAAACGCCTGTTCCCCGATCAGCCGGTGACGAAGCTAGAGGGGGCCGGCATGGGTATCGGCACTGGCCAGGGGCCCACTATCAGAATCGGCAAAGGCGTCGATCTCGTCTTCGCCACGCGCAAGTACGAAAACTACAGCGGCCTCGGCCTCGACGTCCTGGACACGCTGCTCAGCCCGATCCTCGGCGTGCAGACCGACGCATTGATCGGCATGCCCGTCTTCCGCGAGATGAAATCCTGGACCGTCGATTTCCCGCGCTGCAAGATGTGGGTCAACTGGCTGGAGACGGAGTAACCCCTCGCCCACCGTCATTCTGAGCGCAGCGACGAATCTCGCCGCCCGCTCGCCCGTGGTCGGACTCCAAGATTCAAGGATCCGAGGACCCCGATTGGCGCGCCTGGCGGCTCATGGTGCGTTTCATGCCGGTGGCATCCGGCGGCAGCGTGGGCGGCAGACTTCGAAGACTCGGCCTGACCTGCCTGCCGACCCAAGCCGTCACATTCGGCGGCCAACCCATCTCGGCAGCGGCGAGCGGTTCGGTTATAGGACGTCAGGCGGGCGCCCGAACCTACGTGCCGCGCGCCACTCCCAATCTGGTCGCCCCAGTTCATACTGCCGTTTTCAAGAAACGGCGCTGCCGTCGGGAACGTTGCCTGCCAGGTGAACCCCACCGTATACTAGACTAAGGGCGTACAGGAAACGTCCGGTGGGGAGACCTGTCTATGTGTAAGCGTGCCGCAACTCGAAAGCCGCCTCTGGGTGTCCTGATCCTTGCGGCGATCGTCTTCGTCGGCGCGGCGGTAGCGTGGCTGGGCCTCCGGCGCCCCGCCGGCTCGCCGGTCAACCCACCTCCGTTGGCCAGCACGCCGGCACGCCCAAACGTCAACGTCTTCATTTTTCTCATTGACGCGCTGCGCGCCGACCGCCTGGGCGCCTACGGGTATAAAGCACGCCCGACCAGCCCCAGGGCCGACTGGCTGGCGCAGCGCGGCGTCGTGTTCGAGAACGCTTGCGCGCCGGCCCCGTGGACGATTCCGTCGGTCGCCTCGATGTTCACCTCCACGTTCCCCTGCGAGCACGACATGCTGTCCATGTACGACCGCCTGCCGGACTCGGCCGATACGCTGGCCGAACGTCTCAAACGCGCCGGCTATTCGACCTACTCGCGCATCGGCAACGAGTTCCTTGGCCCTAAGTATGGGCTGCACCAGGGTTTCGACACACTGCTCGGCGGCGGGCGTAACGGCGGAAAAAAGGTAAGTGCTGCACTGGGACCCGCCCCGCCGCTGCCGTTCTTTTTCTACGTGCACAACATGGAGCCCCACAATCCCTACCATTACGCTCCGCCGCACACGCCCGGTTTCCGTGACGTGTCGCCGGCTGTGCGCGAGCAGATGAAGCTCCACTTCAAAGGGTATAAGGGAGCGGCCGAGTACGATTACCGCCGACGCCTCCCGCTCGGCACCAACGATATGACCGGAATCCAGGATCAGCACTTGGCTGCGCTGCGCGCCCTGAAGGATGACTGGAACGAGCTCTACGACGCCTGCGTTCGGTTCGCGGACTGGCGGGTGGCGACCACCGTTGAGATGCTTCAGGAACGTGGCTTCTGGGATAACACGCTGTTCATTTACGTTGCCGACCACGGCGAGGAGCTGGGCGACCACGGTGCCTGGCTGCACGATCAGTCGGCATACGAGGAGCTCATGCGCGTCCCGCTCGTCGTCCGCTTCCCCCGCAACGAGTTTGCCGGGACACGGGTCAAGGAAGTGGTTTCACTGGTAGACGTCCTGCCGACCATCTTCGACTATCTACAGCGGCCGGAGTTGGCCAGCGGCACTCGCGGGCGCAGCCTCATGCCCCTCGTTCGGGGCGCCCAGCCGGCGCCTCGCCAGCCGTTCGCTGTTCCCGGCATGCGGCATAACACCACCCGCTACTACGGCCCGTGGGTCACGACGCGCGGCGACATCAATATCGTTGTACGGCGCGGGCAGTGGAAGGGCATTTGGAACGTCGAAGTGGACACCCTCGAGCTGTACGACCTGATCACGGATCCGCTGGAGCAAGGAAACGTCCACGCCGAGCACCCCGAGCTCGCCCAGGCGATGCGCGCATACGCCGCTGATTGGTACGAGCATTGCCAAGACCGGATCACACCGGCAGAGGACGCCGGCGAGTTCGACGAGGAAACCCTCCGCAGGCTGCGCTCCCTCGGCTACATCGACTGACCCATATAGCCAGGCACCCCGCTGTCGCGACGGCCAGCCGACTGCCGGCGGATCGTTCGCCCCGGGAACGGATCGTCGGGTCCGAAGTGCGCGTATAGGGCAAGTCCGCGGACCCGACGATCGTTCCACGACCCGCCCGCAACGACGTCTTCGACCAGGCGTGCGGACGGCCTATACTCTCACAGGCACGGCAAGACGCGGAGGTGCACCATGGACGTGTTCGAAGCCATTAGTAGGCGGCGGAGTGTACGCGAGTATTCATCGCGGCCGATTCCGGCAGAAGTGATGGAGCGCATGTGCCAAGCCCTGCGCTACGCCCCGTCGGCATGCAACTATCAGCCCTGGCGGTTCATCCTGGTCACCGACGCGGAACTGCGCCGCCAAGTGGCCCAGGCGGCAAACGGCCAAACGTGGATGGCTGAGGCGCCGGTCACCGTCGTCGGCTGCGGACTGCCCGAACAGGCGTACAAACACATGGGCGGCTCCGGAAACAGCGCCGAGATCGACGTAAGCATCGCGCTCGACCATCTCACGCTGGCCGCTGTGGCCGAGGGGCTCGGCACCTGCTGGATCGGGGCGTTCGACGAGAAGCAGGTCAAACGGCTGCTGGAGATCCCGCGGCAGGTGAAGGTGGCGGCTATGACGCCGCTGGGCTATCCCGCGTCGGCGGATCTGAACTTCCCGATCAGTGACAACAGACGCAAGCCTCCCGCCGAGATCTTCTGCACCGACCGTTACGGCCACAGCTAAGCGCGGCTCGGCCCGCGGCCTCGGCTAGGCTTCGTGTCTGGCGCTCTTGTCATTCCGAGCGGAGCGGGGAATCTGGCCCAATTGGTCGTCGCCGCCAGATTCCTCGGCGCGGAGTTTACCCTGAGCAACGTCGAAGGGCTTCTCGGAATGACCCACTGCCCACGCAAGTGACGCTCACCCCCGGCGGGGTTCCCAATCGTCTTCGGGCAAAGGCGGAGCCGTCGCCGGACGTGGCATCTGTGGCTGGCCGATGGTAATCTCACTCCTGACGAAAGGAGACTTGCGTGAAGCTGTGCGCGTCTTGGCCGGTTGTTTTGCTGGCCGGTTTGACCTTCGCGGCGGTCGGGTCGGCGTCGGCCGACGAACCGCTCGACCTGATCCCCGGCGACCACCTGCTTTGCTGGACCGGTCGCCCGTTCCCCGATACAGCCCCGCCGACGAACGAGGAATCGCCGTCGGTGTTGGCCACGCTGCTCGACGTCGGCACGCGGATTGCCGGCAGACCGCTCGACAGCAAAACACAGCTTGCGGTTCGCCTGCTGGAAGCCTTCGGGCTGATGATCCGCTACCCGCACGCGTTGGCCCTGATCGACGCCCAGGCCAAGCCGGTCGGACCCGACGGGCTGGGCCGCCGCGTGGACCGGTTGCGTTTCGCGCTGATCGTTCAGACCGGCGGCAAATCCGAGCCGTTTCGGCGCATCATCCAGAAGATCGTCAACGAGCAGACCGACAATCAACAGGCCTCGCTCCAACGGAAGAAGGCCCACCGCTGGTCCTACCAGGAGCTGAAGGACAGCCGCCTGCCCGACTGGTGTGTCATCGCCTGGGGCGATATCGGCGAACACTTTGTGCTGACCGTCGGTGCGGAGGTTTGGCCGCTGATCGCGTCGGTGGGGGCCGGCGAGACGCCCGCCCTCAGCCGTGATCCCTGGGTCGTCGCCGCCCGAGCCACACTAAACCCCAGGCCGCTGATCGAGATCCACGCGGCAGTTCGGGCCATCCGCGAGCGACTCGACCCGCTGGTGGACGGCCGGGCGACGGGCTTCTTCAAGGCCTGGCACGCCGACAACATGGCCCGCTCGCACTGGGCCCTGGGCTTCGACGGGCGGGCCCTGTACTGCATCGCCCACATCCTCAACAACGACGAGAAAACCGCCCGGCGCATCTACGCCGATCCAAAGATCCGCAATAAGCGGCTGTTGGCGACGATCCCCGAAACCGCGCGATACGCGATTTACCGCGTTCCCGTCGGCAAGATCGTGCCGCGCCTCGTTTCGAGCTGGCTGGCGACGCGCAGCCCGGAGGTCCGCCAAGCGGCGGAAGAGGCGTGGGCGCGGATTCAGGCCGAGCACGGGTTCGACGCCGAGCGTGACCTGCTGGCACACTTGGGCCGCTACGCGGTCATGCACAACGACCCGCCGCACCCGCTCCACGTGCCGCTGGCCATGACCACGCTGGTCGAGATCCGCAGCGAGCCGGAGCGTGTTCGCCAGACGCTGGAGACGATTTGCCGCGCGTGGCAGACCGGGCTCGAGCGTGCCAACGAGCAGAACTCCGTTCCCAATCCGGCGCTGCTGCACCGTGCCGACGATGGCGTGTGGAATATCCAGTTCGGTCCGTTCGCCGGCCCGGCCTGGACCGTCACCGACCGCTTCATCATCACCAGTTGGTCGCCGACCGCGCTACGCTCCTACCTGTCCAAAGTCGGCGACAAGGTCGGCCAGCGAAAGCCGTAGGCCGACGGCGGATTCTCTTCCGCCGCCACCGACCAGGAACGCGCCCTGCGCAAGCAGGGCCAGGGCGGGAATCTGCACCCCATTCGGCGTGAGCCCCGCAAGGCCTGAGCGCAGCCGAAGGGTCCCACCCGTGGGTAGTGCGGGCATCTTGCCCGCGATGTAGCGGCCGACGGCTCGTCGGCCGAACCGAACCGCGACCGGCCAGACAGGTAGCGTCCGGTCTCCGTGCCGGACGTCTTGATGTAGCGGCCGACGGCTCGTCGGCCGAACCGAACCGCGACCGTGAGGGAGCGGCGACGCTCACGCCCCAGCGGGGCGACCGAAAGCCATTTGTAGGGTGGGCCTCGGCCCACCATCTCTCCTCCCACCCCCTGGAACCGGACGACTACCCACGATCCCCCGCCGCCCCGAGGGACCAAGGGATCGAGGGATTGCGATTGTTGCTGGATGGTGGAAACTGGCAGATTGTGATAGTATTTGGATGGTCGGATTAAGGCACCGCCACGGCTTGAGACCGCATGGCACGCGCCGCTTGCGGATGGATGATCCGTTCGCGTTAGGAAAGACGCTGCTTGAGAGCACTAGCACACGGACAGCTGTCGCGAGTTCGAGCAGTAGCACCCGGCGCGGGTGGGCATATTCAGTTAGGAGAAGAGTGATGTGGTGGAATGGACGGATAGATGGAGTTCTGATAGCGGCCTTGCTCCTAACCGCGGCCGCATCTGGCCAGCCAATAGCGACGCAATTGCCGACGAGTTCGGACGAACCAGAGCTGCCGATGCCTGAGGATGGCAGTACTATTCTGGAGGTCGGATTCGCATCTGGATTAAGCGATACGCGGTTGTACTGGCCAACGATCGCGCAGCGTGGAGCAGCCGCAGAGAAGAATACGCGCGCTGCATTCTCGGACACGTATCATTGGATCGTTTGGATCCTGACAGATGAAAACCACGTGCGAACAATGGCCCAGACGGCGGCCAAAGCCAGGCAGGAGGTGGGACGAGAAGTAAGCGGATTTGAACTGCGTGAGTTTAGAGCGCGTTATACCGAGGCGCTCCTCACGCCCGCTGTTGACGCTCGAGGTTTTGATTCAGTCTATTGCCGGTGGGAGGCAGGTGACTACCGGCTGCAGATCGGATCGACGCGCGGGCGGCTGCTTTTGAGTGTTCAGCCAAAGGGTGGTGCTGCACAGGGTGTACCGCCCGAGGAAGAGAAAGTGCGTGAGTACGTAAGTAGCGTTCTACGTGACATTCTCGCGGAAGGAGACGCGCTACTGGATGCGGGGGAGATGCTTATAAAGCGAAAGGAGTATGGGTACAAAATCCGTTTTCGACCTGCAGAAGCGGGGTCAGCGCCGTCGAGAATATGGTTCGTCTACATGCGTGTAAGGACCGACGGTCGCGGCCTGGTTCTGGATATACCCAAGATGGGACTTGCGAAGAGCGATAAGGCGGATGGGAAGGACTGGTTCGGCGAGATCAGAGGCGCCGAGCATGGCCAGAAACGCGGCCGTTGCGAGCCTCCCGGTCACGAAATGGGGCCGCGCGGGGGGCGCGGGCGCGCTCCTGAGGGTGCTGGAGATGGAGTGAAGGGAAAGAAAAAGCCGCAGCCATAGGAGTAGCGACCAGGTCCCATCCGGAGGATGTCCCATCGCCAGTTGATGGTAGGGTGGCCACTCGTGGATACATACGTTAGGCACCCTTGTTGGCAGATCACGCGCTGGTGACAGCTGCCGGGACGTGGCTGGCATCCGGCGCGCTTGGCGCGGCGGGTGGCATGCTCGGGGGGACGTGTGGCATGCGCAAGCGTGGCGCGGGCATGATATGCTGAAAGGTGTGGGGCCGGCGTCGCGCCGACGAGATAGCAAGTGCAAGACGTGCAAGCGCTGCAACGAGGCGGGGGAGGCACACGTTGGCCGGCGGGTGTTGGTGTTTTGGTGGTGACGACCAGCGCTTGCTTACCCTTGACAGGCCTGCGACCCGTCAAGGGCGGGGCGCGCGCGGCTCGGATCAAGGACCGCTTCCTGACCCTTGACTGAGCTACACCCCGTCAAGGGCAAGCGGGCACGGCTCTCCTCTGCCGCGCGGATCGCTCCCTTACGGTCGCGGCTCTGTTCAAGACGTCCGGCACGGAGACCGGACGCTACATTCGGGCTATCGGCGGCGCTTTCTGTTCGCTACCAAGTTGGGCTTCGGCGGGTCGTCGATCAGTTCCAGCAGGTCGGCGGGGGCGAGGTCGAGAGCGCGCCAGAGTCTC
The DNA here is from genome assembly GCA_964572345.1 of uncultured Planctomycetales bacterium. GTDB lineage: Bacteria > Planctomycetota > Phycisphaerae > UBA1845 > Fen-1342 > JAUWXH01. The sequence goes on from CAZNFA010000050.1 coordinate 10,635, forward strand.
CAGATGTTCGCGAGCGTCGGGCCGAGTTCTTAGTCGTCCTTCTTCTCGGCCGGCTTTTTCTCGAGCGGCGGGAGGCGCAGTTCGGTGCCCGGGATCAGCTCATCGGGCGATTCGAGCTTGTCGCGGTTCAGCTCGAAGATCTCCAGGTAGCGCGACTCGTCCTTCAGCACGTTCCGCGCGATCGCAATCAGCGTGTCGCCCTCCGCCACCACGTAGGTCGCCCGATCGGCGTCCTTGGTCTCCTTCACGCGTTTGACCTCGCCCGCCACAACCTGCTCCTTCGGCGGCAGCACGATCACCTGCCCCGGCTGCAAGCTCCGCGGGTCCAGGTCGGGATTGGCCGCCTGGATCGCCGTCCAATGGCGGTCCGCGCCGTAGTGCTCGCGCGCGATGTCGATCAACGTATCGCCAAGCTGGATCGTGTACGTCGAGCCCGTGGCGGGCTTCTTCAGACCTTCCAGCCGCGAGGCCACATCCTCCTTCGGCGAGGTCGGCGACCTGCGCAGCGGGGCGTCGGGACCAGCGGTCGTCTCGCCTGGGCCGGCACCCGGCGGCCGCGTCGGCGTGCCCGGCGCGGGCGGCTCGCTCGCCGGCGCGCTTGCGGCCACCAGGCCGCCGCTCTCTAACGCCGCGAGGGGCTCTTCCGTCCCCGGCCCGGTCAGCACCTCCCCAGGTTTCGACGGCTCCGGACGGGGCTGGATGGGCTCGTAGGAAAGCACGGAGGGCTCTTCGGTTCGCCCTGGCGTGGCCGGTTCCTGCTGCGCCAAGGTCGTCTCGCCCGGGACGGCTCGTTCGTCGCCGACCAGCGCGACGTCTTCCCCGGGCGTTTGTCCGGGGGACAGGTCGAAGGGGATCTCGTCGGCCTTCTCGGAGCTGTTCACGGCCCAGATGATGGCCCCGACGAAGACGACCAGCCCGACGGCAATTGCGGCTTTGATCTCGGTGCGCATGGCTCACCCTCCCCGCAAGAGTTCCGCGTGTCCGCGGCACGCGACGCAGACCACGAGGCCGGCATTATACCAAATGCGGCGGGCGACAACAGCCGGTGATCAGGCCACTGCGGCTTTCGGGCGCCTGCGCTGGAACCGCAGCGTCAGCAGGGGCGCGGCCACGGCGACCGATGAGTACGTCCCGGTGATCACGCCGATCATCATACAGTAATTAAACCCGCGGATGCTGCCCCCGCCGAAGATGTACATCACCAGCAGCACCACGAAGGTGGTGGCGCTGGTGAGCAAGGTCCGGGCGATACACTGGTTGATGCTCTGGTTGATGACCTCCGGAGTAACCATCCCGAGCCGCCCGCGTGTCTCCCGGATGCGGTCGAAGATTACGATCGTGTCGTTGATCGAGTAGCCGATGATGGTCAGGAACGCCGCCACGATGGTCATATTGATCTTGAAATCGTCGATCAGCAGGGCCTGGCCGATGGGATGTTGCGTGCCGCCCAGCCAGCCGCTGAAACCGACGAAGGCCAGGGCGATGAGCACGTCGTGGACCAGGGCGCAGACGCCGGCGATGCCATACATCGGCCGCCCGAAGCGCAGCCACAGATACCCGATGATCATCGCCCACGACAGCAGCAGGGCCAGCGAGGCGCGCGTCTGCGACTGGGCGGCGATCTGCGGCTTGAACTGCGAGACCTTGCGCAGGGTCTGCTCGGTGTCGAAGGTGGCGGTGGCGAGCTGCAACTCCTTCTGGGCCAGCTCCGTGAACCATCGATCCGGGTCCTCGGTGTAGGGGTAGTGCCGGTCGGCCACCACGATCACCACGCTGGAGTAGGTCGCTTCGCCCTCGGCCTGACCGGCGGGGATCAGGCCGATCACTTCGAACTCCCGCCAGGGCAGGTCCTGGTAATCGGGCTGCAAGCGCATGTTCCGCAGGCGTTTGGTGAGGTCCGGGATGGTCTGCGGCGGATCGAGCTGGTCGAAGCGCAGCGCGGCACCCTCATAGTAGTCGGTGACGTCGCGCGCGGCTTCAGCGGGCACATCGGGGACCACCGCCTCCAGGCGCCGGTTGGTGATCGGGTAGGGCCGGTCATCGTTGCCGCGGAACGTATAGGAGATTCTGGACTGACGCTTGAGGTTCTCGCCCAGGGCCCGCTCCAGCGCGTGCTGCACCAGGCCCTTGTTGGTCTCGGTGGTGGTGACGTTCCAGACCAGGCCCTTTTCGGACTCGCCGCCCGGCTCGACAACCGCTCCGACGTTGGCCCGGCCGATGTTCTGACCCGCCAGGACCCCGTCGTCGGACCAACCGTGAACGAAGTCGCGAAGCTGTTCGGCCGTGACGCCCTCCTGGACGCGTACAGTGATTTCGTTCGGCCTGCCGTGGGCGCCGACGCCGCCGCGTTGCAGCAGCTTGGCATCCTCCAGCGGCTCGGTCAACAGGGCCGCGAGTCGGCCGGCACTCACCTCCGGCACCATCACGCGAAAGACGCCGGGCTCGGTCGCCATCGGCTCGACCGTCGCCTGGGCGAGGCGCTCGCCGGAAGCGGAAATCTCCCGGCCGACCGCCTCGATCTGTTCGGTCAGGTCCACGTCCGTCATGCCGGCTTGCGTCAGCTCCAGTTCGGCGTTCACGCCGCCCAGAAATTCGACGTCCAGCACGTCCTTGCGGCTGCGTGTCAGCAGCAGGCTCAAGCCGCCGGCGACGATGATGAGCGACACCGGCAGGAAGAACTTGCGCTTGGCGTACCAGTTGATCTTGGGCACGCCGATGAGTTGGAGCATCCTGATGTCGGTGATCAGGTGGTACTTGACCAGCAGGGTAAAGACCGTGCGTGTGACGAACAGGGCGGTGAACAAGCTCATCACGATGCCCCAGCCGAGCGTGAGGCCGAAGCCCTTGATCTCCTCGCTGCCCACGTAGTAGATGATCACGCAGATGAGCAGGGTGGTGACGTTGGCGTCGATGATCGTGGAGAAGGCCTTGTCGTAGCCGTTCTTGATGACCATCCGCAGCGAGGAGCCGCGGGCCTTCTCCTCGCGCATGCGCTCGAAGATCAGCACGTTGGCATCGACGGTCATGCCGATGGTGAGGATCACGCCGGCGATGCCGGCCAGAGTAAAGCGCGCCCCCAGCATGGCCATGGCCGCGAGCACCAAGACGATGTTCATCAGCAGGGCCACGTTGGCAATGGCCCCGTTGACCAGGTAGTAACCGATCATCAGCAAGGCTACGACGATCACGCCCGCCACGCCGGCCACGAACGCTTTGTGCAAATTGGTTTCGCCCAGGCTGGAGCCGATGGTACGCTCGCTGATGGGGGTGTCCTTGAGCCGGGCGGGCAAGGCCCCGGCCTGCATGGTCTGGACTAGGTAGTTGACTTTCTCTCTGCTGAAGTCACCGGTGATCGTACCTTGCTGGACGATGCGGCTTTTGATGTTGGGTGCCGAGTAGGCCACGTCGTCTACGAGAATACAGAGCGGTTTGTCGATGTTGTTCCGGGTCAGCTCCTGGAAGATATCGCCGCCGACCACGTCCAGCATAAAGTCCACGCAGAGGCGTCCGCTGCCGTCACGGTCGGAGTAGGCCCGCTTGAGCTGCCATCTGCGCGGGTTGCTGGCCAGCAGCCCGTCTTGCTGGTCGAGCTTGGCCAGGACGTACCACTGCCCACGGTAGGTGTCCACGACCATGCGCTGATCGGCGCGCGGGTTCTTGGCCTTTTCCTTGAGCCTGGCCTGCGAATCCAGGTCGAAGAAGGCCAGCGGGTTGTCGATCAGGAACCAACCTTCCGCTTCCTGGGGTCGCGGCGGGCGTGGCCCGTGCTCACGGAGCTCTTCGCGGTATTGGTCGTACTTGGTGACGTTTTCGACGCTGGGCTCGGCCAGGATGCGGAATTCGAGCACGCCGGCCCCTTTCAGCAATCGCCGCAGGTCCGCCGGCCCATCCAGAAAGCCGCGCTTGCCGCGCCAGGCGTCAAACTTCTCTACGACCGTGCTAATCTGGCCCTCCAATTGCGGGTATTGCTTGCGCAAATCCTTGAGAGCGGTGTCGCGAATGGGTGACTTCTGGTCCAGTTCCAGCGTTTCCTGGAAGCGGTTCGGGTCGATGTTTGTCTCCAGCACGGCCTCGACGGCATCGCGCCAGAGGTCCTCGGCATCGAGGGCCCGTAGATCCAGCTCCTCCTGTGTAACCACTTCGGCCGGCTCCGTGGTCGGGGCGCTCGCCGTTGGGGCGCTGGCCGGGGCCGACGTCGGCTCGGTTGTTGGTGCTGCCGTCGGCTCCGTCGTCGGTACCGCCGCGGGTTGCGTCGCGGGCGGCCCGGCTTGCTGCGCCTTCAGCGCCGCCACGTACTCGTCCCGCCGCTGGGCCGCTTCCTGAAGGAGTCGTTCGCGCTCGGCCGACCCGTCGGCCAATTCCTTCAGCTCCCGCTCGCGGTTCTCTGGGGTCTCGCGCAGAGCCTGCTCGAGCGCGCTGCGGCGAAGGTTCGCGCCGGCAAACAGGGCCTCGCGCGCGTTGACGTAGTCATCGCGGAACTTCGCGGCGTCCTTGGGCGGCAGCGGCATCGTCACTCCGAGGCGGTTACGCCCGTGCACGCGCCACCGCAAGTCGAACACCCCGTCGGGATCGACGCGCTTCTGGAGCAGGCGCTTCATGTCCTCCGCCAGGTTGGGGTAGCGTTCCCCCTCCTCTTCCTGGATCTCGAAAACCAGCTCGACGCCCCCGGCAATGTCCAGCCCGGGCCGCAGCCTGTCCTTTGGTGGATACAGCAGCCACGCCGCTACCACCAACACCACGCCGATCAACACCAGACGCTGTGTCAGGTTCTTCTCCCACATGATCATTCCCTTTCGGGTAAGATTGAGTTTTCTGCAAGAACCACCGGCGAGCGCGCCGCGCTCGGCACGGCGAACCATCGCGCACGCGGGGCCTACGGCCCCGGTCGGCTACGCGACGGGCGGCCCGGTTGGCGAAATGCTGGTGAGGAAGCTAGCTTGGTATGCGCGTATGACCTGGCCGCCCCCCAGCACACTGCCGATCGCCACCGACGAAGGTGGCGGCACTCTACACGCGAACGCCCTGGCGGCGCCTAGGTCCCAGACTCCCGCGTCGGTTCCCTCGTAGTCACAACGCCCGCTCACGGTCGAGCGCGCGAACTTGCCACGCAGGGGCTGTCGCGGCGGCGAGGTCAGCGTCCGGGCCGGCCAGCGCGGCGCCACCACGTCCGGGAGTGTGCTGGCCAAGCTGGGCGGCGGGACTTCGCGCGAGTCCGAATCGTCGCCCGATTCGGGCTGCGCGGGGCGAACCGCGGCCTGCTTGGCTTGGTCGGGTACTTCCTCCAGCCAGGGGCAGACCTTCTCCTGGGTCGCCGCCAGCAGCAACACCGCCAACCCGCACGTCAGCCTGACCGCATGTTCGGCACGCGTCATGCACATAGCCTCGGCATTGTAGGGTCCCGGCGTCGAGTTGCCAACGCCCATCGCTTGCGTTCAGAGGCCCAGGCGGTCAAACTCTGGCCGCATCGGAACGGAGAATACCTTGACCCTCAGGAGAGATGCCATGGCGAGTCCTCTTTGCCACTTCGAGTTCCAGTCAGAGGACCCCGAGAAGTGCCAGCAGTTCTACGGCAGCGTTCTCGGCTGGGAGTTCGACAGCCAGTCGATGCCCGGCTACACGTTGATCAATACGGGCAGCGAGCCCGGCGGCGGCCTCATGAAACGCCCGCCGCAAGTCCCGGCCCCGTGCCTGACCGTCTACTTCCTGGTGGACGACATCGCGGCCACGCTCAACAAGGCTCAACAGGCCGGTGGAAAGGTGCTCGTCCCCGAGACGCCGATTCCCAACGTCGGCGCGTTCGCCGTGCTGAGCGATCCGGAAGGGCTCCACTTCGGCATCTTCAAGAGCCAACAAGGCTAACGCCGCCCCGCGGGAGACGCGACGCCCGTCCGGGAAACCGGCCGACAGCGCTGCCGCCAGAGCAAGGCCAACTGCGCGCCTCCTCATAATCACCTCCCGAGGCTTCGTGTCGGTTTGCTGGGTCACACGGCTTCCAGGACGGCGTATCTTCCCCGCGGACTCGCTTCTGTTTCGCCCCTCGGCAGAGCTCACATGCACTTTGCGCTTGCCGACCCGCCCCCCTACCGACAACGGCGCGGCCATCGGATAGCATGGCGGGCCGGTGGCTCATTGGACGAGCATCGGGCCCCAGACAGCCTGGCCGCAGTGCGCACTACCCCGGCAGCGAGCGGGTTGCGGCGTTATCTATGCAGACTGATGGAGGAAATACGAGTGAATTCTTCCGAAGCAACCGCCAATCAACCGAGTGTCCCGTCAGGCAGCGAGTCGGCGGCCAGGCCCATCGATCCACGCCAGGCCCTACAGGGATTCCTCGTTCTGGACGTTATCGCACGGCTGTTCATCTGGTGCACGGCCTTCATCCTGACGACTGCCGCTTTCACCGCCCTGGGAGCGTGGCCCCAGCAGGGCCTGCTCGACGCCGACCTGAGATTAGCCGTGCAGTGGGGCTGGCGCGTGGCGCTGTGGATCATCGTGTTTAACGTCATCTACGTTGCCGAGCTGGTCGTATTACGGTTGCCGATCCCGACGCCCCGGGAAGGGCGCTACGCAACGAACGTGCGCTGGCCGGACCGGCAGGTGCTGTGGTCCTGTCTGGTGGCGTTGCTGACCAAGGCGCGTTTGGAGGCCCCGTTTCCGGGCTTTCTCGTGTTCCATCTGGCCAATCTGCCGCCGTTACGCTGGCTGATGGGGCCCATCTTCGGCCCCAAGTCGCGCTCCTGTTACGTCACCGACCCGCAGATCATCGACCCGCACCTGGTCAGCGTGGGACGCAACGTCGTGCTCGGCTTCGGCGCCACCGTGGCCGGCCATTACCAGGAGCGCGACGCGGTTGTGTTCAAACGCACCATCATCGAGGACGACGTGATCGTCGGCGGGCACGTGGGGATCGCCGGCGGCGCCCACATCAAGCCCGGAGCGGTGATCGGTGCCGGCTCGCTCATTCTGCCGAACACCGTCGTCGGGGCCAATGAATTCTGGTGGGGTGTGCCGGCCCGGCGGGTCCGCGACCTGGGGCCCCTCGAGCAACCGGCCGTCTAGCGAAAGGGCCACCCCCCCCATGACGTCGTCACCCGCGCCGAGCAGCAACGCCGAGCAACCTGGACCCCTGCCCAAACGCCCGCGTTCCGGGCGCCGGACCGCACTGCTGGCGACACTGCTCGTCCTGGCCGGCGTCGCCAACCATGCCCAGTCGCTTCGAGTGGGATTCGCGTACGACGACTACCTCCACCAATACGTCCTGCGTGGTCTGGCCGAAGGCAGCTCGCTGCGGCCCTGGAACCTGTACGACTTCAGCGCTGATCTGCGCCCCGGAGAATGGCCCGCCTGGCAGCGGATCTTCTTCTGGTGGACGGATTTGGATTGGAAGGCGCGTTTCTTCCGGCCGGTCAGCAGCCTGAGTATCTGGCTGGATTTCGCCGCCTACGGCGACTGGGCACCCGGCTACCACCTGACAAGCCTGGTACTCTTCGCCGTGCTGCTCGCGCTGACCCTCAAGCTCTATCGCGACCTCGGCGCGTCGCGGGTCGCCGCCCTATGGGCCCTGGCCTTCCTGGCATTGGACGACACCCATAGCCTGGCGGTCGGCTGGACCGCCAACCGCAACGCGCTTCTGGCAACCCTCTTCACCGTCGCCACCGTCCTCTGCGTGCACCATCACGCGCGAAGCCGAAAGCTCGGCTATTTGTTGCTGGCGGCAGTCAGCTTCCTGCTGGCAATCGGGTCCAAGGAATCGGGCTTCATGGCTCTGCCGCTCGTCGCGCTGTACCTGCTGGCGTTCGGGCGTCCGTCCGCAGGCGAAGCGCTGGGCCACGCCGCCAAGCGGCTGTCCCGCTCACGACCGCTGTGGATCCTCGCCTTGCTGGCCGCAGTCTATGCGGCGTTTTACTTCGCCAGCGGCTACGGTGTCCGTTCGCTGGCATATCCGACGCCGTGGGGAACACCCGGCCAGTACCTGACGCAGTTCGCCGTCCTGCTGCCGGTCGGCCTGCTGAGCCTGCTGTTCGGCTTCGTCTCAGATATGCTGCTCTTGCAGCCGCACTGGACCGCGCCCGCCGTCGCGCTGGGCGTAGTGCTGCCGGCGGTGGCCGGGGTCGTCTTGCTGCGGGTCGTCGGCTGGACGCGGCTTTCCGTCTTCGCGCTTGGTTGGACCGTCCTGGCCCTACTACCGCAGGCCGGGGTAACCCTGTCCGATCGCCTGTTGATGAGCGCCGCAGTCGGAACGGCCCTGCTGGCGGGGCTGTTCCTCGAACGCCTCCGGCCGCTGCGCGAACAGTTCGCTGCCCGGCGCTACGCCCGCCTCGCGCTGGCCGGCCTGCTGCTGCTGGCCGGCCCCATCGCCGGCGTGCCGATGGCGGCGCTGCGGCACGCAGCCCTGACAGACATGGTACGCGCCGACCGGCACGCCATCCTGAACGCCGACATCGACCGCACGATCGCTGCGCCCCGGTCCGTCTTTCTGCTGAACAGCCCCTCGGGCCTGCTCGCGCTCGAGTTCCTGCCTACCTGGAGCGTCACCTATCAGCGCACGGATATCTACTACTATGCGCTGCAAATGGGACGCCGGCCGTTGACCTGGCAGCGACTCGATGATCGGACGATGATCCTCACCAGTAACGGCAGACCGTTTCTCGACCATATCTACGAGCACCTCTTGCGTACCAGTCGGGAGCCGCCGTCACCGGGTACGAAGTACGAAACGCCGGAGTTCACCGCGACCGTGCTGGCCGTTGAGCGCGGTGGCCTCCGCAGCGTCCAATTCAGATTCAACCGGAGTCTCGCGGACGCTTCGTATCATTTTCTGGCTTGGCAGAACGGGCGTCTGGCGCGCATCGCCGCGCCGGCCATCGGCCAGACCGTTGAGCTCGCGGCCGTCCCACCGCCCACCCCGTTCGCGCCGTAGCGCGATCCGCGTGCCAGGTCGTAGGGTCCGCCGTGTGGACCACCCACGCTGCCCTTGTGTCGGACCGGCGCATACCCCACCATGTTTCGACGCTTGGACCCAAACAATCCGCGAGCGATCAACACGCTCCGCGTAGCGGACACCAGGGTCCGGATGGAGTAAACGATGGAACAACCAGTACACCCCGCACAGCGGACCCCACACGACCGCTCAGCGGCAACCGTCGAGCAGGAACCGTTCTTCCTGGAGCAGATTGCCGAGATGAAGGGGCAGCTGGAGGTCGTGCGCGACTTGCCCGGGCTGGAGCGTTTTCACGAGACCGCCGAGCTGCCGGCGGCGTTCTTTGAGCACGTCAACGCCGCCTTGGCCTGCTACGATCGCATCATCGACTTCGTGCTCGCCTACGACGGCACGGACAAACGCGTCCGCTGCGCGAAGGGTTGCTGCAACTGCTGCATCGACCTGGTGCGCGGCATCACCACGCCGGAGATCATCAACATCTACAACTATGTCCGCGGCCGGCCCGAGGTAAAGCAGGTCTTCGAGTATCACCGCGACTCGGCGGAAATGTTCATGGCCATCCTGGCCGCGAAAATGAAGCCGGGCGAAAAACCGCCCCACGGCGACGACCCACGCATCAAAGAGACCCACGTCGAGTTCAATCGGCGAAACCGTCCCTGCGGGTTCCTCGACCAGCAGACCGGCTGTTGCCGGATCTACCCGGTGCGGCCGATCGCCTGTCGGTATTTCTTCAGCCTCGACCCGCCGGAGTACTGCACGCCGCTGCACGAGAAATACCTGAGCCGCGACACGCGCACGGTGCATCTGCCGCCGGAGATTCACGAGCTGCTGCGTGCGATCAGCCGGCGGTTCGGATTTGTGACGCTGAATTACCTGTCGGGGGGTTTCTGCGCGTTCGCGGCGGAGGTGATGCGCACGCGGCCGGTCAGGGTTACAGAGTGACAAGGTGACAACGTAACAAGGGCGAACGGCCGATAACCGCCCGGTTACGTCGCCACGTTGTCACTTTGTTACGTTGTTACCTTGTTACGTTCTTACGTTCGTCTACGGCCAGTCGTCGTCCCAGTCGTCATCCCAGTCTTCGTCCCAATCGTCCTCCCAGTATTCGTCGTCGTCGTAGTACTCGTCGTCGTCGTACCAGTCGTCCTCGTACCAGTACCACTCATCCTCGTACCACTCGTCTTCATACCAGCCGTCTTCCTCATCCCAGTACCACTCGTCTTCGTACCACTCCTCGACGTACGCCTCGTCCTCGTACCACTCCTCTTCGTACCACTCCTCTTCAACGTAAACCTCGTCGTGGTAGTAGTAGACGTCCTCCACCCAGTACCCGATCTCCCAGGGGTAGTAGTACTCCTCTTCCACGTAGTACGCTTCGTCATAGCACTCCGCACACCCGCGCTCGGCGGAAATCAGCAGCCCGTCGAGATCGCCGCCGAGAAATCTGAAGTCGCACCCCGTCAAGGCCCCGAGCAGAGCCACAACCAGCAATGTGCACAGGCGTTTGCTCATAACTTTCTCCCTCAACCTATCCTACCCGGTGGACGGCCTGGACCGCGAGGATATTCAAGAATCCCCCGCCGGCCGGCCCCGAGGTGGCGGCCCACACGCGTAACCTCTTTTGTATGGACACGTTGCGCGGCGTGTGGTTGGGAGGTCTCAGGCGGGTTCGCCCGGCAGGCAGCCCGGCGCGCGAGCTACGAGCCGTGCGGCAGGCGCGACGGGGGACGGAGCGGCGGGCAGGCCCCGCTCAGCAAACGTTGACGCGGCGACCCATCCTTCGCTTGTGGTTGATGATCTTGCGGCCGTTATGCGTGCGCATACGCGCACGGAACCCGCATTTACGCTTTCGTTTGATGTGGCTAACACGGTGTGGATAGTGCATAGCTCTTACGCGACTCTACGCTCGGCCCGCCAACGGGCCGGTCACTTACAGCTCCCGGGAACCCAAAGATCGGTATTCTCGCACAATTCCCGGCCCGCGTCAAGCCCCGTTACGACACGGCGTGACGCATTCCTTCGCAGGCAATCCGGCGGGCGAACGCCGACGCCAAACCCCGCTGGCCTCCAGGAAGACGGGGAATTCCTTGTAATGAACGCCCCCAACGCGCATAATAAATGTCGTTGAGTGCTCCGCGTCTGGCCAGGCCTTGGAGACAGAAGCGGGTGTCGGCCGGCGAAGCCTCGGGTTTCGTGATTGCGTGTTTGTGGGAGTGCACAGGCACCGGTTCCGGCGACCCCTATCTGGAGGAGGCATGCCGAATCATCCTGCCGTCGAGCCCCTCGCCGCCCAGCCCAGGCGGCTCGTCGCAAGCCATTAACCTGAAAGGAGTTAAGAGATGAGACCCCTCGATTATCCGCTCGTGGCCGTTGCGGTGTGTCTGTGTGTCGGTGTCCCGCTCGCAGCGCTGGCGGATCCGCCGAGCTCGTTCGACCTGCGGGATGTGGACGGCGAGAACTACGTGACCTCGGTCAAAAGCCAGACCGGCGGCACCTGCTGGTGTCATGGGATCATGGCCGCGATCGAAGGGAACCTCCTGATGACCGGCGCCTGGGCCGACGCCGGCGAGTCCGGCGAGCCCAACCTGGCCGAATACCACCTCGACTGGTGGAACGGGTTCAACGAGTTCAACAATGACGATTGCCAGGGTTGTGGTGGGCTCCAGGTGCACCAGGGCGGCGACTACCGGGTGGGGTCGGCGTATCTCACCCGGTCCGAGGGAGCCGTCCGCGATATCGACGGGCAATCCTACGACAATCCCCCGCCGCGCTACGAGCCGAGCTTTCACATTTATTATCCGCGGGATATCGAGTGGTATGTCGCCGGCTCGGACCTGGGCAACATCAACACCATCAAGTACAAGATCATGGAAGAAGGCGTGATGGGCACGTGCATGTGCTACGACGGCTCCTTCATGCAGAACTACGTGCACTACCAGCCGCCGAGCAGTCCCTACGAACCCAACCACGCCATCGGCATCATCGGCTGGGACGACAACAAGTCCACGCAGGCTCCGCAGGGCCCCGGGGCCTGGCTGTGCAAGAACAGTTGGGGCAGCGGCTGGGGCCTGGGGGGCTTCTTCTGGATCTCCTACTACGACAAGCACTGCTGCCAGAAGCCGCAAATGGGAGCCGTCTCCTTCCAGGACGTCGAGCCCCTGGCCTACGACCACGTCTATTACCATGACTACCACGGCTGGCGCGATACCCTGACCGACACCGCCGAGGCCTTCAACGCGTTTACCGCCGCAGACGCGCAGGTGCTGCGAGCGGTGAGCTTCTTCACGGCCGTGGATGACGTGAGCTACACGGTAACGGTCTACGACCGTTTCGAAGGCGGCGAGCTGCTGGACGAGCTCGCCACGGTGTTTGGCGACATCGAATACACCGGGTTTCACACGGCAGACCTGGACACGCCCATCACGCTGACCGAAGGCGACGATTTCTACATCTGCGTCAATCTGTCGGATGGTGGTCAGCCGATTGACCGGACCTCGGACGTTCCGGTGTTGCTCGGGGCGAAGTACCGCGTCATCGTGCAGTCGGCGGCCCACCCCGGTGAAAGCTACTATTGGAGCAGTTCAGAATGGTTGGATCTGTACGACTATGAGTTCAGCGACTCGAGCTGGGACGGCACCGCCAACTTCTGCATCAAAGGCCTGGCCGCGGAAGGGATCCCTGGCGACCTCAACGGCGACGGCTGTGTCGATCAGCAGGACCTGGGCATCCTCCTGGCGGACTGGGGCTGCACCGGCGGCGACTGCCCCGGCGACTGCGACGGAGATGGTGACACCGACCAGGCCGACCTCGGCATGCTGCTGGCCCATTGGGGCGAAGGGTGTCCGTAGGAACGACCCCATAGGAGGGGGCGGCAGCGGGGTGGCAGGTCTCGTTTCTCGACCTGCCCTACGTGGCCTCGGCGCGCGTACGGCCGGCCGGGGCGCCCGCCGCTACATTGCGGGCGCTTCCTGACGGGCGCGGCTCGGAGAAGCAGGCGCTGTTACGCTCCCTCGCCGAACATGAGGATGATCATCTCGGCCGGGGTGTCGTGGGCGTTCCAGAACTCGTGCGTGACGCCGGGCGGGACGAGCATCATCTCGCCGGCGGGGAAGGTCAGTTGCTTGCCGGCAATTTTGGCCTCCAGCTTACCGCGCAGCACGATGAACATGCTGGGGAACGGGTTGGTCTGATCCTGCGGGTCCTTGTTGATGTGCTGGCCCTTGGCGACCTGGTACCACGCCGAGCGGAAGCCTTTCTGGTAATAAAAGACGATCGCGTTCGCGCCGTGCACCATCCGGCTCAGCTCGCCGCGAAACGGCACCCGCTCGGGCACGCCACGCGTCCAGAAGTGGAACGACAATGGAATGAACCGGGCCCAGAAGTCGGCGCCGGGCTTGAAGCCGGGCGTCACGCCGACGTCCATCGGCGTGGTTTCACCGCCGTGAGCCCTGGCCATCGCGGTGAGCGCGTTGAGCTCGCCGCAGTCGATCTTCCGCAGCGCCGTGAGGTCGAGGATGTAGTATGCGATGGGCTCGGGCGGGAAGCCGGGCTTGAGCGTGACGTCGAATTCGGTTGCGGGTTCCGTCTCCCCGGTCGTTAGTTGGGCTGGGGCCTCGGGCTTGCCGGCCCCCTTCGGCTCGTCGGTCTGCCGTTTCCGGCCGGCGACCACGACGTGCCACTCGCCACCTCCCTCACCCGTGACGCGGACGCCGAAGGTGATCGGTTCGGCGGCGGCAGGATCGTGCCGGAAGTCGGCCACGTAGGCCTGCAGGATCTGCTCAGCGGATTTCGGTGACTGCTCGTCGGCCGCAGCCGATGCCAGCAAGAGCACGCCGGCACAGCACAGGATCGTCAAGGACTTCCACATCGTGTAGTTCCTCCTCTGTTGGTCCAGCAAGACATCGGGCCTGCGGACGCGAGCCGCCTGCTCCTCAGGCGCCGGCCGCGCGCGTGCCGGTGTTGAACGTGCGTTCGATGAAGTTGGTGTCCACGTCGCCCTTGATGAAGTCGGCGTGGTTAAAGATCGCTTGGTGGATCGGGATGGTGCTGTTGATCGGGCGGATGATGAACTCGCCCAGCGCCCGGCGCATCGAGCTGATCGCCTGTGCCCGCGTGGGACGGTGTACCAGCAGCTTGGCGATCATCGAGTCGTAATAGGGGCTGACGGTGTAACCCGCGTGCGCGTGCGTGTCCACGCGGACACCGGGACCGCCGGGAACAACGAACTCCTCGATCTTCCCGGGGCAAGGGCGGAAGTCATCGTCGGGTGATTCGGCGTTGATGCGGCATTCGATCGCCGAGCCGTTCTGCCGGATGGCATCCTGCTTGAGCTTGAGGGTTTCGCCGGCGGCGATGCGAAGCTGCCATTGCACCAGGTCGTGGCCGGTGATGAGCTCGCTGACCGGGTGCTCGACCTGGATGCGGGCGTTGACCTCCATGAAGTAGAAGGTCTCATCCGCATCGACGAGGAACTCGCAGGTGCCGGCCGAATAGTAGCCGGCCGCCTTCGCCAATCGAACCGCCGCGGAGCAGAGCTTGCGGCGGATGCGGGCGCTGATATGCGGCGAGGGCGACTCTTCGACGAGCTTCTGATGGCGGCGCTGCAGCGAGCAGTCGCGTTCCCAGAAGTGGACGACGTTGCCCTTGCGGTCGCCGACGAACTGGACCTCGACGTGGCGGGGCCGTTCGATGAGCTTCTCGATATAGAGGCTGCCGTCTTTGAAGGCGACCTCGGCCTCGGCGCGCGCGTTGCGGAAGTTCGTGCGCAGGCTGGCCTCGTTGTGGGCGACGCGCATGCCGCGTCCACCCCCGCCGGCCGAGGCCTTGATCATCACCGGATAGCCGATCTTCTCGGCGATCCCCGTCGCCTCATCCTCGTCAGCGACGTTTCCGGGACTGCCGGGGATCAACGGCACCTTGGCCCGCCGGGCGAGGTTGCGCGCCGCGACCTTGTCGCCCACCAGCCGCATGGATTCGGCACTCGGCCCGATGAACTCGATGCGACAATCGCGGCACATCTGCGCGAACGTCGCGTTCTCGGCCAGAAACCCGTAGCCGGGGTGGATGGCCTCGACGTCGGTGATTTCGGCGGCGGAGATGATGGCGGCCGAGTTGAGATACGACTGCGCCGGGGCCTCGGTGCCGATGCAGACGGCCTCATGGGCCAGATTGAGATAGGCCGCGTCGCGATCGGCGCGGCTGTAGACGGCGACGGCCTCGATGCCCATGTCGCGACAGGCGCGAATGATGCGCAGCGCGATCTCACCGCGGTTGGCAACTAGGATGCGACTGAACATCACATGCTCGCTCGCGTCTGCGCTGGCATCACGCGGGGGCCAGCGCGAACAACGGCTGGTCGAACTCGACCGCCTCGGCGTTGTTGACCAGCACCCGCATGACCCGACCGGCAACCTCGGCCTTGATCTCGTTAAACACCTTCATCGCTTCGACCAGGCAGACGACCGTCTCCGAGTTGACCGGGTCGCCGACCTTGATGAACGGCGGCGATTCAGGGTCGGGAGCGGCGTAGAAGGTACCCACCATGGGCGAGCGGATGAAGAGTTCCTCGGCTTCGGCCGGCGGGGCCGCCGCGGGTGGCTGCGGCACGGCGGGCTCGGCCGGGGGCGCCGCAACCGCCGGGACGATCGGGCCGACCGCCGGCGGGCTGACCACGGGCGGATGTCCGCGGCGGAGCAGAATATGCGTTTCTCCTTCGCGCAGCTCGAGGCGACTGAGATCGTTCTCGACCATCAACTCGACGAGGTTCCTGATGTGTTCGATGTCCATGGGTTTCTCGTCAGTACTTCGCCCGGCTGGAGTTGCGCCCCGTTCGGGCAGCGGTCACCGCGACCTCCCGTGCACTACAGCGGCAGCGAGGAGAGGACCTCGCAACCGGTCTCCGTGACGAGCACGTCGTCCTCGAGTCGCACGCCGCCCACGCCCGGCAGATACACACCGGGCTCGATCGTGATCACCGTGCCGGGTTTCAGGACGTCCTTGGTGCCCTTGCCGACGCGCGGCGCTTCGTGCACGTCCAGCCCCATGCCGTGTCCGAGGGCGTGGTTGAATCTCGGGCCGTAGCCGGCCTTGACGATGCAACGCCGCGCCACACGATCAACCGCCTCCGCCGTCACGCCGGGCTTGACCGCGGCAATCGCCCGGTCGTGGGCCTCACGAACAACGTCATATACCTTGGCCAATCGGCGCGGGATGCTACCGGGCCAGATCATGCGGGTCAAGTCGCTGCAGTACCACCCCACGCGCGCACCCCAGTCGATCAGGATGCCCTCCTGCTTGCTCACCTTGCGGTCACCAGGCTCGTAGTGCGGTAGCGACGCGTTCGGCCCCGCCGCCACGATCGTCGGAAAGGAAACGCCCTGCGACCCGAGCCGGGCCATCTCATACTCCAGCTTGGCGGCTACGTCACGCTCCGTCACGCCCGGCCGAATCCACTTCTGGAGCCTCTGGAAAGCACGCTCGGCCACGCGGATCGCCCGGCGGATCGCCGCGACCTCGCCACCGTCCTTGGCGTTGCGCATCTGAAGGATCAGCCCGCTGAGGCTGACCAGCTTGATCGGCTTGGCGAACTTGCGGTACTGGCCGAAGTCGGCCACGGTCATGTGGCCCGGGTCGAAGCCGAGCCGGGTGACCTTGTGCCGCTTAAACTCGCGGACGTTGACGTCCGGGGTGCGCTTCTTGCGGAGCACCTTGCGGGCGTAGGGGGCCTCGATGGCGGCAGCCTCGTCGAAACGGCCGTCCGTCAGCAGGACCACGGCCTTGGGCGTGACCAGCACGCCGCCGTCCTCGCCGGTGAAGCCGGTGAGCCAGATCTGGTCCATGCGATCAAGCACCAGGTAGCCGTCGAGGCGCTTGCGGGCCATTTCAGCCCGCGCGCAGGCAATGCGATCGGCGTTCGGCTGCGGAATCTTGCTGCGGCTTACACGTTTGCGCTTCTTCTTGCTCATGGTCGGGCCTTTTCTTCGATTTCGGGCGTCCCCGGGCTCAGCCAGCAAACCGGGTGCCGCGTCACTCGGCTGCCGTGGGCCTGTCACTGTAGCGGCGTGCGCCGGGGAGTGCCAGCGGGTTTGACTGGGCAGCTTGGAGCCGCTAGCCTGCGTGGTTTGGGGTGTCGCTTCCGCGTCAGGCGCCGAGGCGACGCCCTTTGTTGACCAGACGAGGATGGCCGATGGCCCGAAAATGCTACTTCACTGGCAAGAAGACCAAGTTCGGCCGGTCGATCTCCCGGCGTGGGAAAGCCAAGTATCTCGGCGGCGTGGGCCGCAAGGTGACCGGCATCACCAAGCGCCGCTTCAAGCCCAACATCCAGAAGGTGCGCGCGGTCGTGGACGGGCGGGTGAGACGGATCCGCGTCAGCGCCAAGGCCATCCGCATGGGGCTGGTCGTCAAGCCGCCCAAACGCGACTGGAAGCCGCAGCCCAAAGAGGAGGTCGCTGCTTCCTGACGTACGCAGGCCGAGGGAGCCAAGTCGACGGGCGCCCCGATCGGCGAGGCCCAGGTCCGGCACATCGCCAAGCTGTCGCGGTTCAATTTCTCTGCTGACGAGATCCGCGTCACGCCGGTGCTCGACCCGTCAATAGGTGCATAAACCGGCAACGGCAGCCGTCACTCACCGCCCGATCCCGCCGGCTGCGACGCGGGCTGGGTTTGTGACGGCTCTTCCCCCTTCGTGGCTTCGTGCCGGAGCCTGCCCTGAGCGCCGTCGAAGGGTGCCTCCCTGCCTTCTTCCTCCAGCTTCGCCCGCTACTTGCCAGCTCTGTCCGGCTTGCCCCAGGTGGTGCTTGGGTGAGGAGGCGCGCCCGGGGGCCAAGGCTTGCGGTTGACCTGAATGCACAGATCGTGCATACTGATGCATATGAGGACAACCTTGAACATCGATGACGAGCTGTTGGACAAAGCCAGACGGTTGATCGGGATCAAGGAGAAAACCGCCCTGGTGGCTGCGGGTCTGAACGCCCTCATCGCCTGGGAGAGCGCCAAGCGTTTGGGCGCGCTCGGCGGAACCGAGAGATCATTGAGCCCGATTCCGCGACGAAGACCCCGCAAGACACGCCGGACGGCATGATGCTCGTCGATACCTCCGTGTGGCTTGACCACTTGCGGCGCGGCAATCGGACGCTTCCGTCACATCTGGAGGAGGGTGTGGTCCTGTGCCATCCCTTCATCGTTGGTGAACTGGCGTGCGGAAACCTCAAGCGCAGGCACGAGATCCTCTCCCTGCTTGCCGCGCTGCCCAAGGCAATCCTGCCGGATCACAGCGAGGTGCTAACATTCATCGCGGCGAACCGCCTGATGGGGTCCGGGATCGGATGGGTCGCTGCGCACCTGTTATGCTCGGCCAGATTGACCGGCGTGGGGCTGTGGACACTCGATAGGCGCCTGGCGCGAACGGCTCGGTCGATCGGCCCTTTTTCTCGCTCGTAAGCACTTGTAGTTTCGTAGCTTGAGAGAATTGGCGTTCCAGCCAATTTTGCCGCTGTAGAAAGAAAGGCTTGACCAACCGGGGCGGGGAAGGGTATTATGACACGTAATAGGGAAGTCCTGGGAACGGACCTCCGCAAAGTATCGGTTTCAGGATAGGTGGTGCCGTGAGTGGGTCGCGCCGCGAAAGGGCGTGAGGTCGTGACGTCTGTTTGGGTCGGCCGAGATCCAAAGCTGTCTGTGGAACAGTGGGAGGGGCTTGATTGTGCTGAGCCAGGCGCGCGTGTCGCGCGCCCTGCCAATTCAGAGGCAACCGAGGTCAGAACAGGGTTAACGCCGCCGTGCTGGCAAAGACCCGTCGCGTGAGTGGCGCGGCCATATGGAGAGCTGCGCTTTGCATAAGGAGGACGAAAAATGATGATTCGCAGAAAAGTGTGCATGGTAATCGCGGTGTTCTTATTCGCCGCAACATCCACGGCCTTGCCAGACATCGAAACGCACGGCACCCTGGCAGCAAACGATGGCAAGCATATCTACGACTGGGAGTTGGATTTGTTGACCAATCTCTACATCGGCGATACGGCCGGAACCCACTACGAGAGCATGGTCCTGGCGTTCACGGAATGCTACGGTGGCGACAAGTTTGACGATTTTTTCGGATACGACAACACCGCACTACTCTCGGGCAGCTTCCCTGGACATCAATGTTACTATGGCGGTTACCATCGTGCCCTGGCCGGAGCGCTTAGGCCTGGTGTGAAAAGTCAGGCTGCGCACGCGGCCGGCGTTGCCGGCGCCGCGCCCGGTGACACGCCCATGTATTCTGGCGCGAATGTGACGCTCGGTGGCACCAACAGCACACATGTGTTGGTGTGGGCAGGAGCTCCTAACTGGCAGGATCAGGCGGATATCAACGATATACACGGCAACTTTGCTGGTCATCCGGGTACGACTGTCACTGTCCTCTCCGGGGACGGTACCGGTCAACATGCTGACGCAGCGGCGACGTTACACAATCTGGTGGACGCGTTCAAGAACATCGGCGCCCAGATGAACGCCAAGGAGCAGTTTGTCCTCTTCGTCACGGACCACGGCGACCTCGACCAATGTGACACCGACTACACATGCTACACGGGATGGTCGTCGACTAGCCTCGACGCCCCGGCATATGATCACATGCTGGCGGATCCGGATAACCAGGCGCAGTTGTCACTGTTCAGCGATGTGGGGCTCAGCCCGAGCCAGTTCGACAGCATCACGGTTAATGGGTACGAGCTGCCCTCGTTCTCTGACGTGTTCTTCGAGTTGGACTACGACAATGACGGCCTAACCGATAAGTGGCAGTACATCATGCCAGTGGACGAGGCATGGTTGCTCGCCACCGGGAACGAGATCGCATTCAACAACGCGGGAGACGGCGTCGTATTAGACGTGTGTTTGGAAAGCGGCGCCATAGCGAGAATACCCGAACCCACGACGGTGGTTCTGCTGCTCGTCGGTGGCCTGACTGTCCTGCGGCGTTGGTAATCGGGAATCAACTCGCAGAGAGAGATGCCTCGGCGTGGCCGAGTTTGTCGTGACGGATCCGGGCCTCGCGTCGAGAGGTGCCGTGAGGTCGGGGCATCTTTTAGGCTGGCAGGGCGCGCCGGATGGACGGTTCGCCTATCCTAACCCGTGGCGCGCTCCGGTGGCGTTTGCAGTTCATGGGTTTCGCGCCATAAGTAGTGCGGATTGCGCGACTTACAAAGGCCACTGAGACGGTGAAACCGTCGGCGTGCGGCCGGTGAGCATTTCGTAGTGGACAGCGCCAGCCGAGTAGAGGTCGGTGCGGTGGTCGATACCCTCGTCGCCGCGGGCCTGCTCGGGGCTCATGTACTCCGGTGTGCCGATGAGCTGGCCCTGTTCGGTGAAGATGGTTCGCTCCGTCAACGGCTGGGCGAGCGCCTTGACCACACCGAAGTCGATCACCTTCGGCACTGCCTGACCGTCGCGGACCGCAACCAGGATGTTGTGCGGCTTGATGTCGCGGTGAATGATGCCTTTCTGGTGGGCATGCTGGACGGCCTCGCAGACTTGCATGAACAGATCCAGGCGCTGCTCGATGCTGAGCTTGTGCCGGTCGCAGTGTTCGGTGATGGAGACGCCGGGGACGTGCTCCATGACGAAGTAGGGCCGGCCCTGCTCGGTCGCGCCGGCGTCGAAGACTTGGGCAACGTTGGGGTGGTCCATGAGCGCCAGGGCCTGCCGCTCAGCTTCGAAGCGAGCGATCACCTGCTGGGTGTCCATACCCGGCTTGATGATCTTCAACGCTACGCGCCGACGCACCGGCTCCTGTTGCTCGGCGAGATAGACCACGCCAAAACCGCCCTCGCCAAGCAGGCCAATAGTCTTGTACGGCCCGATGCGCAGGCCGATCTCGGCGTGTGACGTCAAATCAGCCGTGGGTGCGCCGGCGGGCGTGGACTGCGTCGCATCGAACGTGCTGTGCTCCGAAGGGGGCCGCTCGTCGCTCATACTTCACCTCCGCCCCGGGCGGGAGATCTCCCGCCCGCAGATGGGAACTGAGTGAGATTATAGCGACATCTGCGGAAGGTTGTGTGGAATGCCACGGCGTTTCGATAGCGCCCCCGTGGGGCGTCGGCGGCGGCCAAACGCTCACTCTCTGCCGGCCCAGAGGCAGCCTGCCCGCTTGCACGGGCGGTGATTTGGCTCGACACTGGCCGGGCTTTGGTGGAGCCGCGGGTTCCTCTATCGAGACGCCAACCAGGTGAGCGACACGAATTCGGCAAGCCGGATTGCGGCCGATGTGGCGGCGGGTCGCCGCAAGGCGGTGGATGTCTGTAACGAGACGCTGGGGCGGATCGGGGCGGTCGATCCGCGGCTCGGAGCGTTTCTCGAAGTCACGCGCGAGCACGCCCTGCGACACGCGGAGCAGGTGGATGCGGCGGTGGCGGCCGGCAGATCGGTCAGGCCCCTAGCCGGCATGCCCACGAGCCGCAACAGGAGGATTTAACCGTGCCGCAACGCGACGCAGCCAATCGAATCAACACCAAGGTCATCGCCGTCCCCGGGCGATCGGATCGTTGTGGTGACGTCCACCAGACCGACCGCGCCGGGCGCCGCGGACACCACGCTGGTGCCTCGGCTGCGGCCGGGCGACCCGTGCTAGGCCGTTGCAGAGGCGGCCGGTCGCGCTTATCCTCCCGGTTTGCTGGGCGGGCGTGGCTGCTCTGCCCCGCCGTGCATAAGCAGATAGGTAGTTTCCGTTTCAGAGGAGACCATGATGCGACGCATCCCGTTCGTATGGCTGACCGCCCTCTTGCTGACCGTGACCTGCTTCGCCCAAACAATGCGCCCGACGCAGGCGAGGCCGCGCGGAGGCGAACGCGTCGTCCCGCTTCGCGGCGAGCAGAAGCTGCGCTACCTCATCAGGCAGCTCGACTTGGGCCCGGAGGATCGTGAGTTCGTGGAGGGTCTGCTCGAGGTTTACGCCGAGCAAGTGCGAGCGCAGAAAACCGAACAAGAGGAGCGCGGCGATCTGCTCGAGCGGGTCCGCGTCCTGTACGCGCAGATGGAAGAGGCCCAGCAGGCCGGCAACTCGCAAAGGGCCGACGAGCTGCGCGAGCAGATGAAGGTGCTCGGTCCGGGCGTGCTGGCGGAGCGGGAGTTCTTGGCGACCTTGGAGACGAACCTCTCAGACGATCAGAAGGCAACCTTGAAGCAGGCGCGGCAAAGGCTGCGCCGTGTCCCGGACGGCGCACTCCGCCCGATCGACGTGCTGAAGGTAGCCCAGGCGCTGGAGTTGGACCCCGAACAACAAGGAAAGCTCTCCAAGCTGTTGCAGGAATACCGGGCTTACGTGACGGGGATTGCCGGTGGGCTGTCCCGACCTGCACGCGAGCTCGCGCTCGGGCGAATCGTCTCCGACATCCGCGGCATCCTGACCCCGGAGCAAGCGGAGCGCTTCGACAAGCAGATTGTGAAGCTGCGGCCCCCAACAGCCCCCCTCGCCAAGCCGGAACAGAAAAGCCCCAGCGAGCCGGACAAGCCGGCCGGGGGCGGCGCGACGCCATAGCGGCGGCAAGCTCGGGAGCTAGACCGCGCCGAGGCGGCTTCTATCTGCCCTCACGCAACTGCTTGAAGAAGCCGACCAAGACCGGCCGGGGAACCTCGCTCAACTGTGGGTGCGGGATTTCGTCGAGCGTCATCCGTTCGATGATCCGCTCGGCCTCGGCCATGTTTCGGCGGATGTCGGCGGCGATCTCTTCCGCGTCCGCCAGTTTTCCCTCGGCCATGCACAAGGCGTACTCCACCACGAGCGATTCGACGTCCGTGTGGGCCGGCAGAATGTCGCGCATGGAATCCACCGGGTGCGTCGGCGCGGACGAGGCGGGCACGTCCTTCTCTTCCAGCAGACGCTGTGTCAGGTCACGCGTCTCATCCATCAGGCGTTTCTGCCGCTCCTCGGCCGATTCGTCCACCGGCGATAAGTCGAGCGGTTCGAGCTGGTCCGCCGGGGTGGGGATGTAAACGCTCTGGTGACACGAGGGACAGCGGCCGCGTTTGCCGGCATGCTCCTTCGCCGTACGCACGAGCTTTCCACAGTGGTCGCAGTGAAACTCGATTGCCATGGCGTCGTCCTTTCTTTGCCATCCCCTTCCGGACGGGATCAACATGATACCACACGGCCATGCACTCTGCCCGGCCGAGCCGGTTGCTCACCCCGCTCGTCAGGTCGCCTGGGCCCGATCGTGGCTCCGGGGCCGGAAGAGCAGGCGGATCGGCACTTCCCGATAGGGCAACAGCTCGTGCAGTCGGTTCTCCATGAAACGTCGATAGTTCGCGCTCACCAAACCGGGGTCGTTGCAGAAGAAGACGATGGTGGGCGGGGCGGCGGCCACCTGTGTGGCGTAAAGGACCTTGACCGGCCGGGTGCCCCGCTTGGGCGACGGACCACGCGCCGCGAGAATCGTCCGCAGGGCGGCGTTGAGGCGACCGGTGGTCACCCGCGTGCAGGCCTGCTTGTGCAGTCCCAGGGCCACCTCGACCGCGGGCGCGACGTTCCGGCCGGTCGTCGCGGTCATACAGATGATCGGGGCGTAGTCCACCGCCGGCATCACCTGCGTCAGGTAATCTCTGTACGCCGGCGCGTCCGCCCGGCCCCCGACCAGATCCCATTTGTTGACCACCAACACCACCGGCTTGTACTCATCCAGCACCGCCCGGGCCAGCTTCAGGTCCACCTCGCTGACCTCGACGGTGGCGTCGATCAGATGCATCACCACGTCGGCCCGGCGGATCGAGCGCAACGCGCGCGTGTAAGAGTAGAAGTCAATATCCTGCATCTGCCGCTTTTTGCGCACGCCGGCCGTGTCGATCGCGACGAACTTGCGCCCGTCCTTCTCGAACTCCACGTCCACCGCGTCGCGCGTCGTGCCCGGCTTCTCGCTGACGATCACACGCGGCTCGCCGGCCAGCGTGTTGACCAGCGTGCTCTTGCCGGCGTTGCGCTTGCCGACGATGGCCAGCTTCATCACCGGCTCG
>CAZNFA010000051.1:0-34085 GCA_964572345.1 uncultured Planctomycetales bacterium
CCCACCTGATCGCCCGGCGTGGGCAGGCGGCGTTCGAGACGCTGCACGCCGCCGAAGCCGGCGTCCGCGACGTGCGCGCCGTCATCGAAGCGGCCCACGGGCGACTGACTTCCGACGGCCAACGGACGGTGCTGTTCCTGGATGAGATCCACCGCTTCAACCGCGCCCAGCAGGACGTGCTGCTGCGCGACGTGGAGGCCGGGGTCCTCATTCTCATCGGTGCCACCACGGAGAACCCCTTCTTCGCGCTCAACAGCCCGCTGGTCTCACGCAGCCACATCTTCGAATTCAAACCGCTCACACCCGAGCAGATCATGCAGTTGCTACGCCGGGCGCTGAGCGACGCGGAGCGCGGATTGGGGGATCGAAAGGTGGCGTGTGAGGACGATGCCCTGGGCTTCATGGCCGAGCACGCCGACGGAGACGCGCGCCGCGCGCTGACGACCCTGGAAGTAGCGGTGCTCTCGCAAGGCCGCTCGGGAAAGTCGCGCCGCGTGACGCGGGAGGTGGCCGCGGACTGCATGCAGCGTAAGGCGGTTCCTTATGACGCCGCCGGCGACAGCCACTACGACATCGCCTCGGCGTTCATCAAGAGCATGCGCGGCAGCGATCCAGACGCCGCTCTGTACTGGCTGGCCCGCATGCTGGAAGGCGGCGAAGACCCGCGTTTCATCGCGCGGCGGATCGCGATCTGCGCGTCGGAGGACGTGGGCAACGCGGACCCGCAGGCGGCGGTGCTGGCCGCGGCGGCCGCCCAAATCACCCAACTGGTCGGACTGCCGGAATGCCAGTTCGCGTTGGCCCAGGCGGCCGTGTACATCGCCTGCGCGCCGAAGTCGGCCGCCGTAACCAGGGCGATCGCCGAGGCCCGCCGCGACGTGCGTGACAACCCGACGTTGCCAGTTCCGCAACACCTGCGTGACGCCAGCTACCCCGGAGCCGCCCGGGTCGGACACGGGCAGGGCTATCGCTCGCCCCATGACACGCCGGAGGGTTACCTGGAGCAGGACTACCTCGGGGCGGCCCGCAGGTACTACAATCCAACCGAGCGCGGGGACGAAGCTCGCTTGGCCGCGCTGCTACGCGAGCGACGGCGCTCACGCGAGCGTGCTTCGCCGGACGATCCCAAGGCCGGATCATGATCGAGGAAGGACTTCGCCGATATGCTCGTGACCGACGCCCCGGCGTGGCGATTCAAACGCTGAGACCGACCCGATGAGAAAAACCCTGGGCCAACGCCGCTATCTGACCAACTTCGAGCCCCACCGTCTGCCGCACCTGTTTACCGACGTGCTGGTGCTGGGGTCGGGTTTGGGGGGGCTGCGGGCAGCCCTGGAGGCGGCCGAGCGCTGCGACGTCCTGGTGGTCACCAAGGATGCCATCGAACAGGCCACCACCAGCTATGCGCAGGGCGGCATCGCCGTCGCCACTAGCCCCGAAGACGACCCCGACTCGCACGCCGAGGACACGCTGAACGTCGCCTGCGGCCTCGGGCACGAGGCAGTCATCCGCGACGTGGTCCACCGGGCCCCAGAACATATCCGGCAACTACGCGAGTGGGGCGTCGAGTTCGACCGGCACGGGGCCGGTCTGGCGATCGGACGCGAAGGCGGGCACAGCCACGCGCGCATCGTCCACGCTCACGGCGACGCCACCGGGCGCGAACTCATGCGGGTCCTTATCGAACGGGCCCGTCGCCACCCGCGCATCCGCATTTTCGAAGGCTGCTTCGCGATTGACCTGCTCAGCCACAACGGGCAAGTGGTCGGCGTGGTCACGTTCCATCCCAAGTACGGACACCAAATGTTCTGGGCCACGACCGTCGTGCTGGCAACCGGCGGCCTCGGGCGCACCTATCGCGAGACAACCAACCCGCCGATCGCTACCGGCGACGGGCTGGCGATGGCCTTCCGCGCCGGTGCTACCCTGCGTGACCTGGAGATGGTGCAGTTCCACCCGACCACGCTGTACATCGCCGGCGCGGCGAGGGCTCTGATCACCGAAGCCGTGCGCGGCGAGGGCGCGTACCTGCTCAACCGGGCCGGTGAACGTTTCATGCCTCAGTACGACCCGCAGGGCGAGCTGGCCCCGCGCGACGTGGTCAGCCGGGCGATCTCCGCCGAGATGAAGCGCGAGCACGCCCCGTGCGTGTATCTCGACGTGCGGCACTTCCCGGCCGGACACTTCGCCGAACGTTTCCCCACCATCGAGCGCCTGTGCCGCGACTTTGACCTCGACCCGCAGCACGACCTGATCCCCGTGCGGCCCACAGCGCATTACTCGATTGGCGGCGTGCGGGTGGACACCCAGGGGCAAACCGACCTGCCGGGGCTGTTGGCCTGCGGCGAGGCGGCCTGCACCGGCCTGCACGGTGCCAACCGCCTGGCGAGCAACTCGCTGCTCGAAGGTCTGATCTACGGGCAGCGGGCCGGGCAGCTCGCGGCCGAGCGGGCCGAGGCCAACGGACGTCGCGACCAGCCCCACGCCATCAGCCATCTGCTGCCGCAGTCGCCGCGTACCGAGCTCGACCTCAACGACGTGGTCCACAGTCTCCAGAGTGTCATGTCACGGAACGTGGCGATCGAGCGGTCGGCCGATCGGCTGCGCGAAACGATCGAGATCATCGAGTTCTGGGGCCGCTACGTGATGGACAAGGTCTTCGACGAGCCTTTCGCGTGGGAGACGCAGAACATGCTCACCGTCGCCCTGTGCATCGCGATGGCCGCCGCCACGCGTTGCGAGTCCCGCGGCGTACACTGTCGCACCGACTTCCCGCAAACAGATCCACAATGGCAGTGCCACATCGACCTGCGCCGCTCCGACGACGGCGTGCAAACCTCCACCGCCCCAGTTGGCAACGGCGCCCAAACGTAGCCAGCAGACGACCGCCTCCGCTGGAACATCAGCTCCTCTGCCAAGCGGCCGCCTTCGGACAGGCGGGCGTCGAGGCAGTCGGCCAGGAAGTCGCATTCGGGTTTGGTGATACACATCGGCGGCGTAAACCGAACGACGCTGCCGAACAAGGCGATCTTGCCGGACGACCGGCCGTGACTTTGGGGCCTTGCGACCAGGCGCGCGCTTTCCCGGTTACCGCGCTGGCGCGGGGGGGCAAGGTTCTCAATCAGGCGTCATCCGCTACGGACAAGGCACGCCGTAGACCGACAGGAAGAATCCCAAATCGGCGTGGTCGGTGTCGCCGTCGCCATCGATGTCTCCGGGGCAGTCCCCGCCGCTGCAGCCCCAGTCGGCCAGCAGGATACCGAGATCAGCCTGGTCGCGCTGCCCGTCGCCGTTGAGGTCGCCCGGGCAGTCGGTTTCCTCGCAGTAGTACTCCAAGACCAGGAAGTCATCGACCGCCGCCTCGACAATCGAACCAGCGTCTTCGTCCGAGGCGACGAAGCGGACGCGCACCTGCGAGGTCAGCTCCACGAAGTCGGCCACACGGAACTCGTGGTAGAACCAGCCGCCGGAAGTCTCCGGCCCGCTGGGACTGACGGTTTCGGCGTTGACCCAACTGGAGCCTTCATCGTCACTGATGTCCACCTCGAAGATATCGTTGTAGGGATCGTTACCGGCGTGGTTGGAGTACCAACGCCAGTAGCCGATGACGGGGTCCTCTGCCTCGGTCAAGTCGAAGACCGGCGTAACCAGCGTGGTGCGGCCGTCGTCCACGTCGTAGGCGCCCAGGTTGCCGCCGCGGCCATCGGTGACATAGCACTCGGTGCCAGGCGCCGGCGTGTGGTCGTCCTCGGGCTGCGCCGCGGTGCCCTCGGGGTCCATGCGATTCCAGATGCCGGTTGTGGCATCGTCGCCCGCCCAGCCGATGGTCCAGCCCTGATCCGTCTCGCAGTCGTCCTCGAAGTACACCAGCACGTCAATCACCGTCGTCTCATATACGCTACTCGGGGCGTCGGAGGGTGACGTGAGGATCACGCCCTCGGTGGTTTCCGCCTGGAAGTAATACTGGATGACCGACTCACACGGAGCGGCCGGCAGCGTACCTTCGTACGCGTCGCCGCCAAGCGGGACCAGGCTCGACTCGGTGAACGGACCGCTGCTACCGATGCGGGCAAACAGCTTGCCGGAGCCGGGCTCCATCTCGCCGTTTGCCGGGACGATGTCCACGCGCACCGCCGTCTCTGTCTCCGAATCAACGCGCGTGGGCAGCCCCTCGGGGAACTCGAACCGCAGCAGCACGCTCACGTACTGAATCACAAGCTTGAGGGCTTCGAAGTTTTCCTCCCCGGTCAGGATGATCTGTTCCGGCGGCAGCAAAAACCCGTACTGGCCCGTATCGCGCAGCTCGGGAGTCCAGGACAGGATGCCCTGATCGCCGTACACCCAGTCCGTGGTGATACCAGAGCATCGGTACAGGGCGTGCGCGGGCTGGTCGACGTAGACCATCCCGTGAACGCTGTAGATCGCGTCGGCCATGTCGGCCGTCAGCTCGACGAACGTGCTCAGATCGGGCTCGGGGGGCAAGACGTAGTCATAGCCGAATGGGTAAAGGATCAGTTGACCGTAGCTGTGATAGCTGATGTGCCCCTTGATGTTCGGCGTGGCGAGGAAGAAGTCACGGACGGCGGAGGTCTCCGGCTCCGAAAACGGCCCGGTACCGCGGTAGGTTTCGTCGCACGGGTCGCTACTGGCGCCGTAACCGCCCCACTCGTAGCCGTAGTTGCGGTTCGGATCCACGCCCCAGCATGACGACCCTTCGTTGTCGCGCCGGTTCTTGCGCCACATCCGATTGACATCGCGGCTGTACTCGTAGCCGTCCGGATTGATGAGCGGGAGGACGTAGATTATCGCCTCGTCCACGAGTTGCCGGACCTCGGGATCGGTCTCGTAGTCGCGGACGAGCCGGTCCGCGATGTACATCGGCACCATCAGCGCGATCCATTCACGGGCGTGGTGGGTACCGTCGAGGACCACCGCTGGCTTATCCTCGCCGCCTTCCGAACTGGTGATACGCATCCCGAACATGGTCCGCCCCTCGATGCTGGTCCCGAAGACGAACCGGCTGACCAGGTCGGGCCGCAGGTCGATCAGCGCGTCGATATAGGCGTCGATCTCGGCGTAGCTCTTGTAATCCTCGAACCAGTCGCCGCGCGGGGGACGCTCCATGCGGGCGATCTCCTGATCGATCAGCTCCTGGATGTTGTCGATCTTCACGCGATAGGCCAGCCCGCTGGCCTCCAGGTCCGCCATGCGCTCCGGCGCCACGCGGAATCGAACGTGCCGACGCCGACGCCGTCAGACCAGGGATCGTCGCTGATCGACAAGATGGTGTCGATGTCCGACTCGGCCTCGAGCGTGACCTCGACCAGCTTGTGGTCGTCGTAGCGCACGCGCGGACCATCGTCGGCCAGAGCGGGTGTCATGAAAATCAATACCAGAAACACGCCCAACGCTGAAACTGTGTTTCGAAACATAGCGTCTCTCCCTCGGTGGGGGTCAGCTCGTTTCAGAGTATCGCAACCCAGCCACGGGCGAGCACCATGACCATGTCGCCCGCCGATCCGGCAACTGGATCGGAATGGCACACATTGCTCGTTTTACGCGGACTCGCCCCTCTCGGCGCGTTCGCCGGCAGCTCTCGATCAGACGCAGCCGTTGGCGCGACGGCCGGTCACACATCTACGGGCAGGGCTGGCCGAACAGCGCCAGCAGCATGCCCAAGTCCTCCTGGTCGGTTTCGCCGTCACCGTTGATGTCACCAGGGCAGTCGCCGCCCGTGCAACCCCAGTCCGCCAGCAGGATGCCGAGGTCTTGCTGGTCGACGAACAGGTCGCCGTTGAGATCCTCGGGGCAGCCCTCCTCACATTCGTCCGGGATGCCGTTTCCGTTGATGTCCTGCGACCGGCCGCTGGCGATGTCGTCGCTGTCGAGGATTCCGTTCTCATTGCAGTCGTCAAGTACCTCGGTGCATTCGAAACGCGAGATACTGAAGGCATCGACACCCGCCTCGACCACGGATGGGGAGTTCAGGTCCGAGGCCTCGAAGCGGACTCTGACCTGATCATTAGGCGTAACGAAGTCGCCAACCGCAAACGCCCGTGTCTTCCAGCCGCTGGAGCTGGCCGGACCGATGATTTCGGCGACTGTCCAGTTCTCCCCATCGTCATCAGAGACGTACGTTATGAACAGATCGTTATTTGGGTCGGCCCCATAGTTGTTGGTATACCAGAGGGCATAGTGGATTTCAGCGTCGCCGCTGCTGAAGTCGAGCGTCGGGGAGATCAGCCAGGTGATGCCGTCGTCGATGTCGTAGTCGCCGTCACGGTTGTCGGTAACGTAGCACTGGCCGGACTCGTCATAGTCGGTTGCCGGATCGCCGCGATCGCCGCCACCGACCGGCACCCCGCGTTCCCAGGTCCCGGTGGTAATGTACGGGTCGTCTTCGACCGTCCAACCCGTATCGGTTTCGAAGTTGTCTTCGAGGAGTGTCACCCAGACACCCACCGCAGCGGTATATACATCTTCGGGCGCGTTCGGGGGGTTGGTCACCACGCCGGCGTTCTTGCCCTCAACACTGACATAGAATTCGGGCGTGGCACCGCAGACGGGCGGCGGCAGAATAGCCTCGTACATGTCCTCACCCATCGGGATCAGCGGCACGCTCAGATACTCCCCGCCGTCGTAGCGGAACCACAGCAACTCCGAGCCCGGCACGATCTCGTCATCGAGCACGGTTATTCTTACATCAAAGCTGGATCCAACACCTGGCGTCAGCAGGTCGGGCACCCCACCGACTATTCTGATCCACACGCCTGAGCACATACTCTGCGCCATCAGCACCGCCTCGTAGGCGTCAATCATGCCGTAGCCGTAGTCGTTGTCCTCACCATCAGGCCCTTGGTCGTAGGCCGTGTCGTACACGATCTGGAGGATCTGCTCGGGGCCCAGATCGGGGCAGGCCTCACGCATCAGGGCGACCACGCCGTTGACGTGCGGCGACGCCATGGACGTGCCGCTCATGGTCGAGTACCCGCCCCCAGGGACGGAGGAGTTCACATTCACGCCGGGTGCCGCGATGTCCGGCTTGATCGCCTCCTCGCCGCCGGGCGTGCAGCGACTCGGCCCGCGCGACGAGAAACTCGCCACGAGCCAAGGCGGGTTCGGGTCTTGGGCATCCACCGCCCCGACGGCGCAGCACATATACTCGGTCGTGGCCCGGTCCGGCGGACGACCGATGGTCCAGGAACCAGGCCCTTCGTTGCCCGCCGAGAACAGAATCACGATGCCCGCGGCCTCGCAGGCGTCCAGGTAAATCCAGAACGTCTCGTCGCAGGGCGGGTACCCGTGGCCGGTCGTTACCCGCCAGGAGTTGGAGCATACACCCGGCACGTCCCAGTTGGTCGAGGGATCCTCGTCCGGGTCGAGCATCCACTGGAATGACAGGATCGCATCGGCCACCGTCTGCGGGATGCTCACGCGGTCGATCACGGCGGCGTGAATCCACTGGGCCCCCGGGGCCACGCCGACCTGATCGCCCGGCACCCCGCCGCAAACCGTGCCCATCGTGTGCGTGCCGTGACTGCCGAAGGCCTGCGGGAAGGTGGTGTTGGTCACCGGATCGAACCAGGCCCACTCCGGGTGATCGGCGTAGCGCGGATCGGCCACGCCGCGCCAGCGGTCGGCCAGCGCCGGATGATGGCCGTCAACGCCGGTATCCAGAGTGGACACCAGCACGCCCGCGCCGGTGATGCCCATGGCCCAGACTTCCGGTGCCCGCACCGCGATCAGACCGGGTTCAGGCCCCCCCAGGGTACCGGGTGCCTCCGTGGACGCCGCGACCGGCTCGATCGTCTCGATGGGGTAGTTGAAATAGACCTGCTTCACGTCGGGTCGGGCGGCGATCTCTTCGATCACCGCTTTCGCCGCGTCCATGCGCAGACAGTTGGCGATCCAGAAGGGCTGGAGCCTCTCGATTTGCTTCTTGTCCTGCAGCTCCGTCAGGCGAGCCAGCAGGTCGCCCTGCGTGGCTTGGGCTGTCTGCTGCAGCGCGAGAACGACGGTCTCGTGGCGCTCGCGCAACGTTGCCCGCCGCGCGTCCATTTGGCCGGTGATGGCGTCCAGGTCCACCTGTTCACCCAGGAAAACCAGCACCGAGACAGGCTGGTCCGCAGGCGTAGCCTGAAGAAGCTGCTCCAAGCCGGGATCAACTTCCCCTGCCAGGGCGACCGTCATCGGCAATAGCGCCACGGCCGCCATGAGTTCGCGGCCCCACCTCCGACCGGCAAACAATGTACGGGGCATGTTCAACATGGGTTACCCTCTCCTCGAAGACAAATGGGACTCTTGCGCGTACACGATGTTTCCGCGCCACTCTTGCTGCTAAACTCCTCTCCCGTTCCCGCCCAGGCATGCCAACTGCCACGCCCACCGGGACTGTCCGTGGCTTCAGCCCCCTGCGACCCCATGCTACCACATTTGCGGGGCAAGTCCAAGCATTTCGAGCGTTTCGCCGGCCCCCCGTCGCCGACGACCCGCAGACAGGCTCAACGCGCGTACGTGCCCACCAGCTCGCCCTCGGCCATGACGTGGCCACGCATCTTGTCCAGCAGTTGTTTCTTGTCCAAACCCGCCGCCACGTCCAGGACCGTATCCAAGGCGTAGACCTTGAAGTGGTAATGGTGCACGCCGTGACCGCGTGGTGGTGCCGGACCGCGATAACCCACCGTCGGCCACGAGTTCTTCCCTTGGAGGGCGCCGGCCGGTTCGCTCATTTGCGGCGTGGCTGGGACACCTTCAGGCAAGCCGGTCGTCGTGACCGGGAGCTTGTAAATCACCCAATGGACCCACGGCTCGGGCGTCGGGGCGTCCGGATCGTCCATGATCAGGGCCAGCTCCTTGGCATTATCCGGCACGCCGGTCCAGCTCAGCCCCGGCGAGACATCCTCACCGTCGCCGGTATGCCGTTTGGCAATCGGCTGCCCGGCGGCAAACGCTGCGCTGCGGATGGTGATCGTCATGGTTGGCACTCCTTCCGGTTCTTGGTCTTCTGGGGGTGGCGGCGGTTGCTTCCTTTGGGGCGCGGACGGTTGTGAGTCACAGCCGGCCGGCCCGAACAGTAGCAGCAAAGCGATCAACAGGCCGGCAATCGGTGAGCTGACGCGCTGCTCCAATCCAGCCATCATCGAGCCCTCGCGTTTCGGCGCCTATTCGCTCAATATATGGTACAACCCCGAACTCAGACCGGTCCAGTGAAGGATAAAGGACACGTGCCATGAAAGCCATGTTGCTCAGCGATATCGCGCCCATCGACACCGCCCCGCTCAAGCTCACCGAGCTGCCCGACCCGCAGCCGGCCGCCGGCGAGGTTCGGCTGAGGGTCCGCTGCTGTGCCGTCTGCCGCACCGACCTGCACGTGATCGAGGGCGACTTGCCCCGCCACACGCTGCCGATCATCCCCGGTCACCAGATCGTCGGCGTGGTGGACCAGCTCGGGCCCGGCTGCAAGCAGTTGAAGACTGGACAACGCGTCGGCGTCGCCTGGCTGCGACATACCTGTGGGACGTGTGATTTCTGCAAGGCGGGCCGCGAGAACCTGTGCGAGTCGTCGCGGTTCACGGGCTACCACGCCAACGGCGGCTACGCGGAATACGCCGTTGTGCCAGAGGACTACGCGTACGAAGTCCCTCACCCCTTCGAGGACGTAGAGGCCACGCCGCTGCTGTGCGCCGGCATCATCGGCTATCACGCGCTGAAGCGGGCCAACTTGCCACCCGGTGGCAAGCTCGCCCTCTACGGCTTCGGTTCCTCGGCCCACGTGGTCATCCAGATCGCGCTTCATCGCGGCAGCAAGGTTTACGTCGTCAGCCGGGGGGAGAAGCATCGGGAGCTGGCCCAGCAGATGGGTGCCACCTGGGTTGGCGCTCGGCCCGAGGATATGCCGGTGAAGGTTGACAGCACCATTATCTTCGCGCCCGCAGGCGAGCTGGTCCCACCGGCGTTGACCGCTCTCCAAAAGGGCGGAACGCTCGCCTTGGCCGGCATCTACATGACCGACGTGCCCACACTGGACTACGAGAAGCACCTGTTCTACGAACGCGACGTGCACTCGGTGACCGCCAACACGCGTGAGGACGGACACGAGCTTCTGGCGGAGGCGGCCGATATCCCGATCCGCCCGCACACCACGAAATACCCCCTGGCCGATGCCAACCAGGCCCTCCAGGACCTCGGCCACGACCGCATCAACGGCACCGGCGTGCTGATGATCGCTGGACACTGAACCACAGAGTACGCAAAGATCACAGAGAGTTGTTTCGGATGAGAGACGCCACCGCCCGCCGCCACACAGGAGGGCGTGCCGTAGGGCGCCGGGTGCTGCCCGCACGACGCGTCGTAAGGACCTCTGCGTGCTCCGCGATCTCTGTGGTGAGAGGCTTTGCCTAATAACCTGTGTGGCCGAAGCCGCCGGCCTCACGCGGCGTTTCGCTCAGCTCGGCCACCTCCACCACCTCGACGTGCTCGACCTTGTTGATCACCAGTTGGGCGAAGCGCGTCCCACGCGTGATCGTGTAGGGCTCGCGCGAGCAATTGGCCAGCACGACCTGCAACTCGCCGCGGTAGTCGGCGTCGATCGTGCCCGGAGCGTTGGGCAGCATCAGCCCCTGCCGCAGCGCCAGCCCGCTGCGGGCCCGCACCTGGCCCTCGTACCCGGGCGGAATCTCCAGGAACAACCCCGTCGGGATCAGCTTGATCTGCCCCGGCTCGATCGTGATCGGCTCATCGTTGGCCGCGTAGAGATCCAGGCCGGCCGAATGCTCGGTCATGTATTGCGGCAACGGCAGGTCCACGCTGCCCGCCCGACGACGAACCTTCAACAGGGGTTCCATGCATACCCTCCTCGCGAGCAACGCCACGAGCCCACGCACCGGCAGGCCCACATCAGCCGGTGGCAGTATAGCTCACTGCGAGCTGCGACGTGATTGCCGAGGGGGTATAACGTGCCGTGAGGGAAGGCCATGACGGGACCCGACC
The DNA here is from genome assembly GCA_964572345.1 of uncultured Planctomycetales bacterium. GTDB lineage: Bacteria > Planctomycetota > Phycisphaerae > UBA1845 > Fen-1342 > JAUWXH01. Next base: position 10,990 of record CAZNFA010000051.1, read on the forward strand.
CCTCAAGCTGCCGTGCTGAGAGCCAGATCCGGCGACCTCCGGCGAGCGCGTGATCGAACTTCAGGTCGGAATCGCGCCGTGCATGCTGCCAAAGACCGTGCAAGAACTGCTATACTGGGGCCAATAGGCAGGGGTGACATCCAGGCTCCTGCTATGGCTGCCCAACGGAAAGGAGGCACGCGTGTTGCCCAGAGTCCAATGTCTAATCGTAGCGGTGGTCTGCGCGTGCAGCGTGGCGTGGGCCGGCGAATTGACGCCACGCCCCGAACTGCCGAAACCCGCGATGTTGACCCAGCCACATTACCCCCATCAGTTGATCGTCAAGTTCCAGGATACCCTGCGCGTACGCTGCTCTGGACAAGGCCTGATCAGCCAGACCGGCGGCGACCTATCTGAGGTTGCGGCGATTTCGTGGCGGCACAACGCGACCTTCTCGCCGCTCATCAATTTGCCCCAGCACACGCTCGATCTGCTCGAACGCCGCGCGGCCGACATCAGCGGCGTCGCCCAACCGGACCTGGCGGGCATGATGGTGGTCCACGCGCCAGCGGCGCAGCTCCCGCAGGTAGCCGACGAGTTGAACACGTTGTCGGCGAGCGAGTTCGTGCATTTCCAGGAGCTGACGCCGCCGCCGCCTTGTGAAGACATCCCGCCCACGACCCCCCAGTACTACGCGCTGCAAACGTATCACGGCCCCGATCCGGGCCTGAACATGACCGCGGCCTGGGCGACCGGCAGCGCACGGGGCGCGGGCATCAAGGTCGGCGACTGTGAGTACGGCTACGTCGCCACGCACGAAGATTTGTGCGACATCGTCATGGAACCCGGGCAGACCATCCATCCGGACGTCGTCCAGTACGGCTGGGACGAACACGGCACCGCCGTCTTCGGCGAGTTGATCGGCCTGGACAACGCCTACGGATGCACCGGGCTGGCCCCTGAGGCCGAGGGGTACTTCTTCACGGAGTGGTCTGTAGAAGAAGGCGAGCGGCGCGTGACCTGCATCGCCAACGCCATCGCCACGATGGACCCCGGTGATATTGTGGTTCTGGAAATGCAGACGACCGGCCCGGGCGGGGGTTACGGTCCGGCCGAGCTCGACCCGGCCGTCTGGACGCTCGTAAAGAACGCCTCGGACACCGGTGTGGTCGTGGTCGCCGCCGCCGGCAACGGCGATCAAAACCTCGATTCGCCGCCCTACCAGGAATACCGCGAGCGCGGAGACAGCGGCGCCATCATCGTCGGGGCCGGCTCACCCGACAGCAACCACGACAAGCTCTGGTTCAGCACCTACGGCAACCGTGTCAACGTTCAGGGTTGGGGCTGGTCGGTGTTTACGCTGGGCTACGGAGACTACGCGGAGCACGGCGGCGACAAGAACCAGCGCTACACCGATGCCTTCAGCGGCACGAGCTCGGCCACGCCCTTCGTGGCATCGTGTACGCTGGCCTTGCAGAGCCTGGCCGAGGAGCGCCTCGGGCAACGGCTGGACCCGCTCGAGCTGCGCGATATCCTGGTCGGCACAGGCATCCCGCAAGGCTCCGGCGGGCATATCGGGCCGTTTCCCGACATGCTGGCCGCCGGCGCCCAGATCCCCATCGCCGGCGACTTGGACGGCGATGGCTGCGTGGGGCAAGAGGACCTCGGCATCCTACTGGCCGACTGGGGCTGCACCGGCGGTGACTGCCCCGGCGACTGCGACGACGACGGCGACACCGACCAGTCCGACCTCGGCATCCTGCTGGCAAACTGGGGTGCGGGTTGCCCATAGCCGCGATCGTCGTGTAGCGGCCGGCGCCCCCGCACGACGGGGCCGTCGGTTCCCGCCGTATCCTGACCCCCAAGAAGCGGCGTTTGGATCCGCGCAGCCCCATTCATGGCCGCCACAGCCAACGCCGGCCGGACTCCGAGCGCGCCGACGGTCGGTTACGTGCGGCCCGGGGCTTCGGGTGCTCGACCAATCACCACGGCAAGCGGGGAACGCAGGAGGACATGACGAAACGGGATTCGATTTTGCGATCAAGGCCCGATATGCTACCCTAGTAACATGGGACCGAGCGACAAGGTCGTATCGCTGCGGCTCCTGAAGTGACCTACGTGTACAGGAGGAGGATCAACCATGAAAAGACGCAGATCAATCACACGCTTGGGGTGCGGACTACTCTGCACGATTACTGCCACGTTGTACGCCGACGAGCGGGGCCTTACCCCCGTACTCATCGGCGACCCCCTCGACCTCGACACGGGCGAGATCACGAACGTCGGCGGCCTCTCCGCCGCCTATAACAGCAGCGACAACGAGTACCGAGTCTTCTGGTTCGACTCGCGCATCCCGGGGGAGAACGACGTCTATGCCCAGCGCGTCTCGCCGGACGCGCAGTTGCTCGGCGACAACGTCACCATCATCGCCGACTCCAATTCCAAGACTGATACCGCGGTCGCCTACGACCCGGGGAACAACCGGTATTTTGCCACGTGGCGGTACCAGAGCGACGGCCCCGGCAGCCCCGGCTTCAATCACGCCTTCGGCGGATTGGTCTCGGCCACCGGCGGGCTGCTGCAGGACCCCTTCGACGTCTCCAACGGCGGGTTGGAAGCCACGCTAGTCTTCAACACCATCGCCAGCGAGTATTTCCTCGAAGCGCGCAACTTTGCCGGCGGCGGCGTCCCCGGCATCCGCGGCCAACGCATTTCCAGCGACGGGAATCTCGTCGGCGGCGGCATAAGCATCTCCTCCTCCGGAGCGCCCGCCGGACAGGTCGCGTACAACGCCAATGCGAATCAGTACCTCGCGACCTGGCGTGACCAGTCGGCCGAGAACCTCAAGGGCCGCATCATCAACGCCGACGGAACATTCGCCACCGGAGCGTTCGTGATCACCTCGATGTTCCCTGAATCGGGCTTGGCCGCCAGCCTCGCCTTCGATCCCATTAACGACCGCTACCTGGTGGTCTTCAGCGAATTCTGCGCCGGGAGCGTGTACGGACAGTTCGTCAGCGGCTCCGGCGATTTGGAGGGCGAAACCTTCACCATCTTCGAGAGCACCTCCAGACTCAGCCCGTTCGTGGCCCGCGACGACTTGAACGGCGTGTTCCTGGTCGCCTGGACCGACAGCGACTCCGGGAACCTGGACATCCAGCTTCTGGGCGCGGATGGGGCCCTGCTGGGCGACCCGCTCCTGGTCATCGATTCAGCAAGCGGCGGTCCGCGCGTGGCCGGGAATTCGATCGAGGGCGGGTTCATCGTCGCGTGGCGAGACCGGTCCAACTGGCCCGACCGGGCCGACATATTCGCGCAGCTCGTCGGCGTGGTCGGCGGACCCTGTGTTGGTGACCTGGACGGCGACGGCGACACGGATCATTCCGACCTCGGCATCCTGCTTGCCGATTGGGGCTGCACATTCGACTGCGTCGGCGATCTCGACGGCGACGACGACACTGATCACTCCGACCTGGGCATCCTGCTGGCAGACTGGGGGTGCGGAACCTAACACGGGGGTCTTGAGGCCCGTCGAGTTGCCACGCGGCCCCCGTCCAGCACCCTGAGCCCGGGCGGTCGTTTGTCCGCTCCCGCTGGCGGGCTTGGCTCCTGGCGGGCGGCGATCGTGGCGGCTGGACGCTCCGATGCGTCGGCATCCGAACCTGCCCGCTGCGTACCAGTGGCGGTTCTGTCCGGACCCCATCGCTCATTCCGTGAGAGTCCGCGTCTAGAGTTGTTGTACTGAGGCTGCGAAGCAGGCGACGGGGAGACCGCGGAGGCGGCTGCGTACGTCGAGGATGGCTGCGAGCTGATTTGGGGCGACGGCACCATCGACGCCGATCCGCGGTTCGTCGATACCGGTTATTGGGACGACAACGGCACTCCAGGTAATCGGTACGATGCTGTTTGGGTCGATGGCGACTACCACTTCCTGCCCCGTTCGCCGTGTATCGACGCCGGCGATAATTGGGCTGTGCCGGGGGATGTGACCACGGACCTCGACGGCAACGCGCGTTTCGTTGATGACCCGTACACGCCGGATACCGGCAGCGGCACGCCGCCGATCGTCGATATGGGTGCCTACGAATTCCAGGCCGACTGCCCGGGTGACCTCGACGGCGACCGGATCGTGGGGCACTCCGACCTGGGCATCCTGCCGACAAACTGGGGCGCCGGTTGCCCCTGAGGCTTGCACCATAGGACGCGCTGATCTCGGGGCAAGTTGACAAGCGCCGCAGTACGACAACGTCACCGTGCTCGCTTGCCCGTCGGCCACAACTCGCCGGGGGGATCCGACGCTTTTTTCGCCCAGAAAAAACCGCGAAGCTGCGAGGGATGGCAGCCGCTCGGCGCATTACTCCTAGTGGAAGGCCAGGCATCTGGAGAGATCCACGTGGAGGTTGCCGGCACGGCCGCCAGAATCGAGCGGATGGCCGCCTGCGAGCGCACGAGGGACGGGCGCGACGTCCTACGGCAAGTGTTCCGCCGAACCGGCGACGCCCTCTACCGCCACATCCTCGTCCGCATCGGAGGCGATCGTGACGCCGCCGACGATCTGTTGCAGCAGACGTGCTGCGAGGCCGCTCGGCACCGGCGCCTGCCTGCGACGCAGGACGAGTGTGAGGCTTGGCTGCGCGGCATCGCGCGCAACCTGATTCGGCGGCACTGGCGCAGGCTGAGAAGAGGACGCGGCCGGATCTCGCTCGAAAATGCCGCGCTGGCGAATCAGTTGGCCGATGACCTGGAAACGCGCCCGCTGCCGGTGGACACGCTGATTCAGGAGGAATCGATCGCGCAGTTGCTGTTGGCGATAACGTCGCTGCCGGCGACGGACCAGAGTCTGATCTTCGCTTACTACTTCGACGGGCGTCCGCAGGCGGCCGTCGCGCGCGACCTGGGCGTGACCGAGAAGAGCATCGAAAGCCGGCTTTATCGAGTGCGGGGCCGCCTGCGCGCAGCCCTGCGGGGTATGGAAAGGTCAGGTGAGCGATGAGTACATCATGTGATCCCGACCAGCAGTTTCACAACAATCTTCGTCTGTTGGGCCGTCGGGTCAAGGTCCCGGACGGGCTTTCCCACGAGGTTCGCTCGCGTTGCGCGGCAGCGTTGGACCCGACACGCTCGACCACACACTGGAGGATAGTGATGAAGAAACAGACCCTTCTTTCCATAACCGGAATTGCCGCCGCAATCGTCGTGGCCGTCGTGTTCCTCTTCCCGGGGAACGGAGCGCCCACGGTGCAGGCGGCCACGATCATTCAGAAGCTCAGCGAGCAGATCCAGCAGAGCCCACTATTCGAGGTCACGCTTGACTCGCTCGACATCGAGGAGGTCTCGATCAACGGGAGGTTGCAGGCTTCACAGCACGCCGTGGCGGGCCACATCGACCTGAAGGTGCAGGAAGGCGACGCGGACGAGCTCGTCGAGGTAGACCTGTCCTTGGCGCTGTCCAACGACGGCGGATGGGTGCTGATTCGCAAGCTGACCGTGCCCGATCCTGCGGCGCAGGCGATAGTCGCCGTGCTTTTTCCGCCCGAAACCGAAACGCTAATCCTGCTGCCCGAGGACGCCACCGAGTTTGATGACGTCCTGGACATCAATGTCGAACTCGGCGACGCCCGTTCGGAGCTGAAGCAAGTGCTCGACGAGCTACTCGCCTCGCATGAGGAGTACGGTGCCACGATTGAACACCAGGAGGATGGAACGGTTTTGCTGACGCTGCCCATCAAAAATGCCGAAACGCTGGCCGCGCTCGGGCGGCTGACGCAGGCATCGGCGGATGCTCAGCAAACCCAAAAGGTGATCACCGTCACTGAGTCCGGCGAGCAAGTTCAGCGAGAGCATATCGAGGTCGAGGTGGAGATCGACGACGATGACGAGCTCATCGGAACCACGATCACCATGCTGTACGACCCGGCCGCCGAGCAAGTCCGTTCCTTCAGCATCCTCGATCTGGGCTCGCCCGGCAGCCGCATCACGGTGACGATCGGCGAAGGCGAGGTTGACCCGGCACTGCTTGATTCGAGTCGTGTGACCACGCCCGACACGCGCACGTTTGATCTCGGTGCCCTGGAGTCGCTTCTCGAGCACGTCGATTGATCAATAGCTCCGCGTCACTCCGCCGCCGTTGGCAGACGACGGATGACGCCAACGCCCGATGCCCCACGTGAAAGCCGACGCGGGGGCACGGTTGGGGCTGCGCGAAACGTGGCGGAAGCCCCTCTCTGGGAGTCAACGCGGTGGGATTCAAGGGATCAACCGCGACGAAAGACGCATTCCAGCGGAATCTGCCCTGCGCAATGGCGGTCGAGGGGGCGGTTCTGGTAGAATGGCAACGGTGGAGACGGCAAATGGGAAATGTCGGATGGGGAGACCGGTCGCCGCGCAGTAGCGAAAGCCGCAATGAGGAGTCCGACTCGCTCATTCATCGATCCGAAAGAGGAGTCGCCCGCGGTCGCGCATCGCGACTGAACCAGACACGCGTTCCGCGGCTGTGCAAGCAAGAGGAGGCTTGCGATGAAGTACATCGAGCCGACGGCATATAACCTCGCGGAGTCCCAAGAAATCGCCAAGCAGATCGAGGTCGAGCTTGCGATTCTCCTGGGCATTGAGCAATCGGTTCAAATCGCGCTCCAGTGGATGACGCGTGATCGCGGAAACAGCCGCAAGCTCTCGACGTTGCGCTTCGTAGCGCGCTCCTTTGAACGGCAGTTGACCCGCACCCGGGTTCTTGCGGACTACGGCGGTTACATGCACCTGATCACCGATATCAAGCCACGTCTGGCCAGCGAAGTAACGGCCTTGAGGAGCGCGCGCGCCGAGCTTCAAGCCAACTTCGAACGCATCATCGTACGACTGGAGTATGTCTCCCCGGACGATGCCGTTGGATTCCCCAAGGTATGTGCGGAGCTTGAGCACTACCTTGCGGATCTGAAGGCGCACGGCCGGAAAGAGCTGGAGTTGCTCCAACGCTCTTTTCAACAGAACGAAGGCCAAGCCGGATAGGGGCGTCGGGCGCCGGCTGGGACGCGCGTTGCGCCCCGCAAGCGGACGAAAGCTGTCCCGTTCCCGGCGCTCCTGGAATCGTAGAGCCGCGTGAGCGACGACTAATGTACCGGAGACATTCAGGCTCACCCCAGGTCGGGCGCCAGGAAATGGGAAGGCCTCGGGCAATGCGCCTGTATCTAATCAATCCCCGTAACCCACTCGTCGGCCTTACCAACGTCAGACGAAGCCGCTGGAATCGCTACCGGGTCTGGAAGCCGCTGGGTCTGCTCGCCGTGGCCGCGCTAACCCCGCCCGAGTGGGAGATCGCGGTCAATGGCAGACCGTCGTACGCTGCGCCGGTAATCGCAGACTGGGCCACCTGAACAGACCCCGCAGCAGGATGGGCTCGATGCGGCGGTACAGGGGCGCTGGTTCTCGGCAAATGGGAAATCTCGTGTTGATCGGTTAAGCTACGCGCGTCATCGGGACGGAAGGACATCGTTGATGGGATCTGTGGCTGTGCCCCCTCAGTCGTCGAGCGTTGCGACCGAGTCGCCGATGCCCCCGCCCGAAGCCCCGTATTCGCTGCAATGTCTCGAGGTTTTCGGCGGCAACCAAGTGGTGCAGCACGCGCTCGCGTCGCCCGGACTGGATGTGTGGATCGACAGCCGGCCGTGCGGAGGCGCGCGCGGCGGAGACCTGCACTATGTCTCGATGTGCGGTTCGGGGCGCGTAACGCGCTTTGTCGTCGCCGACATTTCCGGCCACGGCCCGGATCTAAACGAGTTCGCGCTGTGGCTGCGGAAGTCGGTATGGAGACATATCAACTTGCTGGATCAGACGCGTTTTGCCCGCGCGCTCAACGAGGATTTTTCCGACAAGGTCGGCAACAAGGAGTTTGCCACCGTCTTGCTGGCGACGTACTTTGCGCCGACGCATCACCTGATCGTCTGCAACGCCGGGCACCCGCGGCCGCTGTGGTACAGCCACCTCGCTGGCCGCTGGCAATTCTTGGACCAAGCGGCGGCGAACGCGGGGCCGTCCATCCGCACCGAGCGTGTCCGCTACCGGCTCTCCCGGGTCGCGAATCTGCCGCTGGGGATCATTGAGCCGACCGAGTACCGCCAGTTTGCGGCCAAGCTGGCGATGGGCGACGTGGTGATCATCTACACCGATGCGATGACCGAGGCGCGGAATCCGGCCAGGCAGATGCTCGACGAGCGCGGGTTGTTGGAACTGGCGCAGCGCACCGCGGAGCAGATTCCGAGCGCGAGTGGCGAGCTAGAGGCACCTCCGCGAGGAACGGGGGCGGCGGCCGCGCCAGTTTCGCACCCAGAACAACGCGAGCTTCACGGAACGACGTTGGATGGATCGCAAGTGTCGGTTATCGCGCCGCAGACGGCGCACCTCATTGGCCAGAGGCTCATCGACGCGGTCGACCGTTGGCGGGGCGGCGCGCCGGCCGAGGACGACCAGACGACGATCGTCCTGTACCATAACGGCGGTCCGCCGCCGCGGTTAACCCTCGGGCGGGCCGCACGCTCGATGGCGAAGATGCTGGGGCTGCGCCGGAGGTGAAGAAACGAACCCCCGCCGAGGCCTGACGCGGCCAGCGACGACACCGCCGATCACCACCGTGCCGAGCCACGTTCCGAACCGGCGCCGATCCCGCCAGCAGCCCGCGTCACGCCGCAATCAAGCATGGCGGAAGGATGACCCTTGTCCGGCAGTGTGTGCCACTGCTCTCAAGCAGTGTCCTTCGGGGACCTTTCGAGGTCGCACTGCTCAAGCCTCGATTAACTTGGTCTTGGTTTCCGCGCCACCTGCTTTGATGACGACCTTCACAGCATCTTCCATCGGATCTTTGAAGGGCACCTCGATTCGGAGCAGGCCGTTCGCGTAGATCGCTTCGGCTTTGTCAGGCTTCACCGGCCAAGCTAAAGATATCGCTGCAACATACTCGATGTCCCTTGCTGGCGCTGTGAGGTGGACGCTGTCTGGCAGGAGCTTCAGATCGATGGTATCCGTTGGCGCTCCTGGGATGGCGAACTCCACTACGAGCTTGTTTTTCTCCGTGTCAGCATACGCTACTGTATTGGGCGCAATCCTAATCGGATTCTCAATCATCCTGGCGACCTCGTTAGCAGTGATTTCCAGATCAACTCCACAGGGCGGGAGACCACCTCCCGCCACTCCGATCATCGTACGCGACTTGTAATTCGATGCAAGATTTCGCTCGCTCCCCCCATCATGCTTGCACAGGGATTCTCCATTTACGGCGACTTCGATCGTCCTTCTACCGCAGGGGGCCTCTCGATCCAAGTGGGCGTCGCGGATCCCGCCGTAAGTCCGCCTGTTCGGCTGAGCGAAGCGCCATTCGCTGACAACGACATCACGCCCCGATCGTCGCGCTGGCCGTTTCGCTCCAGGGGCCCTTTTCGCCGCTGGTGCTGACCCAGCGGAGTCCCGACGTACGTCGGGATAGTGGGAGGTCTTGCCGCCATCTTCACCGGGGAAGTCGGCGACGTATGGCGTGCGCGTGTCTACCGACAGGAAGCTCAGCTCGCTCGGGCCGGTTGGCGGCGGGTCGCAGCTTCGCGGGCGAGACGCCCACGCTACCCAGCCCCAGATTTCGGCCCCCATCACGCCGTCCGGCTTGGCCGGGTGCCACGGGCGGCTTGTCCGCCCGTGCCCAGAACCATCGTGCACGCAGATACACTGGCAGGCAAGCTGCCAGTGGCACCCCGCGTCGCCTCATCGGCGAACGCGATTGTGTGCTGGAGCCGCTGGCCCCCGGCGGCTCGTCCGTGCTTACGCGCACGTATCCTACCGCCCGGCCCGCCGCTGCCCCCGCTGCTTTCGTCGCGAGGTTTGGGATTCTGACCTTTCCCGACGAACCACGCGGCGAGTCGCCGCCGCTTTCGTCGCCGCTTTTCTCTTGATACCTTTTCGCTTACGGCCACGAGCCGCCGCCATCTTCTTGCTGTCTTTGGGCATTTTTGCATCCTGTCGTGCCGTGTTCCGTTGTTTAACCATCCCGCTATCGTACCGTATAGGCCGCGATGGCGTCACCGTAACGGTTGCACTCCCACCTGTCGATGCCGCCAGCCGTGGGCGCGGCCCCTCACGCGGCGGAATCCACGTAGTCCTCCGGCTGGCGCAGGCTGCGGCCGGTGGCACTGACGGTGTGCCACGGCTCTTGAGCCGTGGGGATGCTCAGGTAAACGGGGCATCCATACGAATGGGCACGTTCGGCCAGGCCTCCCAGAACCGCGCGCTCGACCACTCCCAATCGGTCGGCCCCTCGACGAGACCGCGGCGGACGGGGTTCGCGTGAATGTAGTCGATCACAGCCGGCACGGGCCTTTCGCCGGGTGCCGTGCCCTCGCGCAGCGTGGGCATGTCTGTGCCTGGTCGTTAACATGCTTACCCGCGACTCCGTGGCGTGAAAGCATGCCACCCGTCGTCATCCATCTGCTCCAGCTACCCGCGGGCTGCGTCGCTGACGGGGCGCTTCAGCGCAACCAGGATGCTCCTCATCTCGTAACTCGGCCGTCGCGGGCAGAGCCAGCCAGGTGTATCATGCGCAGGCGGTGCGACGCCTCAGTCAAGCATGGCGGACGCATGACCTGTGCCGGATTTGAAACCCCGATCGTGTCACGCCTGCCCGCGCCGGCGGCCCGACCGGAATGGAAGCCCCGATGTCACAGAAGCTGACCGCGAAAGAGCGCGACGCCGCCCTGCAACAATGGCGGTCCTTGATCATGCGCGAGTGCCGGGATCTGGCTTCACTGGAGCGGATTAGTTCGCGGGCGCTACAGGACCGGGACATACGGGCTGATGCGCAGTTGCAGAGCATGGTCCAAGCCGAGTTGGACCGGCGCCGGGCCGAGCTTCAACGCGAGCGCCACAGTGAACAACAAGCCCATCCGTCGTCGAAGCCGCCCCCGAAATATCGCTCTTCGGCATCCCGGCGTGACGAATCCGGCTGGCGCACGAGTCGGGACGTTTATCCGGAATACCGACCCGAGGCGCGGCCGGCTCTGCCAGATACTGCTCCGCCAGCGCCCGATCCGGACTGGGTAGCGATGCGCAAGTTAGTCGTGGACTTGAGCGAGGCGCTGAAGAGTGGCGACGAGGATGCGGCCCGGACCGTGTGCACGCAGTTGCGCACGCTCCACGGGCGGCGCAGTGAGATCGTATCGGCCGCCGATCTGGAGCGGTACGAACAACGAACCGAGAAGCTGCGAGCGCGACTGGAGGAGTTGCGGAGCCAGATCGATACGATGGCGCGGGACGCCCTCGCGGCGGCACGGCGCGGAGATCCGGAGGCTGCGGCCAAGTCGGTGCGCCGGCTTTCCGCCATCCATGTAGCCCACCCACGGCTGCTCGACGAGCCTGGGCTAGAGAGGATTCGCCAGGACATCGTTGTTGCCAATGAAGGGCACGAAGATGGTCTGATGACCCGCCGGCTGATCGAGCGCGAGCGTGCGGTTGCGGCCAAGATGAAGCGGCTGGCCGCTGCGGTAAACGACTTCCATCGCACAGTCTGCACGGTGCCGGAAACAAGTGCCGAGTTTCGCCGCGCTGAGGAGGTGTATCTGCAAGTGCTACAGGAGGTTCGGCTTCATGAGGAGGATTGGCTTGCAGAGTTCGTGCTCGAACTCGCCGACGTGCTGGCGGAATGGAGTGTTCCGCCGCCGGGCGCGGAACAGCAAATCGATCGCTTCCTTGAGAAGGTCCGCGGGGGTATCGAACAAATCCACAAGAAGATGGGCGACATCGACAGCAAACGAGGTGGCGTAAAAGGATAGTGAGGCGGTCATGCGGCAACTGAGTTTGCGAAGAGATCATCGACCCAGACCGACCAGGGGCAAAGCGGGCGAAAAATGATCGCTGTACTTCCTTGGGATCCGCGGTATAATCCTGGTGGTCGGACTGACAAACGAGGCCGAGCCATGATATTTGTATCGCAAGTCCCGCATTCTACTGCCTGGGTTGTCTTCCCTCCTTTTTGGCCGGAACCACGGTCACTTTCAATTGCGACCCTGAAAGTACGAACGCCGGTTGAAAACTGCAGCGTCTCCCTACTCGATCGTGCCGCGGGCAACCAACTACTACAGCGAATGCGACATGCCGGCGCCGAACACCGACTTCGTGGCGGTCGCGGCGGGTTGGTGCCACACTCTCGCCATCAAGGGCTGCATCCTCGGCGACCTGGACGGCGACGGGTGCGTCGGTCAGGCCGACCTCGGCATCCTCCTGGCCGACTGGGGCTGCACCGGTGGGGATTGCGCCGGTGACTGCGACGGCGACGGGGATACCGATCAAGCCGATCTGGGCCTGCTACTGGCCCACTGGGGTGAAGGCTGCCCGTAGCGGACACGACGGCTCGACATGAACCACCAGGGTGCGCCGCCGCGCGCCTTCAGTTTTTCGCGCGTGCACCGCGGTGCTTGAGGAGTTAGGCACTTGGCCGGCGATGGTCCCCTGACGGATCACGATCAGGCTATGGCCATATTCCAGACGCGGAAGCAGCGCTGGCAGATTCGATTACCGATTTATGACCCCGGCTGGTAAAATGATTGCAGTGGCGCCTCCCGGCTGCCGTCGCATTTGGCAAGCACGGGCGCCGGGGGACGCCGGACATGCCACAAGTGGAAGGAGAGAAGTTATGTCTCGCTACGCAGTGCTCGGCTCGACTTTGCTCCAGGCGGTTTTTCTGACGGCAACCGCTGCGGGTCAGACGTATGTGCGCATCTCTGACGAAGTGACGATTCCCGGCTGCGACGGTCGTCTGGAGCCGGTCGCCACGATGTACGGGCAGCGCGACAGGGCCCGATGCGACTGGATGCCGGCCGGCTTCGATTTCGCCGCCTACGCCTGGCACAACCAGCCCGCTCCCGAGGGCGGAACGCTGTACCCGCTGGCGTCAGCGAATCCCGCGCTTATCAACAACGCCGGACGGATCGCATTCGTGTCGCAAGTCACCGGCCTCGAGCGTAACCAGGGCATCTTCGTCGCCGACGAGAACGGCCTGACGCCCATCGCGATCGGCTGCGGCGGGGGCGGTGGTAGCGGCGACCCGGGCAACGGGGTCGGCGACCCCTCGCCGCTCGGCGGCACGTTCACCGGCTTCTTCGGCGGCACCGTCTTCGCCCCGCCCATCAACGATAACGGGGATGTCCTTTTCTTCGCCGACGTGGACGGCGGCAGCGCCCCGCGCGGCTTGTTTCTCTACCAGGCGGACAGCGGGCAGATCATCAGCGTGGCCGCGGTGGGCGATCCGTCACCGCTCGGCGGCACGCTCACGGAGATCGGTCCTGGCTCGATGAACAACAACGACGAGATCGTCTTCATCGCTAAAAACAGCGGCACAGGCAATGTCAATATTCTGAAGTGGACCGACGGCGTGATCGCGAAACACGTCGCGGTAGGCGATGCGGCGCCAGGCGGTGGCACGTTCAGCATCCTGGCCGGCGAGTCGCTGGGCTTCGTTGACGGAACGCGGATTCCGATCGGCGACGTCCCGGGCATCAACGACGCCGGGCAGGTCAGCTTCTTCGGCGTCATCCAAGGTGGGCCGGGGGGACGCGGCTTGTTCGTGACCACCGACGACGTGCATGAGGCATACGTGCGGAACGGCGAGACGACGCCGGTCGGCGGGACGTATTTCGATTTTCAAGCCCCCTTGCTGAACAACCTGGGCCAGATCGCCTTCTTTGCCGACGTGAGCCTCGGCGGAGGCCAGTACACCGCGGGCTGGTTCGTCGGCACGCCGGGCAACTGGCGCAAAGCCCTGGCGTTCTATGACGAAATCGCCGGCGGTGAGGTGTGCATGCAGGCAATCTCACGCAACCCCATTCAGCCGCTGGACAATTGCGGGAACCTGCTCGCCTTCTGTGCTGTGCGCTACCCGGACAGCACCGAGCTCGACACGCTGATTATCAGTCCGTCAGAAGGCGGGCCGATCGTCCTGGCCCAGGAAGGTGATGCAAACGTGCTCGGCGGCGAAGTGGGCGGCATGAACGGCTGGCAAGCCATGAACAACTCCTGGCAGGGGCTGCTCAGTTGCTACACGCCCGGCACGCCCGGCGGAATCTACAACGCACACTTCGTCTTCACCGGCTGGGGGCCCGGCGACCTCAACGGCGATGGCTGCGTCGATCAGGCCGACCTCGGCATCCTCCTGGCCGACTGGGGCTGCACCGGCGGCGACTGCCCCGGCGACGGCGACGGCGACGGCGACACGGATCAAGCCGACCTCGGCATCCTGCTCGCTCACTGGGGCGACGGCTGCCCATAGCCGCGATCGTCGTGTAGCGGCCGGCGCCCCCGCCCGGCCGCAGGTCCGACCCGGAAGCGTAAGCGAGGGATAACCTAGCGCCCGGCGTCTCGCCGCCCGAACAGAACCGCACGCGTAAGCACGCGGCCAATCCGAGCCCGAAGCGCAAGCGAGGGATAATGTAGCGGCCGGCGCCCCCGCCCGGCCGTCTTCTGTGCGACCGGTTTCCAACCGGGAGAAAGTAGCGTCGGGTCTCCGTGCCCGACGAATGTAGCGGCCGGCGGCTCGGCGGCCGAGGCTGGCCAAGACACGGCTGACACAGCCGTGCCACCCGCCAGCGGCTGGTCGGGTGTCCCGATAATATCGCTCTCGGCGGCTGGTGAAGTCGAAGGCGGTCAAGATGCTCATTTGTGCGCCCCCCTTATTGGAGCACCTTTGTTATCGGACGCTGGCGGGTGTAGGTCCAAGCCGTAAGCTGTAGGCTGTGAGCTCAGCGTGAGCGCGTGCATGGGAGATGGTAGGGAGCGAGTGTTCGGTTTTCAGTGTTCAGTTTTCAGTTGGTGGGGATTGGGGGCGGCTGGGGCGGAATGGCGGATTGTGATTGACGATTGCGGATTGACGAGTGGGGATTGAAGGGAAGCCGAAGCGCGGACCCCGCGATACGGAGGGGCGTGGTCAAATGGTCAAGTGTGGAGGAGGGAGAGGGAAACGGCGGGAGGGTTCAGCGTTCAGGAGAGGGACGGAGGGACGGGGGGACGTAGGGACATAGGGACAGAGGGACAGAGGGTCCAAGTGCGGTCGGGAAGAAGCAGGGGCAAATCCCGACGTTGGTCGGGACCTGCGCATGGCACGCGGGACCGGGTGGGCAGCGTCCACGGTTTGATCTACAATGTCCACGGATTGCCCTATCCCCCGTGGGGAAAGCATGGTGAGCAGTGCACCGGCGCAGGTCCGCGAGCTGGTCCAGCGCTTCGAGCGCAGAGCGCCCCTCACGAGGATCGGGTCGCATGAGCAGGCGGCGTTGCAGCGGCAGATCGACACCACGGATCGGCAGGCTTGTCCTGACGAAGGAAGGATCGACCGGCTCGTGTATGAGCTGTACGGGCTGACGGACGAGGAGATCAGGATCGTCGAAGAGGCGACGGGGCGCTGACCCCGAAGGGGTCGTGGGTTGTTGCCACGGGTGGAGCGAAGATCGCCGCAGGCGGACGAGCACAACCCGTGGAAAGTGAGTCTCCCGATCTTCCATTTCGCCCCGCAGGGGCGAAGGAAAAGGCCATGCCGGGTACATACTCGCAAATCCTGTTGCACGCCGCCTTCTCGACCAAGTCCTCCGCCCCGTCCGGGGCGGAATGAGCAGCCCCTTGTCCACGGGTTCCGTTCGCCTGCGGCGAACTGCACCCGCGGCTACAACCCGACGCCCCTTTGGGGCGAGGACGACTGGCTTCTTGTCTGTACGGGGTGACGGACGAGGAGATCAAGATCGTCGAAGAGGCGACGCGTGGCTGAGCAGAGCCCCGACGGTGGGATCAAGACGTCGGGCACGGAGACCCGACGCTACTCGGGTTGACGGGAGAGGAGATCAGGATCATCGAAGAGGGGACGCTGCGCTGACCCCGAAGGGGTCATGGGTTGTTGCCACGGGTGGAGCGAAGATCGCCGCAGGCGGACGAGCGCAACCCGTGGAAAGTGACCCTCCGCATCCTCCATTTCGCCCCGCAGGGGCGACGGAAACGACCATGCCGGGCACAAGCTCGCAAATCCTGTTGCACGGCGTCTTCTCGACCAAGTCCTCCGCCCCGTCCGGGGCGGGATGGCGAGTCCACCCCTTGTCCACGGGTTCCGTTCGCCTGCGGCGAACTGCACCCGTGGCTACAGCCCGGCGCCCCTCCGGGGCGATGAGGACTGGCTTCCTCTCCACGGGTTCCGTTCGTCGGCGGGGGCGTCGGCCGGTACGTTCCGCCGGCTAGTAGCCGGTGCCACAGAAGACGGACAATACGGGGCTCGGCCGGTACATTCCACCGGCTATTAGCCGCTGCTACACAATTCACAGGCTGGAAGCCTGTGCCACAAGGTCAGTAGGTGCCGAGGACCTTGTCGGCCAGGTCGGGCGGCATGGGCTCATAGCGGCAGGGTTCCATCGAGTACGACGCGCGGCCTTGCGAGAGCGAGCGCACCTGCGTCGCGTAGCCGAACATGGTCACCAGCGGGACCTCGGCGGCGATGACGTGGTTCCTGGCCCGCATGCCGGTAGCGGTGATGACGGCCCGGCGGGCCATCAGATCGCCGTTGATCGAGCCGAAGTACTCCTCCGGCGTGATGACCTCGACCTTCATGATCGGCTCGAGCAGGACCGGGCCGGCTTGCTCGACGGCCTTGTGGAAGGCGAGGTTGGCGGCGGTTTCGAAGGCGATCTCCGAGGAGTCCACCGAGTGTTCCTGCCCGTCCAGCAGCGTGACCTTGACGTTGATCAGCGGGAAGCCGCCCAGCGGGCCGGCCTGGGCGGCCTCGCGGGCTCCTTCCTCGACGGCGGGGATGAAGGCCCGGCGGATGACCCCGCCGTGCGTTCGATCCTCGAACAGAAAGTGCTCCTGCCCCGGCTGCGGGGCAAAGGGCTCGATGCGCAGCTTGACGACGGCGTATTGCCCGCGCCCGCCGGTCTGGCGGATGAAGCGGGTCTCGGCTTCGGCGGGTCGGATGATGGCCTCGCGGTAGGCGACGCGCGGCTTGCCGACGCTCACCGGCACGCCCAGGTCGCGCTCCATGCGGTGGCACATGACCTCCAGGTGCAACTCGCCCATGCCGGAGATGATCATCTGCCCGGTTTCGGCGTCGGAGCGGACGTCGAAGGTCGGGTCGCCGCGCGAGAGCATGTAGAGGACGTTGATCAGCTTATCGCGGTCGGCGGCGGACTTGGGCTCGATGGCCATACTGATAACGGTTTCGGGGAAGTCGATGTGCTCGAGCAGCACGTGGCCACCGCGCGTCTCGGTCAGCGTGTCGCCGGTCACGGTATCTTTCAGCCCGATGGCCGCAACGATGTCGCCGCAATAGGCGCGCTCGACCTGCTCGCGGCGTTTGGCGAAGATGCGGTAGAGTCGGGGCACATTTTGCTTCTTCTTGCGGCCGATGTTGAGCACGCGCGAGCCGGCCTTGAGCACGCCGGAGTAAACGCGGACAAAGTGCAGGTCGCCGTGCGGGTCGGGGACCATCTTGAAGACCAGGGCGGCCAGCGGCTGGCCGGGGTCGCACTCGCGCGCGACGGTCTTTTCGGGGTCGTCCGGATCATGAGCCTGGACGGGCGGCACGTCGAGCGGGGAGGGCAGGTAGTCGCAGACGGCATCGAGCAGGGCCTGCACGCCCATGTAGCGCAGGGCCGAGCCGCACAAGACCGGTTGGCATTTCAGCGCGAGCGTGCCGGCTCGTAGGCCGGCGCGGATTTCGGCCTCGCTGAGCGGCTGGCCCTCGACGTACTGGTGCAGCAGGTCTTCGTCGAAGTCGGCGACGCATTCTTCGAGGCGATGGCGTTGGGCCTGAGCCTGTTCGGCGAGCTCCGCCGGGATGTCGGTCGTGCTGAAGCTGGCCCCGCGGCCGGTCTGGTGGAACTCGACGGCCTTCATCGCAATCAGGTCGATGAAGCCGCGGAAGGTGCTCTCCTGTCCCAGCGGGAGCTGAATCGGCACCGGGTGGCCGCCGAGCCGCTCGGGGATGCCCTTGAGGGCGTGCTCGAAATCGGCGCCGATCTTGTCCATCTTGTTGATGAAGCAGATGCGGGGGACGCGGTACTTGTCCGCCTGGCGCCAAACGGTCTCCGACTGGGCCTCCACGCCTTCCTTGGCGTCGAAGACGACCACGGCGCCGTCGAGCACGCGCAGGCTGCGCTCGACCTCGGCGGTGAAGTCCACGTGCCCAGGCGTGTCGATCAGGTTGATGCGGCAATCGCGCCAGTCGAGCGACACGGCGGCACTGTAAATCGTGATGCCGCGCTGCTGCTCCTCGGTATCGAAGTCGGTGACGGTGGTGCCGTCGTCCACCTCGCCCATGCGATGGATGCGCCCGCTGTAATACAGGACGCGCTCGGTGGTGGTGGTCTTGCCGGCGTCGATATGCGCGGCAATGCCGATGTTGCGGATTTTGGACAAGTCTTCCATCGTCAACTCACGACCCGGCATGCTGGGGCGACATTTTCGTCTCGCCCCCAGAGCATGCAGGATTCCGATCCTGGCCAGTGCGGGAAGGGATTCCCGCCTGAGTTGGTGCGAGAATCCCGATGTACATCGGGACTCGCACCAGCGGATACCCGGCGGCGTGCGGCGTGACGCGAACGCAGCCCGGAAAGGCTGCGCACTATAAGCGACAGCCGGCGGGGGCGGAACGGCGCGCGCCACGTTTCGCCCGCCCGGGGTGCCGGTGCCCGGCCGCGGCCGGTTTTGCAATCCGGCCGGACGGGGGTATCATGCCCGTCCGGATGAACCCATGAACGTAGCCGCCATTATTCCGGCCCGCTACGGCTCGTCACGCTTCCCGGGGAAACCTCTCGCTAAACAGACCGGCAAGTTCCTGATCCAGCACGTTTGTGAGCGGGTCGCCGCGGCCGGACGGATCCAGCGCTGCATCGTGGCGACCGACGACGAGCGGATTGTCGAAGCCGTGCGCTCATTTGGCGGCGAGGCGGTGATGACGCGCGCGGACCACCCCAGCGGGACGGACCGCATCGCCGAGGTTGTCCGCGAGATGCCGGGCGAGCCGGACGACATCATTGTCAACGTGCAGGGAGACGAGCCGGAGATCGAGCCGGGCTATCTGGACCGGCTGGTGGATCGGCTGGCGGCTGAATCGCCGGAGGAGGTGCCGGCGGCGACACTGGCCAGCCCCTTCCCGCCGCAAAGCGACCCGCGTGACCCGAATTGCAACAAAGTGGTGCTCGATCGGGCCGGCCGAGCCCTCTATTTCTCGCGGGCACTGATACCGTATCCCAGGGATGAGTCTGCGGCAGCCGACGGCGGCCCGTGGCTGCTGCACCTGGGTGTTTACGCGTTTCGCCGGGCGTTTCTGCTGGAATTCGCCGGGTGGGAGGCCAGCCCGCTGGAGCGGGTCGAGAAGCTCGAACAGTTGCGCGTGCTGGAATACGGGCGCGCGCTGGCGGTGGAAGTCGTCGAGCGGGCGTGTGTCGGGATCGATACGCCCGCGGACTACGAACGGTTCGTGGCGAGAGTGGCGAACGAACAAGCGAGGCAACATGGACGCTGATGCCCTGCTGAACTCCATCCGTGACCAATCGGGCGACACCGAGTTCTATCTGCCGATGCCCGCCGGGTACAAAGCGGGCTCCACCAAGTACGTGGTGGTGCTCGGGACGGTGATGAGCGGGCTGGGCAAGGGGATTTTCAGCTCGTCGCTGGCCAAGTGCCTGCAAGACAAGGGGCTGGCCGTCGCGCCGATCAAGCTGGAGGGCTACTTGAACATCGACTCCGGCACGCTGAACCCGTATCGGCACGGCGAGGTGTTCGTGCTCGACGACGGGACCGAGTGCGACATGGACCTGGGCACGTACGAACGGGCGCTCGACCAGGAGCTCACTTGCCTCAACTTCACGACCAGCGGGCAGATTTACCGGCGGGTGCTCGACCGCGAGCGGACCGGCGGCTACCTCGGCCGCGACGTGCAGATGATCCCGCACGTGACCGGCGAAGTGAAAAACTGCCTGCGCGAGTTGGCCGTCGCCTCGCAGGCCGACGTGGTGTTCGTCGAGATCGGCGGGACGGTCGGCGACGTCGAAAACGCTTACTACATCGAGGCCACGCGGCAACTGGCCTTCGAGGAGGGCCGAAACAGCGTGTGCTTCGTCGCGCTGACCTACGTGATGGAGCCGCGGATCCTCGGTGAACAGAAGAGCAAGGCGGCTCAGTTGGGGATTCGGCGATTGCTGGAGTGCGGGATTCAGCCGCACATCATCGCCTGCCGGGCACAGAACGCGGTCACGCGGAAGGTGCGGGAGAAGATCGCCCTGTTCTCTAACGTGCCGCCGGACCGTGTCTTCAGCATGCACGACTGCGAAAGCGTATACATGATCCCGGACATGCTGCGCGGGGCCGGCTACGACCGGGCCGTGATCGAATGGCTCAAGCTGGAGCCGCGCGTGGACGCGGAGGCCGAGCGGCGGGCGCGCGAAGAGTGGTCACAGTACGTTACGCGATTGCGCAGCGCGACGCGGCAGGTCACCATCGGCATCACCGGCAAGTACACCGCCGTCCGCGACGCCTACGCCAGCATCATCAAAGCGTTCGAGCATGCCGGCGTGCGGCTGGGCTGCCGCGTGCAGTTGCGCTGGATCGATACGTCCGAGCTCAACGACGACAACGCGGCGGACGCGCTGGCGGATTTGCATGGGATTGTCGTGCCCGGGGCGTTCGGGACGCGCGGAGCGGAGGGCAAGATCGCTTGCCTCAAATACGCGCGCATGAACGGGCTGCCGTGCCTGGGATTGTGTTACGGCTTTCAGATGGCGGTGATCGAGTTCGCGCGGAACGTGTGCGGGATGGAGGGGGCCGATTCGACCGAGATCGACAACGAGTGCCGCTATCCGGTGATCGACATTCTGCCCGAGCAGAAGAAGATCGAGGGACTGGGCGGGACGATGCGGCTCGGCGGGCATGACATTCAGGTCAAAGAGGGTACGCTGGCCGGTCGCATGTTCGGGCCGCGGACGCGCATGCGCTTCCGCCATCGGTATGAGGTGGACCCGCGCTACCTGCCACAACTCGAGGGCGGCGGGATGGTCTTTTCGGGCAAGTCGCCGCGGGCCGAGATCATGAACATCCTCGAGCTGCCGCAGTCGGTGCACCCGTACTACGTCGGCACGCAGGCTCACCCAGAGCTGACCAGCCGCCCGCTGCGGCCACACCCGATGTTCCTGGGTCTGGTCCACGGCGCCCTGTGTCGCGCATATTCCGACTACGACGAGCCGCTTGAATTCGACGCCCCGGCCTCATCCGCGCCGCCGACCGACCAGCGCCGGCCAACGGTAAAGCCAGCCAGTTAGCGTTGGCCCGGTGCAATCTGGCAACGACCGGGCAAGAGCCGTGCTATAATGCCCGCTGGAGAGTTAGCCATGGACTACAATCAGCACATCATTCGTGATCCGAAAGTCTCCGGCGGCGAGGCGGTGATTCGTGGCACGCGTGTAACCCTTCGCACGGTGCTGGCTAGCTTGGCAGAGGGGGCGACGGTGGAGCAGATTCTGCGGGACTTCCCGACGCTGACGGAGGCGGACGTCCGGGCGGTGATCGCCTTCGCCGCGGCTTCAACACAAGAAGACCTGCCCACCCCGAGCACGCCGGGCGCGATTTAAGGCTGCCGGACCTGCTCAAGCGCGTGCTGAAGCCCAGGAAGACCGGACGCAAACCCAAGAGCAGGCGAAATTGGTATGATGTCCCCCGATTTCAAAGCAACGTGGCGCACAGGAGCGGTCGGATATCGCGCAGAAGAGCCCGAGGGTGATGAGCGGTGGTACCACAGGCTACGACAAGTGTAAAACTTGCGAGGTTCGCGTTGCCAGCCCGGGCAACCTGGAACTGCCACCGGTAGACTTATAAGGAGAGTATATGCTCGCCGCTCGCCAACGAGGTAGCCGTTTTCGACTTGTCGTAGTGGCGCTGGGCGGCATCGTCGCGTTGGGCACTCTCTATCTGCTCGCCCTATCCTACGACTCCTGGGTCTGGCGATCCTTCAAAGGTGTCTCCACTATCCTTGTGAGGAATGACGGTGATTGCGCGGTAACAGAGGTGCGCCTCAAGATGGCGCGTCCAGGGTCTCCCAGCGAGCACCTACGTGTTTTCCCCACTATAGAGGCGAGGCATTCTGAGCGTGTCGTTGTTCGTGGGTCAGAGGTATACTTCCATGAGCTCTCTTTCGTCCTCGGCGATCACAGATTTCGTTTCGTAGAGGCCTTGGAAGTGACGCAGGTCGACGTCTTGGTTATTTCGATGCGTGCCGATGGCACTGTCGATGTGCAGTACGAATAGGGGTCCGGCAGGGGACACCATACTGATTCCTTGATCTTTCCGGCAGACGCCTCTAGGATGTCGTCATGCCACGAATCGCACGTGTGGTAGTGCCTGGGTTTTCGCATCACGTCCCCCAACGAGGAAACCGTCGGCAGCGGACCTTCTTCTGCAACGAGGACTACCAGGCTTACATCGACCTGATGGCCGACTGGTGCCGGCGTTGCGGTCGGGACAAATCTACACCGCCAGGATGAGTATTCCACCGTCCTGCTGGCCGAGTCGTCGAGGCGATATTGTCCTGATACTGGATGCCGGGTGCATGACGGATTCGGCGGGGTCCAGGGGACGTTGGCATGGTGAGACCTGTCCCGAAGGGACAGGGGCGATTTGCCACGGGTGGAGCGCAGCGCAACCCGTGGACATGGTCCACCCCCGCACAAGTCTCCGCCCCGAAGGGGCGGCGGACGAAGCGCTCACTCCTGCAAATACCGCTGGTCGTACTCGATCCCGTGTGCGTCCAGCAGCGCCTTCAACTCGTCCACGAATCCCCGCTGGCGGTGGTGGGCCGCCTGATTCTCGA
Organism: uncultured Planctomycetales bacterium; assembly: GCA_964572345.1. GTDB lineage: Bacteria > Planctomycetota > Phycisphaerae > UBA1845 > Fen-1342 > JAUWXH01. The sequence continues at coordinate 33,827 of CAZNFA010000051.1, forward strand.
CATAGCGCCGCACCGTCTCGAACTGCGACGGGCTCACCGTGAACGCCGCGTAACCTTCCGCTCACGCTCGCCGCGGACGATCCCGCCGAGATAGTCGTATAGGCGCGCCTGCAACTCGGGCGCGATCAGGTTGGCGCGGTGCTTGGTGCTGAAGACGACGTGATACAGCAATCGGGTGAACGTGCCGGCCATGGATGTCTCCCCCGCCCCTGCGGGGCGGGATGATGAGTCGGCACGCATCCTATCCACGGGTTGCGCT
>CAZNFA010000052.1:0-33320 GCA_964572345.1 uncultured Planctomycetales bacterium
AAGCCAGGACCACCAATCCAATCTCACGCTATAATCCACGTTCCGGCAATCCCCGGGCCGGACAGTATTGGCTTCCAGCCGGTGGAACGTACCGGCCCCCGATGTACATCGGGGTCCCGGCCGTCTTTGGTGTGGCACCAGCCGTCTTTGGTGTGGCACCAGCCATCTTTGGTGTGGCACCGGCTTCCAGCCGGTGGACTGTACCGGCCGGGGCTCCGCCCCGGCCGATCAGAGCCGTCCCGACGTACGTCGGGGTGAGGAAGCGGTCCGGTTCGGGTGCGGAAAGCGCTCCCTTACGGTCGCGGCTCGGTTTGTCACAACGCTTCTCAAACACCCTGTGAGACCGTGTCCGGATTACAGGGGCTTTGCTGCACAGGTCAAACTCGCGCCAGTAAGAGAAGGTGCGTCCGGGGCGCACCCTGCGCGGCTAGGTAGCACCGCGCCCGTCGCTGACGAGATAGAACCAGTGCCAAGGCTCGCGCGCCTTGCGCTCCAGGCGGGTCGTAGCAGCCTCCGCGACTGCAGCGGCCGCGAGGCCCAGACCGGGGACCGGAATGGTCCCTACCGCGGTCGCGATCCAACCAGTGATTCGACGCATCCGGGCAGCCTTTCGCTCAAGCCGCAGAACCTCGTTCAGGACTCTCTGTGGATAGCTCCGCTCAAGCGTCTCACCATATCCCGCAGCACGTCGGACTTCGCGACGTAGCGCCTTGATCCGCTTATCGGATCTGAGCGTCGCGAATTCCTGAACAGTGGTCGGTGCATACGCAGGAAACGCCACCTGAAAGAACTCGCGGCCGGCGGTACCGATGCTCTGGGCATCCTGACCGGTCGAGCCGCTGAACTTCTCGGAGAGATATTTCTGATATGGAGCCCACATGATCGGGGCGACGTCGAGTTCTGCGCACGCTGTCATACACGCGTTCACTTCACGGAGCTGGCTCTTCAAGGACTCCAGGGACGAAGAGTACAACTCTCGGTGGTGCGGGTTGCCTGAGTTCCGCCCCTCCTGTAGGACGACCGTCGGATCATGAACCTCGCCATCCGATCCTGGGATGCCGAAAGATGCTTCAGGATCGAGTTCCCAAGAGAAGTCTTGAGCATTCAGAGGATCCTCGCCCAGCATTTTGTCGGCGAGCCCAACCAACGAGACATAGTGCGCCATTGCCTGCCACCAGCGCTTCGGATCGGCCAAATCGCGTCGGAGCATCCAGCCTCGCTCGTGGCTTCTCGCAGACGCAGCAGCGCTCACGTCGACTGCCGAAAGGGCACCCTCGCTTTCAAGGGCTTCAAGAAGTCTGGGCCACTCCCCAAGCCAAACTCGATCGCCAGGTGTCTTAATGCGTTCTGCGGCCTCCCCGTCGATGACGAACTCCTCGAACATGAGCAGAGTCGGGAAGTCGGGTAGGAAGCCTCGTTTGGCGTCGAACGTGCCGAGAGGGGGAAGGCTCTCGAACTCGTGTATACCCAGCCAACTCCCAGGATTCTCCCGATAGAACATGCGAGCGCAGTGCTTGCAGTGACGCGACAGGAAGAAAAGCGGCGCCAACAAGACCTTCACGAACTGCCTCCGTCCTTGCCGCCTGACAATAATTAGAGTGATCCGCATAACATGCGGAGCCTTGGTTTCCTGTCCGTATAACGCGCCTTTGGATCGTCTCCCAGACGCGCGCTAAGTCCTGTTTCTTCTGTAGGTTGCGCTCTGTCTCGCGGTTTGTCGGGGCATTTTATGCGGATCGGCATAACAACCTCCCGCCCTGGATTACCGCAAAGCCCGTCGATCGGACTGAGACCGGCCGTGTCCGGATCACAGCGGCTGTGCTGTATAGGTCAAACTCACGCCAGTGAAGGGCCTTTGCAGGCGTCGTCTGACAACCTCCAGGGAGCATAACATGGAGTGCCGGCCGCTGCAAGTGTTGGCCCTGGTGTGTTCCTGTGATCGCCCCGGAACCCGAAACGCCCGAACCCTGAACCCTGACCCCCGAACCCTCCGTGCTCTGGGCGCTCTCGGCGGTGCTCTTGCCCGCTCGTGGTTTCACCGGCAGGATGCCGGTGCCACAAAGGCCTGTGTCAGGTGCTCTTAGAACGTCCGCCGCGAATCGAGCAGAATGCAGATTGGGCCGTCGTTAGTGGATTCGACTTGCATGTACGCCGCGAAGCGGCCGGTTTCGACGGTCAGACCGCGCTGGCGGATCGCGGCCGCCAGCCGGTCGATCAACGGTTCGGCAACCTCGCCGGACGCCGACGCGTCGAACGATGGCCGACGGCCCCGGCGGGCATCGGCATAAACCGTGAACGCGCTGACCAGCAGCACTCCACCGCGCGTGTCCGCGACGGACAGGTTCATCTTCCGCTCGCTGTCGGGAAAGATGCGCAGGTTGGCGACCTTGTCGGCGATGTAGCGGATGTCGTCGTCGCCATCGTCCGGTGCGGCCGCGGCATACACCAGCAGCCCCGCCCCGATTTGCCCGACGGTCTCCCCTTCGACCACCACCGCCGCCCGGCTGACGCGCTGCACTACGGCCCGCAAAGTCGATCCTCCGATGGGAGTGGCGTCGTCAACGCTATTTGGCCGACGAGCCGTCGGCCGCTACTGCACCCCTTCGGCCGACGGGCCGTCGGCCGCTACGAAGATTGCACCGTGCCTGCTGCCGCGTTGCCGCCGCACCGTTCCGTCAGCCGCCGAACCGAGCGCTTACAGCCGCGTGTGGGCACCCTCGGTCTGCAGGTGAATGGTCTTGCGGGTCAGGTCGTGCATCGCGTCGATGTAGCGGATCGTCCGCGAGCGCGCCCGCATCACGATCGAATGCGTGCGCGCGATATGCCCGTTGACGCGTACGCCACGCAGCATGGCGTTGTCCGTGATGCCGGTGGCGACGAAGACGATTCCGTCGCCCTGGGCCATGTCCCGGGAGGTGTAGACGCGCTTGAGCTTCTCCTCGGTGTAGCCCTGTTCCTCCAGGCTCTGGCGCTCCTCGTCGTCGCGCGGCCAGATGCGGGCCAGGATCTCGCCGCCCAGGCATTTGATGGCGGCCGCCGCGAGCACGGCCTCCGGTGATCCCCCGACGCCCAGGTAGACGTCCACGCCACTGTCCGGCATCGAGGGTCCGATCGCTCCGGCGATGTCGCCGTCCCCGATCAGGCGGATCGCCGCTCCGGACTGCCGGACGCCGGAGATTAGGTCCTCGTGCCGGGGCCGATTGAGCAGGCACACAACCAGGTCACGAACGCGTTTGCCGAGCTTGAGCGCGATCAATTCGAGGTTCTGTTCGACCGGGACGTCGAAACGGATTGTGCCGGTGCCCTCCTTGACCTTCGGCCCGACCGCGATCTTCTCCATATAGAAGCTGGGTACTGCCGCCAGGGCGCTGTCCTCGGGGGATTCGGTCTTGGCGGCGGCGATTACGCTTACGGCGCCCGGCAGACCCTTGGACGTCAGCGTGGTGCCGTCGATCGGGTCCAGGGCGATGCTGACCGATATTGAGCCGGCCTTCCAGCTCCCCAGCTTCTCGCCCACGAAGATACCCGGGGCCTCGTCCTTGATCCCTTCGCCGATCGTACACATCCCGCACATGTCCATCAGGTTCAGCATGCCGCGAATGGCGTCGGTGGCGGCGGCGTCGGCCGCTTCCTTGTTGCCTTTGCCGATCCACTTGAACGCAGTCAGCGCCGCGGCCTCACTGGCTCGCACTAGGTCCAGCCCGATCAGGCGTTCCGGCCCCAAGGCTGCTCGGTACGCCGCTTGCTCATCCGTCATGATTGATTCCCTGAATTGCCGCGCTGCTCACGCAGCCGGCAGGTCCGTTTAAGCTCCGCCGGCACGGACCATACACTACCACACCACCGCGGCCCCCACAACCGAAGGCGGCGCTCGGCAGGGGGGTACACCTGCCGCTGGGGCGGTAAGATGACTGTGCAGACGCCCGAGAGTGCTGCCTGCCCATGACTGCGCCAGGCCCAACACTATGCGTAATTTGGCGAGCCTTCACTGGGACACCATCGGCCCGGCATCGGGCGGCGCGAGCATCGGCGCTCCAGAGATCCTACGCGACGCCTTGTCTGGCAGCCCTGTGCTCGAGCCATTCCTGACCGGCGCAGCCTCTACTGGCGAGCCCGTCCTGTTGCTCGTCAACGACAGGCATCGTTCGACACTGACCAGACCGGCGTTGACTGCTTTGGCGGAGTTCTTGCGGACGTTGCGGGCCCAGCCGCGCTTTCGGGTCCTGGTCGCAACGGGTACACACCGCTTCGACGCGCGCGAGCGCCAAGTGTTCGAGGCGCTGACGTTTGCCGACTGCGGGCTCCAGATTGAGGCCGTTGCCTGGCACGACGTAACCGAGGTGGCGTCGCTGGTCGCGGTGAACGGCATACGCCTGCATCGCTGGCTGGCCGAAAGCCGCTTCCTGCTGCCGATCGGCAGCGTCGAGCCGCACTACTTCGCCGGCGTCACCGGGGCGCATAAGACCGTCACGATCGGCTGCATGGCGCAGGACGACATCGAACGCAACCACGCCGGCGCGCTCGCGCCGGAGTCCGACGTCCTGCGGCTGCGCGGCAATCCAGTCTTCGACGGCATCGTCGAGTACCTGGGAAAGCTGCAATCGGCCGGCAAGACGATCTGCGCGATCAACGAGGTTGTGCGCGGCGACGAGCTCATGGCGGCCGCGGTGGGCGATCCGCTGGAGGCGCTCGACCGGTTGTTGCCGACGGTGCGGCAAGTGTTCGTGCGGCCGATCGAACGCCCGGCGGACGTGCTGCGCCTGCGCGTGCCGCTGCCGTTGGGGCGGAACCTATATCAGGCCGACAAGGCGCTGAAGAACAACCATCACGCGGTTCGCAACGGCGGCGGGATTGTCCTGGAAGCCAATTGCCCAGAAGGGATCGGGCCCGATGCCTTCATGGACCTCCTTCGCCGCGCCGGCGACTATGCCAGTGCCCGGCGCATCGTGGCCGAGGAAGGCTACCGCCTCGGCGACCACAAGGCCGTCAAGCTGCGCCGCCTGACCGACCCGGCGCAGCGCGGCGTGCACGTCGCACTGGCCTCGGCACACGTCTCTGCCGCGGATGCGGAATCGGCGGGAATGAAGGTCTTCCCCGAGCTTGCCCCAGCATTGGATTGGCTTGCGCGGGTCGTAACCGGCCCCTTGGAGCGCGGGCTGATCGTCGAGGACGCCGGCGTGGTTTGCGCCACGCCGCACGCACGCCATTGACCAAGAGCACCCATCAGCCCGGGTACCACGGTCATCTTGCCGGTGGTCGGCTGATGCAAACGGCTGGTCTGCCCCGGGTGAGCGCGGCCTCACCGGGCGGGCATAATATCGCGTTGACTTCGCCGTCGGCCTGCTTTATGCTAGATGTTGCAAGTTCGTGTCAGGTCGGTTCAGTAGCGTCACGTGCGAGGGGCGGCGAAGACAGGAGGAAGGACTGATGAACGCAGTCGCGCGAGCTTTCACGCCTGTTCTGTTAATGGGATCTATCGTGCTGCTGGGGTCGGCGGCTGGGATCGCCAACGCCGACACGATCTACGTTTGCTGGGACGGCAGCGGGGATTACCTCACGGTCCAGGAGGGCATCGACGCGGCCCGGGACGGCGACGAGGTGGTCGTCTGCGACGGCACCTATACCGGCCCGGGCAACAAGAACCTGGACTATGGCGGCAAGGCCATCACCGTTCGCTCCGCCAACGGCCCGGAGAACTGCATCATCGACTGTCAGAACTCTGGGCGGGGATTCTACTTTCACGCGGGTGACGGGCCGACTTCCATAGTGAGTGGTTTCACGATCACGAACGGTAATGAGACCGAGCAGTATCCTTGGGGTGGCGGCATCTACTGCACCTCCAGCGCCCCAACCATCGTCAACTGCAAGATCACCAGCAACGCAGCCGGGCGCGGCGGAGGGCTTTATCTGAGCTGGAGCTCGCCGACGCTCATCAACTGCTTGATCGTCGAAAACTCGGCCAGTGACATGGGCGGCGGCATCTACACGGCCGTTTCGAGCTTCCCGGTGCTCATCAACTGCACGCTCAGCGCGAACCAGGCGCTCGCTGGCGGCGGCATGTACAACGATGGTAGTGCTGGCAGCCTGATCAACTGCATTGTGTGGGGCAATTCCGTTGGAGAGATCATGGGAGACACCGCCTTTGTCAGCTATAGCTGCATCCAAGGTGGTTACTTCGGTACCGGGGTCATCGATGAGGATCCGCTGTTCGTCGATCCCGACAACGACGATTATCACCTGTCACCCGGCTCGCCCTGTATCGACGCCGGGTGCAATTGGTCCGTTCCTTTGGATATCGCTGACCTCGACAACGATGGCGACACGAACGAGTACACGCCGTTGGACCTCGATGGCGAGGGGCGCTTCTTTGACGACCCGGACACGCCCAACTACGGTTGCTGCGGGGAGGGTGTAGTCGTTGACATGGGCGCTTACGAGTACGGCGGCACGGGTCCACAACCTTGTCCCGGCGACCTCGATGGCGACCAAGACGTTGACCAATCCGACCTGGGCTTGCTGTTGTCCTGCTGGGGCCGCGACTGTGGCGACCTCGATTGCAGCGGCCACACTAACCAGGCCGATGTGGGCATCCTGCTGGCCCACTGGGGCGAAGGCTGTCCGTAGGCCAACGAGCCGCATGTGTCCTGGGTAAGCACCACGCAGACCAAAGCGAGGAGCACGCTGTCGATGATGGAATCGCTATTGGCCAAGTGGCTGGATTGGCTCGGAATAATCCAAAGGGACGTGCAGTTGCTTCTGAGCGATCGGTACATCTTCCGTGAAACAATGGAGATCGTTGAGGCAAACCCTAACACGCACGACCCTAACGACTTCGTAAACTGGTTCGTATACCAGTACATTCGCTCTGCGGCCGTGCGGGTGCGACAACTAACCGACAAGGACCGGCAGTGCGTGTCACTTCGGAACTTGCTGGATGATATGGAGCGGAACGCAACCTCAATGACGCGTGCGTGGTACGTGGGCCAGTACCCCGAGGAGTTTCGGTGCGACGGCTCGGCCGACAGGTTCTTCGACGAATGGAGCGGGCCAGGTGGCAGCCACGTCGATCCCGCGACGGTGCGAACGGACCGCGATCAACTGGTAGACGTCTGCAAGGCGGTAAAGCACTACGTCGATAAGAGTGTAGCTCATCGCGACAGAATGCCCGACTCGCACCTGAACGTTCCGACTTGGGGCGAGCTTGACCGGGCCATCGACACCCTTGACGGAACGACCTGCAAGTGCATCAGGCTCTTGCGCCGGGAAGCGTTCGTGCGTGGGCTGTTGCCGACATGGCAATATGACTGGCAGAAGGTATTCGAGACAGCCTGGAAACCGTCGGCCCGAAGGGGCGCCCCTGGTGGGTGAGTCACACACCGAGGACACCGGTAACCGTAACGCTGCCGCTGCTGGACGTGTGGGGTTACGAGTTCGGCGACGCGGGGCCGCAGCCGTGCCCTGGCGACCTCGACTGCGACCGGGAGGTAGGCCACACTGATTTGGGCCTGCTGTTGATGGCGTGGCACTATTCCGACGAGGGCGACCTGGACTGCGACGGGGTCACCGACCATTCGGACCTCGGCATCCTGCTGGGGAACTGGGGGAACGTTTGCCCGTGAGACGACGCGTGATGCAACGGCCGACGGCCTGCGAGCTGCAGGGTGCTACGGGAAACAGTACGAACGGCCGGGACGGAGCCCGGCCGCTACAGACTGGAAACGGTGCCAACGGCCGGCGGGGGCGCCGGCCGCTACAGTTGGAAGGACTCGTCTGAAGCGGTGGGGCATCCGTCTGGCGTTTCACCGGCAAGATGCCGGTGCCACAGTCACCACTGCCACAGTCACCACTGCCACAGTTACCACTGCCACAGTCACCACTGCCACAGTGACCACTGCCACAGTTACCACTTCGTGCCTTCGGGCGCGTCGCGGAGCTCGACGCCCAGGTCGGCCAACCGGTTGCGGATGTGGTCGGACAGGGCGAAGTCCTTTTTCTTGCGGGCGTCGGCCCGTAGATCAACGAGCAGCTTGATCAGGTCGTACTGTTTGGACTCGTCGCCTTCACCGAGTGGCGATGCCCACTTCAGCCCGAGCGCGTCGCCAGTGAGCCGCTGCATGAGCGTGTCGGCCGCGAGCAGATCTTCCTTGCCCGCTCCCTGGTCGATCCATTGGCCGGTCTGCTTGGCGAAGTCGAACAGTGTGGCCAAGGCGGCAGCGGTGTTGAAGTCCTCGTTCATCGCATCGGTGAAGCGCTGCTCGATCTCGGCCAGCGCGGTGCGGATTTGCTCGGCTTGCGGCTTCGCGGGGGCCTCCAACGCCGCCCGCGACAGCTCGCGTGCCGCGTCGCGCAGCTTGTACGAGCCGCTTTCGGCACCCTTAAGGGCGTCGTTGGAGAAGTCCAGCGGGGCGCGGTAATGGCTGGTTAGCACGAAGTGCTTGACCACTACCGGCTCGAACGTCTTCTCCAGCAGCGGGTGCCCCTCGTAGAACAGCTCTTTAAGCGTGATGAAGTTGCCCAGGCTCTTGCCCATCTTTTGGCCGTTGATGGTGCACATGTTGTTGTGCAGCCAGTAGCGGCAGAAGGGCTTGCCGGTGGTGCACTCGCCCTGGGCGATCTCGCACTCGTGGTGCGGGAACTGGTTTTCGAGCCCGCCGCCATGGATGTCGAACGTCTCGCCCAGGTATTTCTGGCTCATGACGGAGCATTCGAGGTGCCAGCCGGGGTAGCCCGCGCTCCAGGGGCTGGGCCAGCGCATGATGTGGCCGAGCTCGGCGCGTTTCCACAGGGCGAAGTCGGCCGGGTGGCGCTTCTCCGGGTTGACCTCGACGCGGGCGCCGGCTTCCATTCCTTCGACGCTGCGACCGCTGAGCTTGCCGTAGTCGGGGAATGAGCTTACGTCGAAGTACACCGAGCCGTTGACCTCGTAGGCGTGGCCCTTGTCCAGCAGCGTCTTGGCGCAGGCGATCTGCTCGGTGATGTGGCCGGTGGCGTGCGGCATGATGTCCGGCCGGCGGATGTTCAGCGCGTCCATGTCATCGAGGTAGCTGCGCGTGTACGTTTCGGCCACGGCCATGGGGTGCAGCCCACGCCGGCGAGCCTCGGTGACGACCTTGTCCTCGCCCTCATCGGCGTCGTCGGTCAGGTGGCCGACGTCGGTGATGTTCTGCACGTAGTTGACCGCATAGCCGCTGAAATCCAGCCAGCGGACGATCGCGTCGAACCCGACGTAGCTCTTGGCGTGCCCGAGGTGGCTGTGCCCGTAGACGGTCGGTCCGCAGACGTAGATTCCCACGCGCGGGGGCTGGAGCGGCACGAACTCCTCTCGGCGACGCGTCAGACTGTTGTGAACCCTCAATGCCATTGTCGCACCTGCCTGTCAGCCTTATGGATGGGGGGTGATTCTACGCGATTTGCGCGGGATTTTGCCACCGGTCGTGCCGCTTCAGTTGCCCCGCGCTTGAAGAGCCGAAAGCCCCGCCCCCGGCGGTGCGAGGGTGGGGCTGGGGGTGCACGTACGGGCTGTCGGCGGAAGGAACCGAGCCGCCACGTCAGTGGGAGGCAGCCCGCCCGGCCGCGTGAGTCATGTTCCGGCTCTGCTAGGGCGTGCAGCCCCAGTCGGCGAGCAGAATGCCCAAATCCTCGTGGTCGGTATTGCCGTCGCCGTTCAGGTCACCGGCGCAGCCGCCACCGGTGCAGCCCCAGTCGCCGAGCAAAACACCGAGGTCACCGTGGTCAGTGTCGCCGTCGCCGTCGAGGTCGCCGACACAGCCGGAAGGTTCCGTCACTTCTACCGCACCCTGATAGGGCAGGTAGTTGTGCTTCGTCACAGTTACGTGCATCGTCCCGGTCGTGGCGGGAATGATCACGAAGATAACCTGTCCCGCGTAGTCGGTCTGATCGATCTCGTAGATATCACCGTGTTTCCACAGACATACAGTTGCACCGTAGAGCGGATCGCCGCCGGCGTAGACCTCGACCGGGAACACCATCGGCTCGCCGGCGGTCAAGCTGTCGTAGTGAGTGACGGCGAGGCTCTCCGGGTCCTCGGTCCAAATCGGCAACTCCGGATCACCGAGCAGGGTCAGCTCCGTAAAGATGTACTGGTATGTCGAGTTTTCCAGATAGACGTCGTTCTTGTGGTCCGACAAGCACGGGCCGAGCTGGTAATGACCTTGGCCGAACAGCGACCGGAAAAAGAAGCGGTCGAAGCGGAGCGAGTAGTAGTCATCGTACCCGGGTGAGTACCAGCCGGAGCGGGTGTTGCCGACGAAGGCCAGGCCACCACCGTTCGCATTCTGGACGAAGTGCTCTGCGATACAGGCTGAGTAGTCAAACGCGCACGGCCAGCAGCCGATGGAGTAGAGAATAGTCTGGCGCTCACCGTTGTATAGAGCATCCATGTTGGAGTTGCCAAGCCCCTGGCCGTGGTTCGTGTAACCGGTGCCCATGAAGTATTCGCCGCAATGGTCGATGTGGTTGGCGAGGTTGTTCCCCTGATTGAGGTAGCCGATCACGTCCGACTTGTGGTACCCGGGTTCGCTGTCGTACTCGCGCCGATAGGTCCAATCTGAAGGCACGTAGTAGTTCTTGATGTCCGTCTTGCAGCCCTCGCCTTCGTGGCTGCCGTAGGTATACAGATCAAAACCGGCGAAGAATGCCGTCTTGGCGTAGTTGCTCAGCGGCGGGTTCATCTCGTACGTCAGCGCCTTGTCGATGAACGTGAGGATTGCCGACGTGCTCCTCACCGAGGCCCGCCCCACGTGGACCTCGCAGGTCCAGTCGCTGTCGTAGTCCGCGTAGTACGTGTCATTGGGGATGGAATCGCCGTTGATGTACCTCGTGTGATAGGGGATGCTGTTGCTGTCCCCGCCCAACAGGAAGAAAGTGGCGCCCCAGGTGTTGCGCGCATCCTGAACAAAAGCCCGGATCTTGCCCTGATTGTTGCCGCTGTAGCCACCCTCGTTGTAGATCCAGCTCGTGGTGACGACCGTGGCCGGCACGCCCTTCTTCGTCTTCCAATCGGCCAGCGGCTGGAAATCGTCCACCCAACTGGACTGCGTGATGATCACGTAGTCGTAATCACCCGGGTCAACGCCCGTCGTGTGTGGGGGTGGGTTCGGCGAAGTCCTGAGCTCCACATCCTGGGGGTTGACCACCGCGGCGGTGAGCATTTGCTCGTAAATCGTCCGGCCGTGCGCGGAAATGGAGAGCGGCAGGTAATCACCGCACTCGTAGCCGGCTACACCTTCGACCACGACCGTCAGCGAGGTGCAGAGCTGCAGACGCCTCTCACGAGGGAAGTACTGCACCGGGCATACGCCGATGACGGCCATGCTTTGTCCGGCCAGGTCGGTCTGATACGAGAACTCGGCCAGCTCTGCCGGATAGGCCACGGCCGAGGCATACGTGGCCGCGTCCGGGGCCACGAAGTCCTCTTCATCAGCCGGGTCGCTGACTTCTCTGGGGGGCTGGGCCGGGAAGATCGTGTATTCGCCGGCAATCTCCTGTCGTACGACATCGACCACCGACACGCCGGTGACTGCCATGCCCGGCGGCAGAGCCAGCCTCACTGGCTGTACGGGTAGCATCGGTCGCCCAACGTCTGTCAGGAGACTCCCGTCCTCAAGCGTGACCACGTCGTAGCCCATAACCTGCTCGAACGACAAATCATCCAGCGAGAACGTCGCCGTGTACGTGAGGCAGTACCCTTCATCGGCCCCGGCGGCTTGCGGGCGCTCAGGCTTTGTCTGAGCGAGGGCGAGCGGCGGGAGGAGCAGAACGGCCACCGCGGCCGCCACGACGAGGCCGGTCCAGACCGTTCGCACTTTGCGCACCTTACCTACCATAACCTATGCCTCCTTATTTGTGTATGGCCATGCCTTCACTTGGTGTGTGTAGGAAACCAGCGCGCCGCCTGCGACGCACTCTCCAAACAGTCTTGGGTAGCCGTCAGGTATGCCGTGCGGCGAGCTGCCCGGGGCAGCGTCTGCCTGCGCCTTCCATGCGGCCCCCAGAAGCATCGTAACCCTCTCGTAGCAACAAGGTTAGGCGAGTGTCCGCACACCCGCTTCCCGGCCAGCGTTCCACGCCGACCCCCGCGGACCTGGGCAGGACACTCCCGAATCGCCACGCGTCAGCTCTCGGGCTAACGTGAATGGGCGAAACGCCTTGTGCAGGATTGTACTATACGCGCTTTGGCTCGATAACTCAAGCGTATATCGGGGCGCCAAGGCGGTTCCGGGCAACACGTTGCGGTGCGTATCGGTAGGAGGAGGAACACTCGGCGGGGCCGCGTGAGGGTGGGGCGTTATCGGACGCTGGAGCCGCAACCGTAGTCGCCCAGCAAGACCCCCAGATCGCCCTGGTCCCGGTCACCATCGCCGTCGAGGTCACTGGCGTGTCCACCGCCCAGGCAACCCCAGTCTCCCAGCAGAACCTCCAGATCCGTCCCGTCAGTATCGCCGTCGCCATCAATGTCGCCGACGCAGGCGGGCGTAAGCTTGAAGACGTAAGCCGAGCCGGAGTCGGGGCCGTTGTCGTCGTGCCGAAATGCCCCGATGACGGCGGTGTCGCCGCAAACGGCCACGGAATAGCCGAACCAGTCATCCGCCGCGCCGTCGGATGCCAGCAGCTTGGCCTCCTCGACCCAACTGAACCCATCGAAGCGGTACAGGTAGGCCGAGCCGGAGCCAGCCCCCTTGTCATCGTCCAGGTATGCCCCGATCACGACAGTGTCGCCCGAGATAGGCACGCAGTAGCCAAACTTGTGTCCCGGCCCGCCGTCCGAGGCCAGCAGCTTGGCCTCCTCGACCCAACTCGAGCCGTCGTAGCGGAACACGTAGGCCGACCCGGAGTCGGTGGCGTTGTCGTCGTTTCGCTGCGCTCCGATGATGGTCGTGTCGTCGGAGATCGCTACGGAGAACCCGAAAGTGTCGCCGGCCGCGCCGTCGGAGGCGGTGAGCTTGGCTTCCTCAACCCAGGCGTGGCCGTCGTAGCGGTAGACGTACGCGGAGCCGGAGGCTGGCCCGTGGTCGTCGTCGCTTTGTGCCCCGACCACGATGGTGTTGCCGGAGACGGCCACGGAGTAGATGTAGCCGAAGAGGTCATCCGTGGCGCCGTCGGAGGCCTGCAGTTTGGCTTGCTCAACCCAGCCCCAGCCATCGTAGTGGAAGACATACGCCGCGCCGCAGTCGGCGCCGTTGTCGTCGTCGAAAGGTACGCCGATCACGACCGTATTGCCGGAGACAGCCACCGACTTGCCGAAGTGGTCGCCGGCCGCTCCGTCGGCGGGCAGCAGCTTGGCTTCCGCGACCCATTTCGAGCCGTCGAAGCGGAACACGTACGCCGACCCGGACTTGGTCCCCAGGTCGTTGTCCCGGTCCGCCCCGATCACGGCGACGTTGCCGGAGACGGCCGCGGAGTAGCCGAACCAGTCATCCGGCGCACCGTCGAAGGCCCGCAGCTTGGCTTGCTGAACCGACTTCGACCCGTCGAAGCGGAACACGTATGCCGAGCCGGAGTCGGTGCCGTTGTCGTCGTCCAGGTACGCCCCGATCACGACCGTGTCGTCCGAGATGGCTACGGAGCGCCCGAAGTAGTCGCGCGCCGCGGCGTCCACGGCACGCAGCTTGGCCACTTCGTGCTGGGCCAGGGCCGGCGTCAACGCGCCCGTCACGTTGAGCGCGACAACGCCGGTCAGAATGGCAAGCGTCTGCGTGTGGATTCGATTGGGCATGCCAGGTGACTCCGCCGTTGTGAGGATTCACTGCGCCGACCAGGTGGGCCGGCGACGCAGGATGTCTGGGCTCAGTATAGTCGAGCCGGGCCCCCGATCCACGCCGGTACCGCGACATTCCTTGGCAGACGCCTGCGCTACTGTCCGCAGCCCCAGTCGGAGAGCAGGAGGCCGAGGTCGGCGTGGTCGGTCTTGTCGTCCCCGGTGAGGTCACCGGCACACCCGTTTACTGGGTCGTCGCAACCCCAATCTGCCAGGAGAATCCCCAGGTCGCCGTGGTCGGTGTCCCCGTCGCCGTCCAGGTCGCCGACGCAACCCGCTTCAGTTACTTCCGCCTGGCCTTCATAAGGCAGATAGTTGTGACACGTCGCAGTGACGTCCATCGTTCCCGTGGTCTGCGGCGTGAACGAGAAGGTGGCCAGACCGTCGGCGTTGGTGGTCTCGATCTCGTACACGTCATCAGCCTTCCACAGGCAAACGGTGGCTTGGCTGACTGGATCATCACCACTGTACACTTGAACTGGGAAGGTCGTGTATTCGCCGGCGAGAAGAGTGTCGTCGTGTGTGACCGTAAGGCTCTGGGGGTCATGTGTCCAGATCGGGAGCTCGGGTTCTCCCAGCAGGGTCAGTTGTGTGAAGCAGTACATATTGAGGTTGTAGGGGTCAAAACCCTCGAACGCTCCGTTCTTCAGATACGAGAAGCACTCGCCCAGCCGGTAAAGGCCCTCGTCAAACAGGGCCCGGAAGAAGTAACGGTCTTGGCGCATTGAGTAGTGGTCGGTGTCAGGCAGCGTGCCGCCCCAGCCATAGCACGTGTTGCCCATGAAAGCGATGCCACCACCGTTGGGGTTTTGCACGAAGGCTTCGCCGATGCAGGTGTACGCGGGGAAATTGGCCGGGTAGCAGCCTACGGCAAAGAGGATGCTTTGGCGGTCGCCGTTGCCGAGTGCGTTTATGTCTGAGATGTATAGCAGGTCGCCGTGGCACGTCCAGCCCGCACCCATGCAATCCGTATTGCAGTGGTCACAGTGGTTGACCAGATGGTGTCCCTGGTTGAGGTAGGCGATGACGTCGGCCTTGTGGGTGCCGGGTTCGCTGTCGTACTCGGTTTGCACGGTCCAGCTTTCGGGCAGATGGAGGTTGCGGATGTATTCCTTGGCGACCTCTCCGTAGTGGTCGTCCGGATCGCCGATGTCGAAGCCGAAGAACGCCGTCATCGTGGCGTAATCGCCGAGCGGCGGGTTCTTCTCGTATGTAAATACCTTGTTGATAAAGGTACTGATCCCGGAGGGGCTGCGCACGCCGACGCGGCTGACGTGCACCTCGCAGGTCCAGTCCTCGTCATAGTCGGCATAGTAGGTGTCGTTGGGGATGTCATCCGTCCAATAGCCGGGGACGGTTATCGTCCGGATGTGGTAGGGGATGATGTTACTGTCGCCGCCCAGGAGGAAGTACGTGGCTCCCCAGTTATTGTGGGCGTCCACCACAAAGGCGTGGACCTTATCTACATCGGAGCCGGTGTACCCGCCGTCGTTGTAGATCCAGTCGGTCGTGACAATACTGGCAGGCACACCCTTCTTGGTCTTCCAGTCGGCCAGCGGCTCGAAGTCGTCCACCCAGCTATCGTGTGTGATAATCACGTAATCGTAGTCGCCCGGTCCTACGCCAAACGATCGAGGAGGTGGGTCGCTCCGAGTCCGCAGCTCAACATCCTGAGGGTTGACGACCGCGCGCGTGAGCATCCGTTCGTAAGCTGCGCGGCCAGCCTCGGAGATGGAGGGTGGTAGATAGTCGCCGCACTCATATCCGCCGGTACCTTCGACAATCACGGTGAGCGCGGTGCAGAGCCGCAAGCGCTTTTCGCGCGGAACGTACTGCAAGGGGAACAGCCGGATGGTGGCAGTGCTCTGCCCAGCCAGGTCACTCTGGTGGGAGAACTCTGCCAGGCTTGAGGGGTAGGCGTCGGCCGAGGCGTAAGTCGCCGCGTCCGGTTGAACGAAGTCCGCGGGGCGAAGGGGCTGGCTCAGCATTCGGGGCGGCTGGGCAGGGAAGATCGTGTACTGGCCCCCGATTTCCTGTTGCGAGACCTCGACAACCGACACGCGCGTGACCGCCATGCCCGGGGGCAGCGCGAGTTTCAGTTGCTTGACCGGCAGCATGGGTCGGCCGAAGGTGGTGAGAAAACTGCCGTCTCTGAGTGCGACTACGTCGTACCCCATGACCTGCTGGAACGACAGGTCACCGAGGGCGAACTTCGCCGTGCAGGTGACGCGATACGCCTGATCGTCGGTCGTCACTTTGAGGCCTTGGCTGATGGTCTGCGCAAGTGAGCTGCACGGCGTGATGAGCGTGAAGATCACCGCTGCCGCAGTAACGTTGATCCAACCTGTGCGAGCCTTCAGCATCGTGCTTGCCATCGCTCGTACCTCCTCGTTTCTAGTTCGCTGTCCCTCAGGCTGCGTGCGTGTCCTGGCCGTCTGGAAACGCCTCCAGCGTGGCCGCTCGCCTCATGGTAACACTCCTGAGTATGCGCAGAACCGATCGATAACTCAAGCCCGCACTAACGCACGCTGACAACGCGGGCCGGCGAGCCGCCGTCCAGAACTGCTACGGCAGGCATCCCCAGTCGGCGAGCAGGACGCCGAGGTCAGCCTGGTCGGTGTCACCGTCACCGTCCAGGTCGCCGACGCAGTCACCCTCGCAGCCCCAGTCCGCCAGCAGCATGCCCAGGTCGGCCTGGTCGGTATCGCCGTCGTCGTCCAGGTCTCCCAGGCAGCGCAGAAACTCGAACGCGCCCATGTCCACGACGTATGGATAGTCCGGTGGGTCGGGAACGCCCGTATCTACCGTGAGCGGGTCATCCAGGAAGCGTGGGTTGCCGTCGAGGTCGAGGGGCGTCCGTTCATACACAACGCCGTCGCCGTCGAGATCCGCATAGTCGTAGGGGACACCCGTGTTGTCGCCGGCGTCAACGCAGGGTGAGCCGGGCGAAAGGCGAAAATCCATCGGGCCGACGAACTGCGGGTCGGCGTCGATGTTGCCGCTGCCGGGCCAGCCTCCGAACACATCGCTGTAGGTGACGATGGGCGAGCCCGAATGGACGTAAATCTCCTGCGGCGTGTCATTCCACAAGATGCAGTTTGTGATCCTCGCGCTGCTGTTGCAGCAGTAAAGGCCCCCGCCGGAGGCGCCGTCATCACCAACCGCCACGTTCTGCGTAATCGTGCAATTGGCGATGGTCGGATGGCTATCTTCACAGTACACGCCGCCACCATGGGATGGTAGCCCCATGTAGCTTTCCGCCCGGTTCTGCGCGATCACGCAGTTGACGATGAGCGGGCTGAGATGTATGCAGCAGATGCCACCGCCGCAGGCCGATTCAGACGCTCCCGCTGCCACGTTTGACGTGATCACGCAGTTGGCGATTGTCGGCCACGCGTTGTCGCAGTAGACGCCGGCGCCACGCGAGACATTCCCGCCGTTCGTAATCGTAAAGCCGGCGAGCACGGCCACATTGGGCTCGGCGTTGTGAAAGTGGAATCCGCGTCCCTGCATTTCGCAGTCGATGACACAATTGGCCGGCCCGTTGGCCGATCGCAGGGTCAGGCCTTTGCCGAGAAAGTCGATGTTCTTGTTGGGGTTGCCCGTGTAGGTGCCATCGGCCACGACGATCTCGACCGCGCCCTGAACCAGGTCGATCGCCTCCTGGATTGCGTCGAACGGGTGCGCTGGAGTACCGTCCTCCAGCGGATCGCTCACCGACGGGTCGCCGGGACCGGGATCGTTCGGCGCGTCGTCATCGACATACAGGACCTCCGCCGCCTCGACGATCCTGACCTGCAAGTTGTCGATGACCACGCCGTCGCCGAGGAATCGCGCGTAGCACGTGCCTTGCAGCGAAGCAAGCGGGATCTTTTGATGGCCGAAGTCCAGCAGTATTCCCCCGGTCCAGACCTCACCGTCCGCAGAGAGCTGGACTGCCAGGTAACCCCCGGGTTGCCACTCCAGGACGTCGAGCTCCAGGACGCCGAAGATCTCCGGCGGGCCGCTCGGTTCCAGGGGGAAGCAGTAGGCCAGGCGGGCCTCGTCGCCGTAGTAACCGACGAATGCGAGGCCACCGGAGGGCTCAGTCTCGACGGTGTAAAAGAGGTAGGGTTCCAGCGGGGGTGGTTCGTCCTCAGGCCAGAAGATCGAATGGTCGTAGCTATCCGCTTCTGCCTTGTGCGTGCTGAAGTCGTCTTCATAGGTATACACCCAGCGGCCGTCGGCCGGAGCTGCTGCAACCACGCAGCACAACAAGCCAACACATGACAGAAACCACGTACCGCTCACTCTCATAGCTCGCCCCTTTCTCCGTGCATTATCCTGCGCCGACGAAGAGCACGGCGATCGCCGGCTTCACGCTTCTCACGTTTCAACCCGCCGCCAGGTTCGGCGTAGCGGCGGTGTGCACGTTGGGCTGGGCTCGTGAATCGATGGCACGCTTCCCACCGGTGCCTCCGCGTGCAAGCAACGCTGTTCGGCCGGCTGTCTGGATCAGGACTTTGCTTGGCTGGGCGGAGGCCGCCACTCAGACCCCGCAGCCCCAGTCCGAGAGCAGGATGCCCAGATCAGCCTGGTCGGTGTCGTCGTCGCCATCGAGATCACCGACGCAGTCGGCCTCACAGCCCCAGTCCGCCAGCAGCATGCCCAGGTCGGCCTGGTCGGTATCGCCGTCGCCATCGACGTCGCCGGCACAGCCGGCCGCGATGCCTACGTTGTAGACCTCCCATTTCACGGCACTTTCGTTGAACACGTAGATCCGGTCGTCTCCGCCAACCGCGAAGGACCACGTCGTTTCAAAGCCATCCGGCGTGTCAATCGGGATTGTGCCGGTCCCGATGCGGACGCCGTTCAGATCCCACTCGGATACCACGCCGACCGCGTACGTGAAGATCCGACCATCCAGGTTGGTTTCCATTTGAAACTCGGCCGGAAATTCGAGCTCCTCCGCGGTCATTCCCTGAAAGCTGATGCTCCCGAGGTATGCCCCGTCTTCGGCGTTAAAGCGTCGCAGCGTCGTTCCGTCGCGGGTGTAGATCTCGGTGTCGTCAGCGTTGAAGCTCGCCGACGAGTGCGCATGCGCGCCGATCAAGGTGCACAGAAAAGTTGGCTCGCCATCGATGGTGAGCGAATACACCTGTGGGGGTAGGTCATACCAGACGAAGCCGTTGGCGAAGAGCTCTCGGTCGCTGTTGGTGAACAAACCGCGGAAGTCCACGCCGGAGGCGTAGTAATGGTCCATCGTTCCATCCAGCAGGTACCTGGCAAAGCGGAAGCCGCTCGTGCTCCCGCCGGAGACCGTGTAGATGTAGCTGCCGTCATGGTCCGCCGAGACGGCTCGGATGCTGGACCAATCGTCGAACGTCAGTGTCAGGACGCCTTCGTCCCACAGAGTGCCGTCGGCCAGCGCGGCCGAGCCGCCAATGAATGCGACCGCCGCGACCGGCAGGATTGTGCACAATCGGCTGCACTGGTTCTCGCGCATTCTCGCAACTCCTCTGAGGAGGCCATCAAAGCAGGTTCGTCGTCTCCCGGACGGCCATGCCTGTCTGAAAGAAGACACGGGCTCAAGCAGGGGCTTGTGCCGGGGCTATGAGGGCTTAGCTGCCGCAGCCCCAATCGGCTAGCAGGATGCCCAGGTCCGCCTGGTCGGTATCGTCGTCGCCATCGAGATCACCGACGCAATCGGACTCGCAGCCCCAATCTGCCAGGAGGATGCCCAGGTCGGCGTGGTCCGTGTCGCCGTCACCATCGAGGTCGCCGCCGCACCCTTCGGCGGTGGTTTCGACGTAGAAACCGAAGTCCGAAGCTCCACCGGTGTTCCAGGATTGCCCCATGTTGTTGGTCCACCAGTACCCCCCGCCCGGATAGGGATCCTCGGGGGTGCTGACGGTGCTGAAGTAGTACCCGGTGCTCTCCTGGTCGATCATCCCGTTGAGCATGACGAAATAGCGCTCGCCGGGCGCGAGAACCACGCCTTCGGTCTCGACGGTCACGAGCGTCAGCCGCGGAAAGTATTCCTGGTACACCGGCCCCTCGAGGACGATGTTGTTCTCGTCCGGCCTGCCGTTCGCGCCGGCGCCCCAGACGTCAACGCGGATTGCCGGCGGGTCATCCCCGCCGCCGAAGAGGTACATCCCGGCCTTAATAAGCACGTTCTCCTCCGGGGCAACGAAGGACTGCGCGTAAGCGTCGCTGCCGGAGGCGCCGCCTACTTCGCCGATGTTGGGTTCCCAGGGGCCGTAGTCCAGGATCTCAGCTGGCGCAGGTTGGCCGAGCAGGGCCAAGGCCACCGCCGCCGCTAACACCACGAAACAGTTGCTGCGCATTGGGTTGCTCCTCCTTCCCGTGTGACACCATTCGCTCTTTGGCCCGCTGCCCGGGCCAGCAAAGGAACTCCTAGCGGTTGGGCATTCTGTTTCCAGAAACGTATCCCGACCCGTAGCGAGAGTAACCGGGCCACCCGGCTGATGTCAAGGCCTTTTGCCGAGGTTTCTGAGAAATGTTTCTTGCAACAGTACAGGAAACCTGCTACGCTCGCAGAGGAACATGGCATCTGATACCAACCAGAAAGCCGAAGCGCGCCCGTTCGAGGCGCACGCCGAGGAGGTTGTGCGGCGAGTCCGAAACGCCTTTGCCGAGGTGATCGAGGCCTTGCCGGGGCACGTAACCCGGCCCAGCGAGCTGGAAAGGGCTTTGGAGATCGATAAGAAGCTTGGCTGGCGGGTATTCAGGGTCGTGCACGGAAGCGACCCATTCATGGCAGCGCAGCACGTGCCCGGTGCGGCGGGGGTGAGGATCTTTCTGGAAGCCGCGGCCGAGCGAGGTGTACCGTCCGGGTTGACCGAAGCGGCGGCACGGGCGGTGGGGGCCTTCGAGGAGCTTATTCAGGTTCACGCTGGCGATCGTGCCTCGCTCGAAATGATGATGAGCGGGTATGCCAGGCGCGGTCGCAAGCGGGGCGACCTGACCCATCGGAAGGCGGCGTTTCGGGCCAACAGCTACGTCTGGGGAGTCCAAGCCAAGACTCAACTGAAGGCCGACTTTCTTCATCGCTCGGACTGGCCGGGACAGTTGGATATCGGGTCGGTGCGTGGTTTCGTGGGCTTTCGGCGGATTCGTGCCAACGTCGCCTGGGTCGTGGCCCGGGCGCGTTGCACGGACGACGATGGCACGCTGCGTACGTCATTCGTGCGGGAGCCGCTGGATCCAGCCTGCGAGGTGAGGGTGGACGGCCCGGCGGTGCCCCTGCTGCGGGAGTTCTGCACGAAACCGCTGCCGCGTTTTCGCCGCGTGGCAGGGCCGCACGGCTTCGTGGAGGACGAGTTGGTCGAAGGGCCAGTCGGCAACACGGCTGCGTTCAACTGCATCATTGGGGAAGTCGCCCGGCGCGTTGCGTCGTACTATCGCGACGAACGCAACCGCTACGGCGATTTGACCGCGCGCATGCGCACGCCGTCTGAGGTGCTGCTTTTCGACCAGTTTGTGCATGAGGATGTGTTCGGTCCGATAACGCCCGAGGTGCTCGTGTATGGCGATTTGCGCGGGGGCCCGGAGACTCCTCGTGACCAGCGCGCGCGCGACCAGTTACCGGCGTGGGAGACGGTCGAGTACCTGGGCAAGGGCCCGGGGGTAATTCACACGCCTGACGTCCCACGCTACGCCGAGATGGCCCGCTACGTGTTCGATCGCTTGGGCTGGGATGGCGAGCGCTTCGATGTCTACCGGATCCGGGTTCAGTATCCGATCATCCCCAGCACGGTCGTGATGCGGCATGAGCTGCCGGAGCGGCCTGCGTAGCCGGCTCCTTCACGCTTCTCGGCGCGCTGCCCGAGCAGGGTAGTCGAGGGGGAGGCCCTGTCGTCCCGGACCCGGTGCGGACTGGCGCTTTGGCTAGAGGCCTGCGCCCCAGTTGGGGAGCAAAACGCGGATCTCGGCTTGCTCGGGGGTGGTGCCCGCTGGGGCTGACGTCGGGGCCGAGTGCGCAACCTTGGCAGTGGCAACGGGTTGCGTGTGAGCAGCTCAAGGCGGCTCAGAAAAGGGATTTTTTTCGGGCCGAGAAGTGGAAATCCACCCCATAGGGGTGCCTATGATCAGGTGCAGTACACATCAACAAGTGCTGCTAACTCCTCCTCCTGTAAAGGGGGCCCGCCAAGCGTGGCGGGCCCCCTTTTTTTGTCCACTGATACCCGGTTAGCAGGCCGGGTGGTCGCGGGCACCGGGTTCCGATACCCTGGCCAGCCGATCGTCAAGCAGGTTGGCTGAAGGCTGCCTCGACGCAGCACCTGTCCAGAGGGGTACGAGCATGGACTCGAGTCGCTTGTCACGCCGCGAAATGCTCCGCAAGACATCCGCGGTCGCCCTGTGCACTCCCTTGGCGGCCGGGTTGGTGGAGAAGCTCGCCCACGCGGCCCCGCCGGCGCAGAAGGTGCCCGACTATCCGCTGAAGTCCGACCGGAAGATCCGCATCGGCGTGGTCGGCGGGGGCTTTGGGCGTGGATTCCAGTGGCACGAGGACCCCAATTGCACTGTGCATGCCGTCAGCGATCTCCGTACCGACCGCCGCGAGGCGCTGATGAAGACGTACAAATGCGACCGGTCGTACGAGTCGCTGGAGAAGCTGATTCTCGACAAGGATATCGAGGCGGTGGCCATCTTCACCGGTGCCCCCGACCACGCCCGGCACGTCATCATGACGATGAACGCCGGCAAGCACGTCATGTGTGCTGTCCCGGCCTGTCTGGGGCTCGAGGAGGCCCGGCAACTCCGCGAGGTCCAGCAGAAGACCGGGCTAACCTACATGATGGCCGAGACCAGCTACTACCGGGCGCACTGCATGGCGGCCCGCAAGCTGTACGAGCAAGGGGCCTTCGGGTACTTGTTCTACAGCGAGGTGGAGTACTACCACCCGGGCATCTGCGCTGCCGACCACGTCCTGTCGCATTTCCAGGGGAAGCGCACTTGGCGATACGGGTACCCGCCCATGCTCTATCCGACGCATTCGACCGGGTTGCTGGTCGGCCTGACCGGGGAGCGGCTGACGGACGTCTCCTGTCTGGGGTGGACGCCGCCGAACGAACCGGCCTGGAAAGACAACGCCTACAACAACCCCTTCGGTTCCTGCATGGCGTTGTTCAAGACTGACCGGGGACACATATGTCGCTGCGGGGTGTTTTGGAACGGGCGGTCCGAGGGTGAGCGGGCCCAGTGGTTCGGCAGCGACATGACGTACTACATGCCCAGCTCCGCGTGTGGCCTGAAGATCATCGGCCCCGCGGCACCGCGATGGACCGAGCTGCCCAACTTCCATCACCTGTTGCCCAAGCCGATGCGGCACGGGAGTGGGCATGGCGGATCGCATCCCTTCCTGACGCATGAGTTCATCGCCGCGTTGGTGGAGGAGCGTGAGCCGGCGGTCAATCTCGATGAGGTGCTGGCGATGACGGTTCCGGGGATCGTCGCGCATCAGTCGGCCCTCAAAGGCGGCGAGCAGTTGAAGGTTCCCGACTTCGACCGATCCTAAGCAGGGCGGGGCCCGCGGATTTGCGGATGGGCGCTCGCAACCCGCCGGCGAGTTCTGCGTAGTAAGTATGGAACCATCGCGGGTTTGTGGCGTCTAAGCATAGCGGCATGCCAAGTGCGCGACGGAACGGGATGTTCGCCGATAAGGCGGTGCGGCGTAACACGTACGCTCGCCACGCCACAAAACGTCCTCCTTGTCTCCCCACCCACCAGGAGTGTGCGTCATGACACGAATTGGAATCCTGCCGGCCTTGCTCACTTTCTTGATGGGGTTCTTTTCGACTGCGTTAGCGAACGGGCAGGTGCCGACCGGTGAGCCCGACGCCGAGATCAACCAGGCCCTGCGCAGTCGGGAATATCAGCGGGCCATCGAGCTGATCGATAGCGCGTTGGCGGCCGCGGACGAGTCCGCCCGCGAGCACCTGCTGTTCCGCCGTGGGCTGGCCTTGCTGTACGACAATCGGCACCAGGAGGCGATCGCCCAGTTCGATGAGCAGCTCAAGCAGTTCCCGGGCGGAGCCTGGGCCCACAAAGCCCGCTTCCGCAAGGCCGATGCCCACGTGGCCCGCAAGCAGTTTGAGGCGGCCGAGCGCATCTATGCCGCGCGCGTGCGCGCGCTGGTGGGGGATGAGCGCAAAAGCGAAGTTGCGCAGGTGTATCTCGGGTTTGCCGAGGAGTATTTCGAGCCGTCGGACACGTTGACCAAACCGGATTACACCAAGGCCCGGACGTTTTATGAGCGGGCGCTCGAGCTGGAACCGGGGGAGCAGTTGCGCGATCGGATTTCGTATCGGCGGGCGCTGTGTACGCAGAAGCTGGGGCAGTGGGGCGACGCGGCCGGCCAATACGAGCAATACCTGTTGGTTTTCGACGATACTTACCGCGAGTTGCGGAAACTGCGCAACGTGGGGTTGCCCTTGCCGTCGGCGGCGTCACAGCCGGGGAGGCACCTAATCCCCGCCCGGGTCGGGTTGGGCGAGTGCCGCTTGGCGGCCGGTGATCTGATCGGCGCACGGCGGGCCTGGCAGGATCTGCTTACGCTGCTCGACCAGGTGGATCCGGACCGGCGGCAGCAGCGCGAGCCGTGGATCACGGCCACTTATCTGCTATCCAAGACCTACCAGCTCCCGCAGCCGCCCAACACCGAATCTCTCACGCTCGGCGTCCAGACGCTGGAGAAGCTGCTGCGAGCGTTCCCGAGTAGCAAGCAGGCGATCCAGGCGGCCCACGACATCGCCAAGGCCTACGCCCATCTCGGCCGACACGACGAGGCGATCGCGGCCTACCGCGCGTTGATCAACCGCGACGTGATCGACCCGGCCGACGACGACACGCGCAAGCTGGCCGAGACGCTTTCGCAAGATGCCCTGTTCAGCATCGGGCGGCTCTATTTCGCCCAGAAGAAGTACACGGACGCGATTGCCGCCTGGAACGAGTACGTGGGCAAGTACCCGACCGGGCCGCATTGGTCGGCCTCGCAGCAGGCGATCGTCGATGCGGAGTATCAGGTGGGCGCCGACGCCGTCGCGGACGAACGCTACGACGATGCCCGCCAAGCTTGGACCGCGTTCCTGCAAAAGTACCCGCTCGACGCCCGTGCGCCTGCGATTCTCTACATGTTCGGCGACCTGGCTTATCGCGAGCAGCAGCAGCGCGAGAAGGCGGGTGAGGCGCCCAATTGGTTCGAGCCGATTACGCACTGGCGACGCCTGGTCAACAAGTTCCCCAACACCGAGCAGTCCGGGCAGGCCCAGTTCCGCATCGGCCAGACGTTCGAGGAGAAGATCAAGGACCTGGAGACCGCCATCGAGGCGTACAGGAAGCTGACCTGGTCGCAGTGGGCCGAGCGGGCGCGCCAGCGCGTGGCCGAGATGAACGCGACGCGCCTGCTGCTGGTTACGGCGCGCATCTTCCGCACCGACGAGCCGGCCGAAGTCCGCGTCGATCTCCGCAACATCGACCGCCTCACCGTCAAGCTCTACCGCATCGACATGGAGGACTACTTCCGCAAGAGCCACAGTCTGCGCGGCGTGGAAGCGCTCGACCTGCTGTTGATCGATCCGGACAAGACGCTGGAGATCGAGGTCGCCGGCTATGCCAAGTACAAGCCGATCACCCAGCAGCTTGACATCCCCTTCGAGGGCGCCGGCGTCTACGCCGTCAACGTCAGCAACGAAAGTACCAAGCTGACCGCTCCCGGCGGCGGCCCGCCGCGGAAGCTCGAAGCCACCACGCTGCTGATCCGCTCCGACATCGACGTGATCATCAAGAGCTCCCGCCGCCAGGTGTTCGTCTTCGCCCAGGACATGCGGACGCAGGCGCCGGCCGCGGGCGTGAACGTGCTGGTCTCGGACGGCTCGAAGGTCCTGCTTTCGGGGAAGACCGACGCGGACGGCGTCTGGCTGGGCAAGGACAAGAAGCTGAAGGATCTGGAGAACCTGGCCGTCTTCGCCGAGCGCGACGGGCACATCGCCGGCAACGCTCTTTCGCTCCATGGGCTGGAGTTCTCGACCGGCCTGTCGCCACGCGGGTATATCTACGCCGACCGCCCGGCCTATCGTCCCGGCCAGGCGGTCAACATTCGCGGCATCCTCCGTGAGGTCAAGGACGAGCAGTACTCGCTGCCCACCCAGCCCGACGATCAGCGCCTACGCTGGACGCTGGACGTGGTGGACGCCAAGGGTCGCGTGCTGCACACGGAGGAGCTGCGGCTGAGTGAGTACGGCTCGTTCGCCACGCAGTTCCGCGTGCCGACCGACGCCCCGGTCGGTCAGTACAAGCTTATCGCTCGCCGCCCCGGCGGCCCCACCTTCACTGGTACGTTCGACGTCCAGACCTATCAGCTCGCCAAGGCCTATTTGCGCTTCGAGTTCGATGAGCACGTTGTGATGCGCGGCGAGCCGATCAAGGGATCGATCGTCATCCAATACCACTACGGCGAGCCGGTGGCCGGCAAGACGGTCGAATACGCGATGCACGACCCGTTCACCGGCGAAGAGATTCATCGCAGCGGCGTTACCGACAAGGACGGCAAGGTCGCGTTCGAGTTCGACTCGACCAGCCTGCCCGAGGAGGCCGGGGTCGGTTTCTCGGCCCGGCAGGCGGACCTGGGGATCGAAGCGGGCGGCACCGTATACGTGGCCGTCCGCGCATTCCGCGCCAAAGTCAAGACGCCGCGCCCGCTGTACCTGTCCGAAGAGCCCGTCGAGGTCACGGTCGAGACAAAGGATCTCAAGGGTGAGCCGCTCGCCCAGGAAATGACGCTGACGGCGTTTCTGCGGACGTACACGCGAGGTCGGCGTTTGCAGCGCGAGCAGGCCCAGCAGGCCCAGCAGGCGGCCCAGGCGGCCGGGCCGATGACCTGGGCAGAAACAAAGATCACGTCGGTGGAGGTCAAGACGGATGCCAAGACCGGCCGCGGGCGGGCGTCGCTCAAGCTCACCAAGGGCGGCACGTACGTCCTGCGGGCCGAGGGCAAGGACCGCTTCGACCACACCATCTCCGCAGAAGCGGTCGTGCAAGTGTCAGACGATAAAGACAAGACCCGCATTCGCATCTTCACCGATCGCCAACACTACAAGGTCGGCGAAGCGATCGCCCTCGACATCCACTCCCGCCTCGGCGTAGCGGCCGACGGCTCGTCGGCCGATCCGAACCCCGAGCGCAAGCGAGGGGCCGATCCGAGCCGCGACCGTAAGGGAGCGGCCCACCTCGCGCTCATCACCTACGAAGGCGAGGAGATCATCGGCTACCGCACGCTCAAGCTCGCTCCCGGCCACAACCGTTTCGACCTGCCGGTCGAGCACGGGCACTTCCCCAACTTCGCGGTCACGGTCTCGGTGATGGAAGATTCACGCGGGCGCCACAGGAACACGGCCGACACGGCCGTGCCACCCGGGAAACTACACACGGCCGCGCGCGAGTTCACCGTAGAGCGGCAACTCAGCATCACGCTCAAGCCCGACAAGGAGACGTATCGGCCGCGCGACGAGATGACGGTCGAGATCGCCGTCACTGACCAGCAGGGCAAGCCGGTCGAGGCGGAGGTCGGCTTGGCGATGATCGACAACGCGCTGTTGAGCCGCTTTCCCGACCGCACGCCGGACATCGTGGCGTTCTTCAATGAGGGTGCCTACCGCCGTGCGGCGATGCGCACCGAAACAAGCTGCGCGTTCCGCTATCAGGCCCGGACCCGCGGCATGCTTACCGAGCTGCTCGCCGAAGGCCAACGGCTCGAGGAAGAGCGCGAACGCTACGCGCGGGCCGTTCGGACCAGGATGGAAGCTCCTCCTCGGGCGCCAGCCGCGCCGGACGCCGCGAGAGTGAGAACGTTCGAGCTCCGGCACGCGGATGCGGGCGAAGTTGCGCAAGCGCTGAATGATCTTTTCTCCTCTAGGGCAGGGGCACGTCGGCGAGGTGCGCGAGCGGGCGGGCAATTCAGCGTCTCGGCAGAGGACAGAACAAACAGCCTCATCGTCGCGGGCCCTCCGGATGTGATGGGCCAGGTTGAGGAGTTGGTCAGGGAACTTGACACAACCCAGTCAGTGCCCCAAAGCGGGATCGCGCTCGGATACGCCCCGCGTCGTGGGCGCGCAGCTGGCCTGTTCGGTGGACAGGCAATCGAGATGCTTGAAGGCGTCCGTGGCGGAGGCGCCGGCGGGCGGTTCGCCCCGCCTAGGCAGCCCGGCCAGTACATCCTTGGCGTGCCCCTCAGCGAGCAGACTGAGTGGTTTAGTCTCTACGGGATGGACCGGAAACAGGTTGTGCAGCATTTCGCGGATCGCATTGCGGCCGGCAAGAGAATCACGGCGGGTCTCGACAAGACCTATCGCGACCTGGCTCTGGCTGACACCCCCGAGATCGGGTGGACGATTAGCCGCAGACTTACCGCGCTGATCCAAGATGCCCCGCCGCGGACGTATTTTCCGGAAGTCGCTTATTGGAACCCGCGCATCACCACCGACGCCGACGGCACGGCCGCCGTCAAGATCGTCATGCCGGATTCGAGCACCAAGTGGCAGCTCGTCGCCCGCGGCGTCACGCGCGAAACGCTTTGCGGCAGCGGTAAGGCGGACGTCCTGGCCAAGCACGACTTCTTCGTCGAGCTGCTCACGCCGCCGACGTTCATGGAAGGCGACAAGTCGCGCCCGCTGGCGCGAGTACATTGCCTGACACCGTACACCGGCAAAATCGATGTCGAGCTGAAGGGCGAAAAGCTCGCGACGCAGAAGCGCACAATCGACGTGGACGGCACCGGCGTCTTCGACGTGGAGTTTGACGCAATCGAGATTAAGGAAACGGGTGAGCTGTCACTGGAGGTAACAGCCGAGACGCAAACCGAGGTGCCCGACGCCAAGCGCAGGCTGGCCGACGTCGTCACGCGCGCCATTCCCGTCCGCCCGTGGGGCATGCGGATCGAGACGCACGCGGCCGGGGTGGGCACGGACACCGATTTCGTCGAGCTAGAGTTGCCTAAACCGCCGGGCGAGGGCGGTGAGTACCACGACCTGCGGCTCACCGTGGCCGTCGGGCCGGGCATGCAGCGTTGGCTGATCGAAGAAGCGCTCGAACGCGGCCCGCGCTGGGAGTTCATCGAGCGCAGCCTGAAGGGCTGGAGGGCCACGCCGCCGCGCACGCACGCCGACAGCGCCTCGGCTCTGCTGGGGTGTCTGTACGCCGCGGACTATCTGCGATGGCAGGAAGGCAACGAGGCAACCAGGCGACGAGGCAACGAGGGGGAAAGGTGGGCGAGATCCTTCGCTGCGCTCAGGATGACAGGGCTTGGGGGAGGCGGTACGGCCGACGTGCGGCTGCTGAACGACCGCGCGGCCGGACTGATCGCGCAGCTTCTGGCGGCGCAGAACGACGACGGCGGCTGGCCGTGGTGTGGGCAGGGCGGCGGGGAAGGCAACGAGGCAACCAGGCAACGAGGCAACGAGTCGGATCCGTGGATGACGGCGCACGTCGCCTGGGCGCTGGGTAAGGCCCGTCACGACGGCCACCCGATCGCCGAGCAGCCGTTGAAGACGCTGACCGCGTACCTCAACAAGGCCTTCGCCGATGCGCGGCCCACGCAGACCGAGCTGAAGGCGGTGGTGCTGTACGGCGTGTCGTGGGTCGCTTCGGAGGAAGGCAACCAGGCAACCAGGCAACGAGGCAACGAGGTCGAGTATGCGCACGCCAACCGCCTCTACCGTAACCGTCAATCGCTGAGCAACGCGGCTCTGGGACACCTGGCGCTGACCTTCGTACGCCTTGACCGCAAGTCCATCGCGGTCGAGCTGCTGGGCGTGCTGGAACACCGCATGCGCGAGATCCGGCGCGGCGTGAAGACGTGCCGGATGTTGTCCGGCGACGACAGTTCGGCGTGGATGAACAGCGAGCTGGAGGTCACCGCATTGGCGTTGCTGGCACAGCTCTCGGTCGATCCGCGCGCGGCCAGCGTGCGGCCGATGGTGGATTACCTGGTCAGCGCGGCGCGGGCCGACGGCTGGCGGCCGCACAAGGCCAAGGGCACCGTGATCGCCGCGTTGGCCACGTACTATGGTCGGGCCGAGCAGGAGCGAGCAGACTATACGTTGGCGGTCAGCGTGAACGGGCGCGAGGTCCGCAAGCTCACCTCCGACGACGCCGGCTCGATCCGCATCGACCTGAGCCAAGCCGACCTCGAGCCTCACAAACAGCGTGTGGACTTCGCATTTGCCGGCCGCGGCGAATACGCGTACGCGGTCACGCTGTCCGGCTTCTCGCGCAGGTTCCCGCACCCGGACAGGGTACCCAAGGACGTGCTGCGTGTTTACGGTCGGGAGGTTTCGCCGCCGGCGCTGGAGTACAAGGGCCGCGTGGTTCCCGCCGGGTTCTCGGTCGCCCGGGACTACAACTGGTTCCGCAACGGGACCGCGAACCAGCCGGTCGGGGCGGTGATCCCCGTGGGCGTTCGTGTACGGCGCTATGACAGGTCGGAGAACGCCGCCGGCGATCGTGACTACGTCGTGGTTCAGGAGATCATTCCGGCCGGCTGCCGCCTGCTGACCGAGACGATCAACGGCAACCACCTGGCTTATGACTACACCGACCACGTGCTGACGCTGTATTACGGCAGCCGCCGCAGCGTCGACTGGCTGCGCTACCAGATGGTCGCGACCACGCCGGGTACGTATCGGATTCCGTCAACGATCGCTCGCAGCCTCTACCGCCCGAGCGTCATGCACCTGAACCTGGACGACCAGATCCTGACGGTATTGCCGCGCGGCACCAAGAGCCCCGACGAATACCGCATGACGCCGGACGAGCTGTACAACTTCGGCCGGCTGTACTACGACGACGGGGACTACGAGGCGGCGGCGAAGTCCCTCACTCAGCTCATCGAGGGGAAGTGGGTCCTGCGCGAGGAGCCGTATCGCGAATCGATCCGCATGCTGCTCACCGCCGCGCTGAAGCGCGAAGACGCCGAGGGGACCGTCAACTACTTCGAGATCCTCAAGGAGAAGTATCCCGATCTGGTGATCCCCTTTGCCCGGATCGTGCAGGTGGCCGACGCCTACGCCCGCACCGGCCAGCACGAGCGCGCCTACCTGATCTACCGCGCGACGGCGGATGCGTCGTTCGTGCGGGATTCGAGCGTGGGCGGCGTGTTACAGGACGAGGGCCGCTTCCTGGAGAGCATCGATTTTCTCGAGGACCTGTGGCGCGAGTACCCCGACACGCCGCAGGTCGAGAGCATCTACTATGCCCTGTCACAAACGCTGTACGCGCAGGCCGAGAACGCGGGTTTGGTCCGGCCGCGGAGTGCTTCGACCGAGCGGGGCGCCGGCCGCGTGACGCGGGCCGACATCATCGGCGAGGCGATCCGGCTGCTGGAGGGTTTTCTAGCGCTGTACCCGGAGAGTCCGATCGCCGACGAGGCCTCTTACTCGCTGGCCAACGCCTACCTCGACCTCGACGATTTCAAGACGGTGCTCGACCGCACGGCCGAATCCATCGAGCTGTTCCCCGAGAGCAAGTGGCTTGACCGCTACCGCTACATCCAGGCGCTGGCCTATTTCCACTTGGGGAATTTCGAGCACGCGCGCGAGCTGGCCGAGCAGGTCGCAGCGGCGACGTTCCGCGATGAGCAGGGCTTGGTGCGGCCCAGCCCCAACAAGTGGCTGGCGCTGTACATCATCGGGCAGATCTACCACGCTCAGAACCAGACCGCCAAGGCGATCGAGTATTACAATAAGGTCAAGTCGCACTTCTCCGACGCGCAGGAAGCGGTCGGATACTTCGAGCACAAGTTCGTCGAGCTGCCCGAGGTGACCGTTTTCCACCCGGACGCCGATGGTTTCCGCGAGGCCGGCGAGTGGGCAAAGCGCCTGCGCGCGGCGGAAGAGACAGCCGGTGGTGGTCCCGCCGGCGCCCCGTCCGCTCCGGCCTACCCCAAACCCTTCGTCCAGCTTGGCTACCGCAATATCAAGTCCGCCGTGTTGCAGGTCTACCGCGTGGACCTGATGAAGCTCGCCCTGATCGAGAAGAACCTGAGCCAGATCACGTCTGTCAATCTGGCGGGCGTCAAGCCGATTCTGGAAAAGACGATCCCGCTCGGCGACGGACACGACTACGTGGACAAATCCGTGCGGGTCGAGCTGAACGTGACCCGCCCGCAACAGGAGGCCGAGGCGACGGCCGAGGAGGGTGTCGATGAACAGGCCGGCGCCTATCTGGTCATCTGCCGCGGCGATGATCTGTTCTCCAGTGGTCTGGTGCTCATCACGCCGCTGACGCTGGAGGTTCAGGAAGACCTGGCGTCGCAGCGGGTCCGCGTGAACGTCGTGGACGCCATCGCGCGCGGCGGGCTCAAGAACGTGCACGTGAAGGTCATCGGCACCGGCATGGACCGCTTCGTTTCCGGGGAGACGGACCTGCGCGGCGTGTACGTTGCCGACGCGGTCGGCGGCTACCCGACCGCCATCGCGCGTGACGCCGATGGCCATTTCGCCTTCTACCGTAGCGAAGGTGCCTTGCTGGCGATGGCCGGCCTGGCTGAGGCTCGGGTCGAGATGGCGGCGGAAAAGGAACCCCTGCAGCGCACGAAGGCCGAATACCGCAAACACCTGCTGATGGAGAACACAGCGATACAGGAAAGTAACACCGTCAAGCTCAAAGGCATGTTCAAGCAGCAACAGAAGGGTGTCCAGGTGCAGCAGGCGGAGTAGCCGCATGCGTAGTACTGAGCGCACCGGACTTGTCATGCTGAGCGAAGCGAAGCATCTGGCTCGGCTGTGCGTGGTTCTCAGAGTGGGCAGCCAGATCCTTCGGCCGCTACGCGGCCTCAGGATGACAGCGGAACGCCGACCCATTTGAGCCGTTCAGCATCGGGGCCGGAATTTGCCGCAGAATCCGGCTGATTATTTGACTATGCCGCTAACGCGTGTCATGTTATATACGGAGCACGACGATATTGACGTTGGAGACACCATAGAAGGAGTGCCGACACACCCAAACGCTCACTTGCCCTGACAATCCGGTTTGTGGCCGGTTACGGCACGCAGGCAGCCATGCATCTGCCTTATACATAGATTCCTGCCCCAAGGCGTGCCGTAGTAAAGCCTACGGCATAAGTCGCAGCCCGGCAGGCTGCGACGAGCGAAGCAACAGTTGACAACTTGGAATTAGGCTGCGCGCGACGGCGTCGCTGCGTAACGACGCTCGCGCGCACCACGGGCAGGCTACGCGCCCGCGGCCTTCACCCAAGGAGGACCGGCCACGCGATCCCTGCGCGCAGTTTGGGGCCTGGAGATTGGCCAATGCGCACTGCGAGCCGTCAAGCTCGATGCGCTCGACGACGGCAAAGTGCAACTGCTGGCCTATGACCTGATCCGCTACCCGAGGATTCTCTCTCAGCCGGACGCGGATGCAGACGAGCTGATTCGGGCGGCCTTGGAGAAGTTCGCTTCACGCAACGAGTGGCAGGGGGATCAGTTCGTCGTGGGCGTGCCGGGGCAGCAGACCTTCTCACGCTTCTGCAAGCTGCCGCCGGTGG
>CAZNFA010000053.1:0-32310 GCA_964572345.1 uncultured Planctomycetales bacterium
CACACAACGCGACTTGTGTCAAGCGAAGATCATGAAAGCAGTGGGGCGAGGCTCCCGCCGAGCCAACGTAGCGGGCGATCCCTGCACCGGCCGTTTGCATGTACCGTTGCTCGTGCGAGATTCCGTACGTGTCTGCCGTCCCGGAGGGACAGGATGAACGTAGCCCAGCGTGAAACGCTGGGATCGCGTGCCCGTTCCGTAAGCCCGAGTCCCGCAGGGACGGCTGCAGGCTCAGTCGTCCCTGCGGGACTGAGGGCGGTTAGCGCGTGCCCCAACCCAGCACTACGTGCTGGGCTACGATCAGGACGTCCCTCCGGGACTACCGACAGGCTGAACAGATGCCGGGTGCCATGGGCAGATCGAAGATCTGCCCGTGCGAGCGCGGGGTGTGGTACGCTCAAGCCGAAGGCGCGGGCATGATTTTCGTCCCGCAAAGCCCATGGCCGCGCTGCGCTTGGCCATGCCACACACCGTCGGGGCGCTGTAGCCAACCGCGCCCTTGCGGCGGCCGGCGCCCTACGTTATGCTGCCGGTACGTTGATCAACACCGGCTGCCGGAGCCTTTTTGTCGGCAGGAGTGTGACCGATGGAGCCAGGCCACTGCCAACAGGTTGTGCCGCATCGCAGCGTCTGGCATGCCCAAGCCGAAGGCGCGGGCATGATGTCCGTCCCGCAACGGCCATGGCCGCGCTACGCTCGACCATGCCATACACCGCCCAGAGACGGGCAGGACCGCGCACCCCTGCTGGGAAATCGAAAGGACCGGCGTCATGGATAACGGGGCTCACTACTTCCGCACGGACTTCCAGATTCACACTCCTCGCGATGAGCATTGGCATGGGGGAGATGCCACGAGTCACTCGGACCGATTGGCCTACGCCCGTGAGTTCGTTGGCCTATGTCGCGAGCGCGGGCTGCATGCCGTGGCCATCACTGACCATCATGACATGTGTTTGGTGCCGTACGTCCAGGCCGCAGCCCAGAACCACGAGTTTAACCCCGAAGCTGATTTCCAGGCGCTGCCTGCTGAACAGAAGCCGCTCGTGTTTCCGGGAATGGAACTCACCGTCCGCCAGGGTTGCCAAGTCATAGTGCTGCTGGATCCGCAGAGTTCGCTCCAGACGCAGGAACTGCTTCACAACACTCTGTGTGGCACACACTCACAGCCCGATGGGTCAAAGGGGCCTGAAGTTCATCAACTGGCGTTTTCGTCACCAGCGGACCTCAACCAGCGTCTGAGAGAGACCGCCGGTCTCAACGGCAAGTACTTGCTCCTGCCAAACGTGAACGAGGGCGGCCAACACACTTGGCTACGAGACGGCTTCTCACAAATCTACGCCACGATGCCCTGTGTCGGCGCATACGTTGACGGCCGCCTAGGAGAACATCGCCACCTGCATTGGATCGAGGGTAAAGATCACAACTGGGGAAACAAGGCTGTTGCGGTTTTCCAAACAAGCGATTTCCGGGGTTGGGGAATGTTGCCTGACCAAGTGGAGGAGCAAGACCCCGCTGACACGACAAGGCGACCGCTGGGAAGCTGCTTTACTTGGGCAAAGCTTGGGGATCCCACTATTGAAGCAGTGCGCCAGGCCTGCCTTGGCCGACAGTCGCGGCTTCGGCAGACCGATCCGGTGTTACCCAACACGTTCATCGAGAGAGTCGAGGTGACCGACAGCGGTTTCCTGGGACCGATAGACCTCGCACTGAACCCTCAGTTCAACGCGCTTATCGGCGGACGAGGCACGGGCAAGACAAGCATACTCGAGTACATACGGTACGCCATGCAGGATCAGCCCCGCGACTTGGATGACCCCAAGCTTCATGACGAAATCGCTCAGAAGCGTGATCGGATCATATTGGAGACGCTGCTGTCGAAAAACGGCACGGTGACCGTACATTGGATCAAGAATCGGGTTCGGCATTTGGTACGATTGGGAGGTTCGGCGAAGTCGCCGACCCTTCAGATCGGAACCGATGAGCCACAAGATGTAAGCGCCGAGGAACTGCGCGCAATTCTGCCGTTGCAGGCGTACAGCCAGAAGCAATTGTCAACCGTCGGCACACGTACACAGGAGCTGCAAAGGCTCATCAAGCAGCCTCTTCAAGAGCGATTGTCGGCGCAGGCAGAGCAGATATCAGAAAAACGCCGCCGGGCTGAGCAGCTGTACGATCAAGTCGTCGAACTGAAAGATCGCAGTCGCACACTGGGCATCAAGAGGAGAGAGTTGAAGTCGGTACAGGAGCAGGCCAAGTCGACGGAAGAGTCGCTTCCAGAGCTTGCGGATGACTTGCAGAAGGCGTTGAAGGAGAACCCGCTGAGGCTCAAGGAGAAGCAGGTGGTCGAGAGGTTTCGCACCGAGATCACCACGGTCGAGGACACGGTAGCAGCAGCGCTCAAAGGCCTGGCCAACATGCCCCACGCGCTGTCGCTGGATGACGAGAGCCCGCAGCGGGCAAGCCTTCTCGAGGTGCATGACATGCTCGAACGCCTGTTCGACAAGGTGCGAGCGGCGTTGCGGGACGTGCAGTCTGACGTGACCACCGATAGCAGGAGCATCTTGGACAAGATGGACGAATGGCAAGGTGGTCAGGAGAGCCATGAGGAACTCTACAGGAAGGCAGAAGAGGAGGCCAAGGAACACCGGGACAAGCTTGCCCTCATCAAGAGCCTGCGAGGACAGGAGGCCATCATCCAGAAGGACATCGAAGGGCTGGAGGAGAGCGTGTCAGCGCTGCCGAGTTTGGAGGAGGACTTTCGAGGCACATGGGCTGAGTGGGTGAAACTACACAAAGGACGAGGCGATATCTTAGAGGAGGCATGCGCTCAGCTTTCAGCGAAGTCCGAGGGCGAGATAGAGGTGGAGTTGAGGCGCGGCGCGGATTTCACACGAGCGCTGGAATCTCTCAGCGGTATTCTCCAAGGGTGCAGTATCCGAGAGGCGAACTGGACCGCCTTCCGGGACTACTTGAACACGGACAATCCGGCAGATGCGTGGATGAAGCTCATGGAACAACTGCGTCCGCTGGCAGAGCTCAAGGAAGAAGATCTCGCCGGTGACGAAAGCGTACCAGAAGTACCAAGCTGGGATCTTACGCCCGGGATGCGGAGGAGAATCGTCGGCAAGCTGTCCCCCGCGCGTCGATGGCTGGATATCGCCCTCACCAGCCTCGAAGACCTGCCTGTCTTCTACTTTCATCCGAGGGAGGGGGAACGCATTGACTTCAGGAACGCGTCCGCAGGGCAGCAGGCGACAGCGCTCCTCAAGGTGTTGCTCGCCGAGTCTTCCGGGCCACTCATGATCGACCAACCTGAGGAGGACCTCGATAATGCTATCATCCAGGAGATCACCGAGGTGATCTGGGACGCGAAGACCAGGCGGCAGCTCATCTTCGCCAGTCACAACGCCAACATCGTGGTCAACGGTGACGCGGAGCTTGTAGTTCACTGTGCCTACCGGGAGGAGGGGGACAGGACGAAGGGGTACACAGCAGCCGAGGGGGCTATCGACCGGCCACAGATCCGCGACGCGATCGAGACCGTAATAGAAGGCGGTAAGCAAGCCTTTGAGTTGCGCCGCCAGAAATACGGTTTCTAAAACAAAAAGTTCATCCGGGTTTTCCGGGGCAGGTGGCTCGGATCTCGCAAACTTGGGACACGCAAACTCGCCCGCGTGCCACTGCTCGAACCCTGAGCGATTGTGCGCGTGCCACTGCTCCTCGAGCGGTGTCCTTTCTCACGCAAGCGAATCAGCCATTCACGAACCTCGCTCACATGCTCTCGCAAACGTGTGCACGTCCAATTCTGATCGCACAAATACTGCCAGAACCCGCCAATTGCCGCCAATCCCCACCACCTGAAAACTGACAACTGACAACTGAAAACTCAACCCGTACCATCATCCGTGTACGCGCTTGTTCTCTGCCCACCTCGCTCCCTCGTCCTTTGTCCCCTTGTTCCTTTGTCACTTTGTTACCCGCCTGTCCTCGCAGGCCCGATAACAAAGGTGCTCCAATAAGGGGGTGCGCAACTTGAGCATCTTGCGCACCTTGGGCCCCGCGTCCCCAAGAACCGGGTTCTATCAGACCCGTCGACGGCCGACGAGCCGTCGGCCGCTACACATGCGCAGCTTGGTGATCTTCGTGCCTTGGTGGTTCAATCCCCACCGCCCGAGCCGCGGGCTTCAGCCCGCGCGGTTCCAAGACCGCACGCGAAACCCTCGCTTGCCCTTCGGGCTCTGCTTCCTACGTCGGGCACGGAGACCCGACGCTACTGCGGGACGGCCGGTGCGGAGCCCGGCCGCTACACCTGACCGGCCGACGAGCCGTCGGCCGCTACGTCAGGAGCCGTGGCCGGCGAGGTGGACGGCGTTCATCAGGGCCTGGGCCTTGTTGAGCGTTTCCTTGTATTCCAAGGTGGGGACGGAGTCGGCCACGATGCCGGCCCCGGCCTGGATGTAGCCGCGGCCGCCGTGCACGACGATCGTGCGAATGGCGATGCACATGTCCATATCGCCCAGCAGGCTGAAGTAGCCGATCGCACCGGCGTAGATGCCGCGCCGCACCGGCTCCAGCTCGTCGATGATCTCCATGGCCCGCACCTTGGGCGCGCCGCTGACGGTGCCGGCGGGGAACGTGGCGGCGAAGAGGTCGAAGGCGTCGCGGTCGGCCCGCAGCCAGCCTTCCACGTTCGAGACCAGGTGCATGACCTTGGAGTGGCGTTCGATCTCCAGCAGCTCGGTGAGCTGGACCGTCCCGTATTCACACACGCGCCCCAGATCGTTCCGCCCCAGATCGACCAGCATGACGTGCTCGGCCCGCTCCTTCTCATCGGCCTGAAGCTCGTCGGCCAGGGCGCGGTCCTCCTGCGGGGTTCGGCCGCGCCGGCGCGTGCCGGCCAGCGGACGCGTCACCGCCCGGCGGCCGGTGAGCTGCACCAGGACTTCCGGCGACGAGCCGAGCACGTGCAGGCCGTCAAGGTTCAGGTAGTACATGTACGGCGACGGATTCGTGACGCGAAGCGCTTTGTACAGCTCCAGCGGCGGTGTGGTGACCGGGAACTCGAAGCGCTGCGACAGCACGACCTGGAAGATGTCGCCGGCGCAGATGTACTCTTTGGCCCGCTCGACGCAGTCCTTGAACTGCTGCTCGGTCATGTTGGATTTGATGGTCGCGGCGTGGTGGGCAGCGCCCAAGGGTTCCGCGCGAGGTGGAGAGTCCGGCGGATGGTGGGCGGTGCCCACACTACGCTCGTCCTCCTCGCAGCGGAGCAGGACCGCTTCGATCTCCCGGGCACGCTGCTCCTGGCCGCCCGGCTGATGGAGCAGGAGGTGGACCGTCTTTTCGAGATGATCGAAGACAATCACCTCGGCCGGGAACAGGAAGTACGCGTCGGGGACGCCGAGATCGTCGGGGTTTTCGTCGGGCAAGCGTTCGCACAGCCGTACGGTGTCGTAGCCGAAGTACCCGACCGCGCCGCCGCAGAAGGGGGCGACCGGCGGGGCGTCGCTCTGGACGCGGGTGAGCTTGCGCAGGGCTTCGAGCGGGTTGGCCTCGGCGCGGTGGGTTGTGTCGCCGATGCGGAGTTCGAGCTCGGCGGTGGCAGGTCTCGAAGACTCGACCTGCCCTACGTATTTGGCGCGGAAGACGGCGCGGGCCTTGCCCCCGATGAAAGAGT
Organism: uncultured Planctomycetales bacterium; assembly: GCA_964572345.1. Lineage (GTDB taxonomy): Bacteria > Planctomycetota > Phycisphaerae > UBA1845 > Fen-1342 > JAUWXH01. The sequence continues at coordinate 5,678 of CAZNFA010000053.1, forward strand.
ACCGTCCCCGCCCGCCGTGCGCTTCCATGGATTCGTACACGAAGACGAACGGGTCGTTGCCGTAGAGCTCTGTGGCCGCCTCGAGCGGCACGGCCCGGGCCGGAATGCGGCGATGCCAGGAACGTACTTGGGGCAGGTCGGGGAGCATCACGGGGTCGGCAACGAGTTTCGCTTGACGGCGGGCACGATCATTCTGAGGTCTTCCATCAGCTCGTCGAACATATCGAGCGAGAGCGTCTGGGGACCGTCCGAGAGGGCCTGGTTGGGGTCGAGGTGGGCCTCGACGATCAGGCCGTCGGCGCCCGCGGCGATCGCCGCCCGTGCCAGCGGGATGACGATGTCACGGCGCCCGGCGGCGTGGCTGGGGTCTACAACCACGGGCAAGTGCGAGATCCGCTTGAGCTCCGGCACGACGCTGATATCCAGCGTGAAGCGCGAGTAGTCGCTGAACGTGCGAATGCCGCGCTCGCAGAGCATCACGTCGCGGTTGCCCTCGGACATGATGTACTCCGCCGCCAGCAGGAACTCCTCGAACGTTGCCGCTATGCCGCGCTTCAGCAGCACCGGTTTGCCGGACTGTCCGGCCCGCTTGAGCAAGGCGTAGTTCTGCATGTTGCGCGCCCCGATCTGAATGACGTCCGCGGCCTCGGCCACCAGATCGATCTCGTCGGTGCTGAGCGCTTCGGTGACGACCGGTAGGCCGGTCGCGGCACGGACCTCCGCGAGGATCTCGAGCCCCTTGCGGCCCAGCCCCTGAAACGTGTAGGGCGACGTTCGCGGCTTGAACGCTCCGCCGCGAAGCATGTGCGCCCCCAGTTCCTTGAGCCGCTGCGCGGTTTCCAGCATTTGCTCGCGCGACTCGACCGCGCACGGCCCGGCAATCACGACGATGTCCCGCCCGCCGACCTCGACGCCGGCGATGGTGAGAACAGTGTCATCCGGCTTCATGTCCCGACTGGTGAGCTTGTAGGGGCGGGTGACCCGGATGACCTCGATCACCCCGGGCAGGATGGAGAGCCGGTCGGGGTCGATCGGCTCGGTGTTACCGGTGATGCCGATGGCCAGCCGTGACGGGCCGGGCATCGCGTGAGGCGCGAGCCCCATGTCGCGGACGAGGTCACAAACGCGGTTTACATCCTCTTGAGCCGCGTCAGCCTTCATTACGACGAGCATTTCTGTCGCTCCCTTACGGCCGGCGGGATCACCGGCGGCTGTGTCGCGGGCAGGATGCCCGCACTACCCACGGCCGGCGAGCCGCCGGCCGCTACCTGGTTGCGTCCTTCAGTTCGCGGACCAATTCTGTCCAGTCTTCGCTGCGGCGGATGGCCTCGATGATTCGGCTGGCCACCACGACGCCCTGCGCCTGCCCGCGCAGCGCGCGCACTTGCTCGGGCGTGGAGATGCCGAAGCCGACCGCGATCGGCTTGTCGGTGGCCTGCTTGATCCTCCGCAAGAAACCGCCCAGCCCCGGGGCCAGCTCGGCACGCGCCCCGGTCGTACCGGTGAGGCTGACGGCGTAGATGAATCCGTCGGTCAGTTCGGCGACTTGGCGGATGCGGTCGGCAGTGCTGGTGGGGGCCAGCAGGAACACCAGGCTGATGTCAAAGTTCCGCGCGGCGGCGAGCCATTCGTCCGCCTCTTCAGCGGGCAGGTCGGGGATGATCAGCCCGGAGGCGCCTGCCGCCTTCATTGCCGGGAACAGCCGCTCGCGCCCGCAGGCCAGCAGCGGGTTGAGATACGACATCAGGATTAGCGGGCAGGGGAGGTCAATGTCCTCGAGGGCCTCGAGGATGTTTGCCAGTGAGACACCGCCCTCGAGCGCGACCTGCGAGGCATATTGGATGGTCGGCCCGTCGGCAATCGGGTCGCAGAAGGGAATGCCGAGTTCGAGCAGGTCCGCCCCGTTCTCGGCCAGCAGCGCGAGATTCTCCAGAGACTCGGGCAGGGAGGGGAACCCCGCGGTCTGGTAGGGGATGAACGCGAGCTCATCACGTTGGCGGAGTTGCGCGAACGTCTGCGCGATCGTCACACCAACCCCTCCACAATCTCCAGGTCCTTGTCGCCTCTGCCGGAAAGGTTGATGACCACGATCTGCTCATCGGGGAGCGTTTTGGCGAGCTTCACCGCGTGGGCGATCGCGTGGGCGGGTTCCAGGGCTGGGATGATTCCTTCCAGTCTCGAAAGCAGCTTGAAGGCCTCCAGAGCCTCGTCGTCGGTGGCCAGCGTGTACTCGACGCGGCCGGTCTCGCGTAGATAGGTGTGCTCCGGGCCGACGCCGGGGTAGTCCAGTCCGGCCGAAACCGAGTGGGTCGGGCGCACCTGTCCGTGGTCGTCCTGAAGGAGGAAGCTTTTGGCCCCGTGGAGGACGCCGACGCGGCCGTCGCAGAGGGTGGCGGCATGTCTGCCCGATTCGAGGCCGTGGCCGCCGCCCTCGACGCCGACCAGCCGCACGTCATCCTCCAGGAAGTCGTAGTAGATCCCGATCGCGTTTGAACCGCCGCCCACGCAGGCGATGATTACGTCAGGCAGCCGGCCTTCTTTTTCCAAGATCTGCGCGCGGGTCTCGCGGCCGATGACCACCTGAAAGTCGCGCACCATGGCCGGGTAGGGGTGTGGCCCGACGACCGACCCGATCACGTAGTGCGTCGTCTGGACGTTGGTGACCCAGTCGCGAATGGCTTCGTTGATGGCGTCTTTGAGCGTGCGGCTGCCGGTCTCCACGGTGATGACCTGCGTGCCCAGAAGGTCCATGCGCAGGACGTTCATGTGTTGCCGCCTGACGTCCTCGCTGCCCATGTAGACGTGGCATTCCAGCCCAAGCAGGGCGGCGGCAGTGGCGGTGGCCACGCCGTGTTGGCCGGCCCCCGTTTCCGCGATGATGCGCGACTTGCCCATGCGCTGGGCCAGCAGCACCTGGCCGATCGCGTTGTTGATCTTGTGGGCGCCGGTGTGGGCCAGGTCTTCGCGCTTCAGGTAGATCTTCGCTCCGCCGCCGTGCCGCGTGAGCCGCTCGGCGAAGTACAGCGGCGTCGGCCGGCCGGCATAATCGCGCAGTAGCGCCTGAAGGCTCTGCTGAAATTGCGTGTCCTCTTTCAGCGACGAGTAAGCCTGCTCCAGCTCGTACAACGCTTGCATCAGCGTTTCGGGGACGAAGCGTCCGCCGAAGTCGCCGAAGTATCCTCGCTCGTCGGGCAGGCTAGGTCGCATCGGCTTCCTTCACGGCCTGTATGAAGGCTCTAATCCTTTCCGGGTCTTTCTTGCCGGGCGCGGCTTCCACCCCCGTGGAAACATCCACCCCGTACGGCCTCAGGAGCCTGACGGCATCCGCAACATTCTCCGGCGTCAGCCCGCCGGCGATGGTCAGCGGCCGGTCGATTCCGCGGGCGACCTCCCAGTGAAAGGTCTGGCCACTGCCCGCGCCCGGGTCGAGCAGGTAGCCCCGCACGTCGTAGCCCTGCATACGGGCCCGCACGCGCTCGGGCGTGTCGTCCACGTATACCGGGAAGCGCTTGAGAACGCGTCCGCGGAAGCGCTCGCAATACTCCGGCGATTCGTTGCCGTGGAGCTGCACCAAGTCGAGTCCTGCCTGTTCCAGCGTTTCGCGTACCTGCTGCTCCGGTGCATCCATGAAGACTCCGACCGTCGTGACCAGGGCGGGCAGGGCCTCGATAATTCGGCGCGCTCGGCTGGGCGAGACGTAGCGTGGTGATTCCCTGAAGACGAACCCCAGCCCGTCCGCCCCAGCGGCCCCAGCGGCCAGTGCGTCCTCGAGGTTGGTGATGCCGCAGATCTTAATGCGCGTCATCGCCGTTCACCCATCGTCTGCCCTCCAGCATGCTGGCCGTGAACGCCTCCCGATCGCTGGAGAGAATCCATGCCGTGAGCTCCTCGCAACCCCGCTTCAACGTCGCGTAGAGCTCGGGAGTATAGGGGTTATGCCGCTGGATGGTGTAGTAGAGCTCGGCGTTCTCGCGGATGACCGTTGCCGTGGTCGCCATCTGGGAGTGGAACGTGGTGCTGGCCACCTCTTGCAGGCGCTGGTACGGCAACCCGCTGCCCATCAGTACCTTGGTGAACAGGATATTGATGAAATGCGACAGGCCCAGCACGTGCGATACGATCCAGTCGTGCTCTTCCAGCGAGAGCTTCACCAGTGTCGCGGCGGTGTCACGGAAGAAGCCCTCGACCTTCCGCGTGGCCTGTGCGTCCCCGCAATCGCACGAGCAAACCACCTTGTCCGATAGCGTACGCACCCCGGGCCCGAACATGGGGTGCAGACTGGCAATCGGGACCCCCTTCTCGCGTGCCGCCGCGATGGCCGGCTTCAGGTGCCCTTTCAGACTGGCAATGTCGAAAACCGTACCTCGATAACCCAGTTCGACCAGCCGCTGGATACTTTGGGGCACGACCTCCAGCGGCGTAGCGATCAGGGCGAAGGAGGCCCGTTCGAGGCCCTCTTCCAGGCGGGAGACGACCTCCGGCTCGCGCCCGCCCGCCTGCGTGTCGTAGATCTCGATCCGGTGGCCCTGGTTGCGGAAGAAGTCCGCGAACCAGCGGCCCATCTTTCCTAACCCGCCGATGATCAGGATCTCCTCCGCACTCCCCCGGTAGGCCGAGTAACTGGTGCGCTCCTGCGCGGCGCGCGACGCGGAGATGAGCGCCTGCATCACGGTCCGCGTCAGTTCGGCCGGGAGGCCCAGCTCCGACGCGACTTCGGCGGAGCGCTCCAACACCAACTTCTCTACTTCCCAGTCGCGCAGGGGGATTTCTTGCGACTTCTTGATCGTGCCGACAGCCTTGGCCTGCTCCGTGCGGGCGGCGATGAGGCGCAGGATCTGTTCATCCAGCTCGCGAATCTTGGCACGTCGCTCCTGAAGCTCGCTCATGGCGTCCCTCCCAACAATTCGCGCAGCTTCGTGCCGGGGTTCTCGGCTTTCATCAGCGATTCACCCACCAGGATCGCGTCGTAACCGGCCGCTGCCAGGCGGAGCGCGTCCTCCCGGCCGCGAATGCCGCTTTCGGTCACCGCGATCCGGTCGGCCGGAATGTTCGGCTTCAACCGCAACGCCGTTTCGAGACTCACCTCGAACGTCTCCAGGTTGCGGTTGTTCACGCCGACGATCGCGGCCCCGCTTTGGACGGCCCGCTCTACCTCATGCTCATCGTGGACTTCCACCAGCGTCGCTAGTTCGAGCTCGCGCGCCAGCGCGACATACTCCCTGAGCTGAGCCGGGCTGAGGATGCGCACGATCAGCAGGACGGCGTCGGCGCCCATGCTCCGCGATTCGTAAAGCTGATAGGCGTCGATCACAAAGTCCTTCCGCAGGACCGGCAGGGAGACGGCTTGCTTGACGCTCGTCAGGTCCTCCGGGCTACCGCCGAAGAACTCTCGATCGGTGAGGACGGAGATCGCTGCGGCCCCGTTGTCTTGGTAGCTCTTCGCGATCTCGCACGGGTCCAGGTCTTCGCGTAGCAGGCCTTTGGACGGTGATTTGCGTTTGATTTCGGCGATGGCCGACACGCCGGGGCTTCGCAGGGCGGCGGCGAAATCGCGCACCGTCGGCAACGGCCGATCGCGGAGTGCCTCCAGCGGCACCCGCTTCCTGCGGTCGGCCAGCTCGTCTTGCTTGCGGGCCACGATGGTGCGGAGGAAGTCCATCGCTATGGCTCCGATGCAAAGTCTCGCAACGCCTCGAGCGCCCGCAGCGCCCGCCCGGAGTCCACCGACTCGGCTGCCTGCTCGACCCCTTCCGGTAACGAGCCGGCCCGACCGCTGACGTGTATTACCGCGCCCGCATTGAGCAGCACGATATCGCGCGTCGGCCCACGCTTGCCCCCGAGCACGTCCAGCGCGATTTGGGCGTTGGTTTCCCGGTCCCCGCCGGCAACCTGCTGCGGCTTGGCCCGTTCCAGGCCGAGCTGCTCGGGGCTGAGCGTGTAGCTGCGCACCTGCCCGTCGCGGAGTTCGCTCACGTACGTGCTACCCATCAAGGTGATTTCGTCGAGCCCGTCTTCGCCGTGGACCACCAGGCAGTGAACCGACCCGAGGGTTCGCAACACGCGCGCCAGCACGTCGGTCAGTTCGCGCTTAAAGACGCCGAGCAGTTGCCGTTTCGCTCCCGCCGGGTTCGCCAGCGGACCCAGGATGTTGAAGATGCTGCGGGTACCGATTTCCTTTCGCGGCCCGGCGGCGTGCTTCATGCTCTGGTGGTACAGCGGCGCGAACAGAAAGCCGACCCCGGTCTGCTCGATGCAGCGGGCCGTCGTTTCCGGCGGCAGCTCGATGTCTACTCCGAGCGCCCGCAACACGTCTGCGCTCCCACAGCGGCTGGAGACGGACCGGTTGCCGTGCTTGGCGACATTGCACCCCGCCCCGGCGGCAACGAAAGCGCTCACGGTCGAGATATTGAACGTCCCGCTCCCATCGCCGCCCGTCCCGCAGGTGTCCACCAGCCCCTCCGATGGCAGCGGCAGCGGCGTCGCCCCCTCGCGCATCGCCCGGGCGAAGCCGGTGATCTCGTCGGCGGTTTCCCCTTTCACCCGCAGGGCGACCAGCAGGGCGGCGATCTGGGCCGGCGTGGCCTGCCCGGCCATGATGGCCGAAGCGACGGAGAAGGCCTCTTGCTCGCTCAGGCTTTGACCGTCCACGACCTTTCGGATGGCTGTTTGCATGGCTGCCGTCATCTCCTAGCTGATCGGTCAGGTTCGGTCACGCGCCTAAAAAAAGCCCCGGCTCGAAGCCGGGGCTGGGTGTCAGACGGGTCCAACATCATGCTGTTCATGGACCTCAGCCACCGGCGCCTCCGTCGGCGTAGCACCAATACCACGTCTTGCTCGAGCGGGGTGCTTCCATAACACCTCTCTCTTAAGATTTTGCGACAGTTTGTCAATCCCGAATCACTATTGGCGAGTGCGCGACACACGGGTAAGGCGGGCGCCCGGCCCGCTGTAGGCGTGCTGGCTACACTGTGATGGTCGGCGCCTTGCCGCCTGTTTCTTTGGGCTCGCGCGCAGCGCGTCGCGAGCGCCTTCGGGGACGGTGACGACGTAACCCAACGCTGCGCGCCCGGGAGCGTTCCCGAGCCGAAAAAAGTTCCCCGTGCGCGCTCCTGCTGGTCCGGCGGGTGAGATTTCGGTTGACTTCTGCGCGCCCGGAGCTAACGTAAAACCAACCAAGGCCTCCTAGGAGGCCACCATGTATACATTAATTGACCAATCTAATCTTTCCGACACAACACGCACTTACAGGCACGGTGGAGGTAAAAGGTCTGCTTCCGCGGGCGAGCGCGCCGACGCGGTCGTCACTTGGCCCCTTGCGAAACGACGGCCGGGCTCGGTACGGCGTCCGCCGCCGTTCGCCTTCGTCCGGTCAATGAGACCCGGCCCGGACGCTTTGCACGATGTCTACCACGTCTTAGCTCTGGTGGCCATCGTGAGGTTCCAGTCTAGCAGTAGCGTTCGAGCTGTCGGGAAACGGGCAATCTCGAGTTTCGTGAATACGAGGTGTTTTTCGCCTCCTCGGTCCCTCAGCTTCGGAGCGAAAGGATCAGCGGGGCGAAAGACACGGGCAGTCCTGCACAACAAGTTCATAGGAGAGAATCATGACCGAGAGGCACAAGTACAATCTGGTTGGCCCGGTGCTCGCGATCACCGGAGCATTCGGCGTGTTGTCCGCGCCTTTATCTGGGCAGACGTTTCTTCCGCCGCCCATCGACCACCCGTTCCCCCAGGCAAATGCCGGGTTTGGAGTTGCGACGGCGGGCGGTCTATTCCTCGATGTCGAGGGCCTGCCGGGCATCGCGGTCAGTGCGTATCATCAGGACGTGGGTCCGTTCCCTGACCAAGGGCAAGTATATCTCTTTGTGCAGAGTTCGGGCACGTTCGCCTTCATCGACGTCCTAGACGACCCTGAACCCCAGGCCAATGCTATCTTCGGGATTGCCCTCGCCAATATCGGGGACCTCGACGGCGACAGCCGGCCCGAGATCGCAGTGGCTGCGACTGGCCAAGATGTGGGCGGCAACGCTGATCAGGGCCGGGTCTATGTGTTCTCTGGGTTGAGCGGTGCGTTGCTCTGTACTGTAGATCATCCCACTCCCCAGGCTGGCGCAGAGTTTGGTTATGGCCTCGCGGGGATCGGGGATGTCGATGGCGACCTAATCGCTGACTTCGCGGTGTGCGCGCCGCTTCACGACGTGCCGGGGACACCAGAGGCAGGCCGATTGTTTGTCTTCGCGGGTTCGGACTGTGGTCTTCTGTACACCGTGGAGAATCCGAATCTGCCGGACTATCGCCCGCACTTTGGCAGGGCGATCGCTGCGATGGGTGACGTCAACGACGACGGCACACCGGATTTTGCCGTCAGCGCTCCATACTTCCAGGGCGGACCCTATGTCGGCGTGGGCCGGGCCTACATGTTCTCCGGCGTCGACGGTTCTCTGCTGTTCGAGATCATCAAGCCGGATCCGCAGCCCAACGCCATTCCCGGTACAACAGCCCAATTCGCCAATGTCGGGGACGTCACCGGTGATGGGGTAGCTGACCTTGCGATGGCGGCGCATCTCCAGGACGTGATGGGAACATTCGACCAGGGCCAAGCGTGGGTCTTCTCCGGTGCCGACGGCTCCCTTCATTGCACGCTGGATGACCCGTTCCCGCACCCGTCTGCCCTTTTTGGCTGCAACGCTGTCGGCGGAGTCGGTGATGTAGACGGCGATTCCGTGCCGGACATTTTTGTGGGTGCGCCGCGTCAGGATGTGGACGGTCACGACTGCCAGGGTCAGGGGTTCATCTTCTCGGGTGCCACCTGTGAGGTTATGGCGGTCTTCGATCATCCCTTCCCGCAGCCCGGTGGTCCGTCCGGGTCGTGGTTTCCCACATTCTTCGCCAAAGTTGGCGACGTTGACGGCAACGGGGCATCTGACTTTGTGGTGGCCGCCCTTGCTCAGGACGTGGGCGGCAACGTTGACCAGGGGCAGATGTACGTGTTCGGGTTGCCGGCCTTGGAGCTGGAAGCCCAACTGGACATCAAGCCGGGGTCGTGCCCGAATCCGTTTAACCGCAAGAGCCGGGGCGTCTTGCCGGTCGCGGTCCTGGGGACCATGGACTTCGACGTGACCACGATCGACGTCTCCACCGTGCGGCTGGCCCGTGCGGACGGCGTGGGTGGCGAGGTGGCTCCGCTGGAGGGGCCGCCTGGGCCGCATTCGGTGTTCGAGGACGTGGCCACGCCGTTCGAGGGTGAGCCGTGCGATTGCCACGACTTGGGCGCCGACGGCTACCTCGACCTGTCGATGAAGTTCAGCAGCCCCGACGTGGTGGCGGTGCTGGAGTTGGACGACGTGCCCGGCGGCAGCGAGCTCGAGCTGGTTGTCACCGGCAGCCTGCTCGACGAGACGCCGTTCGTCGCATACGACTGCATCGTGCTGAGACCGCAGCGCTGAGGGATCGGTCAATCGACCTGACCTGGGCATTTGGCTAGCCCATCGGGGCGAGATTTGCCCGCAGCCGGTAGAGTCCGGCCGGCGGACCGGCAGTCTGATCTGGTTTGTCGAGAAGGTCGCCCCTGGCGTCGTCCCGGAGGGCGGTGAGGGGAGGGGTCGGCCCACGAAGTCTGTGTCCATTCTTCATCGCGGGTAGTCCTCCGGCAATCATCAAATGGTGGGTAGTGCGGGCGAGACGCCCGCACGACCCACTCGCGGGCGAGACGCCCGCACCACCCACTCGCGGGCGAGACGCCCGCACTACCCACCCTTGGGCTCCTCGGAATGACCGGGAAGCGGTCTGTTCGACGAAGGAGAATTGATCCCGGAACCACTTTGGCTTGCAGTCGGTCGAATTGCTCGATTCGTGGTTGCGGGCGGGTGATCGGAGGCTTTACAAGAGCGGGGCACCCCAGGGGTGCGAGTACGCCTCGTCGTTGACGATGGCGAAATACCCGTCGTCGTCTACGCCGAGGTCGTAGACGGCCTGCGGCAGGCCGCGCAGGGTAAACCAGAAGCGCAAGGCCTCTAGCAGGGCCTCATCTTCCAGGTCCTCAGGCAGATCCAGATCGACGACGCGCACCTCTGTTCCCGGGTAACCGTAGCGTGGTACGCACCGGATGGTGGTCGCAGTCCGTTTCATGGCTCTTTCCCTCGCACGCTCGCCGCACGCGACGTCTCTATCCACATTATACACATGCCGGCGGGCGGTTCCAACCGGCTTGAGCAGCGCCGCAGGTTTGCGTCTGCGACCGGTAAATGCGAAGCGTGCGACCCCGCTGGGGCGGGGGCCTCGTCTGCGGGGATAGTCGGGCGGGACCGGTCTAGTGGGCCGGCAGCGCATCGAGCAACTGCTGGATCTCCTCCGGGGAGTTGTAGAAGTGTGGGCTGGCCCGCAGTTGTCCCCGCCGGCAGGCCAACACGATCCTGAACTCGTCGCGCAGGTGCTTGCGCAGGGCCGGGACGTCGTGTTTGTCGGAGCCGAAGGTGACGATCCCGCTCCATTCGCTGGGCGTCCGCGGGCTATGGACCCGCCAGCCCTTCGACTGCAGCCCATCGACCAGCATGTCGGTACTCTGCTTGACGCGGTACTGGATGTCGTCGATGCCCACCTCCAGCAGCAGGTCCAGCGAGGCCCCTAACGCACAGATGCCGGCCAGGTTGTGCACGCCGCTGTCGAACCGTCGGGCGTCGTCGTGCAGGTCGGCGGGGTCGAAGCTGGTGACCTCTTCGTCGAAGCCGCGCTTGACGGCCAGGTATCCGGGCTCGCTGGGCTTTATGTGTCCAATCAGCTCGCGCTTGCAGTAGAAGATGCCGGTGCCCTCCGGGGCGGTGAGCCACTTGTGTCCGCCGGCCGCGAGAAAGTCGATGTTCGTCGCTTTCACGTCGGTTGGGTGCACGCCCAGTGACTGGATCGCGTCCACGAATAGCAGCACGCCTTTCTCTTTGCACAGCTCGCCCAGCCGCGTCAGATCGGTGCGGAAACCGTTGAACCACTGCACGGCCGAGATCGCCACCACACGCGTCCGCCTGTCGATCGCGGCAGCGATCTTGTCGAAGGGGACGCGGCCGTTCTCTTCCGGCACCCGTTTGAGCGCCACGCCGCGCTGCTCGAGGGCCATCCACGGGTACACATTGGCGGGGAACTCCATTGTGGTGGAGACCACGTTGTCGCCGGTGACCCACTGGATTCCGTTGGCCACGTAGTTGACCCCTTCGCAGGTGTTCTTGACGAAGGTGATCTCGCCGGCGTCGGCGTTGATCAGGCGAGCGGCCGATTGCCGCACCCGGTCGGCCGCCCGGTAGTAGGTTCCCCGCAGATACGCCGCCTCGGAAAGCTCCGTGGCGTATCCGGTCAGGGCCTCGGCGGCCGGGGCCGAGAGGGGTGCAATGGCGGCATGGTTCTGGAAGTTGTAGTGGCGTGTGATCGGGAACTTGGCGCGTAGCTCTTCGAGTGTCATGGCTGCGGTCCGTATGCCTTTGGGGCTCTCATAGGATTCTAGGGCTGCTGCCCTGTAGAAGTCTCCAATTCGGGTGCCGCGGCGGCAACCCCCAACCTGTATCATCTTGCCCCGCTGAGGGTTACGTTTGCCCAGTCCCTCAGGCGGTTGCGCTAGTCCTGTTGGTGAGGCACTGCTCGCCGAGTTATCGGTGCTAGCGCGATCGGCGCCAACCCGACTCGCGGGCTTCCGCAGGCCATCCCGTCAAAGTCGTCTGTCGCCTGCGGCCGCGGGCGACTATCATGCACTTCCGTGCGGGGCGCCGGCCCGCGGTGCCTCGGGCTGCGTGTGTCCGTTTTGGGTTGAGGCCGATGAGTGAGTTTACCCCGCGACAAGTTGTCCAGGCCCTTGATCGCCACATCGTCGGACAGGAGGATGCCAAGCGGGCCGTCGCGATCGCGATCCGTAACCGCTGGCGCCGGCTACGCCTGTCACCCGAAATGCGCGACGACGTCGTGCCCAAGAACATTCTGATGATGGGCCCGACCGGCGTGGGCAAAACCGAGATCGCCCGCCGCCTGGCACAACTGATGAACGCCCCTTTCATCAAGATTGAGGCCACCAAGTTTACGGAGGTCGGTTACGTCGGCCGCGACGTCGAAAGCATCGTCCGCGACCTGATGGAGCGGGCGATTTTCCTCGAACGGCAGCGGGCCGCCGACGCGGTGCGCTCCCGGGCGGAGCAGGCTGCCGAGGACCGCATTCTCGACCAACTGCTTCCGCACGCGGACCACTACGACGCGTCCGATAGCGAGCAGACGGAGCGTCGCCAGCGGACGCGGGAGAAACTGCGTTCGCAATTGCGTGCCGGGGGGCTAGCCGAGCGCACCATTGAAGTGACTATCGACGAACGGGCTGTCAGCGGGCACGCGCTGCGCTCGATGGGGTTCGACCAGTTGGGACCCGAGGTCGAGCAGTTCATGGAGCGCATCATCCCGCGTCAGACCCACCGCCAGCGCCTGCCCGTGCCCGAAGCGCTCGAGTTCCTGACGCAGCAGGAGATCGATCAGCTGATCGACCAGGAGTCGTTGCACAAGGCTGCCGTCCAGCGCTGCGAGGAGACCGGCATCGTGTTCTTGGACGAGCTCGATAAGGTTTGTGGCAGCGCGTTGGGCGAAGGGGTGGGGCCGGACGTCTCGCGGACCGGGGTGCAGCGTGACCTGCTGCCGCTGGTCGAGGGCACCACCGTCAGTACGCGCTATGGTCTGGTGCGGAGTGATCACATCCTGTTTGTCGCCGCCGGGGCCTTTACTTCGTCGCGCCCCAGCGACCTGATGCCGGAGCTTCAGGGGCGTTTCGCGATCCGGGTCGAGCTCGAGGATCTCAACAGCGAGGATTACTACCGCATCCTAACTGAGCCGGAGAACGCCCTGATCAAGCAGCAGATCGCGCTGATGCGCACCGAGGGCGTGACGCTGGAGTTCACCGATGAGGCGATCCGCGAGATGGCCGAGATGGCCTACAAGGCCAATCAGGTCATGGAGAACATCGGCGCCCGCCGGCTCTACACGATCGTCGAGAAGGTCTGCGACGACATCGCCTTCAACGCGTCCGACGCGGTCAACAAGGAAGTCACCATCGACGTGGACTACGTGCGCATGCGTCTGGCCGACATCCTCGCGGACGAAGAGCGCAGCCAGTATCAGTTGTAGGTGCGCGGGGCACTGAGGTTAAACACGTAGACGCCCGGCCATTCCGCTTCCAGCTTGAAGGTCCGCCACAGATACTCGCCGAGCGCGCGGTCCTGCTCGCTCGGCATGAATAGGTAGTAGGGTGCGCGGTCGGCCAGGGCGGCGATCTCGCCCGGCGTCAACGCCCGCACGTAGAAGCGGTCGAGGTACCACGCGACCGACGGCAGTAGGATCTGCTGGGGGCCTTCGTAGTAGTCGCGCTGACTCCACAGCGCTCGATTACCGAGGACCCAGGCGGCCGGCGGCGTATGGGCTCGAACATAACGGCATGGTTGGTAAGGGAAGACGTCGGCGGCCGGCCAGCGCCGAAAGTACCGGTAATGAGCGGCCGCCTCGCCGGCCATTGCCACCAGCAGCACGACAACCGTCAGCCCCGGCGCGGCTCGCCCCAGCCCCCTCATAACCCGGCTCAGGGAGCTCAGCGCCAGGGCGATGAGCATGGCGACAAACGGCGTCGCGTGCAGCCACCAGTATTCGTGCACGAACGAGCCGTTACGAAACACGAGCACCCAGATCAGGCTCGGGATCACCAACGGCACGCCGTACCGTAGCAGCCTGCCGCTCGGCTCTCCGGAAGGGCGTAACCGGCCGTGGATTGCCACTAGCAGCCCCAGCCCGGCCAGGGCCACTCCGACGGCGGTGTAGTCACGCCACAGCCATGTCGCCTGGCAGAGGAGCCACGATCCTGCGGTGAACGAGATCTGCGATTGGTTAATGCCGGTCCGGTATGCGAACAGCCCGTACAGATGTTCGAGGTTCCACTCCAGCGACCAGAGAACGTGCGTGACGGTGACCAGCGTCGCCACGCCGGCTGGCAACGTGACCAGGCACCAGGCTCCCGCCGAGCCCTTGCGCTTGCGCGTCACCACCCGGAATGCGAAGTGTGCCCAGATGACCCCCGCGAACAGCAGGCCCACCCAACTGGTCAGGATCATCAGGACGGTGCCCGCGACGAACAGGGTTGCGTTGCGCCCGGGCCGACGCTGGAACTGCTCGGGCAACAGCCAGCCGAAGTAGCCCCGCAGTGCCAGCAGCGCGAACGGCAACGCCACCGTCTCGTGGGAGGGGATATGGCCGAAGTAGACCAGAATCGGCATCGGCAGCAACGTCAGACCCGCCAGCAGGGAAACCGATCGCCCGAACAACCCGCGCGCCAGCGACATGGTCAGTCCGATCGATGTCACGGTGAACGCGCCCGCCACCGATCGCACGGCGATCTCCGACACTCCAAACACCGCCATGTTGAGCGCCAGCACCAGCGGGAGCAGGGGCGGGTGATCGGGGTAAATCCTTCGGGCGTCCGGCCTGTTTTCGACGAACTTGGTGTACACGCAGCGCGTCTTGGTCACCGCCAGACCGTAGCGCAGGTGGTTGCGGGCCAGTTGGGATTGATGAGCCGTGGCCCAGTCGTGTCGGTCTATGAAGGGCCGGTTGATGTCGATGAGCTGGATGCCGATCGCCGCGGTCAGGATGAGGAAGAACCCGGCGCGTCCCCGGGGCCCGGCCCCCGTAGGCACATCGGAGACACGCGGGCGAGGGCTGCCGGGCTCCCCGGCGGGGGTGTTGCCTCGGCGTTTGCCTTTGCCCATGATCCGTCCGCGTTCGGTGAATCTGTGACTGGTTTCGATCTCGTGCAGAATACCGTTGGGCACCCCCGCCGCAAGCTAACCACCGTTCCCGCCGGTCGTGGTGATTGGCCCCACTCTTTCAGGGTGGGGGACGGAGTCGGAGTGGTGGGTGGCACTGTTGACGTCCCGGAGGCGTCGGATGTGTGCCGCTGTTCTTGAGCAGTGTCTTGATGCCTCAGACGCGCTCGACGGCTTGGGCCGGGAGCCAACCGGTGCGGTCGTCGGGCAGGCGGACCTCGACCCAGTCGCCGCGCTGCTGGAGCACGCGCAGCTCGACGCCGGGACCGAGCGGCTGCTTCATGGCCGGATCGTAGCCCTCGCCGCGGCCGAGGCGGAGAGTCTGTTCGCCTTGAACGACGACGGCCGGTGGGCGGCGGGTCTCATCGTGCAGTTGCCAGCCGAGGGACGTCGCGTTGGCCAGCCCGAGCACGATCGCCAACGCGCTGAGCATGGCAAGCGCTTGCCATCGCCGACGCAGCCAGATTGCCAGCCCGAGCCAGCCGGCGACCGAGGCCATTACAGTGAACCAGAAGCGCAGCCTCACCGACGTGTTGTAATGCCAGAACAGCAGCCGCTGAAGCAGGCGTTGCTCTCCACCGGGTTTGAGGGTTGGCTCGACGCGGTTGCGGGCGTATTTGAGGTTCTCGGCAAGCTTGGCGTTGCGCGGATCGAGCCGCTGTGCCCGACGGTAGTGCAGGATGGCCCGGCCGAGGTCGCCGAGGCGAAAGCGCGTGTTGCCCAGGTTGTACTCCAGGGCCGGGTTGCGCACGCCGTCGGTGACCAGTCGCTCGAAGGCGACTGCGGCCTGGCGATAGAGCTGCTCGGCCCGCGTCGGGTTGTCGCGCGCGGTCGCAACCGCGTTGTCAAAGGCGTTCAACGCGTCGCGGAGAACCTCGCGTCTGCGCTCCGGTGAGAGGGGGTTGTCGCCGGCGTATGCCTGCGACGAGGCGCTCGAAGGCGGTATCGCAAGCAGGATCAGGGTGAAGACCACACGAGCCGGCCAGATCGTGGAGCTCTTGTAGCGTCGGACGTCCCAGTCCGACGTTCTAACGATGCCTCCCGCTCGACGCCGGACTCGGAGGTCCGGCGCTACAGTCTGAGCCCCCGCCGGCCGTCGGGAAGCTGAGGATGTCAGGACCCGCCGCCTCACAGCCGCTCCTTTTCCAACAGTGTCAGACAGGTGCGGGCTTGTTCGGCGATCGATTCCGCGTCGCTCTCGGTGGCGCCGCCGTATGAGGCCAGCTCGCAGCGTTCGATGACCTTTGACCAGCGCTCGCGCAGATCCGGTTTGACGCCGCGCATTTGCAGGAAGTCGATCGCGGTCCGGCCGGTGAAGCGGGCCGCCGGCTGGTTAACTCGATCGCCCAGGTACCCGGTCAGGGCAGCCGTGATCTCACGCGCCAGCTCGCGCGGCGGGAGGGTGCGAGCTTGATTCAGCCGTTGGCGCGCGTTGCGCAGCGCTGCCTGCCTCCGGCGTCGCGCCGGGTTGCGCCGACGCACCTGCCCGATCGCGCCGCAACCCCAGAACACGAAGAAGACGGCCGCCGGTGCGCCTGCGGCGACGACAACGTGGGCCATTCCGATCGGCTGCACGCCGGCCAGTAATGCCGCCTGGCTCGTTTCATTGCCGCGCAGGCCGCGCAGCGGCTCGAGGCCGGCGGCGAGATTCTTCGCTGCGCTCAGAATGACGGGGGTCAGGTCGGCCACGTCGAGCAGCTCCGCGGCGCTGACACTGAGTGGGATTGGCTCACTGGCGGCCATAACGTACTGCTCGCGCTCGGGGTCGAAGTAGGGATACTCGATCGGCGGAATCTCCGTCACGTCGGCGTGTTTGGCGCGGATGACCTGCTTGAAACGCCTGCGTCGGCCGACGAGTTCGCCGGCCAGCGTCTCGCCCGGCACGCGGTACGACTCGCTCAGCCTAGTCTGAGTGGTCAGGTCGGGTGGCGCCAGCGTCTCCAGCGGGCCATCGCCGCTGATGTCGATCGTCAACTCGATCGGGTCGCCGACGCGGATGGAGATCGGCTGGGCGGTGACGGAAATGTGGTAACGGCCCACCGCCCCGTTGAAGTCAGCCGGCCGACCCTCCGCGGGCAGCGGCAACACGTCGAGCGGCGCGACCTTCGGCCGTACCCGCAAACGCCGTGAGCCAACCACCCGCAGATCGAGAAACATGTCGCGCTCGAAGCGGGTCGGGTAGCTCATCCCGATCACGACGTCATCGAAGGTCAGCGTCCCGGGGCGATCCGCGACGTAGTCCGTGGGCATCTCATACGTGTAGTACAACTGCCGGGAGCCGTCCGGCATCGGGCGCTGCGTTTGCCCGATGTTCACCTCTGCGGGGAACGGCCCGAAGTTGCTCCCCTCGAAGCGCCCGCGCATCTCGCGCTCCCTGAGCGTATACCTCCCGGCCTGAGCGGGCTTGACTCCGACGGTCAGCGTGAAACGCGCCTGCTGACCCACATAAAGCTTCGTGCGGTCGCATGTGATCTCCGCCCAGAGCAGCTCGTCCACGTCGCTGCGGTGGACGGTCAGGCGCTCCGGCTCCGTCTCGAGCGTTTTGCCATCTACCTTCACCGATACCGCCGGGATGACCAGTTCGCCCAGTACCTGAGGCGTCAGCTCGAACTGATAGGTCCGTGTGACCAGCTGTTCTCCGGTAATGAGGTTCACCTGGGTCCTGTCTGAGGGCCTGTGGATTGGGCGAATGACGCAGTCCGGGATCTCCGGGAACGACGCTGGCTCGCACTGCTCGAAGTTCTCCACGCGGATTTCGACGACGAACGGTTCGTTGACGTACACGGCGCGCTGCTCGATGTGCAATTCGACACTTGGCTGCGCCCGCAGGGATGGCACGGCGAGCGCAAGCACCAATAGTGGCATGCACCGCAAGCCCCGGATAGCCACTGTGGCGGGAATGCCGCGTTGGCCGGTAGTGAATTTCATCGCACGCGACAGTCTCATCTCAATTCATTGACGCTGAAACGTACGAAAACCCGTCGCATTCTGTTGTCGGGCGCCGGAAGCAGATCACACGGCTCCAGCATGTCGCGGGGGGCATTTGACGATTTAACCATTTGACCATTTAACCATTTAGCCCCCCGCCGCGGTCGCCTGTCGCAGATGCACCCACGGATCCGGGCTGCGGGCCGCCGCACGCAGCGTCTCCAGCAGGACGTGGAAGTCCCCGCCGCCCTGGTCGCATACGGCTTGAAACAAGTCCAGGTCGAAATTGTAGCGGCGATTCAACAGAATCCAGGCGTTGTTGGTCGGCAGCCAGGCCCAGCCCTGATGGCGCTGCGGCTCGCTGAGCTGTGGCTGAACCTCGCTCACGAACCGCTCGCGGGCTGCCTGGAAGACCGCTTCGCGCCCGGCCACTTTCTCGTCATGCGGTATGTCCTGGGCGTAGTGCTGCTGCAACGTCTGGAACAACTCGACGAACCAGGCGGTGATGCGGTCCTGATCAACGTAGCGGGCGCGGAGCAGCTCGGCCGTTTGTTCGCCTTCCGGGCCGCGCCGCTCGTAAAACACGACCGCCCCTGTTCGGCCGATGAACGTTGCCAGGCTCTCGTTGAAGTCGCTCTGCCCGTTGACGTAGATGGTGTTGTGCGCCAGTTCGTGGATGACGACCTCGACCAGGTTGGCGTCCTCGCGTTCCAGGAGGGGCGAATGGACCGGGTCCGGCAGCCAGCCCAGCGTGCTGTACGCGTCCACGGCCCGCAGCACGGTGTCGTAGCCCTGTTGCTGGTGCTGGGCTTCCGCCTGCTCGGCGTCGGCCTGGCTGAAGTACCCGATGTAGTCGATTTCCCCGACGATCGGGAACGCCCAGCTCCTGGGCACCAAGCTGTCCTTCGTCGCCGCCGATAGGTTGTACGCCAGCGGCTCCCCGCCCGTGTCATGGAACAGGCTGAAGGCCCAGCCGACGTTCAGGCCGAGCTCGGTCCGGGCGAACTCGCGGGCCTCGACGATGAGCCCGAGTTTGCGGATTTGCTCGGCAGAGAGCGTGTCCGATGTGAGGGCCTGTTCGATCGGCACCGACCGGACCAGGACGCCGAGCTGTCCGATCGCCTGCCGGGCGATGTACTCGCCATTGACGCAGCCGAAGAGCCCGAGCAGCGCGCACAGCATGCCGCCGCAAAGTAATAGGCCCGGCTTACGTCGGCAGCGTTGTTTCACGGCTGGTACCACGTTGCTTCCGTCTTTGGGCTGCTCGGTCGGGCGATGTCGCCCGCCCGGCCGGCACGCTATGATACCGGCTGTAGCCGGAGGTGAGCATGGCCGAGCATCCGTCCAGGGCCGTCCCGACGCTGGTCTCGCTGCTGATCTGCGACCAGGTGATCGACGACAAGTTCACCCACAAGAAGAGCGTCATCGGGCTGTTCAATCGCGTGCTGGTGCCCAGCGTCCCGGCGACTATTCACCGCCTGGTCGTGCTGGCCTCGGTGACGGAGATCACCGGCCGTACGCCGCTTGAGCTGCGCCTGGTACGCGACGCCGACAACGCGGTCCTGTTCCGAACCCAGGGCCGCGTCGAGGCGCCCAACCCGCTGGCCACGGTCGATCTGGTGTTCAACATGCAGGGCGTGCGCATCGAGGAGGCCGGGCAATATGCCTTCGAGTTGCTGAGTTCCGGCGAGATTCTGGGTCGGCGTCGCTTTCAGGTTATGGTGCGTCCACCCCGCCCCGGCGGTCCGCCCGGCGGGCCGGACTCCGCGCCGCCGTCCGAGCCGTCGACCGGCTGATCCGTAGCGGGCGTGGGTCTGCCGGCGTGAGCTGCTCATTTCGCGCGGGTCCCGCGACGCGTGGCCGGCAGCGGGGAGGGATTCCCGCTCTTGTGGGTGTGTCGAAGGATTCTCGCCCCAGCCCAGGTTGATATCGGAGTGCTCTTGATTTTTTGGTGACAGGGCGACCCGGGCGCGGTAGACTGGCGCGGGACAAATCAGCGGGGTTCGAAGACAGCAACATATCAGGCTAACGGGAGAAAGAACATGAAGCGCGGCATCATCTGTTTGGCGATCCTGGGTGCTTGGATCATCCTGCTCCCCAGCCCCCTGGCCAAGGCCGACGGACCTACTCGCGATGATTGCGTCGGCGACGTGGACGGCGACGGAGATACCGACCTGACGGATCTCGGTATTTTCTTGCACGCTTGGGGTTCGCAACCCGGCGATCCCAACTGGGACCCGCGGGCCGACCTCGACGCCGATCGCCACGTGAACGTCTTCGACCTCGGCATCCTGCTGGCGGATTGGGGATGCCCGGACGATGAGCCGGGTCGCGACGGTGAGCCGTCCGATGCACTGCAATTCGATGTCGTGCCCGTGGACAACTCCGCCGTCCAGCCGGGCGATGATGCCGTTGCACCGGAGTTTGCCGGCGGCGTGACGCACTTCACGTTCGACCTGCTGGTAATCGTGACCGACGATAATGACTGGACAGCCACCCAAGCCGAAGCCGCGCTGGCCGAACCCGCCCTGACGTTCTTTGAGCACCCGGCGGGGGATGACGTCACACCGCGGGCCTCGATGGTCGATGTCTTCCCCGCGCTTGAGTTTGACAGCTTCTACGCTAGCACGAAGACCAACCCTGCGAACCAGCCGCCGTTGGCTTGCCCGGGCTACTTATACCCGACCAACGAGCCGCAGTTGAGGTTCGCGACCTGGTTCGACGTCCCTCCCTGCGGCGGCGACGGGGCCTGGACGATCGCGCGCTACACGATCGTGGTTCCCGACGGCAGTGCGACGATCCCGAGCGTTGTGGCTGAGGGGGGCGGTGGCGGAGCCCCTATTCTCGGGACGCTCACTGGCGTCGCCACAAGCTACAACACTTTGGGTGACTGTAACGAGTTCGCGTTCGATCTGATCGTCGGCCAGTGCCGCGGCGACCTCGACGGCGATTATGACATCGACCAGGCCGATTTGGGTATCCTGATCGCCGACTGGGGCGAAGAATGCCCATAGAAGAGGAGACTATCATGTCGAATCGGATTCAGAGTCTGGCACTCGTGGTCTTGGGCGTACCGGTCATGGCGCTTGCGCTGGCGGCAGCGACCGCCAACGCCGACACGATCTACGTCTGCTGGGACGGCAGCGGGGATTATCTGACCATCCAGGAAGGCATCGACGCGGCCCAAGACGGCGACGAGGTGGTCGTCTGCGACGGCACCTACACCGGCGAGGGTAACAAGGACCTCGACTTCCACGGCAAGGCCATCACCGTGCGCTCCGCGAGCGGCGACCCCGAGGCCTGCATCATCGACTGCCAGGGTACCGCCGAAGATCCGCATCGCGGATTCTACCTGCACAGCGGCGAGATCGCCGTCGTGGACGGCTTTACGATTACAAACGGATACACCGCGGACGGCGCCGGCGTCTACTGCGAAGGCGTCCAGGCCACGATCACTAACTGCACGATCAGCAGCAACCAGGCCGCCGGATACTATGGCGGCGGTGTCTATTGCCACGGCGGCCAACTCACGATCAGTGACTCCACGATCAGCAGCAACCAGGTCGCCGGAGCCTATGGCGGCGGCGTCTGTTGCGAACAGGGCAGCCTCACGATTGCGGACTGCACGATCAGCGGCAACTGGGCCGAGGCCAGCGGCGGCGGCGTCTACTGCGAAGACAGCCAAGCCACGATCACTGACTGCACGATCAGCAGCAACCATGCCAGCTCCGGCGGCGGCTTCGGCTGTTTCTGCGTCGACGGGACCCAGGTCACGATCACCAACTGCACGATCAGCGACAACGAGGCGAATGCCGGCGGCGGCGTCGACTGCTACTACAACATCATGGGGACCACGACGATCAGCAACTGCACGATCACGGGAAACTTCACCGCGGGCGTTGCTGGCGGCGTCTACTGCGAATTCCCCGAGACGACGGTGACCAACTGCACGATCAGCGGCAACACGGCTGGAGATGAGGGCGGCGGCGTCACCTGCGGATCCAGCGCCGTCACCAACTGCATAATCACTGACAACTCGGCGTACCGCGGCGGCGGCGTCTTCTGCCGCATGGGTGCCGCGACGGTAGCCAACTGCACGATCAGCGGCAATTCGGCCGAGGCCGGCGGCGGCGGCGTCTACTCCGACTCCGACCCGACGATCAGCAACTGCACGATCAGTGGCAACACGGCCGGATCTGAGGGCGGCGGCGGCGTCTACTGCAACTTGGGCAGCCCGACCATCACGAACTGCACGATCGCGGACAATGCCGCGAACGTGGGCGATGGCGGCGGCATCAGGTTTACCTGGGGCGCTGAAAACCCGGTGGCGACGAACTGTCTCATTACGGGCAACACAGCCGCCGGCTCCGGAGGTGGTCTGTGTTGCGACGAGGTGTTCTTCCTTGAAGCTACGCTCACGAACTGCACGTTCGCGCACAACACCGCCGCTGAGTATGGCGGCGCCGTCTACGGTTACGCCATGGCGGATCTCAGCCTCGGCATGACGAACTGTATCCTGTGGGCGGACCTCGCTCCTTGGGGAGCCGAGATCGCGCTGATGGACTCGGCGGTGCTCACCACCTCGTTCAGCGATGTGCAGGGCGGCGAGGCGGGCGTATACATCTCAGGGGGCCAGTTGATTTGGGGCGCGGGCAACATCGACGCCGATCCGCTGTTTGCTGATCCCGACAATGGTGATTATCACCTTTCGGCCGGCTCGCCCTGCATCGATGCTGCGTGCAATTGGGCCGTGCCACCGGATACGGCTGATCTGGACGACGACGGCGACACGACCGAGTACACGCCCCTGGACCTGGACGGCGAGGGGCGCTTCTTCGACGACCCGAATACGGACGACACCGGCTGCGGCTGCCCGCCGGTGGTGGACATGGGCGCGTACGAATCCGGCGGCACCGGCCCGCAACCCTGCCCCGGCGACCTCGATTGCGACCGCATGGTAGGCCAGTCAGACCTAGGGATTCTGCTGGCCGCATGGGGCGATACCGACACATGCGACCTGGACTGCGATGGCGACATAGACCAGTCCGACCTCGGCATCCTGCTGGCGCACTGGGGCGAGGTCTGCCCATAGAGGAGGAACGTATTATGTCAACGCGTATCCGAAGCCTGCGGTTCGTGGCGTTGGCTGCACCTGTCGTGATGCTTGGGCTGACCGGCGTGAGCTTGCGGATCTTTGGCTCAGCCTCGGCCAGGCTCTGGAGAGCAAGGTTGTCTCCCGGCTGCAGGGTGCCCCCGCTACGCGGTTGAGTTTGGACCGAATCTTCAGTATCCTACAGCCGTCAGATCTGCCCCGCGGACGATGGTCGTCATGTCCGGGGCATTTGGGGTTCGGGGGATGGAGGATTGTGGCATGTCCGATCGAATCCACATCTCGACGCTCGCTCTGCTGGTTGCTGTTCTCGGGCTTTGTGTGTCGCTCGGCCCGGCCGACGAAGAGAGGACGCTTCAGAAACTGGGCGTCGGTGAGCAAGTGATGCGCACCAAGATCGGCCGTCTTGAGCCTGACCTAACAGTTTCGCAATGGATTGATTACGGTGGCCAGCGCCAAGATGTTGAATGGTTGCTTGTGTTTGACTGCTTCGAGCCGGACGTCGGCGACCTTCTGTGCCCCAACGGCGACGACGGCGAGCCGATCGGCTTGGGCACTTGCGGCGCTGGGGAACCCGACGACTGCGACGGCATGCGCTGGTACTTCGGTACAACGTACTGCAACGTGTACGCCACGAACGACATGCAGTTCGACGCGGCCTACGGCGGGGGATATGCCGAACGCATTGAGGCGGCCTGGTGGTGGTACGTCAACGGCTCCGGCAGCGGCGAGAACATGGCGCTGCTGGTCGAGTTCTACGAGGACTTTGACAACACGTGTGCGGAGGGTGATCCGGGCAATCCCGGCTTCCACGACAATCCGAACGACCCAGGCTGGCTCGGTGGCGTCGTCATCAACTTCGGCTATACCGACGGCAACCCAGGCCACTACTACTACGGCGACATCGATCTGTACGGTCTGGATTGCCTGCCGCTTCCGGCCGACGGCGCGGGCTCGTACAATATCTGGCTGCTCACATACGAGGGTGACGACCCGGTTTTCCCGGACGACTACAGCTTGGCCACATGTGGTCAGCCCATGTTGTGGGGCACGGGTGACGCCGAGTATCCCGTCCAGGATGACGTGGGCCGGGGCGAGATGTCGCATCAGGGAGTGATCCAGTGGGACGACGATGATCCGGTGGACGGGTGGCATGAGGCGCCTCAAGAGTGTTACGACTATTCGTACCGCGTCTGCCCGGATCCATTAGGCGCGACGTTTTGCTTCTGGGTCACGTTGGGGTGCGCGGGCGACCTTGACGGTGACCGGGACACCGATGAAGACGACCTGACCATCCTGCTGAATGACTGGGGCTGCACCCCCAGGTGCAGGGACTGCGTCGGTGACTGCGACGGCGACGGGGACACGGACCACTCGGACCTCGGCATCCTGCTGGCCGACTGGGGCTGCGGTACCTAAGTTGGCGGTGTGGCAGCGCCCCGACGAAGGCGATCTGGATTGCGACCGGGACAGCGACCAGGCCGACCTAGGTATCTTGCTGGCTGACTGGGGCTGCACCGGCGGCGATTGCCCCGGCGACTGTGACGGCGACGGCGACACGGACCAGTCCGACCTCGGCATCCTGCTGGCGCACTGGGGCGAGGGGTGCCCATAGGGGTGGGTTTGAGAAGATCGCCGGTGTCGATTGTGAATTCCCGGCCGTGTTTATGGTATCTTGGACAGGAGGATCGGGCGACGGGAAAACTGCTGGCTGCTCGCCACGGCTCGACGCCTGCGGAGGGCGCGTCAGCCATTCGGATCTCGCTGGCAACGGGTATCGAATCGTCTGCCTTTGTAACGGAGGGCCAGGTATGTGTAGAGTCAGGAACTTTTTGACGACCATGGCAGTTGGTGTGCTCATCGCAACCGCCGCAGCCGGGCCGGACGCCCAATTGCTCGATGGCAAGGACACCTTGACCAGCGTTGCGCCGCAGCGGAGTGATACGTTCAGCCTGCCAAACGGAGGGGGTGGATGGCCAACCACAATCGCGCTCCCGCCCGGTGAGCGGGATATGAACCTCCGTGACGGCTGGCCGGTCGATCTCGGCCTGGACGGGGCCGGCTTTCCCTACACCCCCACGTTGTACGACATCGACGGCGATGGGGCCGACGAGATCTTCCTGACCGGCGGTCACACGTTCGGCCTGCGGGGCGACGGCACGTTCTTGCCGGGGTGGCCGACGAGGGAGCACCAATACATGGGCTACGGCACCAACGGCAACATGCCGGGTCCGTCGGGCGCCGATTTCGATGGGGACGGTGAAGGCGAGATACTCTGGTCGCAACGGGATTGGTGGGCCGGCAATTCCGAGATGTGGAGCTTCAACGGCCGGAATCTAGACGGGAGCGACCTGCCGGGGTTTCCGCAGTTCGCACCGGACGACTACTCCAACGCACTGGCCACTCCATTCGTGCTGGGCGACACGGACGGCGACGGGGATCTGGAAGCGTGGGGGCCGCACACGCTGGGGAACACCGGCGTCTACTATCGCGTCTCCGCTTTCGATCACACCGGCACCAGGTTGTTCACGGTGGACCTGAACGATCAGGAGGACATTCTCTCGCTGTACTTCGGCGACCTGAACGACGACGGCATCGACGAGATGTTCGCCGTGTCCTGGCTGGAACCGTCCTTCTGGCTGCATGTCTTCGAAGCCGACGGCGACGAGGCGGACGGTTATCCCATCGTGCTGCACGACCTGGCATACGGCTGGCTCATGTTTGGCCCGCCGGTCCCGGCCGACTTGGATGACGACGGTGACTTGGAGATTCTGCTCGGCTATTGGGGTGGGGGAGCGTCCTATGCCGACTGCTACCACCACGATGGCGCGCATTGCGAAGGCTATCCGATTCAGATCGCCACCAGCAGCCAGTTGTTCTACCTGGGTCTGGGGGATGTCACCGGCGACGGCGAGCCCGAGCTGCTGGCTACCGAGAATCATCTGAGCGGTGACTACAGAGTGTTCGCGATCGATCTCGCGACCGGGATGACCTTACCTGGCTGGCCCTACGGCCTGACGAGCTGGCCCAAAGGGTTCCCGGCGGTTGTGGACGTGGACGACGACGCGGTTCAAGACGTCTGCTTCGCCACAAGTTCGGGCGAGCTGTTCGCCATGTCGGGCCAGGGCCAGTTGATCGACGGCTACCCGAAGCAAATGGCCACCTCGTCGATCTCGGGCGTCGCTGTTGGCGACATTGACGGCGACGGTCTGTTCGAGCTAGTGGCGGCTACCTGGGACGGGTGGGTCTACGCTTGGGACACGCCGTCGCCAGCGTTGCCCGGCAGGACCGACTGGCCAATGCGCGGCGTCGATGTCAGGAATACGGGTGTTTTCCGCCCGGTGCGGTGCCCCGGTGACCTCGACGGCGACAACGACACCGACCAGGCCGACCTGGGCATCCTGCTGGCGGCGTGGTGTACGTCGGGCGAGGGCGACCTGGACGGCGACGGCGACACCGATCACTCCGACCTCGGCATCCTGCTGGCCGACTGGGGCTGCGGCACGTAGGTGGCCGCGTCGGCCCGGCTTCCCGGGCAAAATGGGTTGCATTCGCCGCCCCGCTGGCAATAAGCTGGTTATTGGCGAGGCCGCACGGAGATGCCGCGAGTGTACGCGCGTCTTGGGCGTGGGGGAGGCTGTGTGGCCGCCGAGAGGCTTCGCACCGGAGGACTACTATGAAGAGGAACTACATCGTTCATACCGCGCTGATCGGACTGGCATTCTGTGCCGCCTTTGCCGGCGGCGCCTCGGCCGTGGGTCAGGAGATCCTCACCG
>CAZNFA010000054.1:0-30879 GCA_964572345.1 uncultured Planctomycetales bacterium
CTGTTGTTCGTTGTATCTGCGCCAACCCTTGGGTGGTATGAAGACGCCGCGACCGCAGGCAGCGTCGCGAACCGACAAGCCGGGTGCAGCCCCGCGCCCCGCCGGGGATGTCGCTGACCGTGCTGTCGCCGCCGCTGTGGTCATGGCCGCCTCGGCCCCTTACGGCGCTTGGCGCTTCGCTGGCGGCGTCGCCACCTGCCCCGCGCGTCAATGTTGCCGTCGCGATTGAGGCGCTGCGAGTAGCGCCGAAACGATCCGTAGCTACAACCTAGCCCGCGTTTTCTGGCCCATCGGCCATCCGAACCCGCTGCAAACGCTCTGAGCGCGTCGGCGACGGAGACTTGCGCATGGTCACAGCGGAAACGACACCAGCGCCGGAGTAGCTCAGCGCTATCGCACGTCCGCTCGAAGTCCTTCGGAGTCCACCACCGCCACGTGGCTGGGACTGTCGGATGCATCTCGGTCGCACTACGCGCGCGCAAAAAACCCTCGACTGTCGCAGCGTCGGGCAGGCGTGCTTGGCGGGCGACGTACCAGCGACGACCCACTTTGCGATGCTGCCTGCGCGGGAGTTTGACGCACCAGCGCCGCGCGGCCTGCTGACGACTGCGCAGCCGACGAGCCCGGAAGAACCCCACGACACGTGACAAGCGCACAAAGCGGGCCAGCCTGCCATCAGCATCTCGCCGCCCGAGAGATAGACCAAGCCGGCGCGCGATTTCGAGCAACTCCAACCCGGTCCCGCGCAGGAAGCGAACAAGGCGATCATCCAGGACCGGCGCGCAAAACATGGCAACCGCCATCCGGGGCTCATGCCGTCGCGATTTGCTGTTTAACCACGCCATCGAAAATCCCCTTGCCTACGCGACACCAACCGTTGCGACTGCCTGGGGTTTCTCGCATCCATCCGCAGCGACCTTGGCCACAAGCGACTCGATCGGGACCTTCAACGCGGCGGCGACCGCCTTGGCTCTGGCGAGGCTAATCGGGCGTCCCGCGTGGGCCTTCCAGACGATTTTTGGCGAGCATCGCGCCCGCTCGCTGAGTTCCGGCAGCGTCAAAAACTGCGCGCGTCTTGCCTGATTGACCTTCGCGCCGTCCAGCGTGAGCAAATCCACTTTTGGCATAACGCGGGCATTATGGGCTGCGGGTGTGTTACTGTCAACAGCTTTTCGTGTTCAGGTCAAAATATCTTCCTGTTGCGGGCGACGGCGGGGCTCTTATAATCCTGCGTCTGGAAGTCAGGCTATTGGATGAGCGCGAAACGCGACTATCTTCGGTTCGGGCAAAGACTTAGGGAATTGCGGGCGGCTCGTAGCTTCACACTGAAGGACGTGGCCGAGGCATCCCGTGAGGTGACCACGGACCGCTCGGGGCGTATCTCGCACCCGTATTTGTCCCAGCTCGAGTCCGGCCGCCCTACTGCTGTGTCACTGCCGAAGCTCGAAACCCTTGCGGCCCTCTATGGCGTTCGCGTCGAGCAGATCATCTCCGAGGCCCCCGAGCGTCTACGCAAATCGCTCACGGCCGAAATGACGCGCTGGCGACGAGAAGGCCGACCGGTGCCATTGCCAGTCTTCCGCTTGCCGAAACTGACCCGCGAGATCGACCGGCACGTAGACGAGATCCTCGCGCCCCTTACACGTTCAGCCCGCGTGCCGTTGCATGATGAGATCTGGGCACGAAGGGCCATTCGCGACGTGATAGTGCTCTCTGCCGCACCCCCGTTTTTGGACAGCAACGCACAACGCATCCTGCCGGCCTTCTGGGACCTGTGTGGCCATCGCTTCGACGCGCGGGATTTCCCGGACACGCAGACGTGGCTCTGGTACCACGTCATCGACGAATTCGCGCAGTGGCTCCTCTACGACCACCGTGGTGCGGACGAACTCCTATCGGTCGTATCATCTTGGACCATCGACTTCGGCGAAACGCCAAGCTCTTACGACGCGGCGCTGGTCAGTTGCTCATTCAACGATCCCGAGCACCAACGGCGATACGGATATCAGCGCGTTCCGAGGGTCGCCGTGTCCGCCGTTCGCTGGCGTCAAACAGCATGGATCCTATATCGTCACAATCCACCAAAGCCCCTTTCGCCATCGCCTCCGCCAGAACCGATCGACGGCATACGACAGTATTTTTGTAGGGTCGTGGCCCCGGGCTCATTTGACGGTCTTGATGACAACACAAAGCCGGCCCAGGTCATTGCCCAGATAGCCGACTTCGCGAAGCGTGTACCGGCACTCGCGATTTACCGTCCCAAACTAGATATCCGCGTTCAGGAGGCGGTTGCAGAGCTGTTCAATAGGGCTATCGAAGACTCGGCGTCCAAACACCGGGCCCAAGATCGTCGTGGCGCTCGCCCCGGCAGGTAAGCCGACGCGGCCCAAGTCGGTAGCATTCCGCTGCGGTACCGCCCGACCGCCGCGCCCCTTGGACGCTTGGTGATCTCTGGTCGCCCCTCGAGTCCTCCACGACCCCCCTCTGGCAAATTGCCAGAGGGCTTGGGGGTGATCTCTGGTCGCTGCCGGAGTCCTTCACGACCTCGATCTCCGGCACAATTCCTGATTCCCCGCTGGCTCCGCCGGGTAGGTTCAGCACGCCGGCCAAATTTATAATGGCCTCGGCGGGCATTCCCGCTACCATAGCAGCGGCTTCTAGGTTGACTTCGCCGCGCCGCGTGCGGGGCCGAGTGAGCACAGAAAGCCCTGACGTTGCGTAAGGCTCCCGGTTGCCAAGAGGGATCCCGGAATGATGTCAGAAGACACGATCGATCTGAGGCGGTTGTGGCGGGGGGTGCGGCGGCGCTGGTCGCTGCCAGCGCTGGCGATCGGCGGCGGGACAGCGGCGCTAGTCCTGGCGGTGGTAATCACCTGGGCGGTCATGGCGGCGCGCTCGCAGCGCGCCCAGCGCGCTGGGGCCTATCCGGCAGCGCGCGAGGTAGCCGACCTGCTCGCCGCGGCACGGTCCGATGCACGCGATGGCCATTTCAAGTGTGCCGCCGAGCAGATCGGCACAGCCGGCGACATCCTGGAGACGCGCAACGATGAGCTGACGGAGTATGAGTTCAATACACTCTGGCACGAGGTGGAGCTGACGTGCGAGTTCGTGCAGGGTTGCATACTGTCACCGTGGCCGCGCGGTCCAGGCTCTGAAGCGCGGAGGCAATTTATCCGTGAACATAATGCTCGGGTCCGGGCGCAAGAAGCGGAACCGGAGGGAGGGGGTTGACAGGCCCGGCTGCATGCCCAGCAAGGAACGGCCTATCCTGGCCGACCACAACACCGCCCACGATCGCCCGCCCTCGAAGCCCCTTTAACGCACCTGCGAACGCCCCGCGACTGGCCTTCGAGCACCGCTCGCGCGTTCGTCGAAGGCGGATCGAACCATCCCCGGTGCGCGCTGGCGGCGCCCTGCGACGATGCCCCAAGCACCGCCGCCGTTATCGGACTTAAATGACAATTGATCGTCGCCTGTCAAATCGCGCCTCCGTGCGCGCTCCCGGCGAGAGATTCCGGCCACCTGCCCGGCCGTTTGGCACGCCACTTGCCAGGGACAAAAACCGGCGATTTCGTACCCCTGGCGCGCAGAGCCGACCCGCCCTCACGGCCTGGAAACGCCGATTCCGTCCGGCCTTTCTTTGGTCGTGGAGCGCCCCGAATACCTCCCCCCCTCAGCGCGCCCTGACCGCGCGCAAACCCCTATTCCCACAGGCTTTCCGGCCTCCGCAGCCTGCGCCAGCGCGCTTCTAAGTCGCCCTTTTTTCCCGTCCGGCCTTTTCTCCCGCGCGCTACGTCCAGCTTGTCGTTCCTGCGTTCACCGGCACGTACGCCCCAGTCACCTCCGTGCACCGAGTGAAGTTCCCCTGATCTCCACACCGCGGCGGCACGCCGACCTAAACGAAGGCAGGGCCAGAACTTCTGACCCTGCCAGTCACGACAATTCACCTCATGTCATCGAGAACGGAGAGGGCGGGATTCGAACCCGCGGTAGGGATATGACTCCCTACGACGGTTTAGCAAACCGTTGCCTTCAGCCACTCGGCCACCTCTCCGAAACGAACAGCGAGCGTTTCTCTTCTGCTCGCAAGTCTACCACCGCCAGCCCGGATTCTCAACCAAGCGGGATTCCCACGAGCGAGCTGGCGGCTTGCCCATGATGGGGAGTACGTCATCCGCGCTCGAGCGGCTTTGCGATGACCGGTTGGGTCTCGGCCGCGTTCTGGGCCGCCTCCCGGGCCGCACCCGACAACGCCCGTTGCACCAGGATCAGCAGAATGAACCCGGCGATCAGGAACCCGAAAGTCGCACACCCGCTGACACCCGACATGATTACGCCCGCGAAGAACCCAATGCCCATGGGCGGCATGGTGGGGACAGCCATCATGGTAGTGGGCATCGTGGTCGCCGGCGGCGCCATCCCGCTCGCGGAAGCCTGACCGGACGTAACCGTATACGTATAGCCGTACTGATAGGTCACTGTGGTTCCCGGTCCCGGCGAGTAGTTCGTGACCGATACCGCGGGGACCGTCGCCGGCACGCCCGGACCGACGGCCGGTACGGGCACCATCGTCGGCGGCGCCGTCATCATCGGAATGACAAACCGCAGCATCAGCCACCCGTAAGCGACCACCAGCAGCGTGCCGGCGCTCACCCCGCCCCAAAACTCGATCTGGGCGAAACGCACCAGGCGCGGTCGCGGGACCCGGCGCATCAGGCCCATGAGGTGACGCAGCAGTGCCAACGGTGTCACGAGTGCGCTCGCCATACCGGTCACAAGCGCTGCAACCAGGAGCGCCCAGTACGTCGCCGTGAACATCGCGAAAGGCGACGCGGGCGGGACAGTGGCAACTTGGCTGGCCAGATGCACCATCATGCAGAGCCACAGCACCGGCGGCACCAACAAGGTCCAAATGCAGACCCGCAGAACGCGTCGAGCTGTGAAGCCCTCCGGCCGATGCGGGGCGCCGGGATCCTGGGTCGTGATGAACCATAACCCGACGATCACCAGTACCAGAGTTGCCACTGCCAATAGGAACTGTCCCAAAGCTGGAAGCATAATGAACGACGACGTCGGCGCTGCGCTCGGCGCGGTCAGCCCTAGCGTGAGAAGCGTCACCATTTGCAGCAGTATGCCCCCACCCACCGCGGCGGCGGCGGCGATGATCAGCAGCAGCACGCCGCGGGCCAGCCGGCCGACCCAAGGCGCAGCCGCGAAACGCAGGAACTGTCCGCTGAGGGATAGCCGCACGGGATGCGCGCACTCGGGACACAGTCCCTCGACCGACAGCGTGCGCAGGTTGTACCCGCAGTTCAGGCACGGGGTGTCGGCGCACACACGACCGTCCGCGTCGAGCGGAACCGTCGGCCTGTAGCCCGCCGCCAGCGTCATGCTCAGACCCCCTCGATTTCCGACTGTACCGCCGCATTGGCAGCCGCCGCACGGGCCGCACTCGACAACGCCCGTTGCGCCAGGATCAGCAGCACGAACCCGGCGATTGCGAAGGCGACCATCGCGCGCCAGCCGACGCTGGACGAGTACCACGCCGCGGCGAAGCCGAACCCGATCGGGGGCTGGGTCGGGACGGCCATTAGGTTCGCGGCCATCGCGGCCGGAGCGACCGGTGCGGCTGCCGGCGCCGGCATCCTCGTCAGGGGCGCTGTCACCTTCGGAATAACGACGAAGACGGTCGTCCACGTGTACCCCGCGAGCAGAGCCGCGCCTGAGGCCAAAACACCCCAGAACTCGATTCGGCAGAAGCGTACCAGCCCGGGTCGCGGAACCCGCCTCATGAGCCTGCTGAGGTGACGCAGCAATGCCAAGGCCGTCACCACGAAAGCGATAACGGGCGTCACGCCGCTCGAGATCGCCAGAGCCACGAACGTGGGCTTGACCACCAGGAACGAGCCCTTGAACACCATTAACGGGTCCTTGAACCCCGGGACCGGCGAGGACAGAGGGACACTGGCAATCATTTGGTTTGAGTGGAGCATCGTCAGCAAGCTGAGCACGAGCGGCACTGACAACAGGCAAGCACAAACGCGCAACACGCGCCGGGCGGCGCGGCCTTCAGCCGAGAGGGGAGTCGCCAATTCCGGCTTCGTAAGGGTCCACAATGCGAGCATCACCAAGGCCGTGATCCCTGCCCAGAAAACGAACTGGTCGAGACTACCGGGCAACCTGAAGGACCACGACGTGCTCCCCGTCGGAGTCGTATACGGGAGCAACCCCGGCATCGACGTCAGAATGAACACCCGTCCGGCCGCGAACACCCCGACGGCGATGATGAGTAATAGCACGCCGCGGGCCAGTTGACGCACCCACTCGGGAGACGCGAAGCGCAGGAACTGTCCGCTGAGGGAACGCCGTACCGGATGCGCGCACTCGGGGCAGAGCCCCTCCACCGATAACGTGCGCAGGTTGTACCCGCAGTTCAGGCACGGCGCATTGACGCACACGCGGCCGTCAGCGTCGAGCGGAACGGTCGGCCTGTAGCTCCCGAGCTGCGTCATGCCTGCCTTTCCACGACTGTCCCCGCCCGCACTGCTGCGTCTTCGGCAGCCTGCCGGGCACCGCGCACCAGTGTGCATCTTAATCCGTAGACGCGGCCTCCGCAGTGAGGTTCGTCGAGCTGTGCCGCGGTGCGAACCCCGCGTCGCGCGCGGGATGACCTGGATAACGCGGCTTAGCCGCTGCCGGCCGCGGCCACCGCCGCCGTCGAAGGTGCTGGTTCACCGGTCTCAACCGAGACCGCCGGCGTGCTGGGGGCCTGAAACATGCTGAGCACCTGCACATTGCGCGCGGTCCCCAGGACCTGCGTGACTGTCATCAACACCCCGCACGCCAGGAAGCCCCAGAAAACGACCTGGGCCAGCTTGACCAGCCCTGGACGAGGAATGCGCAGCATGAGTTGCCCGAAATAACGGAAGGTGAGTACCGCCAGCAAAACGTAAATCGCCATCCCGACGGGGGCTTGAGCGGCGACGAGCGAGCTGTGCATCTCCGCCGGCATGATCGCCTCCGGCGTAAACGCCAGAATGCCTCCAAAAACCACCGACGCGCCGAATAGCCAAAGGCTACGACGCAGCCATACACGCGTGACACTGTCCCGACCGGCCTGTCCGCCGGGATCGGCAGTCGTCAAAAACACAATCCCGACAATGGTGAGTATGTCCGGCGGAATGTACGCCAACACGGTAAGGGCCATCATTCGGCGCACGTCGAAGCCGACGGGGACTCCCTGGGTGAATCCGCCGGAGAATGCGGCCGCGACACTCCAGACGGCAGCGCCGATAGCAGCGAGCACGATGAGGCCGGTCGCGATTATCAGCAGCAACGGTCCGCGGGCCACGCGACGAAGCCACGCCGATGCGGAGTGTTTCAGGTAGTAGCCGCGGAGCGTGTAGTCGATCGGCGTGCCACATTCGGGGCAGACAGCGTCCGTGGACAGCGTGCGCAGGTTGTGGCCACAGTGCTTGCAGGCCAGGTCCTCGGTGATGAAGTCACCGGCTATGCCCACGGCGGGTACCGGGGTTCCCTCGATTGGCGGTCCGCTCATGGGTGTTCACCTCTGGCACGCTACGATGGGTGGCACGGCTGTGCCTGCCATGTCCATGACGCCAATGGCCAACGAGCCGTCGGCGAGATTCTTCGCTGCGCTCAGAATGACGGCCGGTACCCCGATGTACATCGGGGGCCGCTACGTGACCGCTTCCTGACGGGCGCGGCGCGGATCGGCCGACGGGGCCGTCGGCCGCTACAGGCCGCTGCGGCGCCCGGCGAGGATCTCGTCCCGGTGCTCGGCATACCAGCCGATGGTGCGTCTGAGCCCCTGTTCGAAGCTCGTGCGGGCCTCGAAGCCGAACAGCTCCTTCGCCCGCGTAACATCAAGGCAACGCCGCGGTTGGCCGCCGGGCTTGGTCGTGTCCCATTCGATGCGCCCGCTGAAGCCGACCTGGCGCGCGATCAGCTCGGCCAGGTCCCTGATGCGTATCTCGCGGCCGTTGCCCAGGTTGACTGGGTCGGGCCCATCGTAACGGGCGGCGGCGGCGAGAATCCCCTCCGCGGCGTCCTCCACGTACAGGAACTCGCGCGTCGGCGAGCCGTCGCCCCACAGCTCCACCGACTCCGCCCCGCTCTCCCTCGCCTCCCAGAACTTGCGGATCATGGCCGGAATCACGTGCGAGCTGGTCAGCTCGAAGTTGTCGCGCGGGCCGTAGAGGTTGACCGGCAGCAGGTAGATCGCGTTCAGCCCATACTGGGCCCGGTAGGCCTGGCACATCACCAGCAAGGCCTTCTTGGCGATGCCGTAGGGCGCGTTGGTCTCCTCCGGATATCCGTCCCAGAGCTTCTCCTCGCGGAACGGGATCGGCGTGAGCTTCGGATAAGCGCAGATCGTGCCGATTTGGACGAACTTCCGCACGCCGCGCCGCCGCGCGTGCTCGATCAGGTGCAGACCCATGGCCAGGTTGGCGTAGAAGAAGCGTCCGGGATTCTCGCGGTTGGCGCCGATGCCGCCCACCTCGGCCGCCAGGTGAATGACGAGGTCCGGCTCGGCCTGGTCGTACATGCGGACGACGTGCGGCTCCCGCGTCAGGTCGTAGTTCTCGATCCGCGGGACGAAGATGTCTTCCCCAGGCGCCCCCTCAGCCCGTAGCCGCTCGACAATGAACGACCCGAGGAACCCGGCCCCACCGGTGACGCAAATGCGCTGACCGTGCCAGGGGCTCTCGCCCATCGCCCGCTCTCCTCACTCCCGCTTATCGTGTTCCGGGCCGCCCTCCTGCTCGACGGGGCCTTCGTCACCGGCGTCGGTCGATTCGTCAGCGGCGGCGGGCGCGACTTCCTCTTCCCGCTGGGCCTGCTCTTGTTCGGCCGTCTCGTGATAGGCAGTGATGGGGTTCTCGAAGCCCGTGGCCTGGCAGATCGCCTCAGTGATTTCGTCGAACTTGGCCACCTTCTGGTTGTCGAGCCGCAGGCGCTTCTGGCCGGCGTCGGTCCGATGGTAGAGATCCACCCACCCCTTGCGGTTGTAGTCGCGGAGCTCGGTCATCGCTTCGAAAGGGATGCGCTTGCCGGCGTAGGTCATGCCCTCCTCGTCGATGACGACGCGCAGCGTCATCGCCCGGTACGCCCGCAACCCCGCGTACAGGCCGATCAACAGCGGGATCAGAGCCCAGTAATACTGGTTCCGGATCTCCTCCTTGGTCTTGAGCCACTTGGTCCAGGCCAGGGCGCCGGGGTTCACCCGGTCGTTGTTGATTGCAACGGCGGCATAGCCATAGACGCTGACGAAGTACTCCACGATTTCCCCAGGGCCGGTGCGCTTGGTGTGAACCGGTGGTCCAAATGCCTGATGGATCTGTTCAGGCGACGCGGGGCGCCCAGACGCCTTCAGCTCCTGCACGTCCGCCCTCAACTTCTCGAAGTCCGCCTGCGTTGGCGAATCGCCCAATTCGACCTGATCGATGGACCTCTCAATCAACGTGGGCAGCCGCTGGGCGGCCTCGGCCCGGTTCTTCTTGAGATAGCCCCACTTGCCGTCGTAGAAGAAATAGGCGGCAAAGGCCAGACAGGCGAGGGTAACGACAGACCAGTAGATGCGATCCATGGCCGCAGGCCCACTCTTGAGCGTCATCGCATCGGCTCCACGTTGGGCACCCGCGCTGGGGCGCGTCCCAGGGTTCGACGGGTCACGGGTCGGCTTGACAAGCTCTCGTCGATTCCGACCGTCCGCGTTATTATGCCGCCGGACGGGCCGGCTGTCTTCCGGGGCGGCCTGATTTCATCCGTGCGAAAACCCGCCGCTGCCGGGTCAAGAGAGGGATTCGGATGGCCTCTAAGACGATCAAGCATCGTCCGTGCGTTTTGATTATTCGGGACGGTTGGGGCGAGAATCCCGATCCGAAGTGGGACCACGCCAACGCGGTGAAGCTGGCCCACCCGCCGGTGGACGCAATGCTGCGCGCCGAGTGGCCCTTCACGCTGGTCGCCACCAGCGGGCTCGACGTCGGGTTGCCCGAGGGGACGATGGGCAACAGCGAGGTCGGGCATCAGAACATCGGGGCCGGACGCATCGTGGACCAGGAATCGGTGCGGATCAGCAAGGCCGTTCAGGACGGGTCGTTTTTCAACAACGCCGAACTGGTCGCGGCCGTCGAAAAATGCCTCGCCCGCGACAGCCAACTGCACCTGATGGGGCTGGCCAGCGACATCGGCGTGCATTCGCGGCTCGAACACCTGTACGCGTGCGTCGAGCTGGCCGCTCGCCGCGGGCTGAAGAAGGTCTTCTTGCACTGCTTCACCGATGGACGCGACTCGCCGCCAACTAGCGGCGCCGGCTACGTCAAACGCATCGAGGCAGAGCTACGGCGCATCGGCGTCGGGCAGATCGCCAGCGTCTGCGGCCGCTACTGGGCCATGGACCGCGACAACCGCTGGGACCGCGTCGAGCGAGCCTACCACATGCTGACGCGCGGCGACGCCGAGGCAGCCCCCAACGCCGTCACCGCCCTCGAACGCTACTACGCCAACCCCGCCGAGCCGAATATGCACGGTGACGAGTTCGTCTCGCCCACCGTCGTCAGCGAAGATGGGCTGTCCCCGGTGGCCACCGTCAAGGACGGCGACTCGATCATCTTCTTCAACTTCCGCGGCGACCGCCCACGCGAAATCACCAGGGCATTCACCTTCGACACCTTTCCCTTCCGCGCCAAGGACAAGACCGGCCGGGAGCAGGAGCTGGGCTTCGAGCGCGGCCCCAAGCTCGACGTGTTCTACGTAACGATGACCGATTACGAGGCGGGGCTGCCGGTCAAGGTCGCCTTCCCCAAGCCGCCGAAGTTGAAGAACATCGTCGGCGAATACCTCGGCAAGCTCGACCTGCGCCAGTTCCGCTGCGCGGAGACCGAGAAGTACGCCCACGTGACCTTCTTCTTCAACGACTACCGCGAAGAGCCCTTCCCCGGTGAAGAGCGGCAACTGGTCGCCTCGCCCAAGGTCGCCACCTACGACCAGAAGCCCGAGATGTCCGCCTACGAGGTCACCGAGGTGATGCTCAAGCGCATCCCCAGCGGCGTGGACGACCTGATCATCCTCAACTACGCCAACCCCGACATGGTCGGCCACACCGGCTCGCTGGAAGCCGCCGTCAAGGCCTGTCAGGTCGTGGACGAATGCGTCGGGAAGGTACTCGACGCGATCAAGCAGGCCGGCGGCTGCGCCATCATCACTTCCGACCACGGCAACTTCGAGCTGCTGATTGACCCGGAGACCGGCGGCCCGCATACCGCCCACACGATGTTCCCGGTCCCGCTCTACCTGTACGGCGAGCCCTTCCGCGGCCTCAAGCTTCGCGAAGGCGGCCGCCTGGCCGACATCATGCCTACTGCCCTGACCATGATGGGCCTCGACGTTCCCGAAGAAATGACCGGCCGGCCGCTGATCGAGTGATCTGAGTGCGAACAGCATTGATCGGGAAGGGCGTTTGCTTTCCAGATCGATTGACGGTTTACTGGGGCATATGGCGGCGAATCGCAGCGGTGACTGGTGGCGACAGGCGCAGCACGACCTTGAGGCGGCGCGCCAGAACGCGCGCCTGCGCATATTCGATTGGGCCTGTTTCATGGCTCAGCAGGCGGCCGAGAAGGCGCTGAAAGCGCTCGTGCAGCACGCGGGTGGCGACGCCTGGGGCCACTCCGTTCGCGAGATCGCTGATCTGCTGCCGGAGGGCATCGCTACTCCGCAGGAGATTCGCGAGGCACTCCCGCTGCTCGATCGGTATTACATTCCGACGCGCTACCCGAACGCCATTGCCAGCGGGACACCGGCCGAGACCTATGGGGCCAAGGATGCCGAAACTGCCCTCGGTTTATGTGAGACGGTGCTCCGGTTCGTCGCGGGTCACCTACCTGGACCGAGCCCGGGCCGTTGAGCAGTTGCGGCTGCTGGCGCGGCGACTGGTCGAAGCCGACCCGCGCGTGGTCGAGGTGCGACTGTTCGGCTCGTTGGCACGTATGGAGGCGGTCCCGGGCAGCGACGCGGACGTGCTCGTCATCCTGGAGAATCACCCGCTCCCGCGCTGGTTTGATCGAATTCCGGAGTTCAGTGCGGCGTTTGCGGCGACCGACATGCCCGTGGAGGTGTTTCCGTATACGCGTGCGGAGTTGAAGCAGTTGGAGGCCTCGGGAAGCAAGTTGGTCGACTCCGCCCGCGCCGGGTTGTCCCTGGCCGAACGGGAATGACGGATATCCCGTCGACGCCGCTGCCCGAAAAAGTCCGGGAAGTTCCCGAGAGAATGAGGGCCGTTCGCTGATTCAGTAGGGGCCGTGCCCGCAGGTCCGCCTTGGCCGTATTCCGCGCCGCCGTCGTTGCGGTTGCACGCCGCGCGACCCAGTTTCGTCTCATCCCAGGTGGAAAAAAACCGTTCCATGCTCTTGACCGATCAGTAATGATGCTATAGCGTCTCCCCAACATTACTGATCGGAGACGAGTATGGCGCGGGCTCCGTGGGACATAGCGCGCGAGATGTTCCTTTCGGTGGGCGAGACTGAACGTCTTGTCCGCCACGTGCGCAGTCAAGTGCGGCGTGCCGGCGCGAAACAAAGCCCTTCCCGCTGCCTCGACCGGGTCATCGTCGAACTGCTGCTGTTCAGCGGCTTGCGCTGTTCTGAATTCTGCGGCGTTCGTGTCGCGGATACGGTCATTGCCTCTGGCGACCCAGCCATAGTGGTGCGCGGCAGGCGGGGAGGCGGGCGAACCGTGTGGTTGCCGGGGCACGTCAACCGCCTCATTGAGAGGTTCGCCGCTGACGTGCGGCCAGACCTGTTGCCCGAACACGTGCACCCTGACGACCCTGAGCAGCCGCTCGTCTTCAGCGAACGCCGCCGACCGTACGAGCGGACGGGTCTGTACCGCCGTGTCGTCCGAATTCTGACCGAAGCGGGACTGGGTTCGCGGGCGAGCGTCCAGCTCCTACGACACACGTACGGGTACCTGGCCTATCTCCACTCCGGCGGGAACCTGCTCTTCGTTCAGCGGCAGTTAGGCCATGCCCATCCGATCATCACCAGCATATACGCGCAGTTCGTGGAGGAGTCGTACGCCAGCTTGGCGAACGTGGTTGGAGAACGCTACGAACCGAAGCGACGCACAGTCATCAGGAAAAGACCGAAGGTGAGAAGATGAGCAGCGCAGCCACCGAGCAACAGATGAGAGAGATCATCGCCGCTGTCCTGAGCGTGGACGAGGAGGAGGCGGTGCCGACTGCACGCTTCTTCGCCGATCTTGGCGGCGAGTCCATCGACGTATTGGAGCTTTCGTTTCACGTCGAGCGGCAGTTTGCCGTGAAGATCGAGTTCAATCGGCTGCTGGCGGGTGATCAGATCCAGACGGATGAGCGCGGCGTTGTGACGCCCGAGTCTCTGCAATGGTTGGCGGAGACGTACCCCTTCCTGGCGGTGGAGCGCCTGGGGCCGTCGCCGACGCCGGAGACAATGAAAGACCTTCTCACCGTCGATGCGATCACTAGGCTTGTGGACGCCGCGCGGGACACGGCGCCGGGCGGGCAGCGCCCGGCGGACTCGGCGTTATGATGTCGTCAACCTGAACGTCGACGCGGTTCCCGACACGGAGGTTCGCCGATCGAAGCGCATTTCACCGGCATCGATTGGGCCGTGCTGGTCGCCTATCTGGTCTTCACGACCGTGCTCGGGGCCAAGCTGGCCGGCAAGCAGGCCACAATCCGCGATTTCTTCCTCGGCGGGCGCAAGCTGCCCTGGCCCGCCGTCACCGGCTCGATCATCGCCACCGAGATCAGTGCGGTCACCTTCCTCGGCGTGCCCGCGATCGTCTGCGCAAAGGACGGCGACTTCACCTACCTGCAACTGGCGATCGGGGCGATCCTGGCCCGCGTGATCATCGGCGTCTGGTTCGTGCCGGCCTTCTACGAACGTGAGATCTACAGCCCCTACGACTACATGGGCAATCGACTCGGCCGCCCGGCACGCTCCGTGACCACCGGCCTGTTCATGCTCGGGGCGGTGCTCGGACAGAGTGTGCGCGTCCTGCTAACCGCAGTCGTGCTGGAGCTCATGACCGGACTGCCGCTGGGGGTCTCGATCTGGATCATCGGGGCCATGGCCGTCGCCTGGACGCTGCTCGGCGGAATCACCACCGTCATCTGGACCGACGTCGTGCAGTTCGTCGTGTTCGCGATCGGCATCGTCGCCGCCCTGGTGTACGTCTGCATCGAGCTGCCCGGCGGGTGGGATGGCATGGTTTCGGTCGCGGCCGAGGCCGGCAAGTTCCGCCTGTGGAACTTCAGCACCGATCCGAACGTGGCCTTCACCATCTGGGCGGCGCTGATCGCGAACACGGTGATGTGCCTGAATGCGTACGGCACGGACCAGCTCGTCGCGCAGCGCATGTTCTGCTGCAAGGGCCCACGCCAGGCCCGCATCGCCATTATCGTCAGCAGCGTCGGACAGCTCGTCACTCTGGCGGCATTGTTCGTGGGCATCGGGTTGTTCGCCTATTACCAGCATCATCCGCTGACCGGCGAAGCCGCCGACCTCGTCGCCGAACGGGGCGATCGCATCTTCCCCGTGTTCATTCTGCAACAGATGCCGCGCGGGCTGGTTGGGCTGATCATCGCCGGCGTGTTCGCCGCCGCCATCTCCAGCCTGGACTCGGTCCTGGCCGCCCTGAGCCAGACGGTGATTTCGGGGTTCTATCGGCCGTGGAGAGAGGGTAGCGCGGGCGTCCCGCCCGCCAGCGAGGGTAGTGCGGGCGTCCCGCCCGCCAACGAGAGTAGTGCAGGCGTCCCGCCCGCCAATCACGACGGCGTGGGAAGCGGCGAAGGAGATGATCGCCACTACGTGTTCGTCTCCAAGCTGCTCGTTGTCGCCTGGGGCATCGCGCTATGTGCCATGGCTCAGGTCAGCAAGCTGGCCTGGGATCGTTACGACGACATCCTCAACCTGGCCCTGGCCATGG
This sequence comes from uncultured Planctomycetales bacterium, assembly GCA_964572345.1. Lineage (GTDB taxonomy): Bacteria > Planctomycetota > Phycisphaerae > UBA1845 > Fen-1342 > JAUWXH01. Next base: position 14,995 of record CAZNFA010000054.1, read on the forward strand.
CCACCTATACCGGCGGAACGCTGCTGGCCGCGTTCTGCCTGGCGTTCTTCCGGCTCAACGTCGATCACCGCGGCATCGTCTGGTCGGCCCCGCTGAGCGTGCTGACCGTCTTCGCCATCACCTGGCACCAAACGTGGGCGCAGGTCACGACGATCGTGGCGGCCGCCGCGATCTTGCTGGCGTGGATGGCGTTGCTGATAACGCGCGACGACCTCGGGTCCGCCGCGTGGCGGCGCGACGCGGCGAAGACCGTCCTGGTCGCGCTCGCCGGCGCAGTGACGGTGTTTCTGTGTTGCTTCAGGTGTGACACCGAGCCCGTCCGCTACCTGAGTGTCGCCTGGCCGTGGAACGTCCCGATCGGCTTCACCGTCGCGTTCGCGCTGGGGTATCTCCTCGCCCGGCCGCGCTCGAATCCGGGGGCCAACTCGCGCGTAGCAGAGATGTAGCGCCGGACCTCCGAGTCCGGCGCGTGCGGTTAATCCGAAGACGTCGGACTGGGACGTCCGACGCTACGGCGTCGAGCGGCCGCGGCATCCCTTCGCCGCGGCCCCGTCAGCCCCAACGGGACGAATGAACGTGGCGACGCGCAGCAGCCCGTGGAACGCAGACGCGCCGACGAAATGGAGCCCCAACGGGGCGAAGGCATGTAGCCACGGGCGTCAGCCCGTGGAGAGCGTGGCCCTATCTCTCCCTTCATCCCAGCCCCGGAGGGGCGGCAGAGTATCTTCGTTGGCCGATATGTGCTCTTCCGCCCCTCCGGGGCTATGAAGAAAACGGTTTGTCCCCGCATACCCCGGGCTCGCGCCCGGGGCTACTTTCAGGCGTGCCTCCGGCACTCCTCAGGGGACTACGTGGCGTGCGGACTCGGCATACCACACCGCTGAAGTGCACCACTGGTGGACGAGCCACCAGTGGCACGCGCCGTCTTCTTTGTGCCTTGGTCTTGGTGGTGACGGCTTTGGTCTACGTCTGGGTCACGTTGCACCGGCGGAGGTGGTTGCGGACGAGGACGATCACGATGATCAACAGAATCCACCAGATCAGTCCGCCGATGATTATGCCCACCAAGCCGGCGAACGTGTTGACCAGGAACGTGGTGCCTTTCTGCCACGCGCCGCCCATCGCGTCGAAGAAGTGAGCACCCAGCCCGGGCGCCTTCGGCAGCGGAGCGCCAGCGGGGCGGATGATCACCAGCACCGTCGCCAGCGACACTAGCCGGCTCAGCCGCTCGCGCTGCGCGGTGAGTTGCTCGATCGTCTGCCGCACATCGGCGATCGTCCGGCGGAGCTCGAGGATCTCCTTGAGCGGGGAGTCTTCGCGCTTCTCGAGCAGTTGCAGCAGCTCGGCCTCGACGCGCTCCTCGTTGCGCAGCCGGGCCTCCAGGTCCACAACCTGCGTGGTGACGTCCTCGCCGGTGGTCTTCTCGGAGCGGACCTCGCCGAACTGGCGCAGCTCGTTGAGCACCTCCGGCAGCCGCTCGGCGGCGATGCGCAGCGTCAGATTCGCCTGCATCTTCTCGCCGCTACCGGTGATACCGGAGTCCTGAACGTACTCGCCTTTCGCTTCGCTGATCAGCAGCGCCGCCTTGAGAAAGACGGCCCTCACGTCCTCTGTGGCCAATTCGATCGTGGCCTTGCGGATGACGTACCGCCCGGCTGCCTCTTGTGCCTGACCCTCGGGACCAAAGAAGCCTTCCGGCGCCGGCGTTTGAAACTCACCGGCCGTGCTCTCGTTCGCGACGCTCAGAAGGTTCCGGCCCCTGCTGCGCGCGCCTCCGGCGCGCCGAGCCAACTCGCCGATCCCGTCGCCGTCCTGCTCGAACACAATCGGCACCCCAAGAGATTCCTGCGCTGTCTGTTCGATGGCGTCCGCCGATTGCGACTCGTAGTAATGGTGGGGGAACCACTCGAAGCGATCGGCTGCGTATATGGATTCGCCCGCACCGAACCCGCGCAAGGTCCGGCCAGGAATTGCTCCTGGCCGGTTCATCCAGATTCCGACGGCGATGAAGATGACGGCGGCGGCGACGCCGACGGCCAAGCGAAACGACGGCCGGTAGCTAAGTACGCGGCCTAACGGTGAGCGCCCTTTTTTCTGCCGTGATCCGGCAGCAGCCAGCGCGCGGCGCCAGAGGTTGGGGGTCGCGTCCGGCCAAGTGGTCAGCTCGCGGAGCTGGCTTCCGAGTTGTTCGTCGGGTGTATCGCTCATCAGTTCGCCTCCGCGGACAGGGCCGCACGCAGCTCAGTCAACGCCGCGTGCAGACGCGACTTCAGCGTGCCGAGCGGGATTTCGAGGATCTCGGCCGCCTGCTCGTGCGTCATGCCGCTGTGGTAACACAGCAGGACCACCAGCCGTTTGTCGGAGCCAAGCCGCTCGACGGCGCGCCGAAGTGTGTGGTTCTGGTCGGCCGACTGGACAGCTTGCTCCGGCGGGGCGTCGCTGGCGGGCATATCTTCGATCGCGCCACTGGCAGCCGGCGTAACGCAGGCCCGCTGTAGTGTGCGGCACTGGTTGATGCCGATGCGGTAGAGCCAGGTCTTGAAGCTGCTGTGGCCCATGAACTGCTTTCCAAAGCGGATGACGCGCAGCCAGGTTTCCTGGACGGCGTCGCAGGCCAGGTCACGCCGCCCGCCGAGCAGACCGGCCGCCAGGCCCAGCAATGGCCGCTCATACCGGCCGGCCAACTCGGCCAGGGCCTTGCGGTCCCCGCCGAGAAACTCGCCCAGGAGCTGCTCGTCGGTCTTGTCCGGCTTCATATCGCTCTCGCGTCGCCCGTTAGACCGGTGCAAGGTCATTTTGGTTCTGGAAAAGCGGGTTTTCAGCAAAAAAGTAGGGTGGGCAGTGAGGCCGGCAAGAGGCCCCCGGGGTCGCGCGACAGGCTTCCCTTGGCCTCACTGCCCACCATTCCCGGCTCCGTCCGGCGAGCCGCCGGCCGCTACTTCAGCACATCGAGCAATAGTGCACGCATCTCGCGGAGGAAGCGCGCCCGGCTGAAGCGTTGCGTGTGGGCGTGCATGGCCGCCGGGTCGAAGCTAATGGCCTCAGCGCGCTCGATCGCCGCGGCCAATGACCCGACCGTTTGCTCGTCGAACAGAACGCCCGTCTGGCCGTCCGTGACCGTCTCGCACGCCCCGCCGACGCCGTACGCGATCACCGGGCAGCCGTGCGCCATCGCCTCGACCGGGACGATGCCGAAGTCCTCTTCGCCGGGGAAGAGCAAGGTCCTCGCGCGGCGGTAGTGGTCGCGGACGACTTCGTCGGGTTGGAAGCCGAGGAATTCGACAGCGGGGCCGGTTGTTGAGTAGCGGCCTGCGGCTCGCAGGCCGTTTAGGGTTGACGCCCGCCCGGCCGAGCCACCACGGCCGACGAGACGTCGGCCGCTACATTCGCGACAGAGCCGTTCAGCGTCCGGACCGTTGCCGATGACGATCAGCTTGCGCTTAAGCCGGCGGCAGGCCGCGACGGCCAGATCCAAACGCTTGTACCGGACGTGGTGGCCCACGCAGAGGCAGAAGTCTTCGCGCGTCCCCGTCGCCGGAGCCGCCGGCAGATCCACCGGCGGGTGGACAACAACGCTGTCGCGGCCGTAATGGCGCCGGATCCGGTCGGCCACATGCCGCGAGTTGGCGACGAACAGATCGACCCGCTCGGCGGCGCGCCGGTCGGCCGCGCGAAGCCGGGCCGCGGTACGCCTCCAGAACGACCGCAGCAACCAGGGCACGCTCGCGCGGTACGTCTCGGCCAGGTCCCACACGTAGCGCATCGGCGAATGGCAGTAGCAGACGACCTTGCTGCGCGGGTCGGGCCTCATCGCCTTGGCGATCGCCGCATCCGAGCAAACCACCAGGTCCACCGGCGGCAGCCGCATACGCCGGGCGGCCAGCGGCATCAGCGGCAACAGCTTTGCATAGTGCCGCCGCCCGCCGGGAATGCGCTGTAAGAAGGACGTGTGCACGTCGGGCCAGCCGGCCCCCGCGCCGGCCGGGTCATGGACCAGCGTGTAAACCGGGCTGTCCGGCAGCAGCTCGCACAGGGCTTCGAGGACCTTCTCGCCGCCGCGGCGACGTACGAGCCAGTGGTGCGTCAGCACGGCCGAGCAGCGCAGCGGTTCGACCGCGGACAGCTCCTGCCTTCCGGAAGCGGCAGCGGCGCTCGAACTGACACTGCTCGGGGTGTTCATGAGTGGTTCAGTCCCGGTGGTCATCGTAGTCGGGTCGGCAGCCGAGCGTGAAGTGGTCAGGCGGCCAAATGGTCGAATCGTTGGATGAGCACGTGGGAGCCCCGACGGACCTGCTGCCACGGCGCGCTGACCCTCGGCCCGGGCACCCCGCATTTGCCGTCGGCGGGCGGACTCGAATACACTAAGACCGTTTAACAGAACCGGGAGCGCAAGTGACCGGCCAGCTTTGCCGCCCGCGCCTTTGCGCGGCCCCTCGCTCGCGCTCGGGGTTCTGTTAGGGACTCTAAGAACAGGGCGAGCGCGAACCGCACAGTCGGCAACGCTGGCCGCGCAACTCGGGCTGGTAGCGGAAATGACACGGGCAGGTCGATCAAGATGGGTTGTGCTTGTGTGCTGTGGCCTTGCGCTGGTCGCCGGGTGCAGCTCAAAGGACGATCCGGACCAGCCCTCCACGACACAGCCGGCCGCCGACACGCAGCCGACCGAGCAACCCCGCGAAAAGAGCGTCATTCTGCCGGAATCGCAAAGCTGGTCGTGCGAGGAAGCGCTCGCCAAGCTGGATGACGAGGCCGCCGGCGTGAGCGCGGCGGTACGCCTGGTGCGACTGGCGGAAGCCGCGCCGCTGGGCGTTCCCGACCCCCTGCCCCCGCGGATCGCCGCGCGCCTGCGCGTGCTGCGGCTGTCCGACGGGCTGTGGGCACTGGGCTGGTCCGTCACGGGTCACGAGAATCGCTTGCGCTCGGCGGTGTTGATCGGGTCGGCGGGCGAGGTCGAGCTCCCGGTCAGCGGGACGGAAGAGGAGTTCTCGCTGCTGTACGTGTCAGATGATGTAGATGTCTTTCCCCATTTGCTGATTACGCCGCTGCGCGTGCTGATCGTCGCCACGCCGGTGGAGCCGGCGATCGTGGCAAAGTCGCTGGGTGACTCGCAATTCGCGATGCGGCACGAGCGCGGCTTTCCTTATGTGGCCCTGGTCTGCGCCGGTGCGGCCGAGGGCGATCAGGAGCCGCCCGCTGAGCCGGTCGAGGTCGCCCGCTATACCTGGGACCCGTACGAGATGGCCTTCATGGGTCCGGCGTCGGACAAGCTGCCCGACCCGCCGGGCGGCCGCTTTGAAATCGACCTGGAGCAGAGCCTGGCGTTGGTGCCGGTCGGCGGCGAAATCGCTAAACCCGACCCAGTCGAAGAATACATCCCGCCGGAGGAAAGGGAGCGGGACGGAGAGTTGCCGCCATACTGAGCGGCTCGCGTGGAAACAGATCATGCCGAAGCTCAAGAGAAGGACGGTAAAGAAGAGAATTGCCAAGAAGCGCCGCTCGGTGGTTTCAAAACCCAACAAGCCCGCCGCTGTGAAGCGCCCGCCCGCCAAGCGAACCCGCGAAAGCGCGGCAGCGCGCACGACCCGCGCCGTGCGCATCCTGACAGAACTGCGAAAACTGTATCCGGAGGCAACGACCGCCCTGCGGCACAACAGCCCACTGGAACTACTGGTGGCGACGATCCTCTCGGCCCAGTGCACCGACGAACGTGTCAACATGGTCACGCCGGACCTGTTCCGCCGCTACCCCGACGCGGCGGCGTTCGCCGATGCCGAGCCGGCCGAACTGGAGGCGATGATCAGATCCACCGGCTTCTTCCGCAACAAGACCAAAAGCCTGATCGGCATGGGGCAGGTGCTGCGGGACGAGTTCGGCGGCCGGATGCCCGACGCGATGAACGACCTGCTCAAGTTGCCGGGCGTGGCGCGCAAGACGGCCAACTGCGTGCTGGGCACCTGGTTCGGTAAGAACGAAGGCATCGTCGTGGACACACACGTCGGCCGGTTAGCTGTGCGGCTGGGGTTGCTCACCACCGCCCGCGATGACAAGGACGCGCTCAAGATCGAAAACGACCTGATGACGCTCTTCCCGCGGGAATCCTGGACCTACCTGGCCCACGCGCTGATACGCCACGGGCGATACACCTGCGCGGCTCGCAAGCCAAAGTGCACCGAATGCGGGCTGGCGGGCGACTGCCCGTCGGCGGGGAAGCTCAACTAGCACGCCGTATCAGCGAGGCAAGACGCAAATGTACTACACGCGGATTACGGCTGCGGTTATCTGTCTTCTCACGCCGGCTGCTGCAAACAGCACGATCCCGGACACCGCCAACGATCAGCCACCTGCCGGCGAGCTGATCCTGTGGTACACCGAGCGCGCCACCGAGTGGGTCGAGGCCCTGCCGGTCGGCAACGGGCGGCTCGGCGCGATGGTGTTCGGCGGCATCGGGCAGGAGCGGCTGCAACTCAATGAAGACACCATCTGGGACGGCTACCCGCGCGACACCACGAACCCCGAGGCGCTCAAGGCCTTGCCGGAGGTCCGCCGCCTGCTGCTTGAAGGTAAGAACCAGGAGGCCACCAAGCTCGCCGGCGAGGCCCTCATGGGCCGCCCGCAGCGAATCAACTCCTACCAGCCCTTGGGCGACCTTCACCTGCGTACGCCGGTCCCGGAGAAAGTCAGCGACTATCGACGCTCTCTGGATCTGGACAGCGGGATCGCTGCGGTCCGCTATCGCGCCGACGGGGTGACGTACACGCGGGAAGTGTTCTGCTCGGCGCCCGACCAGGTGATCGTGATGCACCTTTCCGCCGACCAGCTTGGTTCCATCGACGCATCGTTAACCCTGACTCGCGCGCAGGACGCCGCCTGCTCGAGCGCGGGCGCTGACAGGTTGATCCTGCGTGGCCGAATCCCGCGAAAACATCACGAAACCGGCGAGATCGTCGGCATCCGCTTCGAAGGTCACGTGCTGGCCCTGCCACAGGGCGGCCGCATGACCAACGCGGACGGCACGCTCCAAGTCGAAGGCGCTGACACGCTGACCTTGCTGCTCGCCGCCGCTACTGATTATCGCGGCGCAGACCCGACGCGGACCTGTCGTGAGCACCTGCGGGCTGCCGGGGAGTCGTACGAAGCGCTGCGCGCCGCCCACCTGGAGGATCACCGCCGGCTTTTCCGCCGTGTGGGGATCGATCTCGGCTCGAGCGACCTTGCCAAGCTCCCCACCGACGAGCGTTTGGCGCGCGTGCGCCAGGGAGCGAACGACCCGCAACTCGTCGGGCTTTACTTCCAGTTCGGCAGGTATCTGCTGATGGGCAGCTCCCGACCCGGCTGTCTCCCGGCCAACCTCCAGGGCCTTTGGAACGAGCACTTGAAGGCCCCCTGGAACAGCGACTACCACCTCAACATCAACCTTCAGATGAACTACTGGCCGGCAGAGGTGGCCAACCTGTCCGAATGCCACCTGCCCCTCTTTGAGTACACCAAATCGCTGGTCCCCTCGGGCCGCCGAACCGCCCAGGCTCATTACGGCTGCCGGGGATGGGTCGCCCACCACCTCAGCGACATCTTCGGCTTCACGACCCCGGCCGACGGAGTGTGGGGCGTCTGGCCGATGGGCGCGGCCTGGCTCTGCCAGCACCTGTACGAACACTACCTGTTCACCCAGGACAGGGACTTCCTCGCCCGCGACGCCTACCCGGCCATGAGGCAGGCAGCCTTGTTCATGCTGGATTTCCTGGTTGAAGATCCACAAGGTCGCCTGGTGACCAACCCGTCCCATTCGCCGGAGAATTCCTTCCGCAAGCCCGACGGCACGGCTTCCGCGTTCACCTACGCGGCCAGCATGGATCTCGAAATCATTCACGACCTGTTCACGAACTGCATCGAGGCTGCTGAGATACTTGACATCGACCGGTCGCTCCGCGCCGAGCTGCAATCAACCCTCGACCGCCTGGCGCCCCTTCAGATCAGCGCGAAAACCGGCCGGCTTCAGGAATGGATCGAGGACTACGACGAGCCCGAGCCCGGCCACCGGCACATGTCGCACCTGTTCGCCCTGCACCCTGGGCGTCAGATCACGCTGCGTGGCACGCCGGAGCTCGCCGCCGCCACCCGCAAGTCGCTGGAATACCGGCTGGCCCACGGCGGCGGACACACCGGCTGGAGCCGGGCCTGGATCGTCAGCTTCTGGGCCCGCCTGGAGGACGGCGACAAAGCACACGAGAACCTGCACGCGCTCCTGGCCCATTCCACGCTGCCCAACCTGTTCGACAATCACCCGCCCTTCCAGATCGACGGGAACTTCGGCGGCACCGCCGGCATCGCCGAGATGCTGCTGCAAAGCCACACGGGCGAGATCCACCTGCTGCCGGCCCTGCCGAAAGCCTGGCCCACCGGGCATGTGAAGGGCCTGCGCGCCCGCGGCGGCTTCGAGGTGGATATCGCCTGGCAGGACGGAAAACTGGCCGAAGCACACATCCACGCCCAGCGCGGCCAGAATCCCACCATCCGCTACAGGGACAAGGTTGTTGAGCTCGACCTCGAGCTGGGCACAAGCGTCAGACTGAACGCCAACCTGGAGCGGAGCTGAGCCAACTCCAGTAAGGCCGCCTTGGCCATCCTTGCTCCAGCAACCCTAGAGCGCAGCACCGGCGCCGCTGCCCGCCAGACTGGGGCAGACTGCTCGAGCCGAACGCCGTGGTCTCCATCTGCGGCCCTGAATGACGCGGCTGAATTGACGCGCGTTCTACGTCGGGTACGCTGATGGGGTTCCCGGTTTTTGGAGGATTCCTGATGCTGTCTGTTTACGAACAACGCGACTATTCGAAGTTCCTGCGTCTGACGTGTCTCAGCCTTCTAATTTACGCGGGCGTGGCGATCGCGGGTCCCGCGACGGCGGACGTCTCGCTTCCGGCCGTCATCGGCGACAACATGGTGCTCCAGCGACAGACGGAAGCGCTCATCTGGGGTTGGGCCGAACCCAGCGAGCAGGTCCGTGTGACGGCCGACTGGCTCCCCGCCGAAGTCGCCACTACGGCGAACGACGGCGGCGAATGGCAAGCCCAGTTTGCCACCCCCGACGCCGGTGGACCGCACACGATCAACATCACCGCCGACAACACAATCACGCTCAACAACGTGATGATCGGCGAGGTCTGGATCTGCTCGGGGCAGTCCAACATGGAGTGGCCGCTAACCCACGTTCTGAACGGGGAGGCGGAGGTCGCAGCGGCGAACCACCCAAATATCCGCCTGTTTGACGTCGAGCGCGCGATCGCGCTGTCGCCGAAATCCGACTGCGAAGGCGTGTGGCAGGTGTGCAGTTCGGAGACGGTCGGCAAGTTCAGTGCGGTCGCGTATTTCTTCGGCCGAGAGCTCCAGCGTGAGCTGGACGTGCCGATCGGGCTGATCAACAGCAGTTGGGGCGGGACGGTCGCCGAAGCGTGGACTAGTGAGAAGACGCTCAGAGAGATGGGCGACTTCGATGCCGCGCTCGATGCCCTGGAGATGGAGCGGCAGAATCCAGGGTACCTTGAGAAGACACGTGAGAAGGCCGTCAAGCGCTGGTGGGAGGCGTTGGAGGACGCCGATCCCGGCAGCGGTCCCGACGCGTGGATGTTGCCGGACCATGACGATTCGGACTGGAAGCGCGCGAAGGTGCCGGCCACCTGGCAGACCGACGATCTGAAGGACTTCGACGGCGTGGCCTGGTTCCGAGCGGAGCTTGAGTTGCCGGACGCCTGGGCCGGAAAGAACCTGATCCTCGAGCTGGGCCCGATCGACGACTTTGACAGCACGTGGTTCAACGGCACGAAGGTGGGCGGCCTGGAGCGCGTGGGTAACTGGGGGACGCCGCGAAAGTACCGGGTGCCGGCCGCGGCTACCAGAGTCGGGCGAAACGTAATTGCCGTACGCGTGTGCGACCTCGGGCGCGCGGGCGGGATCAACGGCAAGCCCGAGCAGCTCAAGCTCTACCCGGCCGATGGTGGGGACGAAGCGGCGCGAACGCTGGCCGGGGAGTGGCGCTATCACCTTGGGGTCAAGCTAGGCGATCTGCCGGCTTGGCCGCAGACGCACAGGTTTCATCACAACTCGCCGACCGCCCTGTACAACGGCATGATCGCGCCGCTGGTTCCGTACGGAATCCGCGGGGCAATCTGGTACCAGGGTGAGGCGAACCGACCGCGCCCACGGCAGTACCGCACGCTCTTCCCGGGAATGATCCATGACTGGCGTGAGCGCTGGGAGCGCGGCGATTTCCCGTTCTACTACGTGCAGATCGCGCCGTTTGGCTACGCCGGTGATACCGGGCAGGCGGCCGAGTTGCGCGAGGCGCAGATGATGGCGCTGGCAACGCCGAACACCGGCATGGCCGTGACCATGGACATCGGCAACCCGCGCAACATCCACCCGAAGAACAAGCAGGACGTCGGGAAGCGGCTGGCGTTGTGGGCGCTGGCCAACACGTATGGCAGGGACGGCATCGTCTACTCCGGACCGCTGTACAAGTCCATGAAGGTCGAGGGCGACAAGATTCGCTTGTTCTTTGAGCATGTCGGCGGTGGGCTGACCTCGGGTGGGAAAGAGCTGACGCACTTCTCAATCGCCGGCGCAGATCAGCGGTTCTGCCGCGCCAAGGCGAAGATCGACGGCGACACGGTGGTGGTGTGGAGCGCTGCGGTGCCCAAGCCGGTTGCCGTCTGCTACGCCTGGGGGGCGGCCGACCAACCGACACTGGCCAACCGGGAAGGGCTGCCCGCTTCGTCGTTCCGGACGGATGACTGGCCCGGTGTGCTGATCCCGCCACCTCCCGCACGCCCAGGCGGACACCACGACGAGTAGTCAAACCTGATTCTCGACGCACCGATCGATCGCTGGGGCGAGGCCCTCCCGCTCGGCAACGGCCTGACCGGTGGACTGCTCTGGGGCAGCGTCGTGTGTGTTTCTCCAGCAGTCAGTCATTGGTGGAGGCGGGTGTGGTGCATCCGGAGCGCGCCGTACGAACTGACTGCGGACAGCTTCTCAAAGCTTGCCTGCCGGGCGTGTGTTCTTGCCCTCTCTCTTGGTTAACGAGTCGCCCAGATCGTCGCGGGCCTTTTCTGCCAGGGCTTCAAGGCGTTTGACCACGTCCGGATGTTGGTCGATCACGTTGTGCTGTTCGCCGACGTCGTTTCTCAGATCATACAGCTCCAGCCCGCACTTTAGCTGCGAGTAGCCGTTAGGTGTGCCGTCCTGGCCGGGCTTACCGGTGAGGCTGCGATACTTGTGCGGAAAAACCAGTTTCCAGCGGCCCGACCGCAGGGCCTCGAGGGCACCCTGGTGATAGTAGAAATACAACACCTCATGCGGAGACTTGGCGCCCGGCGTGCCGGACATCAACGGCCAGATGTCCAAGCCGTCGATCTTGTGGTCGGGCAGCGCGGCGCCGATGAGCTGGGCGATCGTCGGGAAGATATCGATGGTCATGGCCGGCTCGTGACAGACGGAACCGGCCGGGATCTTCCCCGGCCAGCGCACGATGCAGGGCTGGCGGATGCCCCCTTCCCAGGTGCTCCCCTTGCCCTCGCGCAGCGGCCGGCACGAGCCACCGTGGTTCCCGTACGAGAGCCACGGCCCGTTGTCCGTCGTGAAGATTACCAGCGTGTTGTCGTCGAGCCCGTGGCGCTTGAGCGCGTCCAGAATCCGGCCGACCGACCAGTCGATCTCCATGATCACGTCGCCGTAGAGCCCCTGCTGGGACTTGCCCTTGAACTTGTCGGACACGAATAGCGGCACGTGCGGCATGGGGTGGGGCACATAGAGAAAGAACGGCCGGTCCTTGTTGCGCTCGATGAACTTCACCGCCCGCTCGGTAAAGAGCGTCGTGAACCGCGTCTGCTCCTCCGGCGTGATCTCGTCGTCCACGATCTGGTCGCCTTCGATCAGCGGCAGGTTCGGATAGCCGCGCTTGCGCTTCTCGGCATTCGGCGGCAGCTTGGCGAAATTGGGGTGGAGCGGCCACATGTCGTTGGAGTAGGGGATGCCGCAGTACTCGTCGAAGCCGTGCTGGACCGGCAGAAACTTCTTATGGTGGCCAAGGTGCCACTTGCCGAAGATCGCCGTGGCGTATCCCTTCGATTTGCACAGCTCGGCGATTGTCACTTCGCGCTCATGGATGCCGTGTTTGGCCCGCGGGCCGAGCGCGCCGGCAATGCCGATGCGGTTTGGATAGCATCCGGTGAGCAGCGCAGCGCGCGACGCCGAGCAGACCGGTTGCGCCGTGTAGAAGTCCGTGAACCGCACGCCTTCGGCGGCCATCTGGTCGAGATGCGGCGTACGAAACCCCTGGGCCCCGTAGACGCCGACGTCGGAGTAGCCCTGGTCGTCGGTGAAGATGACCACGATGTTGGGGGTTCGCTTGTGTGGGACGGGTTCAGCCCCGTGCAGGAATTGCGGCCAGGCGAGCACCGCGCCTCCCGCTCCGATCGACTTCAGAAACTCTCTGCGAGTGCGACAAAGGGTGGTCATGGCTCGTTCCCTTCTGAACCTCAGCTATGGCCGCGGTGGAATCGGCAGGTCGAAGCCGCCGCCGTCTCTCCTGCCACGCGACCGTTCGGCGCGCTAGTGCCGTTTCCAGTTGATCGGTTTCGCGTTTGGGGCAGTGGCGCATAACGGTTTATCAGGTATGAGGTTGCGCGTTGGCGTGATCGCGGGTATAGAGGTTCTCCACCAAGGCAATAGACGACGGATCGTCCCAAGTGGAGAACCCCGATGGACCGCGTGCGAGCACGGAGGCTCACGTCGGGGGAACGGAGACGGCTGCGACAGATGAAACGCCAACTTGCCAACCAAGTCAATAGCCGCCACGCCCGAATCGTCTTGCTCTCGAGCGGCAGCGTGCAGAACCGCGAGATCGCCACGCTGGCCGACTGCACGCCGCAGTGGGTGCGGATCATCATCCACCGCTTCAATGCCCAGGGCCTCGACGGCATCACCTGGTACCCGTTCTACCAGGATCACCGCGGCCAGCCGCGCAAGTTCTTCGCCGACGTCGTCGAGCAAATCGTCGAGGTCGTGCTGTCGCCGCCGAAGCAGTTGATCGGCATGAACGAGTGGTCGTTGCCGAAGCTGCGGACCTACCTGGTCGAGCAGGGCATCCTCGCCTCGATCAGCATCGAACATCTGCGGACGCTGTTGCGCAGCCGCCGCGTCCGCTGGAGACGCACGAAAACCTGGAAAGAATCGCACGATCCGGACTTCGACCGCAAGTACCGGGCCATCCGGCGGCTGTACAAACACCCGCCCAAAGACGGTCGGGTAATCTGCGTGGACGAGTTCGGGCCGCTGAATCTTCAGCCCCGGCACGGCCTCTGCCAGACCCGCGGCGGAAAGGTGACCCGCTACCGAGCCACCTACAACCGCACGCTCGGCGTGCGGCACTTGCTGGCCTATTACGACTTGAAGACCGACCGGCTGTACGGCTGCGTGAGCAAGCACAAAAAGACGGTCGACTTCCTGCGATTCCTGAAGTGGGTACGGGGCCGCTACCCACGCTGGCAACGCCTGCACATCGTGCTGGACAATTACGGCACGCACCTCACTGGCCAGGTGGCTCGCTGGGCGCGGCGTACCAACGTGCGCTTGTACTTCACACCGACCAATGCCTCGTGGCTGAACCGGATCGAATGCCACTTCGGCCCGCTGAAGAAGTTCGCGTTGAACAACTCGGATCATGGCAACCACGAGGCACAGGAGGCCGCCATTCACAGCTATTTGCTCTGGAGAAACCGGCATCGTAATCTCACGATTCAACCTCTACCCGAAGCGCGAAACCGTGCTGCCTGAAACGGCACTAGAGCGCTTTGGGGCGGCATTCTGATAACGAGCGTGGCGGGGTTCGTGTGCGCGCACCTCGGCTGCGCTCCTGCTGAAGTTGCGGAGTCCGGGTCCGACCCGGACATCTGGACGTACGGCGCATTCCCAGCGGACGGCGGGATCTGGCAACCCGCGGATGCAAACGACCCGGACAAACACACTGGTCAGACGGAGGTAGCGGGCGCCCAGACGGGCCTGGAACTCTATGTGACGCCCGTAACACTGGACTTCGGAAAGGCATCGGAATCGCGTTCCCTCCTCGTGCGCAACCTCGGCAGCGGAAGTCTGGAATACCGTGTCTCATCCGACGTGGGCTGGGTCGCGCTCGAGGGCTCGCAGGGGGTCAGTTCCGGCGAGTACAAGCGCGTCACTGTGTACGTGGACCGCGGCGGCTTGGTGCCGGGTACCTATGAAGGCCACCTCACGGTTACGGCGAGCGACCAGCAGACCATCGTCACTCTGCAAATGACGGTCGCTGAAGGCGAGGATCGCCCAGGCGAACCTATCCTGTACGTTGACAAGCAAGAGCTCGAATTCGGTTGGGGCGGCGCGCACACGTCTTTTCTGGTCCAGAACGTCGGCGCGGGCGAGCTGAACTACACGGTCAGTTCCGACGTCAGATGGGCGGTGCCGTCGCAGGCCAATGGAACGAGCACCGGTGAAGCGGATGTGATTCAGGTGGAAGTGACGCGGGAGGACCTTGCCCCCGGGGAATACGTCGGGCTGATCACCGTCGAGACTCCCGATGACCAGTGGCATGGCGTGACCCTACACATGGAGGTCCTACTGAGTGCCGCCTCGTGGGGTTTCGACCCCGCTGACTCCACCCACGCGATTCAGAGCGCCATCGCCTCCGGAGCGTCCAAGTTCGTGATTCCCAATATGGGCCAGCCGTGGATCGTTCGCCCGATTCAGTTGGCCAGTGATCAGGAGATCTACTTCGAGCCGGGCGTCGTGCTGCTGGCCAAGGAAGGGGAGTTTCACGACCCCGCGGACTGCCTCATCGCCGGGGAGACGTTCAAAACATCATGCTGTGGGGATACCGCGCTACTCTACGCATGCGCAAGGCCGACTACGTGAATCCTGACCTATATGAAGAGGGTGAATGGCGACACTGTCTGCGGTTGACGCGCTGCGAAAACGTGCGCGTCTACGGTCTTACGTTGGAAAGCTCGGGCGGCGATGGCATCTATATCGGCGGAATCCAACAGCTGTGTCGAAACATAGAGATCCGCGATTGCGTTTGCGACGATAACTACCGGCAGGGTATTAGCGTGACCAACGCTGAGACGTTGCGGATAACGAACTGCATGTTGCGCAACACGGCCGGGCACAACACTCAAGCTGGAATCGACCTGGAGCCAAACTTCGACACGGATGTGCTCGCGGACATCATCATAAGTGACTGCGTATCGCAGGCTAACGCCGGCTGCGGATATGAGGCTTGGCTGGACAAGCTCACCGCGGATTCCCGCGAGGTGTCCATCCGCTCCGAGAACTGTCAGACCATAGAATGTGGGAAGGTCGGCTACTACATATACGTCGGGCAGAACGGGGCCACCGGACTGGTCGAGTTTGACAGTTGCAGAGCCGAGCGCACGGGTCACTACGGCGTGAATGTGGGTTTCTACTCGAGCGAAACGACGATGAACGTGCGTTTTGCAGATTGCACCTGGACTGACGTATCAACCGGCCACATCCCGAGTCCGTTGTGCCTCGAGATGCCGCTGGTCAGCCAGTTGACCCCTCACGGACAGGTTGAGTTCCACAACTGCGCCGTCCACGATAGCCGGGATCGCGAGTTTCTGTGGCTGAAGCTCACTGGCGGGGACGGGGACGTCGTAAACGTGGTTGGCAACATCGACGTCTTCAACCCTCATGGGTCGGCCGGCTGGACTCCGCCCGATGAGCTTATCGGTCTCACGGTCAACTTCTTCGACTGATGCTCCAACGGCCTGCATCGGCCCTCTCGGGAGGCTGTCCCGCTCGTAGTTGAAGGTTGAAGGAAGGATGGCGGCTCCGTCCTGC
>CAZNFA010000055.1:0-30445 GCA_964572345.1 uncultured Planctomycetales bacterium
TCGACTTTCACCAACTGCCTCATCGCCGGCAACTCGGCCGATGGGCATGGCGGCGCGGTCTACTGCCACTTCAATAGCTCGCCAGTCTTCACCAACTGCCTCATCGCCGGCAACTCGGCCGATGGGCATGGCGGCGGGGTCTACTGCGACTACTACGCCTCGCCAGTCTTCGCGAACTGCATCCTGTGGGGCGACACGCCGAGCGAGATCTACAACTACAATGGCCTTCCCGTCGTGACCTACAGTGACGTTCAGGGCGGCTGGTCGGGGACGGGCAACATCGACGCCGATCCGCTGTTCGTTGATCCCGATGGCCCGGACGATGATCCCAACACCTGGGAGGACAACGACTACCGGCTGGGCCCCGGATCGCCGTGCATTGATGCGGCGGACAACGACGCCGTGCCGGCGGACGAATTCGACCTCGACCAGGATGGCGACACCGACGAGCCGATTCCGTTCGATCTGGACGGCAACCCGCGCTTCGTCGATGACCCGGACACAGACGACACCGGCCACGGCACGCCGCCCATCGTGGACATGGGGGCGTACGAGTTCCAGGTGCCCCGCGCGGGCGACCTCGACGGCGACAACGACACCGATCAGGCCGACCTCGGAATCCTGCTGTCGGACTGGGGTTGTCAAGTCAATTGCGTCGGCGACCTCGATCGGGACGGCGACGTGGACCAAGCTGACATCGGCATCCTCTTGGCCGATTGGGGCTGCGGCCGGCAGGTGAGCTGACGGCTCGGAGCTCAGGAGTGACGGTGCGAGAAGGGATTCTCGCACCAGCGACTAGAAGGGCTTCCAGCACCAGGCACGGGTGGGCGACGCCCGCCCCACCCTTGGGCTCACACCCCCAAGCGAGTGGGCCGCGTGGTCATGCGTCGTCGTCGGGGGTTTCTTCCGGCTCGTAGAAGAACTCGACGCCGACCAGATAGCCGACCGTGGCGCGGGTGCAGTGTCGCACGATGGCGTTGCCGTAGCAGCTTAGCGCGGGCTCGTGCACCGCGAGCGAAATCCGCGTGTCGGTGGGGATCGGGCGGCGGGTGCGCATGGCCAGCCCGGTGGAACTGAGATTGTGCAGGGTGGCCAGCACGTGCCGCTCGCCGTAGCAGTCGTCCGGCAGCCACACCTCGACGGTGCCGGGAAACGGCCAGCGTTCTTCTTGCCGCCTTTCGACCGCCTGCTTGGATTCGGCCTTGACGTTCTGCGCCCCCATCAGCTCGTGAATGGCCTCAGGGGTCAGCTTGACGATTCTCTCAGCATCCATGACACCAGCCTTGTCAGAACGAATACGCCATCCCCGGCCGGGCGCGAACCCGCCCATGCAGATAGATCGGACGGGAGCGGGTTTCTCATCAGTCCCGTCGCGCGTTCGGGTGGGAAGCGCGGGTGGCCAGCGGCGTCAAGCGGGTCTGGGAAAACGGGGATATCCCCGCGTTTGCGGTCTCGGATCTGAACGTTTGAACGCTGCCTTGGTAGCGTCAGCGCCACGTTTTTCGGACACACCCGTGAGGCAGGCGCGGGGGGTCTAAATACCCATGCGTTTCCCCCGCCCGAATTCAATACTTCCAGTGGCCTTCAACCGAGTCGTCGGCGGGTCTCGCGGCTCCGGGGGTTATTCCGAGCGCCAACGCGTCCGGAAGGCTGCCGTGGAAACACGGCTGAACCCCGCACCCCGCGTCGCCCGCGCAGCTAACTGCGTCGCCGCATGGCCTGAGCTCCACAAGGGGATACGGCATGCGGCTTTCAACCTATGTCCTGTCGATTGCTTGCACATTCTCGTTTCTAGTCGGCTGCGCCCCGGAACTGGTGCCGCCGGACGGCGACATCCTGGGAACGGTGCTCGGCGTGGCGGCCGAGACGGCCGATGCGCCCGAGGTTCCATCGCACTCGGGGCCCGAGGGGGAAGGCTCGGCGGTCGCGAGCGAGAAGTTATCGGTCACCGGGTCGCTCGAGGGTTCGGGGAATTATGAGCTGTACGAGCTGGGCAGCAGCGCCGCCGGCGACCTGTGGTCCGTCTCCGGGGCGGACGTTTTCTCGCCGCCGGCCCCGATGGTCGCCGTGCTCTTCGATGCCGACTACAACCTGCTGATGCGTCGTGTGGTAACGGCGAGCAGCCCGTTAGAACACGTCATGCGTGACGCGAGCTCGCGCGTGTACCTGGGTGTCACGCCGCCCAACGGTGGCAACGGCGGGGCGTTTCGCTATGCCGTGAGGCGCACCGGCGGCCATGCGATACCGGCGGACCGCCAGCAGACGGTCTGGCTGAATTTCGGGCCCGGTAGCCAGATCAAGGTCCACCGTCGCAGCGGGATCTCCTTCGCGGCGTTCGAGGGGGTCATGCTAGGCGAGGACTACGAGGGCCACAGCGAGACGATCAAGCAGGCCATCGTTCAGGCCATGCAAGAGGATTATGCGAGCTACGACCTCGTGATCCTCTCCTCCGACGACGGCCCACCGCCGGACGGGCCGCATTCAACCCTCCATTTCGGCAGCTCGGATCCGGGGTTACTGGGGCTGGCCGATAATGTTGACAACTACAACCAGGACGAAACGCAGAACGCCATCATCTTCATCGAGACCTTCGCCCGCTTCGACGTCATGCGGCTGGAGCCCGAGGAGATGGGGCAGATGGTCGGCAACGTCGCCAGTCACGAGCTGGGACACCTGTTAGGCCTGTATCATACTCTGGACCCGGACGATATCATGGACACGACCGGGACGGCGTGGGACCTGGCGGAAGACCAGCTCTTCCTCCACACCCAGTTGGACCCGACGGTGTTTCCCGTCGGTCAGGAGAACTCGCCGGTGCTGTTGGCGCAGACCATCGGCTTGCGGCCGGGGGTAGCGGTGCTTGACCCCTCGCCCCACACCGCGAAAATGGCCCGGCGAGCCATGATACGCCGCTTCGCAGGAGAGCAGATTCGTTGCATGTGCGGAACGTGCCAACACCTCGACGATCACTAAGAGAGCCCGACAGATCGGGCTCTGAAGGGCCGCAGGCTTTGGCCTGCGCGTCCACGCCGCTAGCGACCGCGACGCTCGGCATCTTGCTGACCCTGTGCGTCGGCGGCTGCCCGTTCCTCCCCAGCGACACGATCAATGGCGAAGTCCCGCTGCTCGACGAGGACGGTAACTCATCCTTTAAGACCGCCACGTTCCTGTCGCTGCAAGACGATCGAACGCGATTCCGCGGTGCGATCGGCAGCCCCGTGGACGTTGACATCTATAACCTGGGCACGCTCGTATCGGGCGACCGGCTGCTCGTGGACGTGCAACGGACCAGCGGCAACCTCGACGCCATGGCGGTCGTCTTCGACTACCGCGAGTACCTGCACGCCTTCAACGACGACCGCACGCCTGACGCCAGCAACCTCAACCCGCTGATCGACATCGTTATCCGCGGGCCCGAGGGCACCTACTATCTGGGGGTCGTTCCGCTGAAAGGCAGCGGCTCCACCGGCGAATACGAGGTCAGCGTCGAAATCACGCGGGGCGTCGGCGTCCCCAATCCGACGCCACAGGTCGTCTTCCTCGACTGGGACGGCGGTCAGGACGTGAGGGTCGAGAACGTCGGCACGTTCGATCTCGACCCGTTCGACGCGGGCGACCTGGGGCCCTACACCGGGCAAACCGAGCTGATGAAGGATCGCATTCAGCAGGTCGTGGCCGACCGCTACGAGGACCTCAACCTCGTTCTACTGAACTCCGACGATCACGCCCTGCCGACGGTGCCGCACTCGACCGTCTACTTCGGCGGCGAGAGCTTCGAGGCGTTCGCGGTTTCCGAGCAGATCGACACGTTCAACGCCGACCCGACGGACGACTCGATCATCTTCACCGGCGCCTACCGCGACGCGTTCTTCAAGATCCCCAGCTTCGAGCAGATGGCCACCGCGGTGGGCAACACCACCGCCCACGAGATCGGTCACCTGCTGGGGCTGGTGCACACCGCCGACTGCGACAGCCTGATGGACAGCACTTGCGGGAACAACAGCATTCTCTCCGCTCAATCGTTCAAACTGGCCGCGCTCGACGACACGGTCTTTCCCGCCGGCTGGCAAGACGCGCGCGAGCTGCTCGAATGGGCGCTCGGCCTGGTTGGACTGTGAAGAGACCGGTGAATTGCGAATAGCGAGTCGCGCGCTCCGCCACTATGCATTCGTCAAGTCCGCGCGACGTTCGTGAACTCAAAGTCGCGGATCGTCATGGCCGGCAGGAGCATCTTGCCATAGTCGCCGGCCGCCTCGATGGGGGCTGTGAACGCGACGACCCGGTTGAAGGCTCGCAGCGGGCTTTCGTGCCAACGGAAATCGATGAGTCCGGTCGCGACCTGCCCGTCCTCGACCAGGAACGTCCCGTTGCAGGTCATGCCGCTCAACGCCAGGCCCGTGCCGTTGACGAAGCGAACATCGCACAAGTCGCTGACGAGAATGCCGCGCTCGACTGAGGCGATCAGATCCTCCACGGTCTCGCCGGCCGTGCCTTCGCCGGACAAATGTACCGCGTCGGGCCGATACGAGGGCTGGACGCCGCGCTCCTTCGCCGTAAAGCGGTCATAGTCGAGCCGCTTGAGCACGCCGCGCTCGATCCACGTGTGGCTATCGCTCGGCAGGCCCTGTTGGTCGAAGCCGTTGCCGAGCAGAGCCGGATGATCGGGGCGGTTTTGCAGTGTGAGCCGCTGGTCGATGATCCGCTCGCCGAGCCTGCCGGCGTAGGGGTTGCTGTCGGCGTGGTACGTCCTGGCGTCCGCGGCCCGCAGCAGCGGCCCGAGCAAGCCCGCCACCGCCGATGGTGCCAGAATCACCGTGTATCGCCCGGCGGGTATCTCGCGTGGGTCGGCCGCGCGTTTGGCCGTCTCGATGGCGACGCGCGTCCGCGCGACCACGCCGAGGTCGTCAATCGAGCGATTGGCACTGCGTACGGCCCCGGTGGAGTCTTCGCCGGCGGCGGTCAGGCTGAACTCGGCCCGGCCGCGTTGCTCGTAGGCGAACAGGCCGGTGTTCGCGGCCAGGCCCACGGCGCGCACGACGGTGGAAACCCTGCCCGCCGCCTCGAGCCCTTCCGCTTGGCATAGCTCGATGGCCCGTTGCGCCTCGGCGAGCCGCCGTTCGGGCCCTGCCGCGGTCGTCTGCATACGCAACGTGGGCAAAACCGCGTATCGCTGCGGCGGCAACGGCGGGAGGTACTCGGGGTCCTCCGGGGAAGCCTTCGCGAGCTCCTCCGCCCGGCGCACGGCGTCGCGAACCGCCTCGTCTGACAGGTTTGTCGTGGCGGCGTTGCCGCTTTGCTGTCCGAATGCTACC
The DNA here is from genome assembly GCA_964572345.1 of uncultured Planctomycetales bacterium. GTDB lineage: Bacteria > Planctomycetota > Phycisphaerae > UBA1845 > Fen-1342 > JAUWXH01. The sequence goes on from CAZNFA010000055.1 coordinate 5,313, forward strand.
TGGACAGAGAGCGTCTGCTGGCGCGACTGGTCATCCGCGACGATTTCATTGGCCGCGAAACGTGTCGTGCCGCTGGCGCGATCCTCGAGTGAAACGAAGGTGTGATCCGCCGTCGCTGCATCCATCGCGGCATCTGCTAGCCGGCTAAACGCGTCGCGATCGATCAGGTCCGTACGCGCCGGCGAGTAGCCCCTTCGGCGACTCTTGGGCTTGGTGTCGGACGGGGGCGGCGTGGATTGAGTCGGCGGAGCGGCGCACCCGCCCAGAAACGCGGACGCCGCACCGGCAGAGGCATAGCGTACGAACTGGCGACGCGAAAGATGCAACTCGTCGGTCATGATCTGCGAGCTCCGGAAGCGAAGCGCGGCGGCTCAGCCCGCCGCCGCACTAGGAAGCCGCGCCGGCCGTGGCCGGGCTGGGCACCGATGCCCCGCCATACGCCTGCTCAAGATACCATTTCACCGTCATCGGTACGCCGACTTCGTAGGTGACGGTCGCCTGCCAGTTGAGCAATTCGCGGGCCTTGTCGGCGGAGAAGTACGAGCGGCGTCCCATGAGCCAGACCGCGTAGCGCGTGACGAACGGCGGCTTCTGCCAGCGGAACAAGTGACCGAGGCATTCCAGCACGAAGCCCGCGAAATAGGCCAGGCGGTACGGTACGTGGCGTTTCACCGCCGGCGCGTTGCACGCCTGGGCCCACAGGTCGAAATACGCCTGCTGTGTGATCTCGCCGTCGTTACTGCAGTTGAACGCCTCACCGGCAGCTTCGGGCATGCCGGCCGCGGTGACGGCCGCCTCGGCAATATTGCCCGCATACACGACGTTCAGCCGGTTGTCGCCACGCCCGAGAATCTTCGCCCGTCCCCGCCGGATCATGGCCACCAGCCGGGCAACGGTGGTGCGGTCGCGCGGGCCGTAAATCCAGGCCGGCCGGATAACCGTGACCGCGATGCGGTCGCTGTTGTGTGCGTCCCAGACGATTTGCTCGGCCGCGACTTTCGAGCGGCTGTAGTAGGCCCACCTATAGAGCTTGTATCCCAGCGGAACGGTCTCGTCGATCGTGCCGTCTTTGGTGTGGTACCCGTACGCGCTAATCGAGCTGATATGCAGGAAGCGTCTCACGCTGGCGGCAATCGCTGCCTCAACGACGTTCCGCGTACCGTCGATCGTGATGCGTTGGAACTCGTCCCACGGACCCCAGTCGCCCACCTTGGCGGCCGCGTGATAGACGACCTCCACGCCGCGGCAGGCGTGTTCTAGCGTAGCCGGCTCGGTCACGTCGCCTTCGACGAGCTCGACGCCCTGCGTCTGAAGCCAGGAGCAGTCGCTCCCCGGGCGTACCAGCACGCGGACCGGCATCTCGTGTTTGCGTAGTTGCTCGACGATATGGCTGCCGAGCAGCCCGGTCGCTCCGGTGACGAGGTTCATTGTTGGCGATCCACTTTCAGTTGTCACTGGTCCCTAGGTACCGCGCCTTCCACGATAGGCCGCGCAACGAACCGCGGACGTACCGGCGAGCATTGTAGCCGGAAGGCGGCCACACGGTGCGGTTCGGTATGTTCGGTGCGCCGACACGTCAGGGTGCTCATTTCAGCAGGGAGCGGAACTCGTCAATCGTCAGGCCGGCTTGGCGGATGACACTGCGCAGCGTGCCCTTTGCGAGTTCGCGGTGGTCGGGGACCGTCAAGCGCCGGCACGGCGGTTGCCGATGACGGAGAATGATGTGGCTGCCGGTCTGGTGGTCCACCGCGTAGCCAATGCTCTCGAAGGCCGCGACTGCCTGGCGCCCCGAGACGACAGGTAGCTTGCTCATGTGGTAATCTCGACGGTCTCTTCCCAAATGGGCGGCGGGATCGGCTCGTTGTGCTTGCGCAGACTCTCCAGGTAGCCCGCGATGGCGTCCTTGATGTTGGCGATCGCCTCGTCGCGGGTTCTGCCCTGACTGACACAACCCGGCAGCGACGGGCATTCGGCCACAAACACACCATCTTCGTCCTGTTCGATGAACACGCGGTATCGCGCCATGAGGAACCTCTGATCTTAACCACGCCCATTATACGTGCCCGCCGCCGCGACGCACGAGCACATGCGTGGAGCATCGAGGCACCGAACGGGCTACAACACAACCGCTTTCAGCGTCCGTTACTTACCCGGCCGGTCGTCGCCGGGCGGCCAGGGCGTGCTCGGCGATCTGCGCCGCGCCGATGCCGCAGTAGTCCAGCATATCCTCCGGGGTCAATGTCGATTTCGGGATTCGCTGGCAGCAGAGGGTTTCGACGCGGACGTCGCCGGCGTGCGCGGCGACCTCCGCCACCGCCGCGCCCAGTCCGCCGCCATAGTTGTCCTCGACCACGAGTGTACATTGCCCAGCCCTGCGCAGCGTCTCCAGCAGGCGTTCGCCGTCGAGTGGGAGGGTATAAGCATCGACGAGCGTGGCCCGCACGTCCTGTTCCGCGAGCCGATCGATCGCCTGCCGGGCGGCGTGCACCATGTAGCCGGCGGTCACAATCGCCAGGTCGTCGCCGGTCGCCAGCAGGTGGAACCCGCCCGGCTGGAACGTCGTTTGGGGATCGTAAACCACCGGAACATCCGGGCGGTGCGTGCGCATGTAACACATCCCGCGCAGCTCGGTCATCAGCCGGGTGCAGTGGTACGCCGCAACCGCGTCCGCCGGATGGAACAGCCAACACAGCGGACTCTGGCGGTCGTCGGCGCGCACGGGCGTGAAGCCGCGGAAGTATCCCACGTCGAGCAGCCCCATCTGGCTGGGCCCGTCGGCGGCCAGTGAGATGCCGGCGTGCGAGCCCACCAGCTTGATGTTCGCCCGCGAGACGTTGGCCATTTCAACCTGGTCGTAGGCCCGGGCGATGAACTTGGCGAACGAGTTGACGAACGGGATATAGCCCGCCGCCGAAAGCCCCACCGCCACTGAGACCATGTTCTGCTCGGCAATTTTGCACTCGAAGAAACGGTCGCGGTGAACCTTGGCGAAGATCTCGCTGAATGTCGAGTTGCTCACGTCGCCGTCGAGGGCGACGACGCGCGGTAACAGGTCGCCGGCGACTTTCAAGGCCGCCCCGTACGCCTTGCGCGTGGCCAGCTGGCCGCGCTCCAACGCCGGCCCGAGCCCGGCCGACTGCATCGCCTCGGTAAACGTGGGCCACGTCACCGCAGCGGGCGAGCGCGGTTCGCGGGCCGGCGTCGCCGCCGGGATGGGGGTCATCGGCCCGGCCAGCTCCACCTCCGCATCGAACAAGCCCGCAACGGTGTTGTCGATGCTCTGGTTGGCGGCTTCCACCTGGGACATCTTCAATGGCTTGCCGTGCCAGTTCCCCTCCTGCAACGCCGCAACTCCCCAGCCCTTGACCGTGCGGGCGATGATGGCAAGGGGGCGTTCGCTCCGGCCGACGCGGGCGAAAACCTCCGCGATCAACGCGGGATCGTGTCCGTCGATGGTTGTGGTCTTCCAGCCGAAGGCCTCGAGCTTGGCGGCGATGCGCTCGGGCGATTGCTGGGGCGAAACGTCGCCGGCCTGACCCTGCCCGTTACAGTTGAATACGGCGCAGACGTTGTTCAGCCGGTAATCGACGATGAAGTCGGCCGCCTCCCAGATCTGCCCCTCGCGCGACTCGCCGTCCCCGATCAGTGCGTATACCCGCCGATCAGTCCCGTCCAGCTTGGCGGCCAGCGCCAGGCCGGCCGCGACGCTGAGGCCCTGGCCGAGGCTTCCGGTGGCGGCATCGAAAAACGGGAACCCCTCCGCGGGGTTGGGGTGGCCGTCAAGGAAGCTCTGGCGACTACGCAAGCGGTCCAGATCCGCGCGTGTCAGCCGGACCGGCTCCTCGCCGTCGCGGCCGACCATGCCGCCTAGATCGGCGTATGCCGCGTATATTATAGGAACTCCGTGTCCTCCCGATAGAACCAGCCGGTCTGCCGACGCGTGCCGCGGATCGGACAGGTCGTAGCGCATGCGGCGGTACATCAGGTGGGTCACCAAATGCGCCAGCGAAAGGGCCGTCGAGGTATGCCCGGAACCGGCTTCCGCCGTCATCCGTACTACCAGCTTGGCAAGGTCGGCCGCCTTCTTATGGACGGCACCGGACGTCGTCATCAGTCTCTCCAAAGCTCCGCCAAGCACCACCGGCCGGATAAGTGCGACACTGTAGCGACCGGACTGGCCGCGAGCAAGGATCGTCTCACCCGGGCGCGCCCGATCCGGACAACGGCGCTCCGCGGCGGGGACGGTCGCAACGGACCCGCACCGCACGCCGCACCCGAGAGTCGAAGAATCGCGAGCCCACGGCGTGTTGCGATGGCATTCCGCCGCGATCTTTGTTATAAGGACGGATTCAGGATTTTTCCGGCGAGGTTCGACAATGCAACTCTCGAAGCTGCTTACTGCCGACCGGATCCGCGTGCCGCTCAAGGCCGCCGAGAAGACGGACGTCATCACGGAACTGATCGACGTGTTGGCGGCGACCGGCGGATTGGCTGATCGCGATGCAGCCCTGCAAGCCGTGCTCAAACGCGAGGCCGAGCGGACCACGGGGATCGGCTACGGGCTGGCCATCCCGCACGGCAAGAGCGATGGGTGCAAGAAGCTGGTGATGGCGGCCGGCAAGCCCGCCGAGCCGGTCGATTTTCAGAGCCTCGACCAACGCCCGGTAACCTTCGTCGTGCTGCTGGTCAGCCCGCCCGACCAGACCGGGCCGCATATCCAGGCCCTGGCCAAGATCAGCCGCTTGATGAACATCGAGGAGTTCCGGTCGGCGGTTGACAACGCCGAGGCCGCTGGCGAGTTGTACGCCGCCATCGCGTCACACGAGATCGGCGAGGTTGAAGCGTAGCCTCGAATCCCACCGTATCAACGGTTCTCCCGGACGGAGTCCTGACAGCAGGTGTTAGCGGGCGTAACGCCGGTGGCGGAAAAGCGTCACCGCTGGGATGATCCCCGCCTGAACCCCGTGCATTCCCCCGCGTTAAACGGCCGGCACGTCGCCAAGGCACGTCCTCGTCTGGAGCTGCGCGGGCTGCGGCGGGACTGTGACGATCGACACGTGGCGACCGGCGCGGCGACTTCCATCGCCGCCACAGTCAAAACCAATAGAGCTAACAAGTTTGCGGCGCAATCGTCCGATTCTGCAACACGGGCGGCGAGCACGCCGTCAGACCAGCAGTACGCAGGTGGCAGGATGGCAATGCCGACGGCGCACATCCAGGTCGTTCTGGAAGAGCAGCGCGTGCCCAAGAGTCTGGAAACGGCCTTGCGGCGCGTGGGTGCGGCCGCCAGCTTCTGGTCGCTGTCCGACACGCTGCGGCTGGGCTTGAGCGCGTCGGCCGACGCGGTGGTCGTCGTGGCCCCGAGCGGCAGGCCGGGTTCCGACGATCGCTTGCGCAGCCTGTTCGATCGGATGGCCGATCATCCCCGCGCGACGCTGGTGTTGCAGCCCGAAGCGCATCCCAGACCCCGAACGAGCCACCCGCCAACACTGCCCGTCTCGTTTGGGGCGGCGCTCGACGCGGACGAACTGGCGGTCCGGCTCGCGACCATGATCGAGATGCGCGATTCACTCGAATCGCTGCACGGCGGTCGCGGGGCCGAGCGCTCACCGGAACCGACCGTCGCGCAGGCCTATCTCAAACAAATGCGGCTGGCCAGCCAGATCCAGCGCGAGCTCCTGCCCGACGTGCTGCCGCACTACGGACCGATCTCCTTTTCGGCCATCTATCGCCCGGCCGAGTACGTGTCCGGCGACATCTACGACATCCAGGCGCTCGACGAGGAGCACGTCGCGATCGGGCTGGCCGACGTAACCGGTCACGGGGTGCCCGCCGCCCTGCTCACCATTTTCCTCAAGCGGGCCTTGCGGGGGCGGGGAAGGCGCGACGGCGGCGACCACCTCCTGCATCCGGACCAGGTGCTTGACCGACTCAACGACGAGATCCTTGAGGTCAACTTCTCCGAGTGTAGTTTCGCGGCCCTCGTTTACGCCGTGCTAAACACCCGAACGTTGCAGCTCAAAGTGGCCCGGGCCGGGGCACCGTATCCGATCCTGCGCCGGGCCGATGGTGCCCTGAGCCTGCTGCGACCGGCGGGCATGCTCATCGGCGTGCTGCCCGAGGCCGCATTCGCCGTTGAGAGCGTTCAGCTCCGGCGCGGCGACGGTCTGCTGTTGTACACGGATGGGCTGGACCGGCTCATCCTTCCGGCGCGACGCTTGCCCAGCCCAACTGAAGCGTCGGCTGCCGTGACCGGCGTTCGCCCGCGGGAAGATGGCAACGGTGATCGGGGCGTCGTCAGGCCGCGGCCCAGGCCGCCGCACCCCGGCGGCAACGATGACTCCGGACTGTGGGAACCGGCCGAAGCGGCCACGGCCGTCGCCGTCGAGCCGGCCGGCATAGCGCAACACGCCGCGAGCAGGCCGCATACCCAACGGCAGTCCGGCAACGGGAACGGCGACAGGAGTAGTACTGGTGCTGAACGGGCGGTGCGCCCACTTTGCCGCCTCGCCCAGACCGCCGGCCTGGCGACCAGCGATGCCACCGTCCCGCCCGACCAGATCATCACGCAGTCGGCGTGGTACGCGCTGTTGCGTGAGCAGGGGGAACAGGCGGCGTTGGAGCACATCTCCTTCCGGCACGATCTTCTGCGGCGAATCGGGCATCCCCTGGACGATCTGACCGTCCTGGCGTTGCAGGTCGAATCTTGACCGATCCGCATGCCGGTGTTCCACCAGACTCGGCTCGCGCGTGGCGCTGGACAAAGCTGCTCGCGCGGGGATAATCACCTGCACGTATAGCGCCCGTAGCTCAATTGGATAGAGTAGCAGACTTCGAATCTGACGGTTGGTGGTTCGAGTCCACCCGGGCGCGTTGAAAAACGGGGCTTCGCCGCCGGTGTGGTACGCGCGCGGCCGCCGGTCGCGAGCGGAGATTGATCGGGGTGCCGTCCGCCGTGTATCGTGATCGGAGGTGCCGACGGCTGTTAGAAACGCGCTCGCGCGAGGAGCGGGTAATTCATAGCGTATCTAGGGTGGTGACACCGGTTTGGCTGCGGAACGGATTGCCTCAACGAGGCGATCAGACGGGATTATGTACTGGTCTTCGATCGGGCGTACGCCCTCAGCCATGATACGGTAGTTGATGTCCACGGGCGGCGGCGGCGGATCGATTCTGCTGGGGCTGCCGCGGCCGACGCCAAGTCCGATTCGCGTGACCTCTAACACATCATCCGCGTGCACAACGTGGTCGCCACCCCCCGCAAAGTGAACGAATTCAGCTCCCCCTCCGCTTCTCATGCGCATCGGCAGGCCAGTGTTGTAGTTCCCGTCGAGCCCATATTCGCTAAAGTGCCAAGGTTTGGTGACACCGAGTCTGAGTGACGGGAAACGCGCGACACCGCGGCCCGCATTCCTGATGCCGACGACAACCGCGAGACGCTCCCCCTCTACCCTCACGTCGGTGTAGAGGGACAAGACAGGGCGCGGGCGGCACCCGAACATGTCCTCAAGGTCAAAGTGCTCCATCCGCCGGAAGCTATCGCCGCTACGCTTGTAGTAGCGATGTTCGCGCAGCCCTGCCATATGAGGGCCGCAGTCGCTGGCCGGGATGTAACTCTTCAGGAAGCCCACCCCGCTACTCTGCTCAATCGGGTCATGCTCAACGCCGTCCACTATCGGGGTTGCGGATTCGCCAGTGAGCGATTCAAGCCGCGAGTGGGCTAGCCGCACGTTCCGTATGGGCTTCAGTTCCTGCGCAGCGTCAATGCCATCTTCGTCTGGCCTCGCATCGATGCCCCAGACGACAACGCCGCCATCGGAGTTGCCGAAGCCGGACACTGCTTTCGCAAGGTTCCTGCGATCGTCGCCAGTGAAGCTGGGACTAGCAAGCGTTTTGAAGTCCAGGTGCAGATTCTCCTGCTGCTTCTGCTCAACAAAATCCTTGATCATGGCAAGGTCGATCGAGTCGAAAAGTGATCGGATGGCGCTCATGGATATACCCTCGCTGAACGTGTACCCGGCTGTAGGATAGCCTGTCACAAGCCAACGGTCATCGGAACGGCACCGCTCCTGTCTGCGTAGCCGTCAATCGCCCTGCGTCCAGCCTACCGGACGTGAGGGCGGAGAACTCGTCAGGGCGTAACCCCTTGTGCTACAGCAACTTAGCGGCTGGCCTTCGCGACCCCCGACCGACGCTGCGGGTGTGCGTCACTTCAAGGGGTAGCGTTGAGCCGTGACCGGCTTCAGCCGGTCGGTCGATGCCGCCGCCTTTAGGCGGTGGTGGACAAGAAGGGCCGCTTTGATCGGTTCAGCCGGCTTTAGCCGGGCTTTGCAAGGGCCTGAGAAGTCCGGCTGAAGCCGGCTAAGGTGAATGGGGAGGTTGCGCAGGCTGCGTTCCACCCGTTGAAACGGGTGGCACTGACTGGCCGGCTGAAGCCGGCCGCCGATTCGGCGTCGGCAGGGGCCCGGACCGAGGACTACTCCAGCCTCTCGTCGCAACTATATTTGATTACAGCCCTCTGCTTACTGTACGAGAGCACCGGGCAAGCGCATTATGAGCGAGAGGCCCGCAGCGTGCTGCGCTTTGTGTGCACGCACCTGCGTGACGACGGCCGATTGGTCCATCACTGGATCGACGGTCGGCCGGTGGGGCCCAGTGAATCGGTGTACTATTGCAGCGGCTGCAACTTCCAGGCCCTTTACGTCATGTGGTACATGACTCACCTGCAACCTGTGCCGAGCCCCCGGTAAGGCGAACGCAGCCGGCGACCTTGCAGGATGGGCAGCGGAAGCCGTCGCTGCGATAGCAGGAGGCAACTCCGATGAGCGAGCCGACCAGCGAAACGATCACGTGTCCCGGCTGCGGTCACCAGCAGGCGTTCGCCGTCTGGGAGTCGCTGAACGTCACACTCGACCCGAAGCTCAAAGAGCAACTGATCGATGGCCGGCTGACCACGTTCACCTGCGAGGAATGCAGTGAGCAGGCCGAGGTGGTCTCCAGCCTGCTCTATCACGACATGGCGAAGCAAGTGATGATCTGGCTGATCCCCGGCGACGAGGAGCCGGAGAAACTCGATCCCGGTGCCCTTGCCGCGCTCGGCGACATGGCCCGGCAGGGATACACGCTGCGCCTCGTGCGGTCGAAAAACCATCTGATCGAGAAGATCATGATCTTTGACGACCGGCTGGACGACCGGATGATCGAGCTGCTCAAGGCCGCCTTGCGAATCCGAACGGAGCAAGACGGCCGATCCTTTGACGGGGTCCTGCTGTATGAGGGCGTGTCAGAGGGTGAGTCCGGGCCCAGCGAGATGCATCTGGCCGTGCTTGGCCAGGGCGACCAGGAAGCCTTCGTGCTGCCGTGGGAGGTATACCTGAAGTTCGCGGCGGAATACGTGAACGCCCTGCCGAACGTCGACGAGGAACGCGGCCGGTGGCTGCAAGTGGATGAGAGCTACGCTGAGGCCTTGATCCAGGAGTAGGCTGGGCGCGTCTCCGGGACCCCGGTCAGCATGGTCAGCACGTGCAGCTCGTTGTTCGCCTGATGTAGGTCGGTCGAGGTGGCACACTCTCTGACATTTGCCGGCGCACGAAGCGGAGGATCCCCGCAAAGTCAGCCGCGGGCAGCTCGGCATGGATCCACCCCGCCGCAGGCTGGGCGTCACGATTGATTTGCGTGCACTGGCCGGCTCGGGTCGTTCTTACGATCAACTCTCCATCCACACGGCTGGTCGGCGGGCCTCACCATCCTTGATCGTCCACTGGATAGAGCGGAGAGCCTTCATCTCGGCCAAGGGATCGTCCGCGAGCACAATAAGATCGGCGCGCTTGCCGACCTCCACCGTGCCGATTTGGTCCTCGAGCCCCATCATCTCCGCGGGCAGGCGCGTCCCGGCTTGCAGCACCGCCATGGGTTGCAGACCGGCAGCGGCCATCAGCTCCATCTCCCGGATCGTGCTGTAACCATGAAAGCAACTCGGGAACACCGGCCAGGCGCCGGAGTCCGTCCCCCTCACAATGCCGATGCCGGCCTCGTGCAAACTCGAGATGGCTTGGCACGTGGCGCGGAAGGCACGTCGAAGGAAGATCTCAGCCGTTGCAGGCACGACGAACCAGCTTGCCATCCTGGCCAGGCTGGCTGGCAGCCATCGCGGCGCGGTCGTGTGCAACATGTGACGGTACATGTAACGCCACGCCCGCGGGTCCTGCACCGTATCGACCTGCTCCTTCGGCACGGTCGACAGGACCAGCGGATCGTCGATGCCTCGCACGAACGACTTGCGCTCCAACAGGCAGTCGAACAGGCCCGATAGCGTCGTCACCATGTAGGTTCCGTCAGCCTTCATCCGCTCGGTCAACTCCGCCGGCGGCTCCCGATCGAGCAAACCCGAGTGCATCAGTGCGCGGGGTTCCATTTCCAGGGCAACAGCGTGCGCTCTCTGCTGGATGCTGTGGGCGAAGATGGGCAGGTCCCGGGCGGCCGCCTCTCGCATTATGAGGCCGCGTATCTCGGGCGAGAGAATCGGCCAGTCGTAGAAGAGACTGAACCCGTACTCGATCATGACCTTGACGCCGATGATGTCAGAGATGCCCTCATATTCGTCGAAGAGGGCGCTCACGTCCTCGGGTGTGCCGGCCGGCCTCCACATCGGCCCCCAGGCATCGGTGAGGTAGTTGTGATCGAGGTAGCCGTCGGGAGGGTAGAAGGTCGGAGCGAGCGCCAGATAGCGGGGCCCGATGCCTCCGGAATCGAGATGCGATCGGATCTGGCGCAATACCGGTGCGGAGATGGAGGCGTCCAGCACCGTGGTCACGCCGCAGGCCAGGTAGGCTCTCAGGTGATGCAGACGTGCCTGCCACAGCCGCTCCTCGTCGTCCATGCGAAAGGTCGCCCCTGGAACTGCCTGCAGGTGCACGTGGGGATCGATCAGTCCCGGCAGGACGGTAGCGCCGGCGACGTCGAGCAGGGACTCACCTCTGGCCGGCAGCTCCCGCTCGATCTCGGCGATCCGTCCCGCGCGAATCCGGATCGAGCAGGGCGCCCGGGGCGGCGCACCGGTGCCGTCAATGAGCCGGGCATTCGTAATCAGCAGGTCCATGGTCGTATGAGACGGCGCCCACCGCGGTCCGGCAGCCCTTCTGCCGCTGGTCCCGTCCGCCAGGGCGTCACCGGCGTCGGTCAGATTCACAAGCCGCGTATCTGCGGTAGTCGTTACGGGCCGGTACCGCAGCCCCAGTCGGCGAGCAGAATGGCCAGGTCGCTCTGGTCGGTATCGCCGTCGCCGTCCAGATCGCCGCCGTCATCGACGCCGAACGCGGCCAGCAGAAGGCCGAGATCCGACTGGTCCGTATCCTGGTCGCCATCGATATCGCCCGGGCAGGGTCCGGGCACTATCACGCCGGCATGATCGACCAGAAAGCCCACGATCGAGCGGGTCATTTTGACGGCGTAGGCGTAGTCGATGTAGTTGGGCATATCAACGTTGTCTTGCTGTGTGTGGCAATAGGGGTTGCTCCAGACTTCGCCTTCGATCAGCAGGCAGGCCTGGAACCCCGCCCACTCGAAGGGCGCGTGATCACTCGCATCGAGTTGACCGTGGTCCCCGCACGTCAAACCGCCGCTGTACTCGGTGATCGCCGCGGCGAGCGCAGTCTTGATCGGGTTCGAGGCGCTGCTGCCGTAAATGCGCGCGTAATTGGTATCCGGGTCGTAGGAGACCATGTCGGCCGAGATCATGCCCAGGATATCGTCATTGTAGTGATCATCGACGTAGGCGCTGCTGCCGACGAGGCCCACCTCTTCCATGTCGAATCCGATGTAGCGGATGGTGTAGTCGGACTCATACTGCGAGAGAATCCGAGCTGCCTCCAACACTAAGGAGACGCCGCTGGCATTGTCATCCGCACCCGGGTTGCTCACCGAATCATAGTGGCCGCCGATGATGTATTCCTGATCGGGGTACGTGGAACCGAGCTGCGTCGCCACCACATTGTAATATGTTCCCCCATAATAGAACGGCTCCAACACGACCGATAGGCCGTAGCTCTCGAAATGCGCCGCGATATTGTCTCGGGCCGGATCATGTTCTGGGCCGTTCGGTCCGCGGTTATCACCCGCGTGCGTGTAGAGGATGCCCTCAATCCCCTGGTCGTCCCCCAGGAAGTAGCGGTAGCTCGTTTCGCTGACCTGATCGGCGGCCGCTTGGCCCTCGTCCGAGGCCGTCGCCGCCGAGACGATTGTGATGCTCAGGCCCACGGCCAGCATCCACACAGTTCGGGTCAAGATCTGTCTGATACTCATTGGATTGTGCCTCCTTACAGGACGCCCGCGACGGGCTTTGCCGGTCTGCCCCGCCCTTGCCTTGCCGGGGGCCGGCAGGACGTGGGCAGGGCAACCCCCGTTTCCATGCCTCCGGTTCCAGTGTAACGCGACGGACCTACCGACTGCAAGCGCCATTTGCCTCGGCCGATCGACGGGGGACTGCTCGCTTTCCGTAAACTGAGTGAAGCGCGCCTTCCAACCGAGATGGGGGAGCACCACATTGTGCGCCCCGCGCACCGGCAGAGAGCACAGGAAATGCGCTCCGGACCAACCGGAGCGAGACGCCGCGCTTCGCCGGCGAAGACCGGGCCTTGCGGGCCGGACCACCGATACCCGCTTGGAGTCGAGCGAGCGGTTTGCGTAGAATGCTCCTCGGCGGTCCCGCACAAGGGAAGCATCTGCTGGTTCGCACTCGCAGGAGACCTGCCGTGAAGAATCTGCCGGAAGTTCACGCCCGCGTTCCGTCCGGGCGTCGTCCCGTTCTCGCGGCGGACGTGTTTCCTGGCCGTCCGAAAGGGGCCCTTCTCCAGGCTCAGGCCCTGCCCTCAGGTGGCCGCTTCCTGCTGGCGAGATAAGTCTTTCTGAGCTGTTTCATGCGCTTATCGGAGAAAAAGACGCACTCGTCGTGGCGGGCGCTGCCCTCCGCGACGTCTTTCGCGAACGTCTCGCAGGTCGGGGATCCGCACAGTCCGCAGTCAAGCCCGGGCAAGGCCTTGAAGAAGGTCTCCTCCGCCTTGATCCTTCTCACCCGCTCTTTCAGGCCGCCCGTATGTTTCTCGGTAGTACGCGGCCTGATGCGGCCCTTCAAAGAGAAGTCTTTGGCCGCGTATCGTCCTTCGACTTCCGCGTCCAGCATCGGGTCGCTATCCGGCAGCTCCGAGAGGAGGCGATGTATCTTGCTGAGCGTCACGTAGATATTGTCCACAGTCAGGTTCCCGCCCAGGCATCCGCCCCAGCAGGCATGACATTCGAGGTATTCGATGTTGCGCAGTTTTCCCTTCTCGACGTCGTCGAAGACCTGCATTACGTTGGCCAGGCCGGTGACGGACATATAGCGATGCCGCGAGAGGATCCGGCCCTGTGCTTGGCTGGTAGACCAGCGAAGCACCTCGGCGCTGCAGTTGACGCTGTCCGCGAGGGTCTCCGTGGCCTCCTTCTCGAGTGTGCGCGCTAAGGCCAGGATGTCGTTATATACGTCCGAGATCCCGAGCGCGCCGTCGAGGTTGCTTTTTCCAAGTTCCGCCGGCTCGAGAATAGAGATGGTCTTCGCCTGACAGGGCGTTATGTAGACAGCGGCGATCTCGTCGCGGCCGATACCGAGTTCCTCCGAGTACTTGCGTTTCAGTTCACGGCCGGCCAGCTCGCGCGGGGACTGGACGCGGACGAGCTGATCGAGCATGTCCGGATACAAGACCTGAACAAGCCTGACGATCACTGGGCAGTAGCTGGATATCAGGGGATGCGGCCCTTCCCACTTCTCCACGTGCTCCGCGATAGCGCGGTTCACCAGCGCTAGCTCGACCGCGAAGTTCCAAACGGCGTCGAAGCCGAGCCGACGCAGGCCCCCAGAGATATGCGTGGGGGATAGCGCCAAGGGGAACTGCCCGAACAGGGCGGGCGATGGGACGGCCACCTTGTACTTGAACTTGCCGATCTCGGCGAAGGAGCGCGTCGTGGCCTGTATCGCGCCGCTGGGACATACGCTCAGGCAAGACCCACAGTCGATACAGAGTTCTGGCAGGAGTCGCGCCTTGCCGTCCCTGACGCGGATTGCCTGGGTCGGACAGGCGCGCATACAGGCCAGATGACCGTTGCATTTCTCTTCGTCAATCTTGAAGCCGTGCGTCAGCTCAGCCACTTGAATCAAGCCCTATTACTGCGGAGACCGTAGTTCCCACACCCACCTGGGATTCTATGTTGAACTCGCTTGAATTCTTCCTGATGTTGGGCAGCCCCATCCCAAAACCGAACCCCATCTCGCGCATCTCATCGGTCGCGGTTGAGAAGCCTTCCGTAAGGGCCATTTCAATATCTTCTATCCCCGGGCCTGTGTCGGCTATCTCCAGCCTGATCTCCTCGTCGCTGAGGACGAGAGTGATCGTTCCCTCGGACGCGTACATGACCACGTTCATCTCGGCCTCGAAGGCAATGACAACGGCACGGTGGACCAGGCCCGCATCTATGTCGAGTTCCTTGAGTATTTGCTTTATTTCGGTCGCCGTCTCTCCCGCCTTGTCGAAATCGCGTCCGTGGACCTGGTATGTTTTTCTCAACAACTCCTCGGCCACGGCTACATTCCGCCTTTCAACCCCTGTTCACGCAGGATTCCGCAGACGTCGAACATCCCGAGACCAGTCGCAAGCACGGGGATACCGCTCTGTCGGGCGAGGTTGATCGCCTTCTTGTCGGGACGTTTTCCGCGGATGTAGACTATCGCGCGGACGTTCGCGATGTCGGCGGTCCTCACTGACTGGACATTCGTGAGACCCGTTATCATTAGCGCGCCGGGACGGGCAAAAGCCAGGATCTCGCTCATCCCGTCGGATGCGACGACAGTGTCAACTTCCACCGACAAGTTGTCTGTGCCAGTCAACACTTCGCATTTAAGAATGTTCTTGATCTCAGCGAGCTTCATTACGGTATCTCGGCAAGTAAACACCTCGTCTCTACGGCTCGACCGCGGTTCTCTCGGACCGGAAGAAACTCAAGCAGGCTACCAAGGCCATAGGGCCGCTTTTATCATCGCGGCCGAGGTTCCTCTTCATTCTGTCATGATGTCAGAACGCATTGAGGCCGTCCTCGGCCTAAATGCCCCGGTTAGGACCCCTTCTTCAAAAGGTACTCGTGGATGTCCTGCGCCGCCTTTCTGCCGGCACCCATCGCACTGATGACCGTCGCCGCCCCGGTGACGACGTCCCCGCCGGCCCAGATCCCCTCGCGCGAGGTCCGGCCCGTTTCCTCATCGGCGACGATATTGCCTCGTCGCCCGACCTCCAGGCCGGGCGTGGTCATCGGAATGAGCGGGTTGGGGCTGTTGCCGATACTGCACACCGCGGCGTCCACCTTCATCCTGAACTCGGAACCGTTGATCGGCACGGGGCGACGCCGGCCGGAATCATCCGGCTCGCCAAGCTCCATTCTCAGGCATTCCAGCTCGGTAAGCCAGCCGTGTTCATTCCCGATCAGCCTGACCGGCAAGGTCAGGAAGTCGAAGACGATGCCTTCTTCCTCGGCGTTCTCGACCTCCTCCAGCCGGGCGGGGAGTTCCTTGCGGCTGCGGCGATAGACAATGTGGACTTCGTCCGCCCCCAACCGCAGGGCGGTCCGCGCCGAGTCCATGGCGACATTCCCGCCGCCGAACACCGCCACGTTCGACGAGCGCTTCATCGGGGTGTCGTATTCGGGGAAACGGAACCCCTTCATCAAGTTGCAGCGCGTGAGGTATTCGTTTGCCGAATAGACGCCGTTCAGATTCTCACCCGGTATGTCCATAAACCACGGCAGCCCCGCACCGGCGCCGACGAAAACGGCGTCGAATAGCTCGAGCAGCGTGTCGATCTTCTTTGTCTTGCCTACTATGTAGTCGGTATGCAGTTTCACGCCGAGGCTTTTCACGTACTCGACTTCCCGCCGCACGATTGCCTTGGGCAAGCGGAATTCGGGGATGCCATAGGTCAGCACGCCCCCGGCGTCGTGCAGGGCCTCGAAAATGGTCACCTCATGTCCGAGCAGAGCGAGGTCATTCGCCACCGTGATGCCGGCCGGCCCGGAACCGACGATCGCGATCTTTTTGCCGGTGCGCGGCGCCATTTCAGGCGTCTCCAGCTCGCCGCTTGCGGCTTCCCAGTCGGCCAGGAAGCGTTCGAGGCGGCCAACTGCAACCGGGCTGCCCTTCTTGCCCAGCACGCAGACCTTCTCGCACTGATCCTCCTGCGGGCAAACGCGTCCGCAAACGGCCGGTAGGGCGTTCGTTTCTTTGATCTTCTTGACGCCCCCGCCGAAGTCGCCTGCGACGATACACTCAATGAAGCCGGGGATGTCGATGGCAACCGGACAGCCCGCAATGCAAAGCGGTTTCTTGCAGCCCAGACAGCGGGAAGCCTCCTCCACGGCGAGTTCCTCAGTATAGCCGAGCGCGACTTCGTCGAAGTTCTTGATGCGCTCGAACGGCTCCTGCTTGGGCATCGGCCGCCGGTTGTAGTCTATCTTCTTGCCCAACTCGGCACCTCCACTGCTAGAAACGCGCGGCGCAACCGCTCCGGCGGAGCGGCTGCACTTCTTCGGGATTATACGTCTGTCGCCGCTTGAGGAACTCTTCCCAGTCGATTTCGTGCCCGTCGAAGTCGGGTCCGTCCACACAGGCGAACTTGACCGCGCCGCCCACGGTCAGGCGGCAGACGCCGCACATCCCCGTACCGTCTATCATGATCGGGTTCATATTGACAATGGTCTTTATGGCCAGCCACTCGGTCACCTTCGAGGCCTTCATCATCAGGAAGGTACAACCATTGACTATAATGAGATCAGGCTTGATCTGTTGTTGAGTTAGAATCTCGCCCAGGCGCGTAATGTGGCCTTTGTAGCCGGCCGTTCCGTCACGCGTGAGCACGATGAGGCGCTCCGAGACCCGGGCGAGCTTGTCCTGCCAGTAGAGCAGGAACGAGCTGCGCGCCTCGAGGAGTGTATAGACTTTATTCCCCGCTTCCTTTAAAGCGCGAACGACCGGGTATATGCTTCCGATTCCGTAGCAGCCGGCGATGCACAGCACAGTCCCGAAGTTCTCGATTTCGGTTTCCTTCCCCAGCGGGCCCGCATACGTGGGAATAGTGTCGCCCGGCTTCAATCGGGCGAGTTTCGCTGTCGAGCCGCCGACCTGCATGAAGATGGAAGTTACCGTGCCGGCCTCACGGTCCCAATCAGCGACCGAGAGCGGCGTGCGCTCGCCGTATTCGTCGGGCCTGAGGATGACGAAGTTCCCCGGCTCGACCGATTGCGCGACCTCCGGCGCCACGACTGTGAACTCGTGGAGGTTCGGGACTATCATTCGGCGTTCAACAACCTCGTACATCCTCACCTCCGTGCGTGTTATGTCACCACAGCGGGAAGCTTCCTGGGCCTAGTCTTCTTCCTGGGTTTCCCGGCGGCCGACTTGGCGGCCCGCGCTCTGACCTTGACAGGACTTCTTCTCAGTCGATAGAGCGGCTCGAGATTCGCGCGATGCTCGAGGCCGCCGTACGCGACCGGCCGGTAAAAGTAAATCGCCCCGGGAGGGCACTCCGCATCGGCCTTGGCCGGGGCCGTCACGGTCAGCTTGCCTATCGAGACGGCCACGCTTTCGCCCGGCGTAACACGCAGCTTCCGCAGGTCTTCGGGGCTGAGCCGGAAGCCCTCTTCGAGCGCGAGTTCCCCAAGCCCCTCGACCTTGGAAGTCAGATCTATCCCGCGGTGCGCGAACCCGGCCGGCTCGGCGACCAGGAAATAAGAGCCCGTGCCGGCCGTTCTGGCCGTCGGCTTTGCTATGGGGAGTCTCGCTTTGGGCACCAGCCGGCGTGGTTTCCGATCCGGTTTGGCCGGGAAGCCGGATACGTTCTCACTGATCTCTTTCAGGACCGCGTTCGCGTTCTTGTACTTGAGTTGGCGGTGTTTCAGCTTCTCGGCCAGCCGGCTGAAGATGCGCCAGTCGGGCCGCATGAAACCGGTGACGGCACCGTCCGGGAGGTCTTCGATCTGGACGAGTCGTTGCACACGGCCTTCAACGTTGGTGAGCGTCCCTTCCGCTTCGGCAAAGCTCGCCGCGGGCAGGAAGGCATCGACGGCGAACGGCGGGTGGTAGACATCCTGCGCGATAACGTACTCGCAGTCCGGCCGCTCGAAGAACGGCACCTCTCCGACGAGATAGATTACCTTCGGCTTGGCCCGGCCTTCGATGACATCGGCCAGTGAGATGCCCTTACCTTTCGCTCTGCCGACGCCAGGGAGGATCTCGCCCATCACGCCTAGTTCGAGCGCACCGCGGGTGTTGGCCCCGTTGTATAGCGGCATGAAAGTGGTGTTGTCTCGTCGAGCGAGCTTCAGCAGGGCGTTGATTAGCTCTCCGTTCGCATCATATTCGAAAACCGTCGGCCCGATGACGACGGCCAGGTTCTCCGCGGCTGAGAGTGCGGCGAGGGCTTGCTGCAACGAGTTCTTGACGACGCCCGTCTTCCTGGCAATAGCCGCCAGGCCGTCTTTGCTCTTGCCGCCGATGTTCTGGGCGATGGCGTTGAGCAGGGCACCTTCCTGGCCCGGCGTGGGGCGCAACCAGTAATCCGTATAGCGGGCCAAATTCGAATCACGCGGGTCGATGGTCACCAGGTTCGCCCCCTCCTTCAGGGCGTGTCTGACCTCGACCCCGGCAACGGAGAAGTAGAACCGTGAATCGAGGCCGACAGCGATAATGGCATCCGCCTCTCTGATCCCGTTCACCGAGATGGGCAGCGAAAACAGCTTGCTCCACAGCCCGAGCCCGCCGGGCAGCGAATCGCGCGCGGTCGAATCGATACTGTTCGACTTGAGGCACGTGCGCACGAACTTCTGGGCGACATACAGGCTCTCGTTGGTGAGATCGCCCGACGCGAGCATCAAGAAATCGGCCGGCTTCAGCCCTTTCAGTCGCCCGGCGACCTCGTCCAGCGCTTCATCCCACGTGACCTCACGGAAGTACTTCCCGCGCCGGAGCATGGGTTTTCGCCCCCGCGAGTAATGGTGGGTCGCCTCGGGCATGGAGAACCTGCCCCGGACACAAAGCTGCCCGTCGTTGATTTCGGGATCAAGATGCGCCTGGGCCTTCGACAGGCGGCCACCCTTGTGGTAAAGCTCGACCTGGCAGCCGATCCCGCAAAACGGGCAGGTCGAGACTTCGAAGCCGTCCGGCAGACCGTCCCATTTCGAGACTTTGTCGGCCAGCGTCCCGGTCGGGCACACGTCGACGCAGGCCCCGCAGAACTCGCAGCCGGCCTCCACGTGGTTCTTCGCGAAGGCCGGGCCGATCCGCACCTCTGGCCCACGAAACTTGAACGCCAGAACGCTCGTCCCGCGGACTTCCTGACACATTCGCACGCAGCGGCCGCAGAGAATGCAGATGTTGTAGTCCCGATCGTAGAACGGGTCGTCGTGCTCCACCTCGAAGCCGCGATAGACAACGGGGTACTCGATGTCCGTGATGCCGATCTTCTCGACGACGTCCTGAAGCTCGCACTGCTGGTCGTTTGGGCAATAGCGGCAACCGGTCGTAACACCGGCCTTCCTGATGGTGTATTGATTCGTCCGGCATTCGTCGCTTTCGCCGCAGACCAGGCAACTCGACGGGTGCTCGCTGAGGATGAGCTGGAGAATCTCTTTTCTCATCTCGCGAACCGCTTCCGTCTCCGTGAACACCTTCATCCCTTCCTCGGCGACGGTGCTGCACGCCAGCGGGTAGCCGCGCACCCCTTCGATCTCGACGACGCACATCCGGCAGCCGCCGAACGGTGTCAGGTCCTTGTGGGCGCAAAGCGATGGGATGTAGATGCCGTTCAGCTCGGCCACCCGCAGGACAGTGGCGCCCTCGGGGAAAGAGACCTTGCTCTGGTTGATCTCCATTGTGCGTGTGCGTTTCTCTCTCGGGCTCACATTATCCTCACGATTCGATGATGATGGCATCGCCGGCGATAGCGTCGTACCGGCAGACCTCGTAGCAAGATCTGCACTTTATGCACTTCTCCTGTATGAGGTTGTGCGGCTGGGAGCGCGGGCCGGTGATGGCCCCTGTGGGGCACACCGAGACGCAGCGCTGACAGCCGGTGCATCTCTCCGGTAGAATGCGGAATGTGACCAGGTCGCGGCAGACCACGGCGGGACAGCGCTTGTCCACAACATGGGCGATGAACTCGGAGCGGAAATAGCGGAGCGCCGAGAGCACCGGATTGGGGGCGGTCTGGCCCAGCCCGCACAGCGAGCCCTTCTTGACCATGATGGCCAGCTTCTCCAGCCTCTCCAGGTCCTTCTCCTCGCCGTTGCCCTTACGTATCTTGTCGAGCAGATCCACGAGATGGCGGATCCCCACTCGACAGGGCGCGCACTTGCCGCACGATTCGCTCTGGGTGAAGGAGAGGAAGAAGTGGGCCACGTCCACCATACAGGTGTCTTCATCCATCACCACCAGCCCGCCGGACCCCATCATCGATCCCGCTTCCAGCAGAGAATCGAAGTCCACCGGGAGATCGAGCTTGCTCGCCGGCAGGCAACCCCCGGACGGCCCGCCGGTCTGAACGGCCTTGAAGTTCTTCTTGTTCGGGATGCCGCCCCCGATGCTGTAGATGATGCTCGAGAGCGGCGTGCCCATCTCCACTTCGACGAGACCGGAATTGGCGATTTTGCCCGTGAGGGCGAACACCGCCGTCCCCTTACTGTTCTCGGTCCCGATCGAGGCGAACCAGTCCGCCCCCCGGGTAATGATGATCGGGACGGAGGCCAGCGTCTTGACGTTGTTTATGACCGTCGGTCTGTCCCACAGCCCCTTCACCGCGGGAAACGGTGGACGGGTCCGGGGCGTTCCGCGCCTGCCTTCAATGGAGTAGATCAGAGCCGTCTCCTCGCCGCACACGAAGGCCCCGGCCCCTTCGAACACCTCGATGTCCAAGTCGAAGTCGGAGCCCATGATGGCCTGGCCCAGGTACCCTCTCTCCCGGGCCTGCTGTAGGGCGATGCGCACCCGCCTGACCGCCAGCGGGTACTCGGCGCGGCAATAGATGAACCCCTTACTGGCGCCGATCGCGTAGGCGAGGATGATGAGTCCTTCGATAACGTTGTGCGGATCAGCCTCGAGCACGCTGCGATCCATGAAGGCGCCCGGATCACCCTCGTCCGCGTTGCAGATCACGTGTTTCATGTCGCCGCCGGCTTTGCGGCAGATGTCCCACTTCACCCCGGTCGGAAAGCCGGCCCCGCCGCGCCCGCGCAGACCGGAGCGGCGCACCTCCTCGATGACTTCCTCCGGTGTCATCTCCGAAATGACCTTCCGCAACGCGTCGTATCCGCCGCGCGCCTCGGAGTCTGAGATCCTCTCCGGGTTGATCTTGCCGCAATTGCGCAGGACGACCCGCTGCTGCTCCTTGTAGAACACGATGTCCCGGTAGTGTGGGATCGCCTCCTTGGTCGCCGGATGACGGTAGTAGAGGTACTTGACCGGCTTGCCGCCGGCCAGGTGAGCCGCCGCGATCTTGGGCGCGTCGCTTGGCTTCACTCGGCGGTAGAAGATCCCCTCGGGCTCGACGACCACGATCGGCCCTTGCTGGCAGAAGCCGTGGCAACCGGTAAACCCCACCTCCGCCTTGTCGCTCATGCCGAGCTGCTCGACGGCTTCTTCGAGAGCCCTGCGAATCTCGGGCGATTTCGATGAGACGCAACCGGTGCCCTCACAGACGAAGAAGGTCACCTTGTCCGTGAGCGCCGTCTCATCCGGACTACCCAAAGGCCTGCTCTCCGTCGCGGTTCCGTCACAGTTCATGACCACTCCCTGCTCGCATCCCTACCTTCCGGCGGACGCTACCGCATGCTCCCCTTCTTCAGCTTCGTCTTCCGATCCGGGATGCTCTCCGCCCTGCTTCAACGTCTCCAGCAGCTCGGTGAACTTGACCCGGTTCATGCGGCCGTGGACCTCATCGTTTACAACCACCACCGGCGCCAGGGCGCAACATCCCAGACAGGCAACCCTCTCCAGGCTGAACTTCCCATCCGGCGTGGTCTCCCCGTGAGACAGGTTCAAGTCCGCCTTCAAGACCTCGATGAAGTTGCGCGCCCCCACGACGTGACAGGCGGTCCCCATACAGACCTTGATGTTGTGCTCGCCGGGCGGGTTGAAGCGGAACTGAGCGTAGAAGGTGGCGACTCCGTAAACCTCGCTCTCGGAGACCTTGAGCCGCCGTGCTATGTGGCGCATCGCGCCGGCGGAGAGGAACCCGTCGGCCTCCTGAACCCTCTGCAGTACGGGAACAAGATCTGCCGGCCCACCCGCGAAATCCTGCATCACCTCTTCGAGTGTGTTTGTCGCCATAGGCCGAATCCCTTTTTCGACGCGAGACTGATCTCGTTTGCCTTCGGTCGGAGAAACGTTGGCACCGATAGCGCCTATGCTGATAGCGGGCAGAGGGCCGGCTATTTGATGCCTGCTTCGCTGAGCTTCAGCGCGAAGGACCACGTATCTACATCGGCAACAAAGAGCCCGATAGCGGCTTTACTGGCGAGCTCGACAACATCCGCGGCCGGTTTCTTCCCACGCACAAAGACGATAGCAGCGACGTCGACGAGATTTGCCGCCGCGATCAGGCTCTTGTGCGTCTGGAGTGTTACCAGAATGCTGTTGGCTTTAGCTCCGGTGATGATGTCTGAGACCATATCGGAGATATAGACTCCCTCCACTTCTTTATCCTGGTATTTGTTGAGGGAGCTCAAGCCGGTTTTCTCTGCCAGTTCGGATACTCTCATCTCACATCCCTTCTATTCTCTAGGCCTGCCGTGTTCGCTTGGTTCCACGAGACCGTGGGTGTCAGCTCAGTATATGTCGGTGAGGCCGACATCGGCGATGACGATCCCCTCACACGTATCGATACTCTTACACTTGATGCACGGGAGGACGATGATGCTCTTGTGCGGGTCCTTGATGTTGGCGTTGAAATACTCGGTGAGGGTTTCTATGCCCGCGTCGCTCACGCATTTTCCGGATGCGTGCGTGCTGTCGGCGCAAAGGGCCACGTAGACCCAGGTGCCCTTGCCCGCCCCGGCGGCGATGCGGGCGACTTCGCACTCCGGATCCCGGCAGGTCGAGAGCATCAGGCCCATCATGTCGTCGAGGTTGACCACTTCGCCGCAGTGGTCGCACGCCAGGTCGAACTTGACCGCCTGCGAGCTACCGAGATAGATCCAGTGATGTTCGCCATCTTCGTAGTCATCGACGGGCAGGGTGGGCTCGGACGAAAAGAAGGAGGAGCGTGCTTTGCACTTGTAACAGCCCTCGACGACGAGGTATCCGTGGCGGAGGTTGACCATTGACCATGTGTGGCTGCAAGTACTCATTTATCCTCCATTCCCATCGTCTATGCAAATATCCGTATCATATTATAGGGAAAGCAGTTCAAGCCACATCCTGCTGACAACAGGCCCGGTCCGGGTCGCTAATCGGCCGCGAATGCAACCTGCCGTTCTCTCCAGCGCGAATGATGAGCGTTGCCTCAGCGGCGAGCTGTCCAGAAGGCTCGCCGGGGGCGGCAAGGTCCGCCGTGATTGCCCGCAACGCCGAGGCGCTGCGGCGAATGCCCGGAGGGGTCTCTTCCGCGCCGTGGGTCGACGTTAGCCTGCATCCGGCAGCCGGAGGCGGCCTCACGCAGGCCGGTATTCGCCCCATCACAGGGTCTCCGGTCGAGGCTCGCGCGCTACCGGCGATTCCGGTCTGTTGGACCCTAGGCTAGCATGTTACCAGGACAGGCCGCACTCTCGCAAGCGGGCGCCGCAAATCCCGCCCTGAATCCTGGCTGTTCATGGCCCGCTGACGTGTACACCGGCCCCATTGACCTCGGCGGTGACCAGCCACCACAGCACGTGCAGGCTGATCCTGCTGTCCGCGGGTTCGTCGTTCGGACGGCCGCGATGGGCTATGAAGCGCGCACCGAAGCGAGAAGCGCCCTGCCTCTGGACCCGGGACAGATTGAAGTGATCGACGACAAACTGGTCGCGGTCCTACGACGCAAGATCGGGGCCGAGCGTTTGGAGATCGCCGACCGGCTGTTCTCCTCCGCACGGCGAATGATCGTCGGTATGCTGCGTGCCGAGCATCCGGATTGGGCAGAACAGCGCGATGGCCAAGAGGCCGCGCAACGAATCCTGACGCCATCGGATGATTGTTGGACTTGGACACCCGCGGTGCCTGAGGCCGCTTGCGTTTGAGCCCCGAAGGGATGACGGTCCGTGGCCGGGGACGCAAGTGCCCGGAGCGGAAGCGCTTCCCTCCCCGTCAGCCCCAGCGGGGCGGAGTCTGCAGCCAAGCCCCGGCGGGGCGAAGGTTAGTAGCCGGGGGCGTCAGCCCCCGGAAAGCGGATGCCGTGCGTGAGTTGGATAGCCCCGAATGGGGCGATAGAAGTCGGCGGGGCGGCGTCATTTCCAGATGTAACGTTCATCGTACGGAACCCCGTGACGATCGAGGAACGTGATGAGCTCCTCCTGAAACGTCATCTTCGCGTGGTGCCGTTCTTGTTCGGCGATGTAGTCCTTCACCGATTCGACGTTCGAGGCGCTCACGGAAAACGCCGCATAGCCGTCCTGCCAGCCGAAACCCGCGCTGCCGGTGAATGTCTCGTGTACCCATTTCGACGAATTCGTTTTCACCACGCGCATCACGTCAGAGACGCACGTCTGCGGGTGCAACGTCATCAGCAAGTGCACGTGATCCGGCATCGCGCTGCCCGCGAGCAGAACGCCGCGCTCAGCCCGGATAATCCCGCCAACGTAGGCGATGAGCCGCTCGCGAATCTCAGGAGTGAGCTGGGGCGCCCGACGCTTGGTGCTGAAGACGACGTGATAGTGCAGGCTCGTATACGAATTCGGCACCGGATTCCGCTCCTCGTCTTCCGCCCCTCCGGGGCTCACGATAGACACGCCATTTTGGCCGGGGGCTCACGCCCCCGGCTATAAACCGCCGCCCCTGCGGGGCTCACCATAGACACGCCATCTTGGCGGGGGCTGACGCCCCATAAGCGTTAACTTAATACTGGCTGTTTCCGCAGCCTCGGGCTATGCTATGA
>CAZNFA010000056.1:0-30003 GCA_964572345.1 uncultured Planctomycetales bacterium
CAATCTCACGCTATAATCCACGTTCCGGCAATCCCCGCGCCGGACAGTATTGGCTGTTAGCCCGTGCCGCAAGGGTATTGTTAGCCGCTCTGAAGGGGTTGACCCCAGCGGCAGCCGATTAGAAGCGCGCATGCAACGTCAACTGGTCGTCTCCCTCATACTGATCGTGGTCTTGCTCGGCGTCGGGATCGGCGTCTCGGAACTGCTCATCTGGAAGCAGTCGGAGGCACCGGCCCGCGAGCCGGAGCAGCGGGCGCTGGCGGTTCAGGCCGTGCGGCTGGAACCGCGCACGGTGACGGAGCAGATCCTCGGCTATGGCACCGCGCGGGCCGACCGCCATGGGTGGATCTCGACGCAGGTGGCCGGGGAGGTCGTCGAGCTTGCTAAGGGCCTGAAGATCGGGGCGGAGGTCAAGGAGGGCCAACTGCTGGTTCACATCGACGAGCGCGAGTACCGCGAGCAGCTCCGCCGAGCCGAGAGCCTGCTGGCCGCGGACGAAGCCCAATTGGCAGCGCTGGATGTCGAAGAGCAGAACCTCGAACGGCTGATCGAAATCGCCACCAATGAACTGGATATCGCCCGGCGTGAGTACGACCGCGTGCGCGGGTTGCTGGAACAGGAGGCGGCCGGGCGGCGCGAGCTCGACCTGGCCCGGGCGGCGTACGAGATGACCCGGCGCGTGCTGCAAACCCACGAGAACGCCAAGGCCCTGTTACCCCAACGGCGGGCACAGCAGGAGGCGACGTGCGAGCTGCGCCGAGCCGAGGTGGCCTTGGCCAAGCTGAACGTGGAGCGGTGCTCAATCGTGGCCCCGTTCGGCGGGCGGGTTGAAGCGTTGCAGGTCGAGCTGGGCGAGCAAGCGGCGCCCGGCGGCCGACTGCTGGCCCTGATCGACCCGAGCCTGATCGAGGTGCCGATCGAGCTGCCGGTATCGGTCCACGAGCGCGTCCGCGTGGGAGCGGCGTGCACACTGGCGGTGGACAGCGTCGAAGGCCACGTTTGGATGGGGCAGGTGAAACGCGTCGCGCCGGCCGCCAGCGAAGCGACACGCACGTTTGAGTTGTTCGTCGAAGTGAACAACACCGAACAGAAGCGGCAGCTCATGCCCGGGTTTTTCGTGCGGGCCGTGATCGAGGGGCGGACACTGGAGGACGTATTGCTGCTGCCGCGCGGAGCAGTCCAGCAGGACCGTGTTTACGTTTACCGGGACGGCAAGGCGTACGCGCGTGAAGTCCATGTGCAGCAACACCTGCTGGACCAAAGCGTCGTGACCGGCGTGGCAGCGGGTGAGGTGATCATTACGAGCAACCTCGACACCCTGTCCGACGGAGCGCCGGTGCGCGTGGAAGGGCGGGCGGTCGCTCCGGGCGGGCAGGCGGCGGCCCGGGTCAGCAGCGACGTGCCCACGAGCCAGAAATGACCTCGCTCCCAAGATTCAGCGTCGACAATCCCCTGCTGGTGCAGGTGTTGATGCTGGCGATTCTGGTCGGCGGGATCTTCAGCGCGCTGACGCTGGTGCGCGAGATGTTCCCCGAGTCCCGCCCCAACCAGGTCCTCATCTCGACCAGCTACCCGGGGGCCACGCCGTTAGAGGTCGAGAAGGGCGTAGCCCTGCGTCTGGAAGAGGCCATCAAGGACGTCGAGGACATCGAGAAGATCGAGACGCAGATCTCGGAGGGCATCAGCACGATCATCGTCACGTTGACCCACGACGTGGATGATCTCGATCAGAAGGTGAACGACTTCAAGGCGGCGATTGATGCCGTCCCGCGCGACGAACTACCCGAGGACGCCGAGGAAACGCGCGTCGTGAAGTTCGAGCCGCGGTTGCCGGTCATTTCGGTGGCCATGTTCGGGGACGTGGGCGAGGCGGTGCTGAAGGACGCCGGCCGCGAGCTGCGCGACGAACTGCTGCTGCTGCCCGGCATCAGCGACGTGAAGCTCAGCGGGACGCGCAAGGCTGAGTTGAGCGTCGAGGTGCAGCCGGAGAAGCTGATCGAGTACCGCCTTTCGCTCGCGGGAATCGCGGACGCGATCCGCCAGAGCAATCTCGACCTCCCCGGCGGACAGGTCAAGACGCCCGGGCAGAACGTCGCCGTGCGAACGCTCGGCGAAACTGATCAGGCCGATCTAATCAGCGAGACCGTTGTGCGGACGACTCCCAGCGGCGAGGTCGTGCGGGTGCATGACCTGGGGCGCGTGGTGGATGGTTTTGAGGACACGGACGTTCGCGGCCGGTTCAACGGCAAGCCGGCAGCCAACATCACCGTCTATAAAACGGGCAATCAGGACGCCATCGACATTGCGACCAGGGTCAAGGCCTTCGTGGCCGGCAAACGTCGCGAGCCGATGGAGTGGGATCGGATAACGCGGCTGAAGAACCTCTTCGGCGTGCGCAGCGAGGCACAGCATGTTTACGCGGGGACGTTGAACGAACCGCAACTACCCGGCATCGAACTGTTCGTGCACAGCAACCTGAGCCGCTATATCGAGGATCGGCTCGATTTGCTGAAACGCAACGGCCTGTGGGGGCTGTCGCTGGTTTTCCTGTCGCTGCTGCTGTTTCTGAACTGGCGGGTGGCGTTCTGGGTGATGATGGGGCTGCTGCTGTCGGTTTGCGGCGCGATCATGCTCATGAGCGTCCTTGGCGCCACCCTCAACCTGATCAGCATGTTCGGCTTGATCGTCGTGCTGGGGCTGATCGTCGATGACGCGATCGTGGTGGGCGAGAACACTTATGCTCGCATTGAACGCGGCGAAGAGCCCAAGCTCGCCGCCGTGAGGGGAGCCGAAGAGGTTATCTGGCCCGTGACGATCGCGGTTGCTACCACGATCGGCGCTTTTTTGCCGTTGATGTTCATTGAGGGTCGCATCGGCGACTTCATGGGCGTGCTGCCGGTCGTGGTCACTTGCGCGTTGGGCGTGTCGCTGATTGAGGCGTTGTCGATCTTGCCGTCACACCTGGCGGAGTGGCTGAAGCCGGTGCGGCGTGACCTGGACAAGGAGCCGGCGCGACACCGGCTGGCGCGTTTGCTTCGGCCGCTGCGCGCGCGAGAGCAGCACTTCTTGCTGGGGGTGATGGGGAAGCATTACGAGCGGCTATTGCGTGTGGCGACGCGCTACCGTTACGTGACGGTGGCGGCGGCGGTTGCGGCTCTGCTAGTAGCAGTCGGGCTGGTGGCCGGTGGGCATATTCCGTTCGTGTTCATCCAGAAGATGGACTCCGAGACGGTCCTGGCGAACCTGGAGATGCCCGTCGGCACGCCGGTCGAGCAGACCGAGCGGGCCCTCAAGGTCGTCGAGGACAACGTGCTGAAACTGCGGGAGACGGGGGAGGTTCGGTCGGTGTACACACTGGTCGGTGCGCAGGCCAGGGCAAGCATGGGCGGCAGTACCGTCTCGTACCGTTCGCATATCGGCCAGGCCATCATCGAGCTTGCCAGTGTGGACCAGCGCGACCGTTCCAGCGAAGAGATCATCAGCCAGCTTCGGCGCGATACCGGGCAGATCCCCGGGGTCAATAGCCTGACCTACAGTGCCGTGCATGGCGGCCCCGTGGGAACCGATATCGAAATCGAGGTCACCGGCCAGCAGATGGACAGCCTTTTGCCGGCAGCCGACGCGCTGATGACGAAACTCGCATCCTTCGAGGGCACCTATGACATCACCGACGACTTTGAGGAGGGCCGGCGTGAACTGCAGATAGAGCTGCTCGACTCGGCCCGTCCGCTGGAGCTGACCACCCGTGCGCTGGCAACCGAGGTGCGCGGGGCGTTCTTCGGCCTGGAAGCGCGGACACTGCAGCGGGAGCGCGAAGACGTGGATATCCGCGTGCGCTTCCCGGAGGACCGGCGCCGGCAAATCTACGAACTGGAATCCATGCGGATCGCCACGCCGACCGGCAACATGGTGCCGTTCTGCGAAGTGGCCCGGTTGACCGACACCCGCGGCTTCACCTCCATTCGCCGCGTCGATCAGCGTCGCGCGATCGTCGTCTCCTGCGACGTGGATCAAAGCCAGAAAAACGCCAACGCCGAGAAGATCATTCAGGCGCTCGGCCCCACGATCAGCGGGCTCGAACGCGACTACCCGCGCATCCGCATGGACTTTGCCGGGAGCAAGCGTGAAATGGTCAAGTCGTTGGGCTCGCTCAAACGCGACTTCGTCATCGCGTTGCTGGTGATCTTTGTGATGCTGGCCGGATTGTTCAAGAGTTACCTCCAGCCGCTGGTGGTGCTGGCGGCCGTCCCGTTCGGCATGATCGGTGCGATCACCGGGCACTACATCATGGGCTATCCCCTGACGATCCTCTCGACGATTGGGATGGTGGCGTTGACGGGCATCGTGGTGAACGACGGGCTGATTCTGGTGGACTTCATCAACAAAGAGCGGGCGCGGGGCACGCGGCTGTATGAGGCGGTGATCATCGCCGGTCGTCGGCGCCTGCGCCCCATCCTGCTTACCTCACTCACCACCATCCTGGGGCTGGCACCGCTGCTGGCCGAGCAGTCGTTCCAGGCCCGCTTCCTGATCCCGATGGCCATTTCGATCAGCTTCGGCTTGATGTTCGCGACGGTCCTGACGCTGGTGGTCGTCCCCGCGATTTACCTGATCGCCGAGGATCTCAAGCGCCTAGCCCGGGGAGTCTGGTACGGCCGGCAGACGCTGGCTGAGACCACCGAGTAAACGGCGTCGTTACGGGGTGAGCCTGGGGCCACTGCTGCAAACATCTTCCCGTAATCGGTTGTGTGTGTCATCCTGTGCGCAGGTTGGGCTTTGATCTGCGAGGAGACTGCCATGGATGGCACGACGCGACGGTTACTGGCACGGATGCCGTTGGCCGAGGCCACGCTGTGGGTGTGGCGTTGGGTGGCGGATGAGCAATTCTTGAATGACCTCTTCCAGCGCTACCGGGGTCGCGGCTACACGCGGGTCTTGACGTTCCCGATCCTGGTTCACCTGATCGGCAGCACCCCGCAAGCCAGCGTATTTCAATTCGCCTTCGGCCTGGTGTTGTACAACATCCTGCAACTGCTGCGGGCGTATCTGGCGGCGGCGCAGCAGCGGCCGCTGGAGACGATTTCGACCGAAAAGCTGTTTCGGGATGTGCGCCGGCAGTTGATCGCCTGGGCGGTGCTGCTGGGCGCGGCGCCGACGATCCAGTTCCTGAAGCAGAGTGTGCAGTGTGAGCAAGTGCGCGCGCGACTGTACGAGTTACTGGGCCCGCTGTGGCATCGCCGCTGGCTCAAGGCGCCGCGACAAAAACGCCGCGCCCGACCGCCCAGGAGCGCCCGCGGCAAACACGTGTCCGCCCACCAAATCATTCAAGCGAACCAGGCCCAAGCCAAGCCGTCACAGCGAAAGAGGGTATGATGTTTACAGCAGTGGTCGCGGACGCACTCTACAGGATGATCGATGAAGCTCACCGACGACGAAAGACGGATGCTGGACGGTCAGCGAGGGGAGGCTGTCGCGCGGGCCATGGATTATCTCGTCCAGTTCGGCGACGCGTTTGGGGCCAAGCGGTTCGTGGACGTCATCTACGCCCACTACCCGGCTGAGATGTCGATCTACCGCGGCAACGTTGAGGACGCGGTTGAGTACGCCGACACCGGCGCCCGCGTCTGCATCCCCACCACCACCTCGACACTCGCCTGCGACCTGGACCAGTGGGAGCAGTACGGCTGCCCGCGGCCCCTTTACGAACTCCAGGCGCAGGTCGTGCCCGCGCACCGCAAGATGGGCATCCTCGGCACGTACACCTGCACGCCGCAGTGGCTCGGCTTTGTGCCGCCGAAGGGGTCGTACATCATCACCGTCGAGTCGTCGGCGATCGTCTACTACAACTCGGTGCTGGGGGCGCACACGAACCGCGGCGGGCTGTTCACGCGTTACTCGGCCGTCACCGGCAAATACCCGCTGTTCGGCTACCTGCTGGACGAGAACCGCCGCGGCACGCACCTGTTCAAGCTGAAGCTCGGCCCGGGCGACCTGCGGCACGACTCGGACTATTCCGCGCTCGGCTTCCACGCTGGCGGCATCGTCGGCAGCGAGGTGCCGGTGTTCGACGCGCTGCCGCCGGGCACCACGCAGCACAATCTGCTCGCTATCGGAGCCGCGCTGGCGACGAGCGGCTCGGTCACCCTGTTCCACGCGCCTGGTCACACCGCCGAGGCCGACTCCGTCGAAGCCGCGTTCGCCGGCACCAAGCCAAACCAGACGCATACCATCGGCCCGGGCGAGATCAAAGCCGTTTACGACAAGCTGACCACCATCGCCCCGGGCGGCGAGATCGACTTCGTCACGCTCGGCTGCCCGCATTACACGCTCGCGCAGCTCCGCTACGTGGCCGACTGGCTACGCGCAAACAACGCCAAAGTCCACGAAAACGTGCGCTTCTGGGTCTGCACCAACCGCATGACCAAGCAGGCCGCCACCTGGGAGGGCATTACGCAACGCATCGAATCTGCCGGCGGCCGGGTGATCTGCGACACCTGCCCGGTCGAGTGCCACATGCGGCTCTCGACCTGCAAGGAGTTTGGCCTGCCGACGCCGCAGGTAAAGGGCATGGTCACCGACTCCTGCAAGATGGCCCGCTACGTCGGCGACCTGATCGGTTGTAAGACAGCCCTCCGCCCCCGCGACGAGTGCCTGAGAGCTTCTGTGACCGGCAGGCTCGGGTGAGAACGTAACAACGCAGCAAGGTGACAAAGTGGAACGAAGACGGACCGCTGGTGCGAGAACCCTCTGGGTGCATGACGCTTCTGGCGGGCCCCTCGGCCGCAAGATCGTGGGCGCCTGTGCTTGCGGTTGGGGCGTTGTACGCGACAGCCCTGAAAGGGCGACGGTTGCTAGCCGGGGGCGTGAGCCCCCGGAGTAGTTGCGTCGTTCGCCCCGAGCCCCGGGGGGGCGATAGAAACGGTGCGAACCGAGTGTTCTGTCGCCCTTTCAGGGCTGACGTCCGGACGCTCGCGTTCCGGGGGCTCGCGCCCCCGGCTACAGACTAGCGCCCCTCTGGGGCTGGCGAGCAAGCCGCCAAGGGCGTCATGCACCCGGACCCTCTCGCACGGAGGATCGCGGGATTCCCATCCCGCCGTTAATCGGGAAGGGATTCCCGGAAGTCCGGGTGCGAGACAGGATTCTCGCACCAGCGATATAATAATGCGGGCATGGGTACCAGGAACGATTTATGGCCGTCCCGACGCTGACACAGAAGGACATTACCCGACTACTCCGGGCGGTCCCGAAGCTCGTGGACCTGCCCGCGCCGCGGATGTGGATCGACTACGATGCGGAGGCGGACGTTCTCTACATCAGCTTCCGGCGTCCGCAACGGGCAGGCGACAGCGAGATGCGCGACGACGGCATCATCATCCACCGCCGCGGCAAACAAGTCGTCGGCGTCACCATCCTGGAGGCGTCCAAGCGCTGAACGCATCTGTAGGTGCTGCCAAACCGCCCTCCGCCCCGCGACGAATGCCTGAAAACCGCTCTGGCCGGGAAGCTTCGGTAGTGAGGTCAGTAAATGAACGCACCCGAACCAGCCCACGCGCCGCCCCGCCACCAAGCGTGGCTGAACGGTGATGGCCGGATCACCATCGACCTTCCATGCCTGCATTGCCGGTACAACCTTCGGACGCTACGTATAAACGGTACCTGCCCCGAGTGCGGCAAGGCGGTTGCCGATTCCAAGCCGCTGTCCGCGTGTTCCCCACCATGGCTCAAGCGCCTGCGCCTGGGAGCCATGCTCTTGTTTCTCAGCCTTGTTGCAGCAGCGGCCGCGCCGCCAGCCTACGAGTACGCCGTGTTGCTCATCTTCGGGCCTGAATCGCCCCACTGGCCCCAGCGAGTGGGTGAGACGGTTCCAGCAGATCGACCATACGCCCTAATCGGAAGCTTGAGGTTGATCGTAGAGCAACTTCCACGCGCCGCGGCACTTGGAACACTGCTGCTGCTCTTGACCCGCGACCGCTCCATGTCGCGAGAGAACGACCCGAGAAGCCGGCGGATCGCGCGCGCGTTAGCCTGGATCGCGCTCCTCTGGCTGGTTGCCG
Source organism: uncultured Planctomycetales bacterium (assembly GCA_964572345.1). Lineage (GTDB taxonomy): Bacteria > Planctomycetota > Phycisphaerae > UBA1845 > Fen-1342 > JAUWXH01. The sequence goes on from CAZNFA010000056.1 coordinate 8,055, forward strand.
CGACGGCAGTAGGAGCGGCAATGGACGTTCCCCGCTGGGCCCTGCTAGGTCTGATGCCGAGGAGCTTCCCACAGGACACGTTGCACGTCGCCATCGTGCTGGCCACACTTGGCTACATGATTCATCTGTCTCGGCGAGTGCCAAGCCCCAAGCTCGCTCGGTATGCCCGGGCGTTGCAGTGGCTTTGTGTCCCTCTGGCTCTTGGCTGGCTCGCGATGAGTGGGACGGGCACGGTTGCCGTGTTCCTGGGGCCACCGGCTGCCAAGCTTCCGTACGCCTTCGCTGTAACAGGCGCTGGCGGCCCAACGACTGGCCCCGCGACCGCAACGACCACCCACTACATGGTTATCGACGAATCCCTGGCAATGACGCGGACGACGACGGCACCGGCATACATGCTTGAGCGATGGGAACAGTTCCAACATACAAAGCCCGGTTGGGAAACGGCGATTGACTCATACAGCCTGATCCGGAGGTACGTGACCCTCCCTGCCACACTGTGGGCGCTCGGCGCGCTCGTGCTGGTTGCTCTCCTGTGGCGGACGCTGCACAACGTCGTCAAGCAGCAGCGAGCGATTGCCGCAGCAGCCAACGGTCCCACCAGGGCTTGAGAAGGAGTCGTCATGCCTAAACGCGTTGTCAAAGCCCGTGGGATTGTCAGAGGGAAGGTTCAGGGGCCGGCGTTGGTGTGTCAGAAGGCCTTCTCGTTTCTCGGCGACGTGGATATGGACACCGGCGTGATCATTGCCAAGGGGCACGAGCACGAGGGTGAGTCGATCGCCGGGAAGGTGATGATCTACCCCGAGACCAAGGGCTCTTCCGGCGGGTGCGTTGTCCTCCAGGTGCTGGCCAAGCAGGGTAAGCAGCCGGCGGCCATCGTGCTCAGCAAACCGGCCGACCCCAACATCGTCGAGGGTGCGATCGTCACCGGCGTCGCCTTGGTCTGCGAGCCGGAAGAGGATCTGATCAAAGCGGTGCCGAACGGCGCGCTGGTCACCGTGGACGGCTCGACCGGCGACGTGCTCGGAGTCTGAGATGGGTTGGCGGGATCGCGAGTATGCGCAGGCCTGGGAAGGTGAAAGCGGGCGGGTAGTGCGCGGCGTACACCTGCCGCCGCGGGGAACGCTGGCGCTGGTGGTGCTGCACGTGCTCGCATTCCTGGTCGTGTGGGGGCTGCCATCCGACGAGGGGCTCGATATATCCGCGCTGTTGGCGGTTTCCGGCCCGGCCCCGCATCCGCTGGCCATTCTGGCGCACCCGGTCGCGACAACCCGCCTGGGAACGCTGGCGTTGGTGATCTTGGCGGGCTGGACCTTGGGTGCCCGGCTGGAATCGCGCTTCGGCACCGCCCGGCTGCTGGCGCTCTACGTGTGCGGGAACCTGCTGGCAGGAGCGGTGTGCTTCGCCATCGCCCACTGGCAGCCCGATCTGGCCGCGGCCGCTCTGAGCTTCCCCGCCGGCGCATTGGTGGCATGGTGCGTGTCGGCGTGGCGTGGCCTGGCGGACGAGTTCTTCTCGCTGTTCGGCCGACTGCTGACTGTAGCGAAGGCGGCCGCCTTGGCGGTCGTCATCGCCGCCGGCGTGGTCCTGCTGCTCAACGGACGGGGGGCAAGCGCCTTATTGGCGGGTGCAGCGATCGGCGGCGTAGCCGAGCCATTGGTCGAGAAGCTGGCCGCTCTTCGGCGCCGACGACCGCGGCGGCGGTCACCAACCCCCCGCGAGCACCGCCCCACACGACCCGCGACCGGCCCCGCGCCGCCGCCGCCCGACGAACCGGACATCGACGACATTCTGGCCAAGATCAGCCGCCAGGGACTGGATTCGCTGACGCAGGCGGAGCGTGAGCGGCTGGAGGCCGCCCGCCGGGCCAAGCAGCGTCGCCGCTCATGATCCGCGGCAACGAACATGGGGAATGTCCCCGCTGGTCGCTTGGTTATAGGACATACGGCGGGGAACACCCGGCCGCTGGAGTTTCTGTTTCGATGCAGCCTGTCCGCCTCTCGGCCCGATGTAGAGTTTGGGATGTACGCGGAGGGCGCGGCGCGTATAATTGCCCGCCGGTTGGGAGACGTTAACAGCCTCACACATGGCCGCTGCATAGTCGCGAGGGTTGCCGCCGCATGTCGGACCGTTCCGCAGCGCAACGGACACGCAGGATTCTTCTGCTCTCATCGCTGACGGGTGATGACCCGGAGTTCCTCAGGGTGCTCAACGAGCAGGGGACGGTCCGCACCGTCGCGAACGTTGGCGAGGCCCTGGCGGCGTTGCGCTCGGAGACGTTCGACGTGGTGCTTGCCAGCGCCTCCGACTTGCCCCCGCTGGCCCGCGCCGCGGTCCGGCTTCAGACCGAGCCGATCTTCGAGACGATCGGCCACGGGGTTTGCCTGGTGGACGATGAAGGTCGGCTGGTGTGGGCGAACCAGAAGCTGTCTTCCTACCCGGACGAGACGGTTGAGGCGGTGCGCAAGGCCTGTGCCGAGCTGTACCACGAGTTTGCGGCCGAGCCGCCTCAGCCCGACCAGCCGCGCAGTAGCCGTCGCGACCTCAGCGCGGGCGAATTTGCCTTTGACCTGACGGTCTCGCCGATCTGCGGTCCCGATGGGCAGGTGGCCCGGGTGGTCGCGCTGTTGGTGGACGTGACTGCGACGCGCTGGCTACGAAAGCGCATCGAGGCAATCGAGACGGCCGGCCGTGAGTTGGTCCGGCTGGAAGCGGATGTGGTGGCGGAGATGGATGTGGGGGAGCGCCTGCAACTGCTGGAGGACAAGATTGCCCGCTACGCCCATGACCTGCTGCACTTCGACCATTTCTCGGTCCGCCTGCTGGACAAGCAGACTTGCCGCCTGGACACGGTGGTGACGCTCGGTCTGTCGGAGGAAGTCAACGCGCTGGAGATCTATGCCCTAAAGGAGGGGAACGGGATCACTGGTTACGTGGCGGCCACCGGGCGCTCCTACCTTTGTGCGGACGTCGCCCAAGACCCGCATTATCTGCCGGGCCTGCAGAATGCCCGTTCGTCGCTGGCGGTACCGCTGCTGCTGCACGATCAGGTGATCGGGGTGCTCAGCGCCGAGTCCGAGCGGGTCAAGGCCTTCACCGAGGACGACCGCCAGGTAGCGGAAATCTTCGGCCGCTCCATCGCCGTCGCGCTGCACACGCTGCAGTTGTTGGCTGTCGAGCGGCACACAGCCGCCGGGCAGATCGCCTCGGACGCGGCGGCCGAGCTGTCCGGGCCGCTCAGCAACATCCTCGTCCAGGCCAATGCGCTGATCGAGCAATACCCGGACGACGACAATGTACGCCAGCGCTCACAAGCGGTCGTCGAGGGCGTGGAACGCGTCAAGCAGGCGCTGGCGGCCATGTCGGAACAGCCGGCAATCAACGGGGTGGTGCCCGAGCAGACCAGCAAAGACCCGCTGCTGTCCGGGAAGCGCATCCTGGTCGCCGACGACGAAGACATCATCCGCGAGACCATCGCCGACGTGCTGTCCCGCAACGGCGTGCTCACGGCGACCGCGCGTGACGGGGACGAAGCGGTGGAACTGATTCGCTCGCAGAGTTTCGATCTGGTGCTGTCCGACATCAAGATGCCGCACAGGAACGGGTATGAGGTGTTCGCCGTCACCCGCCAGGTCAACTCGCAATGCCCTGTCATCCTGATCACCGGCTTCGGCTACGACCCCAACCACTCGATCGTGCGGGCCAGCAAGGAAGGCTTGGCGGGGGTGCTGTTCAAGCCTTTCAAGGTCGAGAAGCTGCTGGAGGAGGTCCGCCACGCGCTCGGCGCCCCGGCAAATTAACACTACAACGCTAGAAACCGCCAAGGCGCCAAGAGTGCAGAGGCCGCGGAGGGCGGTGGTTAAATGGTCAATTGGGTAAGCGGTTAAATGGGCGGAGCGGGACGGAGGGGGGAGTGGGGAACGGGGAGGGGGACGGTCAAATGGTCTAGTGGGCAAATGGTTAAATGGGGAGCGGCAGAAAGGGTTCAGGATTCGGGGTTCAGGATGAGGCGGTCGGGGTAGAAGAGCACTGGCGGGCAAGCCGCCGGTGGCACGTGGCGAAGGACGGGAAAGGATTCCCGCTGCTCCGCGTGCGAGAATCCCGATGTACATCGGGACTCGCACCAGTCGGAAGCCGTCGGTGGCACGTGGCGTGGACGGCTCGGAGAGGGTTCCTGCCCCGTTTGCCGCCCAGGGCGAACAGTTGCCGCGGCCGGCACTGCATGTTATGCTTCCTGCATCTTATCCAACAGCGCCCGACCAAGTGCTTTACGGGCGCGAGTGTGACCTATACAGCAAAGCCGCTGTAATCCGGACACGGTCGGTCTCAGAGGGTGCTTGAGAAGCGTTGCGACAGACCGAGCCGCGACCGTAAGGGAGCGGTTTCCGCATCCGAACCGGCCCGCGACCGTGAGGGAGCGGTTTCCGCATCCGAACCGGCCCGCGACCGTAAGGGAGCGGTTGCCGCATCCGAACCGGACCGCTTCCTCACGGGCGCGGCTCGGAAAGAGATTTCGCTTGCACGCTCTCAGTCCGATCGACGGGCTTTGACGTAATCCAAGGCGGGAGGTTATGATGCCGATCCGCACAAAATGCCGTGCTAAACCGCGACACAGAGCGCAACCCACAGAAGATACAGGGCTTGGCGCGTCTCTGGCAGACGATCCAGAGACGTGTTATGCGGCCAAAAAGCCAAAGTTCCGCATGTTATGCGGATCACTCTAATCACTGTTCGGCTGATAGAAAGAACTGCGGAATGATCGACTATCAGGAACTCAACGACGTGCTCACGAAGAAGAAGAGCACCAAGCGACTAACGCAATTCACCGATATTCTCAATGAAGCCGTCTTTTCGACGGAGCGCTTGTTTAGGACGGATTCTTTCGGGCAAGACTGCAAGGAATTCTGGTATCTTATGCGCCATGCAGAATCCCTTTGGGACGATGCTGTTCGCCTGCTAGGTGAGAAGTCCTATCCGTCCTCTGTTTTCTTTGCGATAGTGTCCGTTGAAGAAATAGGCAAGCTCTCCATTGCGCGCTTCCAGATCGCTGTGAACGAAGCGGAAAGGCGCAGTGGTTCATCTTCTGTCAAGCGGCCAAAGAAGAATCCCCTCTATTCACACCACAAGAAGCATCAGCTTGCCGCCTTCTCAGGCTTCGCGGTGAATACCCGAGCAGACAGGGTCTTGGGCCTGAACAACATCACTGCTTTGCTCGAGTTGGCGGAAAGCGGCAAGCTGGAAGTCATTAGGCAAAACTGTATCTATTCTCGCCCAGAGAAAGGCGCTATGGTCCTTCCGCGTACTTCCAGAAAGAAGAATGACGCCGTGTTCTTCTGTTCCGCTGCAGGTGAATTGCTTGCCGAGATTGGTGGCTTCGAGCCTCATGAATTCGAGAGGTTGCTGGGGCGTGTCGTGGAGTTCGAGGAACAGTTTCCTCTGCATGAATATGAATTGCAGATGACAGCCTAACCAGTCGCTCCAGGGGACCGCGTAACCGCGGCCCCTGAGCTCAACGTTGGGGAAGGACACAAGGAAATGGTTTATGCCTACAAGACTCGGCTCTGCACCTGGGTGATTTGCCCGAACGACTTCCCGGACACGCCCTGGGATCTCCGGTGGTATGTCGGCGCCGACTGGGAGAAGTCGGGAGCATACATCCGACCGGAACTCGCCGCCGATGACGTTGCTCATCAGGCCACAGGCTTTTCCGATTGGGACATGCTGCCTTTCGACAAGATCCCATCAGAGATTGAGAACATTGGGGATACCAGGGACAGTCACGAATGCCATGAAGTTAAGCCGCAAGTGATTTCTCCAGCAGGGCTTTACGCAACTCGGCGCGGGGTTTGGTCATCACCGGATACTGGGGCGGGCGGCGTTTGCGTACGCGCGGTTCGTAGCGGCCGGGACGGTGGGGGTTTATGATCACCGGCGGCGGTTGGGCTTCCTTTGCCGGCGCGCTGCCGGCGGTTTCGGGCTCGTCCCATGGGTGGCGCAGCCAACGCCAGGCGTCGATGAAGCTCACGCGATCCGGATCGACGTTGGCGTGCGTGGCCACCGCGCGCATCACCGCCCGCACCAGGTTGTAGACCAACGCGAACGCCAACAGCTCTTTCCGTACACCGGCGACCGTCTGGCTGTGCAACACCTTCATTCCCATGGTTTGCTTGAGATGCCGCAAGTTGACTTCCACCTGCCATCGCGCCGCGTACAACTCGGCCAACGCCTCGGCCGGATACTGCTCGGGATCGAGCAGTGTCGTGACCAGCGTGACGCTCCGCGTGCGGAAGCCGGGCCGCCGCACGCGATAACGCAGCTCACGCACCACAATGTGCTCCGGCAAGGCCGCGTGCTGTTCGGCGGTCATCCAGCGCGCTCGGATCGTCGGCCGGCGCCAGATGACCACCTGGTCCTGCCCACCCAGCCCGGTCAGCCAGATCGAACGCGGCTTGCCACGGTCAGCGTCGGACGTCGCGTGCGCGCGGTGCGGCGTGAAGTCGACGATCTGACGCTGGTGCAGGCGGAAGATGACCTGCACGGTCTGCTGTAATAATAGCGCCAAATGCCCATACGAGCAGAAGCCGCGATCGGCCAGCAGCAGATCGCCGGGGCGCAGATGCGCGTGCAGTTCCGCCGCGCGACTCAGATCGTGAATCCGCCAACTCGAGGCCCGCACGTCGAGCAGCGTTCCGCCGTGTGCGTCGAAGAGTGCCAGCAGGTGTGCGACCGGGAAGCCGCAACCTTTTTTCTGACCGACCGGCTGACCGAACTCTTTCTGCAACTCCGGCGTGTCGGGCATCGAGAACGAAGAACCATCAATCAGGAAGAGACGGTGTCCGCACCAACGTCCGACTTCGTTAGCCGTCCGGTTCAGCCGCTCGGCAAGCCGCCGCAGCACGGCCTGCAACAGCTCCAGCGGCAAACGCAGGCGCGCCTGGCAATAGCCGGAGCCCGAGACGTTTCTGCCACCCAGTCGTGGCGTCTGGGCACAGCAGGCGTTGCCGTGCAGGATCTGCAGGACGAAGAGTTGAATCGTGACGGCGGGGCCGAGGCAACGCTCGCGCCAGCGGCAGCCCAGCTCTCGTGCCATCTCAGCGAGGTAGGTTTCGGAAAGCAATGTGTCCAAATCCCCCTTGATCCGTCGCAACGCTCGCGTGATACTGACCATCCGTGGCCTCCGGTGGTTGACGCTGTTGTGCTAACAACATCATCACAGGAGGCCGCACATTGCGCAAGCGTTATAAGTCATTACGTGGCAACAACTTACGGTTTAACTTCATGGCATTCGGGACACTCACCTATTTGGTGGCCCCCACCGGACGGTAACCCGGGCCGGGGTGTGCGAAATAGGTGGGTGTCCCTAAGTAAAGTAGGGATTGTGGCGTGTTCATGAGTTGTCGGGTCTGCGGACCCGACCTACACGACTGGGAGAATGAAGCAAGAGTGCAAGGAATTGGCACACTAATCACAAGTATCCAACAATTGGGTGGAGCGGACAGTGAACCCGGGGGCGGGTCCACCGCCGCTCACCCATGACGTTAGGCAGGACATGGACCAAGAGGTAGGGATGCTCAACATCGTAGCCGTCATATCAGGGGCCATTGGCGCTTTCACCGGTATATTGGCGCTGATCATCTCATATCGTACGGTCCAACTGGAGAAATGTGAGCTCAGCATGTCCACGAGTGCCATCTTGACGACACCCGGCAAGGCCCATCTTCACGACTTGTCAATCCGTGTAGAAGTCGTGAATAGAGGCCGCAGGATTTCACGCATCGAAGAGGTGGGATATGAGATCCCCAAGGATGCCGTCAAGAGAATGAATCTTCGCGTAACTATCAAGGATAGTGAGATTCCTTTGGATCCTGCGGGTCCGAGCAGGGGTCTGCTCTTCGACAGAGAAGTCGAAGGGAAGACTCTTGATCTACAAGAGGGGGATAAACATTCTTTCGCGCTGACGTCAATTCAGGAGGTGTGGCCGCTCCTGGTTTCACCTGAATTGCGTGTCTTTGCCAAGGACACCCTGGGCCACACCTGCTGGTCCCTTATCCGCCCGGGCGACATGCGTGATGACTGGATTGAGGGTCTACTACAGAAGCCTAACAAGTCGACTGGAGGCGACGTCCAATAGGCCGCGCCTCAGCCGCATCGTCCCTGGCGTCCGTAGGTCTGGGTTGCCGAGCTGTTCAGGTCGAGGACCAAGTTGTCCAAAGCGCGCCGTCGGCCGGCGCGATCAATGCACCCTTGACTCGCCGCACAGGCGAACGCCTGCCGTCGCCGTAGGCGGCCGGCTCGCCGAGCGAGCCGCGTCGTGTCAAGGGTCCACTTCCCCGGCACGTCCATCAAGGACCCCAGGTTCCTTTAGGCTCGTCAGAATCTCCGTGTAGAGCCGATTCATCTACTTGCCGGCCGGCAGGTCTCACTCGTCGATGCCTCTTGCCGGCGATCCAGAGGCGTGTTATACGGACCGAAAACCAAAGTTCCGCATGTTATGCGGATCGACCGAATTTTGTTAGATATAGGATGAACCAAATGTCACTCAAAAAGTATCCTTGCCCAGAATGCCAATCCGAAATGGAATCGGGTTTTGTTACGAGTAATCATTCTATTCGGTGGGCCCAAAATGAATCTGAAGGCAGCTTTTTCGGTATCCGCGCCGAAACGCTTACCCCGCGCAGCATATTGAGACTAAGAAACCCAAAATGCCATGCGCTCCGCTGTAGGAAATGCGGCATTGTTATATTTGAAGAGTGGCATAAATAACCACATCTAACAAAGTGCTGCAGCGGACGCGGACAATCCGCGCCGCTGAGCTTTGTCCTCCCGACGTCCGTAGGTCTGGCTCACTCCCGGCGCGCCGGGATTCAGGTCGAGGATCAGCTTGTCCAGGGCGCGGCGTTGGGCAGCGCGATCAATCCACCCCTGACTCGCCGCACAGGCGAACGCGGCGCTCAAGAAGGTCCGGGCCGAGCTAAACTTGTTGAATCAATCGGCGGTGGCCAGCCTGGACGAAGGCTTCGAAGAGACGCTCACCGTTCACCGGTTGGGCTTGTCCAAGGAGTTGGGCCGCTCGTTCAAGACGACCAACTGCATCGAGAACCTGAACTCGCTGATCGCCAATCGCACCGGCAAGGTGGATCGCTGGCGGAACTCGGAGCAAAAACACCGCTGGCTGGCGACGGCGATCCTGGACATCGAGCCTCGTCTACGGACGGTGGCCGGGTATCGCCACCTGCCCCGTCTTCGAGCGGCGTTGCAGTCGTCGTCGAACCGGAGCGGCAAAGCAGTGGCATGAATAATGATACGGAGCCGATCGGAATTTCAACTAGAAAAGGGATTGACCCTTGTCGGCGAGCGGAGGTTTGCATACCCTCAAGAACTCTTAGTTGATGCTCGCTGCTCCTTCAAGCGCTGCGCCTTCTGCGGGAGCGTGTAGATCGTGCTCAAGAGGGCTTCGACGATATCAAGCCCGTCTTCGATATCCCTTCCCGCGGGTGGCTCCACCTCGTGCAAGGCTGCATTGCCGATGTACCGCTCTTCGTGCAGGAAATCGGCTTGAGGTTTGGCCAGTAGTCCTTCCTCCGCAAGTTTGTCGATCTTCTTCTGGAGATTCCCAGCCACAAGGTTACGGTCGATGCAGATCGCTTCCACAATTGCTCTAAGCCCTCCCCCTGCCAAGATCAATGAGCCTGCTCGATATGCCTTGAGCGTTTCCAGGTAGATCCGGGCGACGTTTTCCGGGAAGTACGAAGGATCGGTTTGCGAACGGCCCCGCGTAATATGCTCCGGATACACCTTCACTGTTGTTTGCACGTTGCCGGTTTGCGGGTCGATATCTTCCGAACACCAGGATTCGTTTCGGAAGCGAACGGTTTCGCAGCCAACACATTCGCAGATCTGGTAGGAATCTCCGCCGCAGCCCCACGGCGTGTTCCACGGTCTGTCTATCTCTGCAAGGATTTTGTGGTTGCGCGAACCTCCACCACACTCAGGGCACTTTATCTTGACAGCCTTCTCGCTCATGCCAGCAACTCCTAAAGCTCAGTCCCCGAATCTGATCCCCTGCGCCAGTGGGAGTCCAGTGGACCAGTTTACGGTGTTTGTCTGGCGGCGCATGTAGGCCTTCCAAGCGTCGGAGCCGGACTCGTGCCTACCGGTCAAGCACCGTGCATGAATGGGAAATCCCACTGCTTCCCGCGGTAGAGCACGTTCTCGAGTTCCATGATCGAGCGTATGTACGGCCGCATCAGGGGGTTAGTGAACTTGTAGTAACCCTCCCTGACCTTCGTGATGACCTGCCCCCGCCTTTCGCTAGAGAGTTCGCCAAGGTTCCAGCTGAAACTCGCCGCTTTCACGTCTGTCTCGCCGAAGAAACCCGCGTTCTTGGCGATATCCTGAACTTGAACATGGCGAGCGTCCGCAAGAGCCATTGCCCATAGAATGAGCATGAACTTCCCACTGGGACGGCGCGTCGTAACGATAGCCTGTTCGTACTGCTCAGCGAGCGTGTGCTCGGCGTTCTCCAGCGCCTCCTGGAGCCCCTCCGCGTACTCTTCGTCACCAGCAACCATCGTCGCCGTCGGATCCTGAAGTAACTCCCGCCCGGCTGCCCGGGCCGAGTGACGGCCGATGAGATGCACGAAATATGGAAAACCATCCGCGAGCCGGATGATTCGCTGTTTGACGGATGGCTTGAACGCGAGGTGGAGATGTCCCTGACCCTTCGCGATAATATCTCCCAACTCGTCGTCCGACATCCGATCCAGCTCTATCTGCGCCAGAGATCGACTGAGGGATTCGTGCTCACCGATGAGTTGCGAGAGTGTTTCGGCAACGCCGACGAGGATGATTTTGCACCGCGAGCGGGCATCCGAGAACTGCTTGATAAGCTCTGCCATGCGGGTGTGTGTCTGAGGGTCCGCCACGCGATCATACTCATCGATGATCACCAGGCCTTCGCGCTCCGCGAATTGCCCCAGAAGTAGTCGGGGCCCGATCTGTCGGCCGGCATTGACCTTGCGAAACGTGCGACGAACGCGCCGTGTCCCGCCAATACCCACGCTGGTAAAGCCGACGCTGCCGTGCCGCTCAGCCTCCGACCCCACCCCATCGAGCAGCACCTCGAGCCCGGCACTAGCCAGCACGTCTGCGAATATCGTGTCAAAGGTGCTTGATTTCTGGCAGCGAACGAGGTGAGTGCGTTCCTCGTCGCGTCCGACGAAGAAATACGCCAGTTGAGCGAGCGAAGTCTTTCCCACGCCGCGCTCGCCGTATATCGCGACCTGTCGGCCCGGAGCACTCAGCTCGGCCTGGAGCTTTTCGATGTGCTTGACGCGCCCGGCGAAAAACTCCGGCAGTTCGATCGGCGCAAACGGATTGAACGCCTGCTCGCACCGCGCGAGGTAGTCGAGATACGCTGCTCGGGCTGGATCTGGACCTTCCACAGCGGCGATTGTACGCCGCGATCCGCCGCCCACAACGCCCCTAATCGCCAAACTTGATCCCCTGCGCCAGTGGCAGTTGGGTGCCCCAGTTGATCGTGTTGGTCTGCCGGCGCATGTAGGCCTTCCAGGCGTCGGAGCCGGATTCACGCCCGCCGCCGGTTTCCTTCTCCCCGCCGAACGCCCCGCCGATCTCGGCCCCGCTGGTGCCGATGTTGACGTTGGCAATGCCGCAGTCGCTGCCGGCGTGGGAAAGGAAGCGTTCGGTCTCGAGCACGTTGGTGCTGAAGATCGCTGAGCTGAGCCCCTGCGGGACGCCGTTGTGCAGACGGATGGCTTCGTCGATGTCGTTGACCGCTCCCTCACGGTCGCGGCTCTGACCGTAGCCGATGATGTAGAGGATCGGGGCGAACGTCTCCTCCTGGACGATCTCGTACTCGTTCCTGGCGGCGGCGATGCAGGGCCTGACGTAGTGGCCGCCGGGGTAATCCGGGCTATCCAGCGGCTCGCCGCCATGGAGGATCTCACCACCCTCGTCCTTGACACGCTTGATGGCGTTTTGCAGGTCGTTGACCGCGTCGCGCGTGACCAGCGGGCCCATGAGCGTATCGTCCTTGCGCGGGTCGCCGATGCGGATCGTCTCGTACGCCCCCAGTAGCCGCTTCACCAGATCATCGCGGATCGACGCGTGAACGATGATGCGCCGCGTGCTGGTGCAGCGCTGCCCGGCTGTGCCGACCGCCCCGAACAGGATCGCCCGCAGGGCCATGTCCATGTTCGCGCTCGGCGTGACGATGATGGCGTTGTTCCCGCCCAGTTCGAGGATCGTGCGGCCGAGGCGTTTGCCGACGACCTCGCCGACACGATAGCCCATCTGGCAACTGCCGGTCGCGGAAACGAGCGGGATGCGCCGGTCGTGGAGCAGCCGATCGCCGATGGTCGAGCCCTTGCCGACCACCAGCGAAAAGACCGCCGGATCAACCCCGTTCGCTTCGCACACCTCGGCCGCGATCTTCGTGCACGCGATCGCGGTCAGCGGTGCCTGGCTGGACGGTTTCCAAAGCACGCTGTCGCCGCAGACGCCCGCGATCGCCGCGTTCCAGCTCCAGACGGCGACCGGGAAGTTGAAGGAGCTGATGACGCCGACCACGCCGAGCGGATGCCATTGTTCGTACATGCGGTGTTGCGGCCGCTCGGAGTGCATGGTCAGCCCGTAGAGCTGGCGGGACAGGCCGGTGGCGAAATCGCAGATGTCGATCATCTCCTGCACTTCGCCCTCACCCTCGGCGATGATCTTGCCCATCTCGAACGTCACGAGGGTGCCCAGCTCCTTCTTGACGTCGCGCAGCCGGTTGCCGAGCTGGCGGACCACCTCGCCGCGCTTGGGCGCCGGCAGCTCGCGCCACTTAAGGAACGCGGCGTGGGCGTGCTCGACTATGCGGTCGTACTCCTGCTCGGTAACCTGTTTGACGGTGCCGATCCTGGAGCCGTCAATCGGCGTAATGACCTCCAGCACCGGCCCGGAGCCGAGCCACTCACCGCCAAACCCGCCCAGGTTCTCGCCTTCGATGCCAAGTCTCTTGAGAAAGTCGCTCATCGTTGCACCCGTTCGCCTGTCGCCCTCGTGTCCCCGGGATCTAGACTGATACGTCAAGCGTCGCTCTTGCTGCAGCCAGGCAGTTTACCAGCCGGCTAACTGAAGGGCCACGGCGTCGCAAGCCGCGCGGACGGTGCATCGGTGTCGCGCGCCCCGGCGGATTTTGGATGGAAACCGGCGCGTTACAGAGCGAGAATAGGGTCCATGTCCCACGTCGTGTACAACGCCGGTCCGGGACTACCAGCCTTGGAGGTGCTGGAATTCCTTCGTGCGCGCGGGTTTTCGCCAAAGACACTAGACGATCCGAATCCCGATCCGGCTCTGCTCTATGCCAGCGGGCAGTCGTATATCGTGCGGATCGCGGTTCCTGCCGGGCAAGCCCTGCGCGCACTAGAGGTTCTTCAGGGGCGCGAGGTAAGCAGGCGCGTGCTGGTGAAGCGGGCGGTCGCGCAGCTTCACTGGCAGGTCGCGCTCGGACTGGTCGTCTCGGTAGTGATCGTGATTGGATCGATCGTGGCCGCCGGCTGGAACTCGTGGCGTTTCTGGCGGGACAACTGGCGGTTCATCGGCCTGGCCATCGGCATCGGCGCCGCCCTGGCCACGATCGTCATCGCGCGTTTCACGGAGAGCCAGCGCCGCCGGGAGGTGCTGGACGCCCCACTGTGCCGCGCGTGCGGCTATGTACTATTGGGCCTGACCGAGCCGCGCTGCCCTGAATGTGGACACCCGTTCGATCCGGCGCTGTTGGCCTTGGCCGGCGATCCAGCGAGCTACTGGGCTGACGATGGTGACGACCGGAACCTGCCCGATGATGAGGAGCACGACGAAGAGACGCCCTCGTCGTAGCGACGCATGGCGCAAGCGAAGAGTAGCGACGGTCGGTAGACAAGCTACGCCTCCTGCCGGCCGCGGAGTGTCTCTTCAAGCATGTAGCGGTTGGCGTACCCGATTTGGCCGGCGGGGGCCAGGCCGCGGGGCCCCAACGTGCGGCTGTACTTCACGCCGACCAACGCGTCGTGGCTGAACCGGATTGAGTGCCACTTTGGGCCGCTCAAGAAACTCGCGCTGAACAACTCGGATCACCGCAGCCACGAGGCACAGGAGGCTGCTATTCGCAGCTATCTGCTTTGGAGAAACCGGCATCGTGACCTCACGATTCAACCTCTACCCCAAGCGCGAAACCGTGCTGCCTGAAACGGCACTAGATATCACGGTAAACAGGGAATAGCCGATTATAAGTGGAAGGCACAGCGCACTCGATGGCGAGCTTCGAGTCGACGAGCTTGAACGTCTTCGCAACGTATTTTCCAGCCAACCGAAAGAACTCAATACTCGGTGGACTGAAAGTCATTACCGGCATCCGATGAAAACCGTGCAGCGGGTTCCTGCATGGCACGAGGTCGAAACGCGAGATGAAGTTCCAGGTGCTATGAACGGCAGATGAGAACGTGGGATATGTAAACCGGTAGAAGTCAAGGCATCCGCACTCTTCGGCCATTTTTCGTGTATCCAAACCCGACCAGCTCGCGCTGAGGTTGACATCCACAAGGAAGGAGAAACGCTGCGTTTCAAGCCATGCTTTTGAATCTAGACACAGGGGGTCATCGTCAGGATTCATGCCCTCGTGTTCCATCTCGTCAGTGCGATGTTTAATGATGAGTTTTTCCTTGCCGAGTCCATCATCAATGAACTTTCGCGCCCGCGGCGCCGGGTCTTCTAAAATCCACGCGAGCCAGATATAGACCTCGACCATGCAGCGCAACACGATTGGCGCGAATTCCGCAGTCCACAGGAGCGGGCACTGGGCCAAGTGAACCAGGAGGCTGCATTGCCGACGAAGAAGTCCGACGCTCACCTCGCTTGGACCCGGGTTCTGGAGCGCTAAAGGCCAGACGTCCCAGCGAGCCTCGAACTCTTGTCGCACGCCCTCCAGGTATTCCGAAATGAACTTCCCAAGCTGAGCGTCTTCCTCCAATTCGTGCTCGGCATCCTGGTTGTCATTCATGCTCTTCGTCCCAACAGAAGGGATCGCACGGCTCCAACTCCAAGCCTCGATTCCAGAAATAGTCGGCGGTGGTCAATGGGAATTGCTGCGAATACGCTGCGAAGAAGTTGCCGGCGCACGCTCGCGCGAATCCCTCGGCGGTATGGTATTCACAGGATTCCGTGTCCGCGTCGTCGGCATAGATCACTTCGAGTGAGGGCAAATCGCGATCGGCCGGAAGGTGAAGGCGTCCGGTCATGATGTACGCCTTGACCATGTGTGCGTGCACCACAACGGCTTCGTGCGAGAATCGATCGCAAAGTACACGCAACCGGTTCTTGAATTCGGTGAGTTCGGTTGCGTCACGTGGCCGTGGTTCGTCGGTCTCACAAAGGAAATTCGTGGGGTACCCTGGATAGAGGCTTGACAAGGTCTGAAGACCAGACCCAACCAAGCCCAACTCGTCATTAACACGGAGCGTTTTTCGGACGTGATTCTTTGTTTCATCGCGCGCCCCGGCCCAGTACGATGCGAGCAGGGGGACCGTGACGTCGCCCTCACGCTGCGCGTCAAACGCGCATTCAAGGACCGTGCATAGTGAATCCAGCGAATCGGCTGTCCCGAGCGCGTGAACCATCTCTGCAATCCACACCACTTCGGGCAGGCGCTCCAAGTGCCAGCAAGAATATGTCAGTTTCGTACCTAACCGTTGCTTCCATGGAGCGATGAGCCGCTTCCCGACGCGTCGGTGGTCCTTGAGCGACGGGTCAGTCGTGAACCTGACGCGTCTGGGTTGCATTTGTCGTTCCCTTAACGAGGCCGGTTCGGCGCAGTGTACTCGGAAGCGTGTTCTTAAGCGAGTGTTCGAGGATACGCCACGGCAGCGTCGGGCTCGGGATGGGCGCGGATTGCAGGGTTCCCCGTCCTTTCAAGGACGGGGGCCGGACCAACATATGGACCCAGCCTGAGTGCCGGATCAGTTCCCCACACTTGAAAGCGTGGGGCACCCAGCCATCCTGAGTTCGCCATTCGCCACCAAATCCCCTCACCCCCCAACAACCCTCCCTCAATCCCTTGATCCCTCAATCCCTTGATCCCTGGCCCCTGATCCCTGCTCCCTGCTTTCGCTCTTCGTCATTCCGAATTCGCCATTCCCCACCAAAGCCCACCACCACCCAACAACCCTCCCTCAATCCCTTGATCCCCCAATCCCTCAATCCCTGTTCCCCGCCCCCTGCACTCGCTCTTCGCCATTCTGAATTCGCCATTCGCCATTCGTAGTTCTCTTCAGACCTCTCGCCGGCCGCGCAGGGCCTCTTCGAGCATGTAGCGGTTGGCGTATTCGATCTGTCCACCCGGGGCCAGCCCGCGGGCTAGCCGCGTGATCTTCACGCCGGTGTCCGCCAGCAGGCTGGTGATGTGCAGCGCGGTGGCGTCGCCTTCCAGCGTGGGGTTGGTCGCCAGGACGACCTCGCGCACATTGCCGGCCTTGACCCGCTTGACCAGCGCGTCAATGGTCAAATCGCCCGGCTCGACGCCTTCCAGCGCCGTGATGTGCCCCATCAGCACGTGGTAGACGCCGATGATCAGCCCGGTGGCTTCCAGACTGAGCAGGTCTTTCGGCTGCTCGACGACGATGATCTGGCTCTGATCGCGGCGATGGTCGGCGCAGATGTGACACAGCTCGCCCTCGGCCAGGTTGTAACAGCGCGCGCAGGGGCGAATCTTCTCCTTGATATCACGCACCGCCTCGGCGAGCGCCAGGGCCTCGCCGGCGTCGGTCTTGAGCAGGTGAAACGCGATCCGCTCCGCCGACCGCGGCCCCACGCCGGGAAGCTTCTTCAACTCCTCGATCAACCGTTGCAGCGGGCTGGTGAGGACGCTGTCACTCACGTCTGGTCCTTGCCGAGCATGTCCATCATGCCCTGCATGTCCATTCCCCCGGTGAGGGCCTGCATCTCCTTTTGCGCGCCCTCACGGCTCTTGGTGATCGCGTCGCGCACGGCGGCACACAGCAGGTCTTCCAGCAGTTCGATGTCGTCAGCCTTGACCAGGTCCGGGTCGATCTTGACTTCGAGCAGGTCGCCTTTTCCGTCGGTGGTGACGCGGATCTGACCGCCGCCGGCCTCGCCGACGTAGCGGGCGGCCTCGAGCCGGGTCTGCATCTCCTGCATGTTCTTTTTGATCTGGCCGGCGTTCCGTAGAAGGTGGGCAAGCTGTCCCAGGTTTCCAAACACGCGTTACTCCGTAGCTTCGTTCGTCGGTGTGGGCTCTTGGCACTCGACGTACACGACACCATCAAACAGGTCCACTGTCTGTTGCACAAGGGGGTCGGCCAAAGCTCGGGCTCGCTCTTCTGCCGATGCGGCCCGGCGGGGCGCGGTGGCTACCGGCTCGGCCTCGGGTACCGCTACCGGCCCGCCCGAGGCGGCTGGGGCGGACCGCTCGGCACGTTCATGTTTCCGCGGCGCCCTCGGCTCGGGGATGAAGCGGCTCGGGCTCGCCGGCGACGGGACGGTTCGGTCACGACGACCGCCGGCGGGCGGCCCGGACGCTAGCGCCGACGCGGGCTTTTTTTTTTCGACCCCCGCCGCCTCCGCAGGCCCCAGTTGCGCCAGAAGCTGCTCGATCGGTGCCCATTCGCGCATATTGGCGAATCGGACCATCAACGCGTCGGTCAACGCCCGACCGGCACCACTGTAGCGCACGTTCCGCCGCAGCTCCTCCAGCATCGCGATCATCTGCACGTACTGGGACAGCTCGAACTCCCGGCTGAGCTTGACGTACGCCTCGCGCGTGGTGGCGGGCACGTCCACGATGGAGGCGTCCGCCCCGCACGCGCGGACCAGCATCAGCGTCCGCACCACCTCGATCGTGTCGTTGCAGAAGACCTCCAAACCGCGCCCGCCGGCCAGAATGGCGTCCACGTCCAACATGACCTGGCCGACCGCGCCCGCCGCCACGTGCTCCAACAGGGCGAAGATCTGCTCGTCCTGGGCCGGCGGGAGAATCTCATCCAGCACCTCGGCCGACAGCTTCTTCGGCGAAACCGAAAGGAGCTGGTCGAGGATGCTCAGTGCGTCGCGCATCGAGCCGGTGGCCAGCCGCGCGATCCGCCGCAGAACCGCATCTTCGGCCTGCGCCCCCTCCGCCTTGGCGATCTCATCCAGCCGCTCGGCGATCGCCTCCGGGCTGATGTTGCGGAAGTTGAAGCGCTGGCAGCGGCTCTGGATCGTCGCCGGCACCTTCTGCACTTCCGTGGTGGCCAGCATGAACTTGACGTGATCCGGCGGCTCTTCGAGCGTCTTCAGCAGGGCGTTGAACGCCCCGGTGCTGAGCATGTGCACCTCGTCGATGATGTAGATCTTGAAGCGCGAGCGGGCGGGCCGATACGCCGTGTTGCTGCGCAGCTCGCGGATGTTGTCCACCCCGGTGTTGCTGGCGGCGTCGATCTCGATCACGTCGATGTCCTGGCCCTCGCCGATCGCCCGGCACGCTTCGCACTCACAGCATGGCTTGATGGTAGGGGCCTTGGCTTTCAGGCAGTTGAGGGCCTTGGCCAGAATGCGCGCCATGCTGGTCTTGCCGACGCCGCGCGAACCGGTGAACAGGTATCCGTGGTGGATGCGGCCGGTCTTGATGGCATTGACCAGCGTGGTGGCGATCGGCTCCTGGCCGATGATCTCGTCGAAGGTCCGGCTGCGGTATTTGCGCGCGAGAACCGTATAAGCCACTTACTGAACCTCGATGCTGCCGTTGCCGGCCCGGCGCTTGAAGCACCCGGGCGGCGTCGCGCGTCGCCCTCTTCAATTCGCTATTCTCAATTTTGCATTTTGCATTCAAGAGTGTGCCCGAGGCTCCAGCCAGGTTGACGGTGCACGTGGGCCCTGCCGGATGGGCTGCTGCCTTCCGACCCTGACCCGTTGTCCGGCCGACGCACTGCACCGGCCCGACCTTCAACGCCTCAGGGCACGAACCCCATGCTACCGCCACCGGTGCCCAGCTTCCACCCCCCGACTCTGCCAACGGTTGCGTGCACCAGGTCGTTGGCGGTAACGTGCTGTCGTGGGGTGAGTTAGCCTCCCACGGTCGGCAACGCGTCCTGGTACGCAGCACAGCTCGAAAACGGACGCAGAGCACGCACAACGGCGCTGACCGGAGGATGCCTTGCTCCGCCCTGCTGCGACGCAGCGCCGACTGCACGGAACCTCGCGATGGGCGAATCTCACGACGAACTGGTCGCACGAGCCGTTGCCGGCGACGCGGATGCCCTCAGCACGCTCCTGGAGGAATATGGGCCGCAGGTTCGGCGAAAGCTGGTAATCAGCTCGGCGTGGCAGTCAGCTCTGGATTCGGCCGACGTCATGCAGGTCACGTATGTGGAAGCCTTCCTGCGAATCGGCCAACTCGCCGCGCGCGACGTACGCGGCTTCGCTGCCTGGCTGATGGGTCTCGCGCAGAATAACTTACGCGACGCGATCAAGCAGCTAAAGCGGCGGAAACGCCCCGACCCGCGACGCCGAATCACGGCCGGACCGAACCAAGAGTCCTATGCGGTGCTGCTGGATGCGGTGGGCTTCACCACGCACACCGCCAGTCGCTCTGCCGCCGCGCGCGAGGCACAACGCCTGCTACAAGCGGCGGTCGCCCGGCTGCCGGAGTCTTACCAGAAAGTCGTGCGCCTGTACGACCTGGAGGGCCGGCCGACGAACGAGGTGGCCGAGGCCCTTGCGCGGTCACCCGGAGCGGTCTACATGCTGCGCGCGCGGGCTCACGACCGCCTACATGAGCTGCTGGGCTCGACGTCCAAATTCTTCAGTAACCGCGCGTGAGTCGGCGGCGCGACTGTCGCCTTACCTAATGGCAACGGTGATGGGCCCACTCGACCTGCGGGAGACATTGCCCTCTGGAGCAACCGCCATGAATCAGACAGCGCCGAAAAACGATGGTTTGCCTGGCGGAGATGCCGAGCTGATCGGCGCGGCCCGGCGGGAGGTCGAAGCCGCCAAGCTGCGGGATGTGGCTAGTGACGGCGCCACGCTGGAGTCGCCAGGGAATCGAGAGCCCACGTTCTCCGGTCCGCCGCCGGAGTCGTTTGTGGGGTACCAGATTCTTAAAGAGCTACATCGCGGCGGGCAGGGCGTCGTCTATCAAGCCGTCCAGGAATCGACCAAACGCAAGGTTGCCATCAAAGCGATGAAGGAGGGACCGTTCGCCGGCTCGGCCGACCGGGCGCGCTTCGACCGCGAGGTCCAGGTTCTCGGTCAGCTTAACCACCCCAGCATCGTCGCGATTCACGACACCGGCGTGGCAGCCGGCTGCCACTACTTCGTCATGGACTACATCAGCGGCCAGCCGCTGGATGTGCATATGGCCAGCGGTGAGCGCTCGATCGAGCAGACGCTGCGCCTGTTCGCCAAGATCTCCGACGCGATCAACGCCGCTCACCTGCGCGGCGTCATCCACCGCGACTTGAAACCCGGGAACATTCGCATCGACGGCGATGGCGAGCCGCACATCCTGGACTTCGGTCTGGCAAAGGTGGCGACGAGCGAAGCCGAAGCCGCGGCGATGACGATGACGGGACAGTTCATCGGCAGTCTGCCGTGGGCATCGCCCGAGCAGGCCGAGGGCAGCCCGGCCAAGATCGATGTTCGCACCGACGTCTACTCGCTTGGCGTGGTCCTGTACCAAATGCTCACCGGAAAGTTCCCGTATGAAGTGATCGGCAACATGCGCGACGTGCTGGATCGGATCATGAAGGCTGAGCCCCTTCGACCGCGCACGATCCGCAAGCAGATCGACGACGAAGTCGAGACGATCACGTTGAAGTGCCTGGCCAAGGACCGCGACCGCCGCTACCAGACCGCTGGCGAATTGGCCCGCGACGTCCGGCGCTATCTCACCGCCGAGCCGATCGAGGCCAAGCGCGACAGCGCTTGGTATGTGCTGTGTAAGACGCTGCGCCGGTACCGCGTGCCGGCCGGCGTTGCAGCGCTCTTCCTCGTCATGTTGGTCGCCTTTAGCGTCACGATGGTGCTACTCTATCAACGCGCGACCGAAGCCGAGGAGGACGCGCGCACGGCGTTGGGAACGGCGCAAGAGGAGCGAGAGCGTGCGGAGGCCGCACTTGAGCAGATGGAGCGCGCCTGGCGCATGGCCTGGAAGCTCCGTTTGGAAGTCGCCCAACACGAACACTACCAAGCGGCCGAGTGGGAAGCCGCAGAGGCGAAGCGGACTCTCCAGGTCAGGATGCCAGAGGTTTACTTTGAGGACATACCCTTGGCGCAGGCACTCGATTTTTTCGGCGAGTTTACGCCGGTCGGCGTGCTTGTCCGCTGGAACTCGCTTGCCGAGGTTGGCATTCATCGTGATACGCCCGTGACGATCAAACGTCGGAACGTGACCCTTGAGCAGGCTATCGAAGGTGTGTTGGCAAGTGCGGCCAATGACCGGGACATCCTTGGGTATCGCGCGCTCGCGGGCATGGTGGTCATTGCAAGCAACACTTACCTTGCCAAGCCGGATCCGGAACTCCCGGGCTTCTTTGGGGAGCATGAGGTCCGGGTCGAGGGCGTGATCGACGAGGTGCCATCGACCCGGTTCCGTTTGCTGGATCAGCGTGTTGGCGAGTTCATCTTCGATGACGCGCCCCTTTCCGAAGTGATCGACAAGTTGCAGGACGTCAGCGGCGTTGAGTTCGTCTGTCACTGGGACGAATTGAGCGTGGCGGGGGTCTCGCCGGACACCCTTGTGCGTATCAAGGTGCGGGGCGCTCGCGCCTGGACGCTGCTCTTCCTGCTCATGAGTGAGCTCAACGGCGAGGATAACCGTGTTGCCTGGAGCACTGACCGCGAGCGGGTCGTCATTTCGAGTCGAGAAGCGTTGGAACACTGGGTAACGGCGCAGCCATTGGCGGTCGCCAGG
>CAZNFA010000057.1:0-29974 GCA_964572345.1 uncultured Planctomycetales bacterium
ACGTTCGGATGGTCCGGCCCAAGGGCCTTCTCCATGATCGCCAGCGCCCGCTTGTGCAGCGGCTCGGCTTGGTCGTACTTGCCCTGGCTGTTGTACAACGCGGCCAGGTTGTTCAGGCCGGTCGCCAAACGCGGGTCCGAAGGTCCGAACTTCTCCGCTTCGGCGACGGCCAGCTTGAGAAGCTTCTCAGCTTCCGCGTACCGGCCGGACTGGTGAGCTTTGACACCATCGTCGTTGTAGGTGGTCCACAGTATCTCCTGCGCAAGCACGGGAGGGGCCAGCAGCGCCAAACAGGCAACCACGGCGGTAACCGCGCCGACGACCCGTTTCGGTTTGTGTTGTGCCTTCATGATGATCCCCTTTCACTGCCTGAGGTTACCGCGCCGCGACCGCCTAGCCAAGGCAGGCGGAACCCGGCCCAGTTGTGGCCTGTTAAGCGACGGGGGGCATCATGCCTCGCGTGAACATAAGCACCCGGCCGCGCTGACCGCGTTTGGAAACTGGTGCGTCGAGAATGGCCGCCTTGTCGGCAATCCCCTCGCCCGGCCACTGGCAGACATGCGGCTACAACCTCACCGGCAACGTCTCCGGCCGCTGCCCCGAGTGCGGGACGGTAACCAATCCAGAGGTCGTCTGACGCTGGCCCCGGATTGCGGGCCGCGGTCCCGGCCGCCGGGCTGAAGCGGATTGAGGGTGCAGGGACTCGAACCCTGGACCCACGGCTTAAAAGGCCGTTGCTCTGCCGACTGAGCTACACCCTCAAAGAATCAGGCGCACACACGGTCCGTGCGTCGCGATTATACCGCCGCAGTCGAGCGCTTTGAAGAGTCGTCCGAGCGTGCCGTGACAATCGTCCACTGCCGTTAAGGTGTTGGGGCGGGTTCCAGTATCAGTTCGGCCCCGACCGCCAACGGCCCGGTCAGCGATTGCTCGAAAACAAACCCGAGCGCCTGCACGCCGTCCGCGGCAACCAGCACAGCCACGCCGATGGTCTGCCCGCTAGCGTGGACCGCCAGAGGCGTTAGCAGCGGCGGTGGGGGGCTGGAGACGACGCGGGCCGCGAAGAGCGTTTCCGCAGTCACGTGCTCGACCGTGCCGACTTTCCTGCCCGGCTCGGGCGGCGACGCGAAACGCACCTCGTCGCCGACTTGCAGCTCGATGTCCGGCGTCTGATCGGCCGGCCGCACGACCGCGTAGCTGCGCTGCACCCGCCGAACGACCACCCGGCCCAGCGCTTGACCATCGCGCGTGGCACTGCCGGTGTCTCCTGCCGACAAGTCGTCCAGCTCGCCGGCATTGATCAGGTACCCTTCCGCGGTCGCCTCGAAGACGCGTGCGACGAAGCGCCGCTGGGCGAGGTCGGCCCGCGTACGGATCACCGCCGCATCACCAACCTGGACCAGCTCACCGTCAGCGCTCCGCGGAATCCGCACGTACCAGAAACGCGCGTCCCGGCGCTCGGCGACCCCCGAGGCGACCAGCCGTCCGCCGCGGTGGAAGTCCAGTCGCGGTTCCGGCGGGCAGGCGACGTTTCGCGGTGCGGCTGCCCAAACTACCTGGTCCTTCCCTTGCGTCTCGACGAATGCGACCGCCGTGCCGGCCTGCCCACGCACACGCCGCCCGGGCGCCGGCCAAAGGGCGACCCGGTCATCGCCGTTTAGGCGCAACTCCGAAACCAGCGGCACGACGCGGCAAAAGCACACGTCGCGTTCGACCAGGCGGACGTCCAAGCGCGCGAGCGGCTGTCGGTTGCGGCGTAACCACCAGCTATCCCCGCTGCGGACCCCGTGTGCGCTGCCGGCCCGGACCCAGACCGAACGGGCCGCCGGGCCGACGCGGTCCAAGCGCGCCAGCAGCGCTGCGTCGTTCGGCCAGCGGTCCAGCAGCGTGCCTAGCGCGTCGGGCCGAATGCACCAGGCACGCAGGTGGCGGAGGCTTGACGGGAAGGCAACGGGTGCCCGTCCGCGGAATACGGCTCGCCCCGCCGCATCACCGCTCCATTCCAGTAACGCTAGCGGCCGATTGCCTTCCGCGACGAGCAGCCGGCTGCCCCGCGCCACCGGCCGGCTGGCCGAGCTGTCCACCTCAATCCGGCCTCGGGCCGGATCGAGCAAGCGGATGGTCACCTCGGCCACCGGCTGGGGCGGGGGAGCTGCCGGCACGCAGGGCGCCCCGGCGAGCAAGCCCCACCACAGCCCCAACGTTGCTGCCGTGCCAAAGGAGGCGACCATTCGGCACATACCCCGACGAGAGACGCCCGCGCGGGCGACGTGCCCCGCCGGACCGGTTACGGCTCATTTCCGTGCCATGCTAAACGCGTGCGGTTCGCGGGTCGATGTCGCCGGGACAGCCGCCCGAGGCGTGCCAGGCACGGGGGCGAGACGTCGCTCGGCCAGATTCTCACCAGAAGGGGGACGGATCCCCGGCTCGGATGTTGACGGCACATAAAGCACCCCGAAGCGGCTCTCGCGAGCCGCCCCGAGGGGTTTGGGCGAGGAGGAGGAATATGGTGGTCTCAGGATACCTTCCACCCATCCTTACGCCGCGGGAGCACTGCGGTTCACGCGGGTGGGAATGATTTTCGCCAACCCCACGTGCACCCAGGATTCCGTCCGGTGGCGATTGCACCGCCGGGCCGGCGCGGTATACTGTTAATAGGTGTCGGACTGGTGCGGGCGGGTGCGCGTCTCTAATGCCCGCATCAGGGGTAGGTTAGCAGACACAACTAGCAGGAATCGGCGGCGGAGGTAGGCCGACCGCGCGTCCGGGCACGGGCGTGTGGTTCTCTACGCCGCCGCCGGCCGACCCGCTGCTGACGTCCGCGGCCGTATGTCCGAGGTGCTCGGCGGGTGAAAGGGGTGGACACGGACGGCCGGTGGCTGTATCTTGACAGTGTGCTGGAGGGAGTGAGTAGCGGGGACCGTGTACCGTTCGCTAATGCGCGTAAGCGTGGCCTAAGGTATTGACCGCTCGCGCTGGCTCCCGAACCGGGCCCGGGTCGTTTCTTGTGCAGGCCGATCGGCCAGCCCGATCCGGCGGCGCGGTGCGCTACAGAGTAGTCGGCCATATCCGAGATTCAAGGGAGGATGTATGAGCCAGCCGGTCTACAGCCTGCACAATCACACCCCCTTCTCAGACGGGGCCTACACCATCGATGAGTTGTGTCAGGCTCATCTGGATCTGGTGGGCGTGAAGGTAGCGGGCATCGGCATCTGCGACCACCTCTTCTGCACGCCCTCCTCGCGCGAGGTCAAGGCCGAGCGCGATTTCGAGCGGCTGTTTGCGGACGAGACACGCCAGTACGTCAAGATGGTCCACGAGGCCCGGCAGCGCTGGGCCGGCAAGCTGGAGATCTTCTGCGGGGCGGAGATCAACTGGCCGCTGAACAAGACCGTGTTGGGCCAGATTCGCACCAGCCTCGACGGGATCGACTACGTGATGTTCGGGTTTGCCGATTGGGCCGGGCTGACCCAGTTGGCCAACCAGGCCCGCCGCTGGCCGTGCCCCGTGGGGCTGGCTCACACCGAGGTCGCCCGCCAGTTCCCCAATACCTCTATGGATCAGGTGGTGCGCACGCTGGCCAACGCGCGCATCTTCTGTGAGCTGAGCTCGAAGCTCCTGCCGCTCAGCGAGGGCGACCGCTGGTTCAAGATCCTGCCGCAACACCGCGTGACCGTCGCGGTCGGCACCGATACGCACGACGACCTGAGCTGCCTCCGCGACTTGCCGGTCATGTACGAATACCTACAGCGCCACGGCTTAGGCGAAAAGCTCTTCGTCCCCGCCGTCCGCAAGGAAGAAGCCCTCAGCGCCTGACAGGTCCGTTGCCACGCTGTAGCGGCCGGGCCCCGTACCGGCCGTCCCCCTGTGGGACCGGTTTCTAACCGGTCATGTGCGTCACCGGCGGCTCGCCGGCCGTCGGTCGGAAAGACACGGCTGGCACAGCCGTCCCACACAGCCGAGTGCCCCACCCTTTCAAGTGTGGAGGGCGGAATCCTCCGGTCTATCGCCCACCGGTCTCTTACGTACCGCACCCCCAGTCGGGCAGAAAGACGCCCAGGTCACCGTGACCGATCTGGCCGTCGCCATCCAGGTCGGCATTCTCATTCCAGTTCGGATCCCCGGGCTGCGAGCCCCACGCGCCGAGCAACGTACCCAGGTCGGCGTGGTCCGTGTCTCCGTCGCCATCGATATCGCCGGCGCAGACCTGGAACTCGTACGCGCCCATGTCCACGATCGGCAGATCAGGGTAATCGGGGTCGGGGTTGCCGGTATCGTCGGTGTCCGGATCATCGACGAAGCGCGGGTAGCCATCGAGATCAAACGGGATCGGCTCGTCGGTGTCGCCATCCTCGTCGAGATCAAGCTCGTCGGCCGGCACCGCCTCGTTGTCCGCGGCGTCGATGCACGGCGAGCCGGCCGACAGCCGGTAGTCGTTGTCCTCCCACGTATTCGGATCGTCATCCGGGCCGTCGGGATCAACGAACAGCGGATCGGCGTCAATGTTGCCGTCACCGGGCCAGTCGCCGTAGACATCGCTGTAAGTGATCGTGATCGTGGAATCGTCGTTGTTCCAGATCTCGTCGCCGCCGTTCCACATGATGCTGTTGGCGACCTCCACGTCGCTGGGATGCTGCTGATCGTCGGAATCGCAGGCGAGCGTTCTGCCATTGCTCGCCGTATTCCCCGTGATCGTGCAGCCTCCCATGGAACAGGAGGCGGAATAGAAGCAGAAAACGCCGCCGCCATTCTGACTGGCGTTGTTCCCCGCGATAAGACAATTGGCCAGTGTGGCGCTGGTGTAGTTTCCATTCGCCAAGCCCCCGCCTTGTGCCGCGGTGTTCCCGCTCAGTGTGCAGTTGATGAGCACAGTGGGCGGCGTGCGCATACAAAGGTTGTACAGGCCACCGCCGCGTTCGGTCGCGACGTTGGCACTAAACCTACAGCCGATTAGCCTGGCGTTGGAGCCGACAGACCCGCCCCAGTTAAGCATACCCCCACCCCAGGCTGCCGAGTTGTTCGCGAACTTGCAGTTAATCAACGTCGCCGGAGTCGTGTAGTGGTGAGAACCGTAGTTCTCCATTCCTCCGCCCCACTGCGCTGAATTGTGCCGAAAGGTGCAGTTGACCAGCATGGGTTGGCTCTGCCAGTTGTTGCTGAGGCCGCCGCCAGCGTAGCCGCCTGCATTGCCTTCAAAGACGCAACTTATCAGCACTGGATCGCTGCTGTAGGTGTGCAAGCCCCCGCCGCAGCCCATCTCCGCGTTGCCGACGGCGTTGTTGACGAACGTGCAGTTGTCCAATGTGGCATCAGACCCCGTGAGGTACATGCCCCCACCGAACGTGTCGGTGTAGTTGTTCTCAAATATGCAGTCGGCAAATGTCGCCCCATCCTGGTGTTCAATGTACACAGCACCCCCGCGGCCGTAGTCTCCGTAGCTCGTGCATGTTGCCGAGTTGTCTCTGAACATGCAGCCGCTGACCACCGGAGCGCCGCCCCAGCCGGAGATCGCCCCGCCAGTTACATCACGGCCAGCGCCTGTGGCCCAGTTGTCACTAAACGTGCAGTTCAGCACACGCGGGCTGCTGTTGAGGTTGTACATCCCACCGCCAGCCGCGCCATAGGAGAAGCCTTCAGCTTGGTTGCCGGTGATGACGCAGTTGTCGATTATCGGGCTGCTTTCGTCGCAGCGGATGCCGGCGCCAAGATCCGCATACCCGTTCGTGATCGTAAGACCTTCTGCCATTGATTGATCGGTCTCGCCGCTGTAGAAGTAGAAGCGGCGATGCTCCTCGTACCCATCGCCGGCGCAATCGATGACGCAGGTCTGGGGGCCATTCGCCGAGCGAACAGCGATCGCCTTGCCGTTGAAGTCGAGGTCGCGGTTTCCGTAGCCCGTGTACGTGCCGTCCAGCGCGAGCACGGTGTCGGCGTCGGTAGCGGCGGTGATGCCCTCCTGGATGGCGTCGAACGGGTGCTCCGGCGAGCCGTCCTCGTCCGGATCACTGACGTTCGGATCGCCCGGCCCCGGATCGTTCGGGGCGTCGTCATCCACGTACCAGGTTGTCTGCGCCCGAGCTGCCGGCGTTACCGCGAGCCCGGTAGCGATCAGCGTGACGAGCATCAGGACAGTGATTCGTTTGAACATGCCGAAACCCTCCTTCTGCAACAGCGTGAATTGACCTCCACCTGCACAGCGCCCAAGCAGGGCGCAAGACGCGTTCGCAACAGTATACTCGCTCGGTGTCGCTCCCACAATGGTCAAGACACCGAATCCGCCAGAGTGACGGCCCGAAAACGCCGATCCACCGGGGCACGCGCCGCGTACCACGCGGCTGGTGCGAGTCCCGATGTACATCGGGATTCTCGCACCCGCTTGAGCGGAAATCCGTTCCCGCGGCAGTCGCAGGATGGGAATCCTGCCGAACGCGGTGCGAGATGGGAATCTCGCACCAGCGGGGAGCACGTCGGACTGGGACGTCCGACGCTACAGATGCGGAAACCAACGCGACCGGCGGGGCCTATTCGCGGCCGTAGTGTTTGAGCTTCCAGGCTCGGCGGGTGGCCTTGGCGCGCAGCTTCGCGTCTGCCGCTCGCGACAGCTCGCGCCACGCCGCTCGCCAGGCGTTGGGATCGCTGCCGAAGCGCGCGAAGTACGACTTGAGAAACCGGACACGGTCGGTGCGCGTCAGCCCGGGCACGTCCAGCAGGCTGACGTGCAGCCGCATCAGCGGCTGGAGCCGCTGCGCGCGCGAGAGTCGGCCGACTCGTCGCACGCCGTCCATGTCGATCCACAGCAGCTTGAGCTCTGGCTGCGTGATCACCAGGATGTTCTGGGCTTTGCAGTCGCGGTGGGCGAAGCCGCCCTCCTGAAGCCGGCGAATGTGGTGCACCAGCAACGCGCACAACTCGCGCTTGTGCTGCCGCCACCACGCGCTCGGCGGCAGTTCCGCGTGTCGGTTACGGAGGTAGGTCTCCAGATCGACCGCCCCGGGCACCGCTTCGGTGATCAGCAGGTTGTCGAGCACCAGCGGGCCGAGCCGGCGTTCGAGGCACGCCAGCGGCCGGGCGGTCACGATGTCGCGATGGAGCAGGGCGTGCCCGGTTTCCCAGCCCCGCGCACTTCTTGACGGTCCCAGAGCCTGGCTGATGCGGCGGCGCCAGTTGCGCGCCCGCGGCCGTTTGATGATCACCGGCAGGTTCGCCTGCTCGTGCGACAACACCGCCCGGGTGACCATTGCCGAGTGGGAGTCCTTGCAGGCTTCGGCAGCGTCCCCTTGGAACCAGCGCAGCGGGTTCTGCAATTGCCGGCGCCACCAATCGCGGGTGAGCATCAGGGTCGAAGCGCGCGACTCCGGCAAAGGGTGCTTGCAGCGCACAAAGACCTGGGCGCGCCACCCGTGGTCCAGCCGGAAGCGGGAGAAGTAGCGCCCGCTCCGGCGCACACGCCGGTCGCGCTGAGCCCAGAGTCGTTCGGCATGTCGTTCGGCGGCCCCGCGCAGGGCCTGCACAAGCCCTTGAAACGAGAGGCCCAGCGAGCGCCCATGTCGGAAGACGGTTTCATACTCGCCCCGCCAGCGGAGGTAGGCGCGCAGGAAGCGCAGGCGGTCGGCGAGCGTGCATTGGCGGCGGAACCACTGGTTGAGCTGGGCGAGGTTGCGGACGACGGCCCGGTCGCTGACGGGCACGCCCAGCCGGGCGCTCTGCAAGTCAACGAACACCGTTCGATATCGCCCCGGGACCACCACTTGGGCCAGGATGTTGGCGGCGTGCATGTCGCGGTGCTCGAAGCCGGCCTGATGTGCCTGGGCGATCATCTCGGCCAGCAACTCGATCAGTCGGGCTGTGTCGTGGCGACGGCGGTGCGCGTCCTCGTCCGACTGCAATGTCTGCCAGTATTCGCTCAACGCATACGCCGGCTCAACCGCCTCGGTCACCAGCAATGAGCACGGCCGTCCGCCGCAACGCAGCTCCACCGTGTACCCCGCCGGGCGCACCGCCGCGATACCCGCGCGCCGCGCGTAGATCCCACCGTTCCACTCCGCTTGGCAGGGCGGGTCTCGGAACAGCCTCTTGAGCCAATCCTTCCCGGACCGCCGGATGTAGTACTTGAGGTAGTAGGTGCCGTTGGCGATTGTCGCCCGCCAAACCTCGCGGGTGGCGTTATCCTTGACGCGTTGCCAGCCTTGTTTGCCCGGTTCTGCCCACGCCGCGGCCGGCACCTCTGCCAGCACCCGCTCGAACCCGTTGCGGAAGGTCCAGCGTAGCCCGTCGAATGTCTCGCTGGCGATGTGGGCCGCTGCGGTCTCAGCCTGGGCGGCGGCCGGCAGCCACCCTGGTGCCGTCACGATTCGCAAAGACCCGCTCGTGCGCGGGGGCAGATTGGTCGTTTCCATCGGCTGGTTCAAACGGTTGGCGTCTTGGTCGGCCGCCACGGGAGCCGCACGAAAGGATTCTACCGCGTCCATGCGTGTCTTCTCCACATTCCGAGCATACTATCGGACGTGGGCGTTGGGAAGCGCCAAGCGCCGATCCGATCGGGTCGGCACAGCGCAGGCAGGCGCCCGGCGGCACGCCGGATCGGCGATCCGGCCGCGACCGGCGAATTGCCTGCTTTCGCTGAACCACGTTGTCGATAAAAATGAGACGATTGCACAGGAATCGGCTATGCCGTATCGCAACATGACGCTTGACGAGCTCGCCCGGCACATCGGGATGGATGCGCGCGAGGTTCGGCGTCTGGCGAATCGCGGCATTCTGCCGGGCCGGCAGGTGCGCGGAGAGTGGCGCTTCAACCGTGCCCAAATGCTCGATTGGCTGCAACGCGAGATGCACTCGCTCGGGGAAAAGCACATCCGCAATCTGGAGCAGGCCATGTCGGACGGGCAGGAGACCGCCACTGTCGGCAGTTTGCTGGCTGCCGAGGCGGTCGATATGGACCTGCGGGCCAAGTCCAAGGCATCGGTCCTGCGCGAGCTGGTCAGTCTGGCCGAGCGGACCGGCCTGGTGTACGACCGTGTCAGCTTGGTCGGGGCCCTGGAGGAGCGCGAGGCGACCCGCTCGACCGCGTTGCCCAACGGCATCGCCTTGCCCCACCCGCACCGCCCCTTGCCCTATGCAACCGCCGAGCCGTTGCTGTGTCTGGCCCGCACGCCGGGAGGGATCCCGTTTGCCGCGCCGGACCGCAAGCTGACTGACCTGTTCGTGCTCGTGGTCAGCCACGACGAGCGGCAGCATCTGCACGTCCTGGCCCGCCTGAGCCAGATGTTCGTGACCGATCTGCCCGTCGCTCTGCGCGAAAGCGACGACGCCGAGACTGCACTGACACTCGTGCTGCAAACCGAGCGTCAGCTTCTCGCCCGGCGGCGAGCGTAGACATCCCGTGCGGCAACGACTACACGCACCGCGTGCGCGGGGAAGGCATGGACGAGGTACAGGCTGCCGAGCAACTTGAACTCGCCGTGGCCGGCGATCAGGACGCGCTGCAGCGGCTCATCGTGCACTACCACATGCCCCTGCGGCACAAAGTCGCGGGGAGGATGGATGACACCCTCCGGCGGCAGGTTGAGGTGGACGACATTCTCCAGGAGGCGTACGTCGCCGCGTTCAAGGCACTCACGCGCCCGAACCGCGAGCGCGAGCGACCGGCCGATCATGTAGCGGCCGGCGGCTCGCCGGCCGATCAGAGCCCCGACCGTGAGGGAGGGGTAAATAGCGTAGCGGCCGACGCCCCACCCGCCGAGCACACGCCGCGTGGCACGGCTGTGCCAGCCGTGTCTTCTACCTCACAGGACACGGCCGACACGGCCGTGCCACCCACCGGTCGTCCCGCCTTCGACAGCCCCGCCGGCTTCTACAAATGGCTTGAGCAGATCGCCTTCAACCGGTTGCGCGATCAGCAGCGGGCGCTGCACCGTCAGAAGCGCGACGTTGCCCGCGAGGCGGCCGACCGACCCGACCCGACCACCTCCTATCCCGACCTGCTAAACCGCATCTCGGCCGCTGAGAGCACGCCCAGCCGACACGTGGCCAAAGATGAAGCCACGGCGGCCGTCATGTCATCCCTGGCCCGGCTGACTGACGAGCAGCGTGCGGTCGTGCGGCTACGGTTCCTCGAAGGCCGTTCTGTCGCCGACATCGCGGGCCAGCTCGGCAAGACCGAGGACGCCGTCCACAAGCTCTGCTTCCGCGGCCTGAAGAACCTGCGGCGTATGCTGGTCTCGATCACGCGGTATTTGTCGCGTCTGTGACGGGACAGTTTTCAGTTTTCGGTTTTCAGTTTTCAGTCATCAGTCCGGAGTTGTGCGCGCACGCTCAGGTATCAGCACTCAGCCGTTAGCTATCAGCCGTCAGTCGTCGGGTACCTGATCACTGAAAACTGACAACTGAGAACTGACGACTTTTTCGCCTTGATCCCTCAATCCCTTAATCCCTCAATCCCTTCTTTTTCCCCCATCCAATTCCGCCACCAATGTCGTTCGTAGCGTAGGCAACCGAACCGGGCCCCGGACGTTCCGGGGCCACGGGTGCCCCGAGCGATGTAGCGGCCGGGCCCCGTACCGGCCGTGCCGATGTAGCGGACGTCTCCAGGTGCGCCACCGGCGTCTCGCCGGTGAATGTACCGTGCGGCACCCAACGTGTGATGCAACAGGCTCTTTTGGAAAGGAGAATCGACATGCGAAACGTAAACTGGCTACTTGGAACGACAGTGATGTTATCTCTCTTGATCGCAGTGCCGACAGCCTTCGCGGAGGACTGCCCCTGTCCAGAGGTGTGCGAGGGCGACCTCAACGGCGACTGCGTGGTGGACCAGCAGGACCTGGGTATCCTTCTGGCGAACTGGGGTAACGTCTGCGACCCGTTCTTGCGATGCTCGTCCTGGGATTGTTACGACGTCAAGGACAACGCCGACATCCTCGCCAAGGGCGGCTACCGCGGGGTGGTCTCCGACGGCCAATACCTGTACTTCGTGCCTGACCGAGCGGGCAGCGGTCCTCTCGGCACGCCCCACGGCGAGGTGCTGCGCTACGGCCTCGCGGGCGACTTCTTCGATCCGGCCTCCTGGGAGACGTTCGACTATGGCGATCACTGTGGCGACGACTGTACCGACCCTGACTCATATTGTGGGGGGGCATTCGATGGCGAACGGTATGTTTATTTCGCGCCTAGCCAAAGAAGCAGCGGTGACCACTCCGAGGTAATGCGCTACGACACGTGGGCAAGTTTTGGCGACGCAGCGTCCTGGCAGACGTTTGATCCGGGAGCCCTGGGCGGGTACTCCGGCGCCGTCTTCGCCAAGGGGTACGTCTACTTTGTGCCTTACAAGAACAGCCACAGCGGTGAGGTGCTGCGTTACGACACAACCGGAGACTTCTCCAGCCCGGCGTCCTGGGAGACTTTCAACGCCAAGGACGCACCCCTCTCGGCAAAGGGCGGCTACCAAGGCGCCGTTTTCGATGGCCAGCAGTACATTTACTTCGTGCCTTACAACGGCGACGACGATTGGCACGGCGAGGTCCTACGTTACGACACAGACCAGGAGTTCACCGAGGCCTCCTCCTGGGAAAAGTGCGACGTCGTGGCCCTCCTGGGGGCCAAGGGCGGCTATTGGGGCGGTGTCTTTGACGGCGAGCAGTATATCTACTTCGTACCTTTCGCCAACGGCAACGGGGTGATGCACGGCGAGGTACTGCGCTTCGACACGCTGGACCCCGACGGCTTTTGCGACGCCGAGTCCTGGCTCTTCTATGATCCCGGGGCTGATCGCGTCGGCACGGATCCGGACGGATACAACCGTGCCGTCTTCGACGGGCAGTACGTGTACTTCGTTCCTGACCAAAACGAGGGCGGCTCAGCCAACAAGCACGGCGAAGTGCTGCGCTACGACACGTCGTGCGACTTCACCGACCCGTCGGCCTGGAAGACGTTCGACTATGGCGAGCGCTGCGCCGGAGAGTGCGACGACCCCGACGGCTACGCCGGGGCGGTCTTCGTAGCCCCGTACATCTACTTCGCACCCTGGTACAACGGCACCGAATACCACGGCGAAGTGCTGCGGTACGATACGACCGGCGGCAACTAAGCGCGCGTCGGTGTTTCCAGCAAGTATTAGACGAGAGCTGGCCCGAGATATGGGACTCGGGCCAGCTTCGCTTCCAGGAAACCTCCTGGCCGGGCGAGCTACGGGGCTTCGTCGACGTACTCGCCCCTCTGAATCACCGGATGCCAGCGCTCACGCCAGTCTTCGGTCGTTCTGTCAACTCGGCCGCCGGAAATGGTTTCTACGCGACGGACTTCAAGGAATCGATTGACAATGAACAACGCACCGCCCGGAAACGAAAGCCGGGTTACTCTAATCATGAGCCACGGACCAGCGTCATCATCAACGTCATACGGCGCCAGCTCAACGGTGTTGATCTGCGCAACATCTTCCGGGCTTGGACCAACATGCCGCGTTTGCGCTTGAGGTACGTAGGTCGCTGCCAGTGAGCCAGGCAAGTTGAGAAAAGCGTAGGCGTGTGGGGGCGCCGCCGGAATGTCCTGCAATTCAGCGCACACGTTCCGCGGCGGGCCCAGCCCGTCCATGGCGTCAGGGTCGAGAATCATCACTACCGCGACGAGACCGTATTCCGTCCTGGGCTTATCCTCGCCGGGTGGCGGGTCCGGATAGGGGTGCGGGGGAGGGTCACCGAAGCCGTCGAGCTTGTTGTTCAAACCCCACGCAATGATTGCAGGGCGCCGCTCGTCGAAGAAATCTGGTTGCACGGCGAGGCCGCTTATTTCTCCCATGTGCCAGAAGGTCGCCCTGGTGCTCTGCGCGCGCGGATCGATGACCGAAACTCGCGTGGGGTACACCAGGGTGTCTGTGGTCGCGGCAACGACCTCTTCACCTGGGTCACCGTCCAAATCCGCGACGGCCAGCGCGGTGCATTTCCAGTCCGCTGGCGGGCCGCAATCGGGCCACTGCCTCTTGGATTCGTCGTACAGGTTATACCCCCATTGCCTGTGGCCGTTAACGTCGAAGGCGACCAGGTTCGATCCCTGCGCCAGCTTCTCCAGCCCGACAACAACCACGCTGTTGCCGTTTCCGTACTGGTCGAGAAGCTGAGCGGCGATGGGCGATTCCACCTTCGCCGGGAAGTCCTTCCACTTGTCACCGTATTTCGCACGCAGCGTTTTCCCTCCGTCTGGATCGACCGCTACCATGACCTTCGTGATTGTGGGCTCGCCCGGCACCGTGATCGGCGGTTGAGCCGTGACCGGCCGTGCGGTCGGTGAAGCAAGCCACCAGATTCCGGCGATGAGTAGCGCGAGCGCGCACACGCCGCAGAGAACCCGGCGGTGAACTCGGAAGCGGTGTGCCGACGGCTGCACCCGCTTGTTTGCCTCCAGCGCCTCGATTGCCTTGGCGGCCGATGAGAACCGGTCGTTGGGCGACTTGGCCATCAGACGCAGGGCAAGGGAAGCAAGGGCTGGATCGACCGTCTTGTCGAGCTTGCGCGGGTCGGGCGGGTCGTCGTGCAGCATCTGGTGGATCGTGGCCGTCGGCGTGTCGGCCTTGAACGGCGTGTGGCCGGTGAGCATTTCGTAGAGGACCACGCCGGCCGAATACAGGTCGGTGCGGTGGTCAATCGATTCGTCACCGCGGGCTTGTTCGGGGCTCATGTATTCCGGCGTGCCGAGGACGGCGTGCGGCATCGTCATGCGTGTTTCGGCAGCGACCATGCGGGCCAGGCCGAAGTCGGCGAGCTTGACGCACGCCGGCGGTACGCCGGCGGCGGCGTGACAAGGTGACAAAGTGACAACGTGACAAGGGGCACCGGACGTCACGTTCTCCGCGCGTTCGGTCGTCTCTTCCCTCGGCCCCTCGGCCCCTTGGCCCCTTGGACCCTCGCTGGACCAGCGGTCCAGCAGAATATTGGACGATTTGACGTCGCGGTGGATCAAGCCGGCCTCGTGGGCGGCCGCGAGGGCGGAGAGCAGTTGGCGGAAGATCGAGCGGATCATGTCGGGGCCGAGAAGGGATTCTCGGCCCAGCGGCAGACCGCATCCGTCCCCCACCCCTGGAAGGGATGGGGCCCCCGCGCCGGCACTGGTGGGCAAGCCACCAGTGGCACCCAGCGGTATATGTGGCACGGCTGTGCCTGCCCTGAGCCTGCTCGAAGGGTCAGCCGTGTCTTTCCCGGTATCCGGCTCGGCAGGAGCCTCGCCCTTCCGGCCGCTCTCTGACGGTCGCAGTTCTGTTCGTCCGGCACGGAGACCGGATGCTAGGTTAATCGGCCGGGCGGGGGCGCCGGCCGCTACGTCCGAGACCGCTCCCTGACGGTCGCGGTTCTGTTCGGCCGGCGGGGCGCCGACCGCTACATTGTGGATCACGTCGGCCAGCGACGGGCCGGCGACGTACTCCATCGCGATGTAGTGGCTGCCGCGCTCGGCGCCGATGGCGTACACCGTGACGATGTTGGGATGCCGCAGAGCGGCGGCGGCCCTGGCTTCGCGCTCGAAGCGCCTAAGCGCACCGCCGTCGCCGGCCAGCTCGGGCCGCAGGATCTTGAGCGCGACGGCGCGGTCGAGGCTTTCCTCGTAGGCCTTAAGGACGACGCCCATCCCGCCGCGGCCGATGAAGTCGGTAATCTTGTATGGCCCGAGCTCGGCCAGGTAACGGGGGTCCGCGGGCTTCGATAGCACACCCTGAGCAATGAGCGCGTCGATCCGGTCGGCCGGCGGTTGCAGGTCGCGGACGAGCTCGAGGCACTCGCGCAGCTCGCCCGCGAGGTCCGGGTGCTGGGCCAGCAAGGCGGTCTCGCTGACCGGTTCGCCGCGTGCCCGGCGATCGAGGAACTCGTTCAGAATCTGCCCGACACGCGTATCCCGAGCGTCGCCGTCCGCAGCAGTTGGATTGGAAGCCGAGTCGCCGTGGTTCACCGGCTACATTCTCCTCCACCTACCTCGCAGTATACCTGAAACAGGGGCGGTATTCATGCACGGCAGGGCGGTTAGGTGCCAGTCACCTGGGGGCGAGCGGGTTTGGACGGCGGCGCAGCGGCCGATAAGCCGGCGCTTTTCCTTGGGTTCTCAGCGGGCGGTGCGGTCTGGGGGCCGGCGAACAGCGTGGGGACCCGCCGGCTCGAGCCCACGGGGACACCGGCACCGTCAGAGGCCTGCGGCTCGAAGATCGGTCTGGTGGAAGTGAACCGTGTTGCAGGTGTTGCGCGAATGGTGGCGGGCGGGCTCGAACCGCCGACCTTGGGGTTATGAATCCCACGCTCTGACCAGCTGAGCTACGCCACCGTGCGTCGCTTACTCTCGGGTGAGGTGTTTGCGGCGGGAGGTCACCCGGGGGGTTTCCGACGCCGAGCGGCGAGCACTCCGGCTCGCCGGGTTAAGTATAGCACCGTGGGGAATGGGGTAAAGGCGTGCGGCCGATCGCGTGGGACGGCTACGGATGTCCTCGCGGGTCCGTTCCCCACATCGGGGGCTTGCAGGGCCTGGTGCGCGGTTCTGGGGGCCGGGGGATTGGCGGGTCAAGCCGCCGACAGCACTCCGCCGATAAGAACTGGTGCTGGAAGCTGCGCGGACTGGCAGTGGTCGGCAACGGGCTGCCGCCGCTAGTACGCACAGGACAGGATGCCCGGGACGGACTAGCAATGGAAAAAACGGATTCGCGTTTGCGCAGTCATTCGATCCAGGGGAACAAGGCTTCCACATTGAGGGAAAGTTCTGACAGTGGCGCTGTCGCCGAGAAGAACAGCGGTGCCGTGCCGGGTTCGCGCACGCCGCCCGCCGCGAAGCGCGCTAACCGGGCGGCCGCTCAGGCCAAGACGACGTCTGAGCGGGGGGAGAAAGCCTCGCAGTTCTTGGACGGCGTCAATCAGTCGTTGCCTCGGACGCTAAATGACACCTTCCTGGACGAGCGTAACGACGTGCTGAGCGTCATCAATGAACTGGAGGATCAGCTCGATCGCTATGAGGAGATCCGCCAGTCGCTCGAGCATGACCTCACCAAGAAGAGCGAGCAGCTTCAGACGGCCACCCAGCGCGTGCAGGAACTGGAGTGGCAGGTGGTCACGCTGCAGACGCGCGTGGACGCGCTCGAGCAGGTTCGCCAGGAGCTCCATCTGCTCGAAGAGGAGCTGGGGGAAGCCAACGGTCGCGCCCAGCGGGCGGCCGAGCAGTACAAGCGGGGCGAGCAGGACAACACCCGTCTCAGTGCCGAACTCAAGGCTGCCAGCAAGCAACTGGAGGAGTTGTGGGTGGTCCGCAAGGAGCGCGACGGCCTGCGGGTTGACGTGCGGAATCTGCGCGGCAAGGTCGAACAGATCGGACAGGCCAATCACGAGGTCACGGAGGAGCGTGCCCAGCTTCAGCTACGCTTGCAGGAGGCCCTCACGGCCCTGGACCAGAAACGCGATGCGCAACATCAGTTGGAGCGCAACCTGCGCGTCAGCGACGACCGCAACCGGGAGATGCAACGCGTACAGGAAGCCGTGGAGGAGAGACTCGAGGTGCTGCGCACCGAGAAGAAGGACCTCCAGGCGCAACTGGCGCACCTGGGGCGCGAAAACATCCGCTTGGTCGATCAGCAGCAGTTCTACGAATGCGAGCTTACCTCACTCCGGAATGTCAACCGCAACGCCGAAACCGCGCTGTCCAACGTCAAGAAGGCCTTTGCTGAGGTGCGCGGCGCCCTGTGCGAGACCAAGTCCCGCGTGCGTCGCCGCACGATCGAGAACTCGCCCCGCGTCAACACCAGCCTGCGCGGGATCGCCGCGGGTGCCGAGGACGGCGGAACGGGTCCGGATGAAGGCGAGACGGTGGCTGCCGACATGAGCGTCGAGGAGGAGTTGGCCGCGGCGGGGCTGGGATCGACCGATAACTCGGACCCGGAGGACGGGACGGACATCTGACGCGCGTGGTCGGCGGGTCTGCGTTCCCGAGGTGTGCTCCACCCCCATAGGCGAGAAGCATCCTTTTCTTGCGCCTGACCGGGAGCGCGCACGCTCGCCCGGTGCGCCGGCCGTCGCGCGCCCCCGTCGGCCGGCCGGGCCGGTTCGGTCGGCCCGCTCGTTGGCCCGGCGAATTCGCCGCTGGTGTTCCTGGGGTGCTCCTCCGCCCGCGAAAAAATGCCCGCCCGCGTCGGCAGCCCGTGTTAGAATGGTGCCGATGTCCCCGAGTATGAAGGAGCACGGGCAATGAGATCACGGACCACGCGGATCGGATGTATGGTAATCGCGGCGTGGTTTGCCTTTGCCGCTGCTGCCGACGACGTGCAACTGCGCATCATCACGTTCAACACGAAGGAGGGGGTTTCCAGTTCGCCCGAGGCGTATGAGGCTGCCGGCAACCAACTCACGATCCTGGACTTCGACGGTTCCGGGCCCAATGTCGGTCTAAGCCCCACGATCCTGTGTGTCCAGGAGACCCGCGAAGAGGAGGACCTGGAAGCGTTCCGCAACGACTATTTGCCCGGCTACCAGGTTGTTCGCGGGTCGCGGTACACCGACGACTATGGCGGCAACAACCAGGGGTACATTTTTCCGGGTGATTTCGTGGTGCTGGATTTCACGGAGTTTCCGCACGGCGGGCCGCGGCGTCACCACCGCATCGTCCTGGAAGTCCCGGGCAGCGACGAGCTGCTGGTCGTCTACAACGCTCACTTCAAAGCCGGCCAGGGCGCCGGCGATAAGAACACGCGGCGGACCGAAGCCAATCACTTGGCCAACCGCGTCGCGCTCGACCACGCCGAGGGGATCGACACCGATGGCGACAGCGACCCCGACGTCTTCACGGGCTATTACCTGGTGACCGGCGACCTGAACCAGGACGATTTCTCCGAGGACGTGATCGACGCCTTGCTGGAGGGCGGCGACAACGGCCTGGACCCCGGGCTGAACGACGTGCGTGTGGAAACGTTGGCGGGAGCTGGAATCGGCGGGCCATTCATCGGCGGCACGTATAGCACGCGCAGCAGTCCCCCTCTGCAAAAGCGCTACGACTACGTCCTGGCCTCCGGCACGATCTTCGACCAGTTCGATACCGACGACAACGGCATTTGGACCCAGGACGAGCTGAACGCCGCCGGCTTCTCGTACTTCTCCGGTGACGACGGGGGACAGCAGGCTAGCGGGGACATCGATGCCTCGCAGGTCGCCTCTGATCACAGCCCGGTCGTCGTCGATTTCGTCCTGCCCGGCTCCGAGGGTATTCCCGGCGACCTGGACGGGGACGGCGACGTGGACCAGGGGGACCTGGGCATCCTGTTGGCTGACTGGGGTTGTACCGGCGGCAACTGCCCGGGGGACTGCGACGGCGACGGCGATACGGACCACGCCGACCTGGGCGTCCTGCTGGCCAACTTCGGGACGGGCACCTGACGGCCGGCTGGCCCGGCGTCTTCGGCAGCATTGACCCGCACGGTGGTCGGCGCGTTTCTGCCAGCCGCTTCACTAGCCGAGCTCTTTCCTTCAGGCGTCCGGTGACGCTTGCGGACTGCGCCGCGTAACCGCTCCGGCGCTGAGGGAGATCGAGTTAATCCTCTGATAGTCAGGAGCGTTATGCACGTCGCCCGAGAGCAGCGCGACTGCCGGTGTGTTGCCTTGGAGCGGACGTCTCCCCGGGCGGGGCGTTATCGGACGCAAGCCCGACGATCTCCGTCCACCGCCATGCTCGGCGAAGCCCACGGCGTGTTCGTGCATCCACCCGGCCACCAGTACCGCAGATTCTGCGGAGAAAATCCGGCCCCAACTTGAAAAGCGGCGCGCGCGGGTCCTATCGTCGGTTAGTGAATCTCCTGGGGAGGAGAGTGGGCGTGGTCGGGCGGGCCGGCCACGCATCTCTCGGGATATCCTTTAAGAGGAGAGGAAAATGAGAAAACTCCTTGTAGTTGTTGGGGTGCTTGCTGCCGGCACCTTTGCGATGGGCGACGTGCTGCACCAGCTGGTCGTGGTGCCGAACGATGTGGAGCCGGGCAGCGATCCGGACCATGGGGATTTCAACGACGGCACCTACTTCACCTATGACCTGCAGGTGGTCATCACGGATGGCGGTGACCCGCCCGAGCCGGATGACTGGACGTCAACGTTCGCGGAGGCCTGGACGGATGGTACCTTCTTCGAGCACGCGTACGGGTCCAATGGGCCGCCGAACCCCGGGCTGTTCTCCATATGGCCGGCGCTGGCGTTCGACAGCTTCTACACCATGCCGGTGTCCTTCCCCAACACGAATGGCTATGAGGCGCCAAGCTTCGTGGGCGACGAGACCGACCTCCAGCCGTCGTATCGCAAGTACCTGTGGTTCGACACGACCGACGACGGGAACGGGACGTACACGATCGCCCGGTTTACGGTCCATGGCAGTGACACCCTGCGTGTCGCGGGCGCGTCCACGATCAAGAGCACTAGTGGTGATTTGCATCCCTTTGACATCCCCGAGCCGGCTTCGCTGGCGTTGATGGGACTCGGTCTGGTTCTGCTTCGTCGCCGCTAGTCTACGCACGGTAACTGACTGAGGTGAACCTCCAGCCCGGGCGAGTCGCTTGACTC
Source organism: uncultured Planctomycetales bacterium (assembly GCA_964572345.1). GTDB lineage: Bacteria > Planctomycetota > Phycisphaerae > UBA1845 > Fen-1342 > JAUWXH01. The sequence continues at coordinate 19,542 of CAZNFA010000057.1, forward strand.
GCCCGGGCCGTTTTTCGCCCGGACTGCCCGTCGAGCGGCGAAGAGTATGGGTAACCAATGTTGGGGAACGGCTGAGCACGCGGGGCTACGGGCGCCCCTGTCATTCCGAGAGGGCGAAGCGTGCTGTCATTCTGAGGGGGCCAGCGTGCTGTCACTCTGAGGGGGCCAGCGTGCTGTCATTCTGAGGGAGCGAAGCGACCGAAGAATCTGGCCACAGGCCGGGGAGACTCCCCTGGATTCGACGAGAGATCCTTCGCTTTGTCAGGATGACGATGAATGGCGAGTAATCGGGGTTGGGCGGGCGGTCGCGCTGCCGGGCGGGCGTAGGCGGCATCCAAGACACGCCTGGATCTGTGCACGACGATCTGGTCGGGTTTTCCGAGGGTCGAGATTATCGGTCGCTCATCTTGGCGGCCCGATGGTGAGCCGGAGTTGCAGCTCGGCGACCGGGACTGAGCACGTCGATACGGGCAGGGATGATCCGAAGGGGGCTGATCGGCGATGACGGAGCACCCCGGACATCGAGGCGGGGCGGGCCGGCCGGCTCGGCCAGGCCCTGTTTTTTTGTTTTTTCGCCCTTGCAAACCCGGAACCGGTGCGGTATTCTGGAAGACGGACTTGAGGAGGAGACATAGTGGACGGGCGTTCCGGCCACGCAAATCTAGTATGCTGACAGGAGAGGAAAATGAGAAAACTCGTTGTATTTGTTGCGGTGCTCGCTGCGGGCACCTTTGCGATGGGCGACGTGCTGCACCAGCTGGTCGTGGTGCCGAACGATGTGGAGCCGGGCAGCGATCCGGACCATGGGGATTTCAACGACGGCACCTACTTCACCTATGACCTGCAGGTGGTCATCACGGATGGCGGTGACCCGCCCGAGCCGGATGACTGGACGTCAACGTTCGCGGAGGCCTGGACGGATGGTACCTTCTTCGAGCACGCGTACGGGTCCAATGGGCCGCCGAACCCCGGGCTGTTCTCCATATGGCCGGCGCTGGAGTTCGACAGCTTCTACACCATGCCGTTGTCCTTCCCCAACACGGGTACCTTTGAGGCGCCGAGCTTCGTGGGCGACGAGACGGACCTCCAGGAGTCGTATCGCAAGTACCTGTGGTTCGACACGACCAACGACGGGAACGGGACGTACACGATCGCCCGGTTCACGATCCATGACGGTCAAGACCTGCGTGTCGCGGGCAGCACCACGATCAAGAGCACTGGTGGTGAATTGCATCACTATGACATCCCCGAGCCGGCCTCGCTGGCGTTGCTGGGTCTGGGTCTGGCTCTGATCCGCCGTCGTTAGTTCGCAGCAAGCAATTACGGTGAACCTCAAGCCTGGGCGCGCCGTCTGGCTCGCCCAGGCTTCTTTTCGCGCGCGGTGCCGCTGGCACCCGCATGATCCGCTGAAACCGGCGGTGTGGCGCTGGCGATTGGCGAAGCAGCGGGCAGAGCCGGGCCTGGCGGTCAAGCACCCCCGTCTTGAGCAAAGGTATCCGTGAGGCTGGCTCGGGCTTGGTCGGCCGTCAGCCCCGAGACGCGAATGCGTTTGACCGGTTGGACCTGACCGCTGACGATCTCGACGGCGGCGCGCCTGACGCCCAAGGTGCTTGCCAGGAGCTTGAGCAGTGCGGCGTTGGCTTTGCCGGCTTGCGGTGGTGCGGCAACGGCGAGGCGCAGGGCGTTGCCCCATAAGCCGATAACCCTGCTACGCGACGCGCCGGGAACAACCTTGACGGTCAGCTCCACGCCGCCCGCCCGCTCCACGATCTCCAGGCGCGACAGGTCAGCGCTCATCGGGCTGGGCGGGCGCGGCTATGCGAACGGGAGGCCGGAACTCGTCCCCCTTGAACGTGTTGCCCAGGTAGGTCTCCCGTACCTTGGGATCGTTCACGAGCTGGTGGGGCGTTCCATCACTGATGACCTGCCCCTCATGGATTACGTAGCTGCGATCCGTCACCTTGAGCGTCTCGTGCACGTTGTGGTCGGTCAGCAGGATGGCAATGTGCTCGTGGCGCAGCCGCAGAATCTCGTTCCGCAACTCCTCGACCGCCTTGGGATCGACCCCGCTGAACGGCTCGTCAAGCAGGATGAGCCGCGGGTTGGTGACCAACGCACGCGCGATCTCCAGCTTACGGCGTTCGCCGCCGGAGACATTCTTGGCCAGGTTCTTGCGGACGATCTGGAGGCCGAACTGATCGAGGAGCTCCTCGACTTTGCGCTGTCGCTGGCGGCGCGTCAGCCGCATGGTCTCGCAGATGGCCATGAGGTTGTCTTCCACGGTCAGGCGCTGGAAGACGCTGGTTTCCTGGGAGAGGTAGCCGATGCCACGCCGGGCACGCTTGTACATGGGCAGATCGGTGACGTCCTTGCGAAGGAAACGGACACGACCGGCGTCGGGCGTGATCATGCCGACCGTCATGCGGAAGCTGGTGGTCTTTCCCGCTCCGTTCGCCCCGAGTAGGCCGACGATCTCACCCTCGTCCACGCGATAGCTGACCTGGTCAACGACGCGGCGTCCGCCATAAGCCTTTACCAAACCTTCGGCTTCAAGCAACATTACGGTTGCTCCTGGCGACTGGGGTGGCCGGATTGTGGAAAAGCTGTTGACAACAGGGGTGACGCGGGTCGGTCGGTCGCGGCAGGGGGCGTTCCCGGGGGTCCCGGGGATGGTAGGGCTGCAAGCGCGATCTGGTGTTCGGAAGCGCGCACGACCGGCAGTGACAAGTACTTGCGCTCTTTTTTCGCCGGAGGAGGGCCCTCGGCGGAGGTCGCGTGTGCTTGCTGGCCTGTTCCTCGCGGGTTTGCCACCATCGGCGTCGGCGCTGTGCCCCAAAATGTTGACAACGTAGTCGCAATGGCTCGTATCCCTTGGCCAGAGCAGGGCTAACGAATGAGGCGCATGCGACCGAGGTCGGGAACGCGCCACCAACTCCGGCCGTCCTGCCGCAGCAGCCCGGGAAGATACACGAAGAAGGCCCGCCCGACAATCTGATCCGCCGGCACGGTGCCGAGGCGGTAGTCGTTGGGCAGGTGCCGGGCGTGGTTGTGCCATTCGCGGCTGTCGGCGCTCTGAGGGCTGTTGTCGCCAAGCACGAAGTACTCGCCGGCTCTGAGCTTGAATGGGTCGCCTGGGGAAGCCCGCAGTGTGTTTGCGCCCCGGGAGCAGTAGTACACGTCGCGGTCGATCCGCAGCCCGCGCAGCTCGAACGCCAGTGAGCAGGCGGTGATGCGCAGGCGGGGCGGTTGCTTGCCGGCGGTGTGTTCGTCGCGGTCGGGGGCCGGGTCGTACTGTGTGTCGGTCGTGGCCAGCACCTCCCGGCCGTTCAGCTTCAGGTAGACGCGGTTGTCCAAATGGCCGAACTCGACCGTCACCGGACGACCGAGACGAAGAGGTCGCAGTCGGTGCGTGGCGAGGGTGGTCTCGTCGCCGCCGGGCGGCTGCATACGCAGCGTCGCCGTGCCGTCCAGTTGGAGTCGTGCGCTGAAGTGGTAGGGAGCGCGCGTCAGCTCCCAGGCACACCAGCCGCGGCCATGGCGCAGCGTCACCTCCGCCACCACGCGAAGGTCCCCGACATAGTTGCCGGGGGCCCGGTGGTTGTAGCCGTAGACGTCCTGCAGGTATCGCCCGGGAGGGGAGGCGTCGAAGGTGATACTGCGTGACGTTTCATCCAGCCCGGTGTAGCGAATCACGCGTGTGTCGAGCCCGTACCAGCCGGGGCTCGGGTCGGTGTGCCGTCGATCGGCGACCCAACGGGCTCGCGCCGGGTCGCCCGCGGGGTTGTGTGGCAGCCGGTTCTGGTCGAAAACGACGAACCACAGGACGCTTTGGGCGGCGGGGGTCTTGCGGGCGATCCCCCCGTTCACGTATACGTCGCCGTCGATGATCTCGACCGAGTCGCCGGGCAGCCCGACGAGCCGTTTGATGTAATTCTGGGCGGGATTGGCCGGGTCGCGGAACACGATTACGTCCCAGCGGCTCGGCCCCAGCAGGCCCCCGAAGAGGTACGGCCACTTGTGCACGAGGACGCGATCGCCGGACTTGGGGGCGGCGTGGCGCAAGTCCGGGGCGCTTCGCTGGTGACAGTTCGGGCACGTGAGCTCGCGGGGGACGTCGAAATCGCGCACCAAGCCGGATGTCCGCGAAGCGGGGCCGTAGTCGTACTCCCAGCCGCAGTAGGGGCAGACGGCCGTGCCGTGCACGCCCAGCAGCGACTCGGCCATCGAACCGGTGGGGATGATGAAGGCCTCGATGAAGAACGCGCGGAAGACGAATGCCAGGATCAGCGCGGTGAGAACCGTCTGGATCGAGTCGAGGACGTGGTGGGAGGTGGACGGGCTCGTGACCGGTTCCGGCCCGACGGTCCGCGTGCCCGGCGGTTGACCCTGCTCGTCTCGCGATGTTCTCGTTTCTTCGGTCAATTATGTCGGTCTATCTCGGGTCTGGCCGCTCGATTCTGCCGGGAGCCTAGTGAATCCAGCGAACGCGGCCTAGGTCGGGCAGGCAGTTGGGCAGGCCGGGAAACAGCGGCATGAACCCCGGCCAGTAGACGAAGAACGCCCGCCCGATCATTTGATCGGCTGGCACAGTCCCCATCTGATAGTCTCCGCGCTTGAGCGCCTCCCGCAGATGCGGCCCGAGTGGCTCGGTGGCCCACCAGCGGCTATCGCGGCTTGAGGGGCTATTGTCGCCGCAGACGAAACACTGGTCCGGACCCAGTTGGATCGGGTGGCCCTGGGTCCCGATCCCCGCTCGTTCGGGGTTGTGCAGGCTGCGGCTGGTGTAGAACACGTCGCGCTGGATCAGCAAATGGGCTAGCTTGGCCCGCACGTGCTCGGCCGCGACGCGGACGATCGGTCGGCGCGCGTCGGTCGGCAGCCGGCTGCGGACGTGGGCTTCTTCCGGACCGATACCGTACTGCGCCGGCGTGGACTCGATTACGGTCTCCCCGTCGATTTCGACGCGGACCACATAGTCGGCGTTGCTCAGTGAAAAGCGGACGTTGTGCGGCGGCGCTGCGACCCACGCCTCCTTCCACAGCTCGCGTTCGTCGCTGCCGGACCCGCTGTGCTCGAGCGTGACCCGACCGTCGGCATACAACCGGGCGTAGAAGCGGTCCGAGTACTTGCTGGTGCTGAGCTCCACGTAGCCGTCGCCGGCCTCGATCGTCACCTCGGCCGACAGCCAGACGTCACTCACGACGTTCTGCAACTTCGGGTGGGCGGGGAGGTTGTAACCATAGACGTCGGTGATATCGCCGGGCGGCGGGTTGTCGCCGAGCCGGGTAACGAACTGGATCTCGGCCCGCGGCCGGTCTACGCCGTCGAAACGAGGCACGCGCGTGTCGAGGGCGGTCCAGCTGCTGTCCTCACGCAGGGCGATCCAGCGCGGGTGATAGCGCGCGGCGGAGCTGGGTTCTCGCGGGTGGCAATCGTGGTCGTAGTATGGAAACCACAACGCCCGCTGGGCATGTCGCGTCTTGCGCGCGATCTGCGTCTCCCCCGTGTGGGGGTCGGTGACAAAAACGTCGCCGTCAATGATCTCGATCGTCTCGCCCGGTAGCCCGATCAGGCGCTTGATGTAGTTTGTCTGGCCGTCTTTCGGCACCTTAAAGACCACAACGTCCCAGCGCTGCGGCCCGAGTTGCCCGCCGAGAGCGTACGGCCAGCCGTGCACGACAATGCGGTCGCCGGATTTTGGCTTGAGCGGTTTGGAAAGCCGCGGCCTGTCCAACGCCATGCGCCAGTGCCGCGGGCAATCGCGGTTGTAGCACACCGCGACCGTCGTCCCGTCGTTGGCGGAGAGCAGCTTGACAGAGCCCTGGCGGCAATCCGGACAGATGTTGTACCCGGTCGGCTCGCGGAAGCGGCAATTCGGGCATTGAACGATCGGCGGCCCGGTCTTGTCGTGAAAGCCCACCGGGTACTCGTACCCGCAACTCGGACAACTGTGCGTGGCGTAGGCGCCGGCCAGCGTCTCGGCCATCGACCCGGTAGGGATGATGAACAGCGGCAGGAAGAAGCTCTTGAGGACCAGCAGCCAGACGAACAGGTCTACGAACCCGGCGATCTGGGCGAGGATCGGCTCGCGCCGACGTGCGCGGGGCTGAGGCATCCGGGCGGCCGACGCCTTCTTCTGCTTGCTTGCTGTGCCCATGCGGTGATCGCGCTTCCGAACAGTCCTCAGGCCGCGTTGGCGACCGCTAAGCCTATCGGCCGTACCGTTCGGGGTCAAACCTCCCGGTCCGGAGTGTGTCCTGCTCAGTGCGGCCAGGTGTTTTGACGGTGTCTATGTTGCTGGGCTGCCCCGGGTACGGTCGGAGTGGCCTCGCGTAGGCCAGCGAATTGTCGGTCGGCCTGTCCGTGAATATCATAGCGGTGGGTCGGACTGTTTCTTGGAGGAAGCTCAGATGAAGCGGATGCGACGCCGTCTGATCGCTCTGGCCATTCTTTCCAGCGGGACCTTATTGGCCAGCAGTTGCTCCGGCGTGGCCGATCAGATCATCGCCACCATCCGGCTGGCGTTCGGCATCGCGGATATCTGGGTGTAGGTGCGTCTGTGCACTACCGGGCGGGCCAAGTCAATCGTTGACCGCCGAAGCTGTGCGAAGAAACCCGAACTTTTTGCCGGGATGGCCGGCGCTGACGATGCGGCCATCGGTTAGCTCATAGTAAGCCTTCCACGCCTCGAATTTCCTCAGGTGCCGACTGTCGTTTCCGATGCGCACGTCCATCGAAACGCGCCAGTACGAGCGGGCCGACACGCTGCCGTCAACGTGTGCGACGCAGGCCTGTCCCATATGGCGGTCGGTCAACGAATCATAGTTGGACCAGGCGCTGTCGAGGGCGTCCGCGAGGAAGTAAGTCTCGTGCTCTTCGACGATCATCCACGGGACCGACCGTTCGAGGGCTCGCTCCCAGTATCCCTGCCAATAGCCGAGATCCGTCAGGTCGGTATCTCCGTCGCCGTCCACGTCGCCGGCGCAATCATCGCGAGTAGGTCCGTCGGCCTTGGCCGGGGAACTCAACAGCAGCAAGGCCCCGACACCAGCCAAAACCGCAATGAGGAAAGCTCTAAGCATCATAGTTTCAGTTCGCCCAGATAGGCCACCACCCGGCGTCGCGAGCCCTTGGCCGTGCGGATCGACTCGACCAAGGCCCAGTAGGCGTGCCCCTTGCCGTTCTTGCGCCGCTGGAGTCGCTTGAGAAACATCGCGTCCCTGCCGCAGAGTCACGCTCCTTCTGCAACAAGAATGCCACGAAAACCCGCCAAGGCAACGGGGTAGGTCGTGACTACACGGCATCTCAGGCGCTCCAACCCCGATCCCACCCTCCGAGCCGCGATCGAAACCGCCAAAAAAGCGAAAACCGTTCAGAAGTGTTCAACTTGGGCTAGGCGGTTGCGCCTCGCCACGCGGTGTTGTAGCCTGGATATGCCATCGCTGCGGTGCAGGTCGGCCTGGAGCGGGACCGCTCGGGGCCGGACGGCAAATTGAGCGACTCCAATGGCCCGCGGCTGATGCCGAGGTCAGTCGCTACCTCTGGACGTGACGTGCTGCAGCCCATCCGCGGTTCAATCGCTTTCGACTGCGCCTCCCTGCGCCGAGCAGCGCCGCATCACTGTCGCATAGGCCCGCACGGCCGAGACACCGGCCAGAACCGCCATGATCGGCTCCATCGGCGCGCGGAATCGCACCACAACGTGCGTTGCGCTATAAACGAGCGAAAACGCCAGCAGGATCGCAAGCAACCAGGCCACATCACTCGGGATCCGTCGCAGAACCAGCAGCGACCCAACCACAACGAGCACCTCGGCGGAGAGCACGACCGCCACAACGGCCCGCGCGCGTGACCGCGGCCACCAGCCCTGCTGCTCGTCCTGGTGCGTAACCGTGGTTCCGAACCAGTAGTCAATGGCCCGCTGGGCGCATAGCTGCAGAAACCTCCAGGGGTCCTCGGCTATCGCCCGCGCTGCCAGTTCGCCGCACGCGTCGAGATACCTCTCTTCGCCGAGCCGGACGACTTTCTCCTGTTCCTCGGCGTTCTTGAGTGGATAGCGCGCGCGGTAGACTGCTCCCCCGGCCTCTTCCGCCTCGGGGCAAACCCCGAGCCAGACTTCCATCATCAGACCGCCGCGAACGTACATGATTCTGTCGAAATACACGTAGTTGCGGACGGTCCACGGAGCGATTGCGATGAGCCAGCCGGTAACTGTCGCGACCACGGGCACGACCACTGGCCGGAGTCGCCAACCGTGATACTTGATCACTGGCCAAAGGACCAGGAACGGGTAGGCAACTGTCAGCGCGGGGCTTACAAGCGCGACCCCCCCGAGCAGCAGGCCGAAGCCCGTCCAGGCCGGCCATCCCAACGGGCGGTCCGATAGCCGCAGCGATAGCCAGACCGCCAGCGAGATCCCGAAGGCGAATACGCACGTGTCCCAGACGAAGTCTGTGAAGCCAATGAGCGTCGGATTGACAGTCGCGAGAACCGCCGCAAGCCATCCCGCGGCGTCGCCAGCGAGTCGTCGGGCAATCAGGAACACAAAAAGCACTGCCAGCGACGTCGCTGCGGCATTGATGATTTGAAGCGCCACGTTGGCCGCGGAACTCTCGACGCCGAAGAGCCAGTAAACGCTCGCGACCAATGCAACGTACCCCGGCGGCAGTACAGCCGACGGCCCGTTCGCGTCCGCGTCGCGAATGATCCACGAGCATTGGATGGTGCCTGTTTCGAGCAGGCGCTTCCCGGTAGCGATGTACTCGCGATAATTCTCGGGGAACGTGCGGCCCAGGCCGACATGACCCGCACAGTACCCGATTCGCAGGGCAAACGCGATGACTACTAGCAACGATAACCAGACGCCTGTCTGTTTGGGATGCATTGGCGATGCGGGCCTCGGCCACCGGCCGTGTAGCGGCCGGGCTCTGTCCCGGCAGTAGAAAACCGACATTTCCCATTTACCGGACTTCAATCGGTCATCCTACGCGAACGCCCTGCTCGATTCAACCGAAAGCGGCCTCCGTCGCGGTTGACGAATCAAGCCCTTTCCGGGTGGAATGGGCCGCGGCGGGCTCGGAAGCGCTGCGGCGCCCTGCCGGGGTGACCGCCGCAAGACGCTCGCCTGCGTTGCCGTTTGCCTTGGAGGCTGAGGTTGTCTGCCAGACTCGTTGAGCGTGACCTGCTCGATCCGCGGGAGGCCGATCGGGCGGCGGCTCAGCCGCTTGTCGGTGCGGTCAACATCCCGTTTTCGGAGTTGCCGCAGCGCACACAAGAGCTGCCCCCGCGGAGCCGGGTAGTGCGTGTTGCCGGGCCACCGACACTTGTGCGCGACGTCGTTGCCTGGCTCGAAGGCACCGGTCGCCGGGCCGAGACCGTGGACGAGTTCCGCTATGAATCGCCCGGGCACTCGTCCGACGTCGGCCGCCTGTGGCAGCCCAATGCGTTTCTGAGCCAGGTGCTGCCCGAGCTGGACGGCGGGTCGGCGCTCGACGTGGCCTGCGGGACCGGACGCGACACCGTCTTCATGTCCTCCTGCGGCTGGGACGTCACCGGCGTGGACGTCTTGCCGGATGCCTTGGAGCGTGCCCGGGACCTGGCGCAGCGTTGTGCGGCGGCGATTCGGCCGATTCATTGGGTTCAGGTGGATCTGGAGGGCGGGCGTGTGGAGTGGGATCGGCCGTTCGACCTGGTTACGGTCATCCGCTATCTGCACCGTCCGCTGTTCGGGTCACTGGGCGAGTGGCTGCGGCCCGGCGGTAGTGTTGTGTACGAAACGTATACGACACTGCACCGCCAGCGCCACGGCAAGCCCGCCCGCGACTCCCACATCCTTCAGCCCGGCGAGCTGCCCCGGCTGCTGACCGGCTTCGAGGTCCGTCATTACTCGGAGGACTGGCATAACGATGCCCACACGGCCCGCGTGTGGGCCGTTCGGCCCGGAGCTTGACCCCCACCGGCATTGCGAGATTCGTGCTCGAGTCTTGAAAACCCGGCAGCGGCGGCCTATCGTCTGAAGGTGACCCAGGAGAAGGGGCAGTCACCAGGCTGCCTGCTCATGTCTCACGATGTCCTGGGAGGCGAAGCATGAACAAGCTGCTTGCAGTTGCCGCGACCCTGGCGCTGGGCACCGGCGCCTACGCCGACATCAGCACCTTCTACACCCTCTATCAGCCGCCGGACGTAGATGACCCGCTTGTTCCCGATTTCAACGATGGGGGCTACTGGACGGTTGACCTGATGGTCCACGTCTACAACGACGACGACTGGACGAGAACCTACGGGCAGGCCACTCTCGACAAAGGCGTGTTCTTCGAGCACCCGTTGGGAGACGACACGCCGCCGCTGGCCGCCTCGGTGAACCTGTATCCAGCGCTCGAGAGGACCGGAAAATGAGGAAACTTGTTGCAGTTGCTTTGGTGCTCGCCGCAGGT
>CAZNFA010000058.1:0-29148 GCA_964572345.1 uncultured Planctomycetales bacterium
CATGGACACCAAGCAGGTGATCGCCCGCTTCGAGGCCGAGCGGCAGGCCCTGGCCCTGATGGATCACCCCAACATCGCCAAGGTGCTCGATGCGGGCGCGACCGAGACCGGCCGCCCGTACTTCGTGATGGAACTCGTCAAGGGCGTGCGTATCACCGAGTATTGCGATCAGAGCAAGCTCTCGACGCGCGAACGGCTGGAGCTGTTTCTCCTGGTCTGTCAGGCGGTGCAGCACGCCCACCAAAAGGGGATCATCCACCGCGACATCAAGCCGAACAACGTGCTGGTGACGCTGCACGAGACCACGCCCGTGCCGAAGGTGATCGACTTCGGCATCGCCAAGGCCACCAGCCACAGGCTGACCGAAAAGACACTCTTCACCGAGTTCCGCCAATTCATCGGCACGCCGGAGTACATGAGCCCCGACCAGGCGGAGATCAGTGGCCTGGACGTCGACACGCGGACGGACATCTACTCGCTGGGCGTCTTGCTCTACGTACTGCTCACCGGCACCACGCCCTTCGACGCCAAGACACTGCGCGGCGCGGGTTTTGACGAGATCAAGCGCATCATCCGCGAGGTGGAGCCGGAGAAGCCCTCCACGCGGGTGGCGACGCTGACCGCGTCTGGTGCCGCGATCGGCGCGCTCCGTCAGGCCGAGCCGGCGGCGCTCTCCAAGCTGATCCGCGGTGACCTGGACTGGATCGTCATGAAGGCGATCGAGAAAGACCGTACCCGTCGCTACCAGAGTGCCAGCGAGCTGGCCAACGACATCGAGCGACATCTGAACCACGAGCCGGTGCTGGCCGGCCCGCCGGGCATGGCCTACAAGTTCTCCAAGTTCATTCGCCGCAATCGGGCCGCCGTCATCGCCGGTTCCCTGGTCGCCGCGGCCCTGCTCGCTGGGTTTTCAGTGGCCACGGTCGGTTATGTGCAGGCCACCCTGGCACGCGTCGAGGCGGAGGATGCCCGCAAGGGCGAGCAAGAACATCGTCGGCTCGCCGAGGCCAGCGCCGGGAAGGCCCGGCAAGAGGCCGCCGAGTCCGCAGAGGTGAGTCAGTTCCTTCAACAGATGCTGGCGTCCGTGGACCCGAGTAAGGCGTTGGGCCGCGAAGTCACCATATGCTACGTTCTGGACGAGGCGGCCAGGAAAATCGACGAAGGTGCGCTGGCTAGACAGCCGGAGGTGGAAGTTACCGTACGCATGACGCTCGGCAGGACCTACCAGGCCCTCGGCCTGTACGCCGCCGCGGAAATCCACCTGCGCGCCGCCGAGGCGATTCGCACGAGCGGGCTCGGCGCCGAACATCCCGATACGCTGCGGTCCAGAAGCGTCTTGGCTGGCGTGCTCACAAGTCAGCACAAGTACGCACAGGCAGAGGCGTTGGCCCGCCGGACGGCCGAGACCCAAAGCCGCGTCCTTGGCGCCGAACACCCCGATACGCTGGCCTCGCGGGACCGGCTGGGCGTCACGCTTCGCCGGCAGGACACGCCGGACAAGCTTGCCGAGGCCGAGAGTATTCATGGCCGGACGCTGGAGATTCAACAGCGCGTGCTCGGCGACCGGCACATGGACACGCTGCGCTCGCAGGTCAATCTGGGAAGCGTGTATCAGGCCCAGGCTCGCTATGGGCTGGCGGAGAAGGTGCTGGGCGAGGCCCTGGAGGTCGAGCGCCGCGTCGTGGGGGAGGAGCACCCCGAGGTGACGCGGGCGATGAACAACCTCGCGCTTACGCTCGAACGTCAGGGAAAATACGAGGCTGCCGAGGAGCTCTACCGCCAGACGTGGGAATTGAACCGCCGAATCCTCGGCCCCAACCACCCGCGAACGCAGATCCCGATGAACAACCTGCTGAGGGTCTTGCGCGATCAGAACAAAGTGACCGAGCTCAGGCCGCTGGTCGCCGATGGCCTCGATCGTTTGCGGCGGGCCGCGGAACGCCCGGACGCCGACGCCCTCGCGCTGCACGCATATGCCTGGGAGCTGTTGACCTGTGAGCCGGCCGACCTGCGCGATGCCGAGGCGGCCTTGCCTGTTGCCCGACGCGCGGTCGAGCTGGACGGCGGCAAGGACGCCAACATCCTGGACACCTTGGCACTCGCGTTTCAGATGACCGGGGACCTCGACCGGGCCATCGAGACGCAGCAGCAGGCGGTCGCGCGGGCCCGGGCCGGCGGACCCTACAACCTGGCGGAACTGGAAGTGAGGCTTGCCGATCTCCTCTTGGAGAGGGGCGATGTCCTGCGGGCCGCCAGGGTCTCTTGGGGCGGATTGGCCGGACGACTCCGCGACTCGCTGGCCAGCGATTCCGTCGTCGGCGGCTCAATGGTCCTGCGGGCACAGGCTCTCATGGAGGAGGGCAACTTCCCCAGAGCGGAACCGCTGCTACGCGCGTGTCTGGCGACGAGACAGAAGGTCCTGCCGGAGGGGCACTGGCTGATTGCCGACGCGCGGAGCCTGCTCGGCGTTGCCGTCGCCGGGCAGGGCGAGTTCGCTCAGGCCGAGCCGCTGCTGCTCGACGCCTTCGCGCGGGTAAAGGACAACCCCCAGGCACCCAGGGACTGCAAACGCCAGGCGCGGCGGCGAATCGTCCGGCTGTACGAGTCGTGGGGTAGGCCGGACCAGGCGGCCGAGTGGCGTGAGCCCGTCGAGACCGCACCAAGGCACGCCGAAGACGGCAGTGACGATGGGTAGGCTTGGCGGCACTTCCACGTGGCGCGCAGGCTTGTTACGTCGTCGTGGCCGACCGAGCCGCATCTTGCCCGCACCCAAGCGGTTCGACGCGGTGGAGCAGCCCGAGATCGACGTCAAAGACTGCACCGAGGACTGATTGCCGCAAGGGGCCGTCGAGATGGCGCTGCTGGCCGAATGTCCTGTTTGTCGCCAACCGCTCCGCTGGACGTACCTGTTGCGCACGTGGTGGTCGCGCTGGCCCTGCGACAGGTGCGGCTCGCTGCTGGGGATCGACCGGAAGCGACGGCTTTTGTCGATTCTTCCGATTGCCCTGCTTGCCTTGCCCGTGTCGATGTATTTGACACGCAGCGGCTGGCCCGATTTCATCGCCTTGCCGGTGGTATTAATCCTGTGGCTGCCGTGGTTCCTTCTCCTCGAGCGCGTCGCCGTGCTTGAACGCCGGGGGTTCCGGTGCCGGCAATGTGGATACGACCTGCGCGGGCAGACCGTGCCGCGCTGCCCCGAGTGCGGACAGGAGTTTAGCGCCGCCGAGCGTGCCTATCTGGAGACCGGTGTCTTCCCGAGCACGCCGGTTCGCCGCCGCAGCCGGGCGTGGTTCGCCATACCGTTGCTGCTGTTCGCTGTCACGCTTACTGGCCTTGCAGTCGGCATTACGCACTACCGGGCGGTCCAAGCCCGGATCGCACGGCGGCAAGCGCTGGCTGCCCAGCAGACCGCACAAGCCGCTGGACAGGTGCCCGCCAGTCAACCATCCGCGGCCACTGACCAGGCGGCTTCGGCCCCCGCTGACAGGAGCGACTCCGGCGACGAGTCCGACGCGCCGTGATTGCATGCCGCCGGCGTGGTTCAGCCCGTTGCCACCAACGAATGTGGAGTGACTGAACCACTTGTCCCAGCATCAGTGGCCAACTGCCGAAGGAGTCACAATGATCCGAAGAATCGCCTGCGGCCTATGCGTTTGCCTCGCCGGTCTGCTGGCCTCGCCGACAGCGGCGGACGACACGCAACAACCGGGAGGGCTGTTCCCGGCCACCAAACCGTTCAGAACCGGGCAACTCAAGGTCAGCAACCTGCATAGCATCCATTACGAACTGCACGGTAACCCACAGGGTAAGCCGGTGTTCGTGCTGCACGGCGGCCCGGGCTTCGGCTGCTATCCCCGCCTGACGCAATACTTCGACCCGGAGAAGTTCCTCGTCGTCCTGCATGACCAACGTGGTGCCGGGCGCAGCCGGCCGCCCGGTGAGCTACGCGAGAACACTACCCAATACCTCGTCGCCGACATCGAGCGCCTCCGCGCGCACCTGAATATCAACGGGAAGATCCTCGTGTTCGGCGGCTCGTGGGGTTCGACGCTCGCGCTAGCGTACGCCGAGACCCATCCGGACCAGGTCTCCGGGATGGTCATCCGCGGTGTGCACACCGGTACGAAGGACGAGATTGACAACGCTTTTGCGGGTGAAGCCATGCGGCAGTTCTTCCCAGATGCCGTGGCGCGCCTGGAAGCGGCGTTGCCCACAAGCTTGAAGGAGTTCGAGCTGAAGGCGTTGCTCGAGCTGTTCGAGAAGGGCGACGACGCCCTCGTGCGCCGGGTCGGTCAGGCCTGGATTAGATTCGCGATCAAGACCGGCTATATGCACGCACCGGACGAGAAAGTGGAGCAGGGTTGGGGCGACTACGACCCGCGGCCCGCCATGAAGATCGACTGCCATTACGCCAGCAACCGGTTCTTTCTCGAGGAAGGGCAGCTTCTACGCGACGCGGACAAGCTCAAAGACATTCCAATCACGATCATCAACGGGCGCTACGACATGGTGTGCCCGCCGGTCACGGCCTGGCGGCTACACCAACGCCTCCCGAAGTCCAAGCTGATCATCGTCGAGGAAGCCGGTCACAGCGAGAGCGAAGAAGGTACCACCCGGGCCCTGATCGAGGCTGTGGCCGAGTTCGAATAGCCGGCAAACGCCGGGCGACCCGTGGAGACGACGTTCCCATGAAGACGTCCAGCCCAGAGCCGCGTAGCTCCGCACGCCCGGCCCGTACCAGGGACGCGCGCGGCCGACCGGTGAGCTTCCTGGACCCCTACGAACTCAACCTGCTTCGGCGATATGAGGTGATACCTGCCGAGACACTGCAATTCATTGCGGACAAGGTGAGCTTCGGGCTGCCGAAGTGGCAACGCCGCGGGTATCTCGCCTGCGTGTTCACGTTCCTCGCGTGCGTCGTGTTCCTGGTCATCTGGAAACTGATACGTCAGAGCGGTATTGACGCGATGGAGCGTGTGCTGTGGCCGATCAACATCGTCGTGTTTGGCCTGGGGGCAGTGCAGTTCTGGCGGAGTGGCCGACGGGCCCGCGCCAAGCACATTTGCGCAGTCATGCTCGCACACCGGCGCTGCCCGCACTGCGGCTACGACCTGCGCCTGTTGCCCACCGATCCCGCTGATGGGGCGACCGTTTGCCCCGAATGCGGCTGCGCCTGGCAGTTGGAGGGTCAGGCGAAATGAGCTGGATCTGGCCCGAATACGTCAATCGCGAGCTACCGCTGACCAAGCAGGAGCGGAAGGCGATACTGCGTGACGCGTGGAAGCTGTGGTTCGCGAACAAATGGAACATCCTGCTGTACCTTGCTCTGCCCGCCTTCTATCTGCTCACGGTGTTCTTCGCCAGCGATGTAGGCGGCCGGCTTGCCACGTTGATTGGCGCCGGTGGACTGACTAATAAGCTGTTTCGAGCCGCGGCGCCGGTGGTGCTCTTCGTCATCTGCTTTGTGTTGGGCGGCGCCGTGTTGCAGCGGTATCGCTTCGCCCCGTGTGTGTACCGGGCCACACGCCGGCATGGCTACGACGTGTGTTTCAAGTGTGGTTACTGGCTGCGCGGCTTGAATGACGACATCACGCGCTGCCCGGAGTGCGGCACCCAGCGCGAGCCGATGCCGCCGCGCGAGGCCGGATGAGGTACGGCCGCCCCGAGTACGTTCAGCGCGAGTCCCCATGGTTTCTCCGGGCGAGGCACGGCGGGGAGGTTCTCTTGCCGATGGGCCACGAGTGGATCGGCCGGGCGGCACAGTAGAGAACAACAATGGCCGATAAGGAATCATCTCCAGCCCGGCAGGCTTGGCGCATCGAGGACGCGCGCGGCCGCTCGGTCGCACAGCTTGACCCGGTCATGATGCACCTGCTGCACCAGCCCGGCGTGATCCCGCCCGAAACGCTCCGCGAGATCGCCCAACAGATCGGCATCGGGTGGAACAGGGCACATCGTATTGCGTTTTGGGTCGGTTTGGTGGGCTTGGTGGCCTGCGGCATCGGTCTGACTATCTCCCTCGTCCGGCTGTCCACCGGCGGCATCCGCTTTGGCGAATTCGTGCGGAATCTGGTCCCTTTCAGCGGCGTCTGGGTCGGACCGTTCGGGATCTGGATCGGCACTCGTCAGGTCCGCTTCAAGCGCGTCGCCGGAGTCATGCTCCGCCACCGGCGTTGCCCGCACTGCGGTTACGACCTCCGTGGCCTGCCCAGGGCCCCGGGGGACGGCACCACGGTCTGCCCGGAATGTGGCTGTGCCTGGCGGCTCGACGGGGCTGCGGCGGTAGATCCAGGCTGAGACGCACCTCGTTTTCGCAATTGCTGAGGCGCGCGGCGTGGTCACGTCGCATGACGGCGTGGCGGGTCCCGAGCAGGACGCCGGCCCGCCGGATGGAGCGGCGACGCCTCAGTCCGCGTTGGAGCAGTGAGGCCGTGGGTCGGACAGGAGTGTCGGCCGTTCTTGCAGTGGCGAGCGTCCGACCGAATGATCATGAGAAGGTCTCGGCCCGGAGCCGACGCATCGGCGGGGCCAGCCGGGGGTCTTGTGCGCGGACAGACACGAACACCCCCCGGAAACGCAGGACAACTTGTTCGACAACAAGGAGCCGGAATCATGAACGCGCGTCTATTTCGTGTGATTGGTGGACTGGCCGCCGTTGTGCTCGCGGTAGCCTTGATTGCCCCGGCATACGTCGCTGAGGAGCAGTTCACCCTCACGGCTGCCGTACCCAACGATGTCTTCCTTTGCGCGGCGGAGCGCCACAACCCTGAACGGGAGTTCCTCTGCCAGTATTGGGGAGAAGTCATCGACGCCCTCAAGGAGTGCGGCATCGGTGATGACCTGTTCGGGTTGCTCGGCTCGCTTATGGGCGAAAAGGAGATGGCCAGAGTCGAGGAGCTCAAGGAGCGCGCCTCGCAACTGCTGGCCGGGGTCGATTGGGACCAGTTGACCGGCGGCGAGATGGTCTTTGCCGAGCGCTTCGACCCGCCGAGGCAGATACTCGGCCAACGTCCCCCCGTACTGCTGGCCGACATGGTCTGGCTCTTTCGGGGTAACGGCGACGGGGCAGCCCAGAACTACGAAGGACTGGTAGCTATCCTGGAGGCGATTGCTGAGGAGATCAACGAGGCCGTCGGTGCCGAGGCATTGGCCGTCGAGCAGACCACGCGCATGAACGCCAAGGTAGCCAGCCTGAATCTGTTGGCCATGATCCCCGCCGCCCCGCGATTGCCGATCTCCGTCGCGCTGCGCGACGATGTCGTGGGCATCGCCTTGGGGGAGCAGATCCTCAACGACGTGCTCGGCCTGCTGGACGGCAACGGGTCGAAGAAAGCCCTGGTGGACGACCCGCGTTTCAAAGCCGCTTTCGCCGAGCTCCCACCGGCTGAAGACAGCCTGGTGTTCTTCGACATGCAGGCCCTAATGAAGTCGCTGCGGGCCTTGGTGGATATGCTCATCGCCTCGGTTGACACGCCCGGCGATGTCTACATGAATACCGGGCAGAACCCCGAGGCCAATGAGCTCACGGCTCGGGCGTTGGCCGCCTACCAGCGTGGTGACATCGAACAGGCCTTGGCCCTTACCAAGAAGGCCCACGCGGCTGCCCCGGAAGACTCGATTCCCCTGTACAACCTGGCCTGTTTCCATGCCTTGCTCGGCCATAAGCAAGAGGCCCTGGGCTGGCTGGAGAAAGCGGTCGAGGCCGGATTCTATGCGCCGGGCAAAGTCGCCAGCGACCCCGACCTGGACAGCCTGCGCGCCGAGCCGCGCTACAAGGCGGCACTCGCCAAGGCTAGCGAGCTGGCCGCGGGGTGCGGTGCCAAGGACATCATCATCAACTCCAGCAAGAAGGGGGAAGCCTACAAGCTCTACATGCAGGCCTGGGAGGTGTACAAGGACGAGGACTACGAGCAAGGGCTCAAGCTCATGGAGCAGGCTTATGCTGCGGACCCGCAGGACTGCCGGCCGCTCTGGGGCTTGGCCTGCTTCCACGCGCTGCTCGGCCACGACGAGGAGGCCCTGACTTGGCTGGACAAGGCGGTCGAGGGCGGCTTCTACTCCCCGCAGCATATCTCCAAAGATCCCGACCTGGAGAGCATCCGTGGCGACGAGCGCTACGAGGCGGCTGTCGCCAAAGCCAAGAAGAAAGCGGCTAAGCTGCAGGCGCAGCAGGGGGGTGAGAAGCTGGCGATCGTCAAGCTACTTATTGATCGGCTGATGAACGCTGCGGGCATTCTTGACTACGCTGCCACCGTCGAGAGCACCGACGGATACGCCGTCCACGCCGAGTCCATCACCGTCCTGGTCGCAGACGCCAAGGATCGGGCCATCTACCCCGTCTTCGGAAAGCGCCCGCAAATGACCGACTTCGACCGCTACCTGCCCCAGGAGACCGTGTCATTCTCGGTCAGCGGCGGGTTTGATCTGGGTGAGCTGTACAAGTTCATCGAGGATACGTTCCGTCTTGCGGGCCCGAAGGGTGAAGAGTTGCTCGCCAAGTGGGCCGAGGTCCAGGCCGAGTACGGCTTCGACGTCAAGAAGGACGTCATCGGCTGGATCGACGGCGACTTCATCAGCGTGACGCTGGAGGGTAACAATGGTTCGGTGTGGCTGATCAAGGTCACCGATGAGCAAGTCGCCCGCGAGAAGGTCGGCGCCGCGATCGAGTTCCTCACGACGAAGCTTGTCGGAGGCACGGCGAAGAAGCCCGAGCTGGCCATGCTGGGGGCCATGCTGGCCGTGCGCACCTCGCCGGTGCAGCACGAGCACCTGGAGGGTTTCCAGAACCTTCACTTCACCATGTCGCCAAAGCCGGTCGTCTGGGGTGTCGCCGACAGTTACCTGATCTTCGGCACCTCGGCTGACGGGGTGGGGCTGTGTCTGGAGACGGCCAAGGGCGCGCACCCCAACATCGGTGAGAACGCGCGCGTGATGAGCGAAGCCCTCGTGCCACCCGGGCCTTTCACTAGCGTCTCGCTCACCGACAAGCGCAAGCTGGGAGAGGAGATGGCGGAGATTGTCGGGGTGGTCTCGATGGGCGCGGGGATGTTGGGGGCTTTCATTCCCGAGGCTGAGGCCAGATCAGCAATCACGAAGATCGCCGGCATGCTGGCCAAACTGCCCCCGGTGGTGCGCAAGATCGATTTCTACAAGTCCAGCGCCTCCTACACCACGTTTGACGGGCAGGCCTGGCACACGCGTACGGTCACGCACTACGTCTCGCCAGCGGAGCGCGCCGCCGCTGCCGGAGGTGGCACCGAGTAATCCGTCCGACGAGTCGCACTCGTTTAGTTTAGTTCGCGGGCTCTCACGGCCGTGCCATCGGAGAGGATTCTCCAAGGGTGGCACGGCTGTGCCCGTTGTGGGTGAAGGCTGTTCCGTGGCGGGTGACCCACCTGCTCGCCGGTGGGTGACACTTGGTTATTGAGCCAGGACGCCGGCGATGGCCGTCCAGGCCACGTCCGGATGGTCTCCCGCCAGGGGGCCGAACACGAACTTGGCCCCCTCGTCCGCCCCGTACAGAATGGTTGTGACGACTCGCCCGATGCCGTCGAAGATCGCCTGACTCGACTCGGTCCCCAGGACGATCCAGGCCAGGACCCATTGCAGGACCAGGCTGCCGACCACCAGCTTCCAAGGGAAGCGGCGCCGATCCTAGGACAGCAGCCACGCCAGACCCAGCAGCACGACGATGCCCAGCAGTCCGCGCGCCAGCGGCATGTCATCGTTTCTCCGGCGGGCCCGGCAGCGGAGTGAAGTGCTCCGCGCACCGCGGCTCGTAGTCGTCGAGCCCGCCTACCATGTGCAGGGTGTTCACCGGCGTCATACGCTGCGTGAACGGCGCGGGGGCGCCACAGATTCGACACGGCGCCTGTAGAACGACCTTGTCATCCGCGATCTGGGCCAGTTGCGGGATCGGCTCAAACGGTCGGCCCCAGACGTCGTGGCTGATGCCGGCTACGACCACCGTCACGCCGCGCTCCACGAGCTGCTGCACCACGCGGATCAGGGCCGTTGTGAAGAAGTGCCCCTCGTCGATCGCGACCACTTCCGCCTGGTCGCAGAGATCCGGAATCGCCGCGGCGCTCGACACGCGCACGGCGTCGAAGCGATCGCCTTGGTGCGTAACCAGGTGGTCCGGATCGTAGCGGTCGTCGATCGCGTGTTTGAAGGCCTTGACGCGCTTGCCCCGCGACTGTTCCTGGCGCAGCCGGGCGATGATGTACTCGGTCTTGCCGGAGAACATCGAACCGTGGATCAGTTCGATTCGGCCATTTACGTGCTTGTCGCTCACGGCGTCGATTGTGCAGGCTTAGGCTGGTTTGGCAAGCCCGGTGCGGATCGATCCGCCGGCGGTTTGAATGGCGAGGGCTGGTCACCTACTATAGCTATGGGGAATCGTGTGGATCGTTCGCATCGATCGGGGTCGCGATGTTCCGGGTATTAATAGCGCTTGTGCTGATCGGGCCTGTGCCACTGACAGGCTGCGAGCGTGATGGTGGAGATGGTGAACGAAGCGGCGTCGGCGCTGCTGCGACTCAATCCGCCGGCGGCCAAGCGACAGACTCGCAGCGTCAGGAAACGCAGGCCGAGCTCGACCAGCTTCGATCGTTACCCTATGTCGGGTTCAGCCCGGTCGCGGAGGACGAGCAGCAGGACGGCACGGTCGTGCACGACGGCGAGCGCTCTTATCCCGGCTACAACCTGTACACGATTCGGGAGCTCTGCAAGGCGGTGGTCTTTGATGCGGAGGGCCGCGTCATCAACACCTGGCAGGACCCCGGAGGCCGGTTGGTCCGGACGGGCCTAATATGGTCCCGTTCGCGCCTGCCAGGTGCAACTACGCGCAGGCTTGGCCCCTTTACGCCTTCCCCCAGGGACTTGCCGATCCGCCAAGCTCAATAACAACCCTAGTGGCCGGGCGGCCCCTGGACCTGCCTAACCGTTGTCAGCGGCGACGCGATTCCCGCTGGAATCGAGAGGCTTCACGTGGTATGTTGACGATCGAAAGCCCGGTAAATGGCGAATCCCGGGTTGACGGAATGAGGAATGTCGCTCATACTAGACTAGCAGATAGTTGACGTGGCGCCAAAGCGGCTGTCTAGTTAGCTGGGACTAGCAGGCGCGCAACTGGACACGACACATCGGCTGTAGAAAACGCACGGGTTGCCTGGCCTTGCGATGACGTGGAGGAACAGGTGATGCGAAGGGGGCACAACTGTTCGTCCGGCTTCACGCTGATCGAACTGCTCGTGGTGATCGCGATTATCGCCTTGCTGATGTCCATCTTCTTACCCTCGCTGTCGAGAGCACGTTCGAATGCCCGCGAGGTTAGGTGCCGTGCGCAGCTTCGCGAGTACGGTCGCGGCTTTCATTATTATTTGGTGGACTCCCGGGACGTGTTTCCGGCCGCCTGCTATGGGCTACGAGATGACATGACCCTCAGGCCGCCAACTTGGTTCCACTTGATCGAGAGCTACTGGCTGGAAGGTCTGGCGGATGAGGAGACGGCCAACAAAAGCGGGGCGGAATTGGGGCTTGGCCGCTGTCCGGAGCTTCGAGACGTGCGCCGGCAGAACGACCTCGAGTGGGAATGGGAGTACTCGGTAAGGAATCTCGGGTACGGGTACAACCGGTTCTGGTTGGGCTTTGACCAATTCGATAAGACGCCGCCAACCGCGGGCAATGCACGGTGGGTATTCTGGCGACGGTTGACCGAGGTGCGGCAGCCGTCCCAGTGCCTGCTGGTCGCTGATTGCCAGCAACGGATCACCGACCATGGGTACATGCGCGCGGATTCGATAACGTGGCACGGCATGGCGAGGGTTGGCGGAGGAGTCGACCCGCGCCACGGCGCGACCGGCTTGCCAAGCGTACCGTCCACGTATGGCAGCCATACTTCCTATTACCTCAACGGCAACGCCAACATCCTCTGGGTGGACGGGCATGTGACGGCGCGGAAATCGCTGGAAATCAACGACGTCGTCAAATGGCGGCACCTTTGGGACCCTACGCAG
The DNA here is from genome assembly GCA_964572345.1 of uncultured Planctomycetales bacterium. Lineage (GTDB taxonomy): Bacteria > Planctomycetota > Phycisphaerae > UBA1845 > Fen-1342 > JAUWXH01. The sequence continues at coordinate 12,018 of CAZNFA010000058.1, forward strand.
GGTGTCGGCGGCTTTTAGCGTCACTCCTGAACGCGTGACCACGCGCGAACGCCAGCAGTGCATCGTCTACCTCGGCCAGCAGAGGTGGTGCAGGCTATAGACTCGTACCAGTCACCTTGAGAGCCAAACTCTGCGTTCGCGCTTCGGCTCCCTCCTTGCTGCTAACGCCCGCAAGAAGCCGGCCGCTTTCTTGATTCGGCCATCTCCCTTGATTCGTTCCTCTCTGGGCCTACCGGATGCTGTGCCCTGGTTCATCCAGTCTTATCGCGCACGATGTGAACTTGTACGCATCCTCGTCCTGTCCAAGGCATTACACCCTGGCCGGCCATCCGGTATTGGCTAACTCCTCGGCCGGAGCGCCCGTTCTCGACCGGACTCCTTGAATTGTGAGGGTACGCTCGTGGGCCCCTCCTGTCAACACTTTCTTTGGTGGGCCAGATATAGTTAGTTTTCGGGAGTCGCCAGGGTTAAAGCCTCCCTGAGGGACGCGCCGGTGCGTACGCGGCTGGAAGGCGGCGCGGGTACAAATGCCTAGAAGCTCCCGGCAAACAACTGACATCCCACGCGTTTTCGTCCTCGGTCGCCTCGCCTTGCATCGGTAAGACCTGGTGGCCGCTAGGCGTCACGTGACGCGTCCGTGGGGCTCGGGCGGCTTGACTTTGCCGGTGAAACAGCGCCGCACGTGTTCGAGCCAACTCGCTTCGAAAGCGGCGTAGGGTCGGAACTTTTCCAGCAGACCGTGCTCTTCGCTGTAAAGAAGCGCCCGATAGAAGCCGAGCTTGTTGGCGTCCGGCGTGTCGATCAAGTTACTGGAATCCGCCGCGCCCATCTGGAACAAAACGCGATTGTCGAATTCGCCGAGCGCTTGCCGGTCCAGCGTGCGCTCCAGCGTCGCCAGCGTGTCCGACCAGGCCACGACGTGAACGCCGAACGGCGGCCCGTCACGCAGTAGTTCGGCGAACTGCTTGTCCGTGCTGGGGGACTTGTCCTGGTCGTCCGTTGAGAAGCTGAAGTCCTCCTCCTGACGCCGCAGCATGCGGTAGCGCTGCAAGCCGTAGATGAACAGGTAGATTGCCGGCGCGTCAGTCTGATCGGCCTCGAGTCGGCGCTGCATCTCGCCGGCCAGATCGGCAATCGCCGCGCCCACGTCACGCCAACGGACGAACCGTGTTTCGTGAGGCAGCAGGGCGACGACGTCGTGCAGCCCGCGCGTGCCATGCCCACGGCCCGAGGCGCCCGCTTCCCCACCGACAGCGACCCCCGGTGGGCCGTGGGCATGCGACCCGCCGTCGAGGACGAGGAAGCGCGCCGCTTGCGGGGCGTGTTGGGTGGCCAGGCAGAGCATGGCCGCCGCCATCATCGCCAACGCCGATTCATCCCGTTGGCCCACGAAGATGAGGTTGGCACCGCTTTGGCGTCTGAAAGTGACGTTCGTCGGGTCTTTGATGGCGACCGCCTCGCCGAGCCACGCCTGGGGCGCGGTGGGCGGCGCCGGCCAGTCGGGCGCCTCCAGGAGCCGGGCCAGAATCCGGTTCTGTCGAATGTCGGCGGGCGCGTTGCCTTCAAAGACGATGGGGGGCTCATGCCGCACTTGCCGCTCGCGCGCCAGCGTGCGTACGCGCGTCAGATACACGTTGCGACGATCGTCGGGCAGCCACGCGGTCTGGAAGGGACTGTTCCCCTCGACGAGCCCACCGGCGTCGTTGTAGATGGCTTCACCCGGGCGTGAAAGCAGTCGGGCGGCCACGTTCGTGTCATCCAGAATGAGCTGCGAGTCGGCCTCGGAGCACTGCAATGCAATGCGGACCGCCATCTGCCCGATCGTGCTCCGGGCGAGGCTGGCCGTACCGCCGAGCGTTTGCGACCCGAGCAGCACGTGGATGCCGAAAGCGCGGCCCTGTCGCACCAGACGATCCAACAGGATCGCCGCTTCCTGCGACAGCCGGTCGTCCTCCGTGAAGAACACTTGGAACTCATCGACGATCAGCAGCGTGCGCGGCAGCACCTGCCCGGAAACCTCCCGGTACGCGAACAGGTCTTGCACGCCGGCGGCGCGAAACAGATCGCCGCGGCGTGCCATCTCGGCGTCCAGCCGTTGCAGTACGCTCACGCCGAACTCGCGGTCACTTTCGATGGCAATGGCCCGCGCGTGTGGAAGCTGATGCGTGACGTAAGTCTTGAACTCAACGCCTTTCTTGAAGTCGATCAGGTAGAACTCGACCTCCGCCGGGCTGTACCACAGGGCGAGATTCGAAATGATTACGTGCAGCAACGTTGACTTGCCCGAGCCGGTCTTGCCCGCGATCAGCGTGTGCTGGGCAATCCCGCGCCCGAGCTGCAGATGTTGCAGCCGAACCGCGCCGGTATGCCCCAGCGGGACGCTGAGGCCCGCGCTGGCGTCGCCGGTCCAACATTGCTCGGCCGACGGCGCGATCGATTCGAACGGCACCTCGACCCGCAACGAGTCCTTCGCGCCGCGGCCCACCGCGTGCATGACGCGCGTCAGGACCGCCTCGGACGGCGGCGCGTCCAGCGTCAACGGGAACCGCCGCAGTTCGTCCTGATAAACGAAGCGCTCGCCCTCATAGACCAGGTGGATGCTCCCGCCCGCCAGGTCTTCGATCTGAAGCTCGGGAGGCGTCGGCAGGCGCTTGTCGTGCGCGATCAGCGTGAAGACTCCACAACGCGCGCCGCTGCTGACAATGCTGCTGAGTCGATGGACGGCGGCCTCGTTGAAGTTTGCGGGAAAGTCGGCGACCACCAGGAAGCGATAGGGTTCCGCCAGCTCGCCGGCCTGCTGGTTGTACGCGTCGATCGTCTCGAACTCGTTGCGCAGGTACTTCTGGATGACGGTCTCCATGTGGCTGGTCAATTCCGTCAGGCGCGCCTCGATGTGCTCGCTCTCGGTCCAGATCCGCCCGCCCACCAGCGCTTCCTCATAGTCCACCAGGTGCATGAACCCCGCGAAGTTCTCGCCCAGCCCGACCGGGTCGATGATGGTGAAGCGCACGCGCCCCGGCGGCAGCGACATGAGCAGACGCAACATGACTGCCCGCAGCGTGTCGATCGCTTCCTGCCGACCGGCCCGTTCACTCTGCAGGAACAACGAGCACCGGCTCGGAAGCGCAAGCAAGGCCGGCATCAGAACCGCCGCCGAGCGATCTGCCAGAAACCCGGCGCGCTCACGCACACTGTCGGCCAACCCGGTCAGGTCCAGACTCCAGTTGCCGAAGGGAATAAGCGTGGCGAAATCGTCCGGCGGGGTCCAATCCGACAATGCCTCATCGTTCCAGTCGAAGCGCGGCTGGAGGTTGAGCCGGTCCGTCTCGTCCAGGAACCGCTGCATATCCGACAGCCCCGCTTTCCAGCGAGCTTCGAGTTCTGCGCGCGCGGAATCGTGCCGCCGGCGAGACTCGTCCCGTTGCCGCTGGCAATCCTGCCGGGCTGCCGCCAAATCTCGATCATGTCGCTCCTGCAACTTCAGACGCCGCCGGTCTTTCTCGTCGTCGGCCTCTTGCACGACGCTCTCGCGGCGGTGCTCGATTTCGGCGTCGCGCTTCAAGCAGGCCTCTTCCACTCTTTTGAGCGACGTGGCTCGGCGCTGCTCGGCCTCGGCGATTGCCGAGTCGAACTCGTTCCTGATGGCCTGCGTCTCTCGAGCACGATTCTCGACCGCCCTCGCCTCGTCCCGTCTGGCCTGTTCTTTTACGCGCTTCAATCGTCGGTCCAGCGCCCGGCCGGCCGCGGCCAGCGCGCCCCGCAGTGGCTCATACTCCTGCTCAATCCGAACGTGAGCCTTGCGCCACAACGCCCCGCCGACCAGCAGCCCGACCACCAGCGTGACCATAAACGCGACCGGACCGGAGATGAGGAAGGGCGGAGCGTAGGGGGTTTCCAGAAGGCTCAGCGCCCCCATTGCGCCCACCGGGACCGCGCATAACAGAATCAACAGCCCGTAGGGCCGGGCGCCGACGAACAGGCGTGGCGTGGACAGCCTTTGGAGCGTTTTGAGATGCTGCCGGGCGGCTTTGGCGAGGTCTTCGTACGCCGCGCCGGCGTCGCCCGCTGCCGAGGCCTCCTCCGCGGCAGCGACAGAGTCTCGCTCCGGTGCGTGTCGGTAGTCCTGCAACAACCGCAGGGCCCGGGCCTGCAGCGATTCCAATTGCTGGTGCCCGGCCGTCACTTGCCGCTGGACCGACTGGAGCTCTTCGTGAAGTCCCTTGATGGTCGCTTGCGGCACCGTCTCGGCGATCAGGAGGTTGTCGTCCCTCCGTCGGCGGGCTTCCCCTTCAATTTCCCCGAACTCCGCCGCGACGCGTTCAAGCGACTCCTTCGTTTGCCTCGCCAGCCTGTCCCGTGCCGATTCGTACTCGCTTTGGATCTGCTTGACCCGGTCGGTGTGCGCCCGCTCGGTCGCTTCCACTTTCTCCTGGAGGCGGGACTTGATTTCGGCGGTCGCCTCTTGGAGTCTCTCTTCCGCCTGCGCGCGCGCCTGTTGATACCGTTGCTCGATTTCCAGCTCGGCCGGCGCAACGGCTTCGGCCGACAGGTTGAGCAGTCCGCGCAGGGCGCGGCGGCGGATGTCGAAGTAATCCTGCGCGCCCGTCGGCGGCTCGCGTGGCACGCTGTCGTCGCGGTGCTCCGGCATCGCCTTCAATCGCTCCCCGGGCGAGACCGCTCGCCGCGCGTTGTCCGCCGATCGTGTTCCATTCTCACTCGCAATCGTGGCGAACTTTCTGCAGGACGCTCGCCATGTGTCCCATCGTCAGCTCAACCGTCCGCAGGCGTGTGAGCAGGGGGGCAAGATACCTCTGCTCAAAACGCCGCGTATTCTCGTCGTGCCAGGCGCCCTTGACCTCACTCCACTGCGCCCGCAAATCCTTTCCGGCCCGTGTGAGCTTTCCGAGTCCCGCATTCACGCTCATGGCGAGTCTCACCTAGCGTCGGGTGCCATGCCCACGGCCGTGCGCGGCGCCGCTTCGCCAAGCTTTAGGCGCCATACCGGCCGGCCGTGGGCATGCCACAGCACCGCACCTTCCCCAATCAGCGTCACGGCACCGCGAACCCGTGATCATCGTTACTGCGTCGGTGCCTTGGAAGGCCACAACAGTGCACCCTGCGGGTCGAGCACGGCCTCGATGCAGGCCCCATCCAGCACGACGAGGTAGCCGGCCGGCAGTTCGAGCGCCGCCTCCAAATCCGGACGCCCGGCGAGAAAGTCGGCAATGCGCACGGCGTCGTAGCCGCCAACCTCGGTATCGTCCGCGAAGCCGACGTACCAGCCGCTGTCGCCCGCCGTCGGGCTCTCCACACGCTCCAGGTAGATGCGCTGCTGATCCCCGATCCCGCGCGCGACAACGATCTTGTCGTCGGCCGCGATCGGCGTGCGCCCAATCTCGAGGTCGGCCAGCACCTCCCGCACAGACTCACCGGCTCGGTCTGCCTTCAACCACTCGAATCCCGGCTCGGCGATGGGCGTACCGTCGCGAAACGCCTGTGACGGGGTCTGCTCGCGCAGCTTCTGATACGCTTGCGCCGCGACGCTCGGCGGCGGTGGGGCGGCCCGGGCCATCGATGCCAGCTCCTCTGGACGGCTGATGTCTTCCCCGAGTGGTGCCGGCGCCGTCGAGCGCTGTTCGCTTGGCTGTGCCGACGACGCATACGCCTCAAGCGCCACGATCATATTATCCAGTTGCGCCAGGGCATTGGGCACGTCCACCTCGACCGCCAGGCTCATCCCCTGAGCGGTCCCCTTGTACGAGAAGCTCTCCTCGTCGAGCAAGCGACTCCAGCGCCGCACGTTGGCCAGCTTCTGCTTGGCTTCCTCGAGCTGTCGCTCGGCGGCTGCCAGGGCCTTCTCCTCATCGACGTATGAAAGCCTTGCTCCCAACGCCGTCTTCTGCGCTTTCTTGCGATTCAGATCGCTCTTGGCGCGAGCATACAGCTCAGCCCGCTTCTCGGCTTGCCGTTTCCAATAACGATGCTGCTCCTGGTTGAGCCACAGGTTCGCGCGTTGAATCTCCGCCTCGGCTTCGTCCAGCCCGACCTTGACGGTCTCCGCAAACTTGCACAGGGCGACCCTGAACTCCTTCAGGGCGTCAACGGATTCAACCCGGGCCTGTTCGCTCATGCGGACGACCTAACGCTGTTGCAGATAGTCTTCGATATGCCCGGCTCGTTTTTGGAGGAACGCCACGTGCTGCTCCGTTGACTCGACGAACCGCGCGAGCGTTTTCATGGTCTGCTCGAATTCCTCCGTGAACTTGCGTTGCTCCTGGTCACGCCAGGTCCGCTCCAGGCCACGCAGCTTCGCGTGCAGCCCGCTCATCAGGGCTTGCAAGTCGTTGCTGAAACGGGCCAGGTCTCGGGCGAAACGCCGCAACTCCGCCGGATCAACGTGAGCCTTGGCCATTGTCACCTCCGCTCAGTGGAGATCGAGGCACTGTTCTCGACCGCCGCTCGTATCCGAACGTCACTCGACCGGGTTCGTCGCCGGGTGCTCTCCGGCAGACGGCGCCTGGTCCGGACGAGCCGTCCGAGCGCGTATCATACCAATCAGGTTGGTAACGGGCATGCGAACGGCACCTATAATGGGCAACGAGTTGGTGGTTACCCGGCCGCCGGTGTCCGTGAGACTCGGGCAGGATGCCCGAGATACCGCATAGGATGCTCCCGCGATGACGGAATCGACGGCGGCACTTCGGCCAGCCGGCACGCGGCACACCGCACTGTGGGCTGCCGTTGCCACTGTCGTGGTCTGGTTCGCCGTGCTGCTGTGGATCAACCCCCAACCGATCGCCGACGAACGCACACACTGGCAGGTGATCTCCGGTCTGCTACAGGGCCGCTGGCCTTATCCTGGTCAGATCCCGATGTTCCCGGCGTTCCACTTGGTCGGCGCCGGTGCCGCCAGGCTATTGGGCGAATCGCTGCTGGTCGTGCGGGCACTGAACGCCTTGATCACGCTCGCGGCCCTGCTGCTCGTGTACAGTGCCGCGCGCGTCCGTCACAGCGAAGCCGCCGGTGGTGTGCTGCTGCTTTGGGCGTGGAACCCGCTGTATTTCCCGTACTGTGTCCTGGCGTACACCGAGCCGGCGAGCCTGCTGGCATTGGCCGGCGCGCTCTGGTTTCACGTGCGCAAACGCACGTTGTGGGCGGCGCTGGCGCTGCTGGCGGCGTGCTTCATTCGCCAATCTAACATTGTCTGGATCGCGTTCTTCGCCGCGTGGGGACTGGCCCACGAGTTGGATGCCGCCCGGACCGATCACGCGCCCCGCTCCGCGACCAGCCCAGCCGCACTCAATCGCACGGCACTCAGACGGCTGTGGCCATATGCCGTGGCGGTCGCGCTGTTCGGCGTCCTCTTGATCCCGAACGGAAGTTGGATTCCGGTGCCGACGGGTGACAACCGGCCGGGCCTGAACGTGGCCCAATTCCATCTGTTCGGCCTTGTAGTTGCGGTGTTGTGGGCACCGCTGTGGATCCAACGCGCGCGGGAGCTGTGGCCGCGGAAGCTGGGATCGGCCTTGTCGCGAGCATGGGTCTGCGCCGCGCTGATCGCGGCGGTCGCCGCCCTCAGTATGAGCTTTGACAACCCGCATCCCTGGAACGCCAATCCGAAGTACCTGCACGACCGTTTCCTGGTCCTGTTGTACACGTCGGCGATGGTTCGCTACGCGGTGGCAGCACTTATTGTTGCCGCCGTCCTACTGCTGGCCGATCACATCTGGAGCGGCCCCGACCGCTACACGTTGCTGGCGGTGTGGGGCTTCGCGCTGCTGTTCCTGCTGCCCCATTGGCTGGTGGACCATCGCTATTACATTCTGCCGATCATGTTCATCCACTTCTGCACGCGCTACCGGCCCCGGCAGGTTTGGCCGTTGTGCGCGTGGAGCCTGGTGTTGTCCGTGCTTACGGCGGGGTACGTTGCCGTGTACGGGGGCCCGTACAGCGGGCTCTAGCTTTTCCCCGGCGGACATTTTCGCCCGTAGGCCTAGCAAACGGGGGCTGCAACATGCTAGATTAGATGATGTGCCCGCACGGCGGGGCGCATCGGGGGCGGGAGGTCGGCACCGCTGACTGGCGATCCACTGGCGACGGAGTGAGGGACTGAACATGCAGGACATCATCTACCTCGACAATGCCGCAACTAGCTTCCCCAAACCGGACGCGGTGCACGACGCCGTTCGGGACTTCTACCGCGACAACGGCGTCAACCCCGGCCGCACGGGTTGCGACCTTGCCGTCAAAGCCGAGCAGATGATCCACAATACGCGCAAGCGACTTTCCGCGTTTTTCAACGCGAGCCTGGTGGGGGCTGGTCAGCCCAAGGACCCCAACCGCCTGGTCTTCACCATGAATGCCACGATGAGCCTCAATCTCATCATCAATGGGAAGATCGGTCCCGGCGACCACGTGGTCACCACGATGGTCGAGCACAACTCCGTTATCCGCCCGGTCAACCACAAGGTCCGCGAGGGCGCTGAGGCGACCTATGTCGTGCCGGACGGTGAGGGCTATCTCGATCCCGAGGACATCCGCAAGGCCATCCGGAAGAACACCAAGCTGGTCATCGTCAACCACGCCTCGAACGTCACCGGCGTTGTTCAGGATCTCAAAGCGATCGGCCGGGTCTGCAAGCAGGAAGGCGTCCCCTTCGCGGTTGACACGGCCCAGAGCGCGGGCGTGCTGCCGATCGACATGGCCGAGTGTAACATCAGCTTCCTTTCATTCACCGGCCACAAGGGGTTCTTGGCGCCCACCGGCACGGGCGGCATCTGCGTGGCCGACGACGCGGAGATCGAAGGCACCATTTACGGCGGCACCGGCGTGCGCAGCGCCGTCCCGTACCACCTCGAGGAATACCCCTATCGTCTCGAGGCCGGCACGCAGAATCTGGCCGGTATCGCCGGGCTGAGTGCCGGACTCGACTGGGTCGAGCAGCGGGGCTTGGACAACATCTACGAGCATGAGATGACGCTGCTCGGCATGCTTCAGGAAGGCCTGGCGGAGATCGAGGGTGTCCGGCTCTGGGGCACACAGCGGTTGACAGACCGCGTGGCGACCTTGTCCATGACGGTCGAGAACTACGACGCGTCTGACGTCGGCACCATTCTCGACGTGGATTACGGAATCCAGACGCGCACCGGCCTGCATTGTGCTCCGCTCATCCACGAGCACCACGGCACGACCCCGCGCGGCACCGTTCGCTTCTCCGTGGGGCCGTTCAACACCGCCGCGCACATCGAAGCCGCGATCAGGGCCGTTGCCGAGACCGCCGCCGATCGCTGCCCGTCGGCAAACGCCGCGGCGGGCTAGGCCTGTCTCCAATTGAGCGATCCAGCTCGCCGGCAAGCGCCGAGCACATTCCCAAATCAGGCCAGCGCGGAGTAGACGAGCTCAACAACCGCCTGAATCTCCACACCGAGCTGGTACTTCTTGGAAATATCGATGAGCTGGTCGGCACAATTATGACACGGCGTCGCGACGATCTTGGCCCCCGTCGCGCGGATCTGCTCGGCCTTGGTCTTACCGGAGGCTATGCGTCGATCCCCGTACTCGCTCATTGAGAGCATCCCCCCGCCCCCGCCGCAACAGTAGTTGTTGTGCCGGTTGGGCGTCATCTCGACGAAGTCCTCCACCACCTTGTGGAGGATCCGGCGCTGGGGCTCGCTGAGTCCGCCCAGGCGCACGAGGTTGCAGGGATCGTGCAGGGTTACGCGCTCGGTGTTCTTGTGTGGGTCTACGGTGATGCGTCCGCTCGCGATGTACTCCTCCAGGACTTCGAGGACGCTTCGAACGGGCAGGGGGTATCCCTGGCCGAGCCAGCGCGGGCCTTCCCAGCGGAACGAGCGGTAACCGTGCCCGCATTCGGAAAGTACGATTTCCGCAGCGCCCAGCGCCCCGGCTTCCTCGACCACCCGCCTGGTGAGCTCTCCCGCCGCCTCGTCGTCCCCCGAGTAGAAGCCGTAGTTGGTCACGTCGTAGAACTTGCTGGACATGGTCCAGCTCTCGCCCGCCGCGTGGAAGACCCCGGCGGCCGCCATGAGCGAAAGCGGGAAGAACTTCACTTCACGCGGGTTGACGAGGTAGAAGACCCTCTTGCCCTTCTCGTCCACGGGGACCTTGACGGCCTCGTCGTCCATCTCGACTTTCAGGTCATCGGAGATCCACTCGGCGGTTGCGATGAGCTCCGCGCGGGTAATTGCCATTTGGTTGCCGGTCCGCAACTGGTTGTCGACCGTGCGCTGGAGACCCTCGGGCACCCGCCCGGCGGCCGCGCACATCTGCCGGCCCACGCGGACGATCTCGCGCAGGTCCACCCCCAGCGCGCAGTGCACCGAGCAGCGGCCACAGGCCGTGCAGCGGCCGAAGACCACATGCGAGATCTCGTCGAGCACTTTCGCCGTTAGGTCGCGTGCGCCCGCCAAGCCCGGCAGGAACCTGCCGAGGAACGTGTGGTAGCGACGGAAAAGGCTGGTGATCTCCGACGCCTTTGCCGCGGGCAGGTTCGCTGAGTGCAGCTCACCGAGGTAGACGTGGCAAGAGTCGCTACACAGGCCGCAGCGCAGGCAGGCGTCCATGTGGAACGCGCCGAGGCCGCGGGCGGACCTGGCCAGCACCTCCAGGGCCGCCTCCACGGCGCTTTCGGAGCGGGTTGCGGTCCCCGCTATCGTCGCGTCCGCTCGAGTGCTTTTCTCGTTCTTCGTTGCCACGAGGAGCGCTTCCCCTGATTACCGGCGTCAAAGTCCTGCCGAAACCGCTGTTACCTCCGCCGCAGCCTGGCCAGCGGGAACGCCAGCAGCGCGTGCATCATCCTGCTCACTGGGAAGAGCATTAGAAAAAGGTTTGCGAAGAATACATGCAACACTAGCAGGAACGAATGCCCCACACAGTTTTCCGTGAACACCGCAGGTAGTGCCGGTCTGAAGGTGAGAATGCCGGCCAGGTACTCGCGGTAGTCGTATACCTCGATAGTCGAGTAAGCGAACAGGCTCCTGGCCAGATGGAGCTGGCTTCCGAAGAGAACAGCCAGCAAGAGCACGACCAGAATGTAGTAGTTCCCTGCCTCGGAGATCTCCCTGACGGGTGCGTGGAAACGCCGGAAGAGAAAGAACAGCAGCGCCACGAACAGGATTATTCCGATTACCCCGCCGCCAAGGAAGACCTCATGCCGTATTGCCTGGAGCGCCCCGATCTCGCCGATGAGTTCGAGATGCCCCAGTATGAGCAGTAGAAACGCAACATGAAACACCGCCACAAATACCCAGTGGACGGGATGAGTCTTCAGCACGCGCGGAAAAAGGGCCGTTTCGCACAAGGCTCCAAGCACCCCGGGCTTCTTGGCCGGCTCCACCGCTATCCCGAGGGAATACTTGAGGCCGTGGATGATCCTTATGGCCTGCCATGCAGTCCCGATGATGAAAACCGCAAATGCTGCGTATACCATCGGGATGAGAATAATATAGTAGATCACCTGCACGGCACGGCCACCTCAACCAGACATTCCCAGTTCCGGCGCTACACTTCTGCAGCGAACGGTTAGACACACCCGTCCGGCTTCGGCAGACCCGCGACGCGGCAGGCTCCACGCGCCGGTCCGGACGTGAAGAGCTTGTAGATCTGCCGCACGCTCACACCGACTTCCTTGCAGATCAGACGCACGGGCGGGGCCAGGTCGTGCTCTTTCCAGTACTCCCGGATGAAGTTGACGATCCCCCAGTGCTCGGCGCACATCTCGTCGATGCCCTCGTCTACGGCAATCGCCGAGGCGACCCGGTCGTCCCAGAGACTCGGGTCGGTCATGAAGCCGTCTTTGTCAAACGCGATGCTCTTGCCGTTTACCTGCACGGAGTCTCTCTCCTGCCACAAAGGATGTCAGCGGCGGCTCGCCAAGCGCGCAACTCCGCTATTTTAGCGCACTTGGCGCCCGACTGCAACCGGCACACGCGGCGCACGTGTCCCGCCGACACCCTGTCATTCTGGGGAAGCGACGCGCGTTGTCATTCTGAGGGAGCGCAGCGCGCTGTCATTCTGAGAGAGCGAAGCGACCGAAGAATCTGGTCGCAGCCTACGACGACTTCCCCGCATCCGACCAGTGACCCTTCGCGGCCCTCAGGGTGACGATCATCAATCCGGGCTACGGCTCGGCTGGTCTGTCTGCGTCGGGTGGTTCCGCGGCGGTGCCGTCGGGTTTGACCACTGTAACCGGGGCGATCTTCTCGAGGTCGTCTTTGAGCCGCTTGGCCGGGCCGACCACCACGACGACCATCTTCGACGCGTCAACCTGGGCGCGGGCCACCCGGACGCAATCGTCCTCGGTCGTCTTGGCCACCTGCTTCAGCATGCGTTCGGAGTAGTCCGCCGGCAGACCGTGCGACTCGATCAGCCACAGTTCGGAGGCGGATTGCTGCGGCGTCTCCCGGCCGCCGGCGAAGCTGCCGAGGATGTATGACTTCGTGTCATCCAGTTCCATCTGCGTCGGGGGCTCGTCCTGGAGCCGCTTGAGCTCGTCGAAGATCACCTGAACCGTCTCGCCGACCGACTTGGTCTTGGTGAAGGTGGAGGCGCGGAACTCTCCGGTGAAGCGCCGCGCGGAAAAGCCGCCTCCGGCCCCGTACGTCAGCCCCCGCTTCACGCGGATCGCCTCGTTCAGCCGGCTCAGGAAAGCGCCGCCGAAGTAACTGGTCACGACGCGACTCGTATGGTAGTCCGGGTGGGCCCGCGTGATCCCCAGATGACCGGCGCGGATCTGACACTGCTTGGCGGGCCGATCCACCAGGTAAATGTGCGTCGCTGTTGGCTCGGGGATCGGCGGCAGCTCGATCTGCGGCTTGGGACCGCTTGCCTGCCACGCGCCGAACGCTGACTCGCCCAGCGCTACAGCACGGTCGCGCTCGATGTCGCCGGCGAAGATCAGTACAGCCATGTCCGGCCGGGCGAACCGGCTCCACCATTGGCCGCAGTCGTCGACCTGTAACGCGCGCACGTCTTCGATCTCACCGGTCGCGCTGCGGGCGTAAGGGTGCTCGCCGTATAGGCGCCGGCGGAACTCGCGATCGGCGATGTAACTCGGTTCGCTTGCCGCGATCGTCAGGGCGGTCAAGACCTGCCTGCGCAGCTTTTTGAACTCCTCAGGTGGAAACGCCGGCGTGAGCACGACCTCGGCCATGAGGTTGGCGGCACGCTCGAGGTGCTCGGTCAGGCAACTGGCGTAGACACTGGAGGTGTCCATCCCACCGCCGGCGGACAACGAGATGGCGTAGGTCTCTAGTTCGTCGGCGACTTCCGCTTCGGAGTGCTGCTCGGTTCCCTTGGTGAGCATGTTCAGGGTCACGCTGGCGACGCCGGGCTTTTCTTCCGTCCACGCGCCGGACATCAGCCCGAGTTGGACGCTGACAAACGGGACCTCGTGGTTCGGCACGACGATCAGCTTCAGACCGTTTGACAGCGTGTGCGTATCAAACTTGAGCGTCGGATCGAACTCCAGCAGGTCGGCGATCGGCGGTTCGGCCGGGAAGTCCGCCGGACGCTTGACACCCGGTCGCCCGGGGGGCGGAGCGACCGTTTCGGGCTCGGCGGTGATGGGCGGGTCTTGGTCCTTGTCCTTTCCGAACAGCATGCCGAGCAAGTTGCGTTTGACCACTCCTTTTAGTGCCCGTTCGGGAGCCAGGTATTGTTGTGCGACGCGCAGCAGGTCTTCGCGGGTGACCGCGCGAATGGCGTCGAGCTGCCTGTTGACCTTGGACACGTCACCTTCCAGCACCGCGGCGCTGCCCAGGGCCGACGCCTTGCTGCGCACGGTGAGGTTCTGTCTGACCAGCCCGGCGAGCATATGGTTGCGGGCCTTAGTCAGCTCGCGCTCGCTGACCAGCTCGGTGCGCATCTTCTCGACCTGGGTGTCGAGGGCCTGTAGCGCTTTGTTGGTGTCCCCGCCGAACGGCGGCAACGCCGCGCCAACGCCAACGATGCCATCCTGCTCGAAGGAGAAGGCGCCGCCGCCGGCAAAGGCCGCAGTCTGCTGCTCGGCCACCAGGTCGCGGTAGACGCGGCTGCTCTCGCCGCCGCCCAGAATCGTCCCCATCATTTCCAGCGCGGGACCGTCTTCGTGCCCCACCGGCACGCCGCGGTACAGAATGCCCACCAGCGGGGTCGGGGCGTTCTTCTCTTTGAGCACCACGCTGCGGGCTTCGGTGGGCAGCGGCTCGCGGATCGTGATCCGCGGGGGCTCGGGACCCGGGAGAATCCAGCCGAAGTACTTCTTTGCCAGCTCCTGGGCCTGCTCGTGCTTGACGCTGCCGACAATCACCAGGGTGGCGTTATTGGGCACGTAGAACGTGCTCCAGAAGTCGCGCAGCTCCGGAACGCTGGTGGCCCGCAGGTGGGCGATGTTGCCGATCGGGCTCCAGCGGTAGGGGTGCTCCTTGAAGACCTCTGCCAGGACTTTGTCCGGCATATCACCGTACGGCCGCTCCTTGCCCAGGCGATACTCCTCCTCGACGACCTTCCGTTCCGTGTCGAAGTTCTCCTGGTCGATTTTGAGGAAGGCCATCCGCTCGGCCTCCAACCACAGCGCGAGTTCGAGCTGGTTCGCCGGGAGCGTCTCGTGGTAGACGGTCTGATCGAAAGAGGTGTACGCGTTCGAGTTGCCGCCGGTGCGGCGAACGTAGCGGTCGTGCTCTTCCGGGGCGATCCGGTCGGTGCCGCGGAACATCATGTGCTCGAACATGTGGGCGAAGCCCTGGCGCTCGGGGTCCTCGTTCTTGGACCCGACGTGGTACCAGAGCTGCACGTTGACGATCGGGCAGGAGAAGTCCTCGAGCGTGATCACCCGCAGACCGTTGTTTAACGTGATCTCGCGGTAGTCAAACTTCCCGGTTTCCTCGGCGACGCCGGGTAGCAGGCCCAACCATACCAGGAAGACCCCCGCGGCAAGCAATCGGCGAAGACGCATGCGCGGCATGAGGATGGCTCCGTTTCAGCGACTAAGGGGTTGATCGCAAACGAAACGCCACCATAACACGCGTCGCGCCCCAGGTACAGCAGGGTACCTTTGGCCGGGAAGCGTCATGCACCGGCGGATCACAATTCCAGGTCGATCTGGGTGCTCAAGAGATCTTCCATCGCCTCGCGCCGACGGATGAGCGTTGCGGTGCCGTCCATGACGAACACCTCTGCCGGGCGAAAGCGCGTGTTGTAGTTCGACGCCATGCTCATGCCGTACGCGCCGGCGTGCCGCAGCAGTTCCCGGACTTCCTGGTGACGTTCGACTATCTGCATCCGGCGAGAAGACAGATCGAAATCGCAGTGCGTAGCGTTCGCCGCGAGCCGCCCTCCGCGGCGCCGCGATATACCGGGGCTGGATCCCGGGGCCGTTCGGCCTTCTCCCGTAACCTTACCGCAGCAAGACACCGTCTCTCAAGGGATCGTCGGGGTCGATGAGGAACTCGTGCCGGCCGGTGATGTACGCCGCGCCCGTGACCTCCGGGATCACCGCCGGGCATGCGCCGACGGCGGTCGCCTCGGCAACCCGCACGTCGAAGCGCGTGCCGATCAGACTCTCGATGGTTATGGTGTCGCCGACGGCCAGTTCGCCGCGCGCGTGATGGATGGCGGCGCGGCCGCTGACGCCGGTGCCGGTCGGCGACCGATCGACTTCCCCGTCGGCGAATACGCAGACGTTGCGGCTGTGCACCGGGCCCGCCAGCCGCTGAACCAGAATCGTGCCGTAGAGGAAGTTCAGGTCCGCATCGCCGTCCGGGTGGACGACCTCGTACGAGTCCATGACGGCGTGCTTGATCCGCATGCACACGTCGATGATCTTGGCGTAGTTCTGCGGGGCGATATCGACATCGACATCCGCCGCGTTCACGTATGCGTAGAAGGCCCCGCCGAATGCGACGTCGCAGCGGATGCGTCCGAGCCCCGGCACCTCCACCTCCAGGTCGCGCTCCAGCAGGAACGACGGCACATTGCGGAATGAGACGCGCTCGACTCGCCCGCCCACCAGATGCGCCGTGGCCGTGACGCGGCCGGCCGGCGTGTCGATCCGCACCACCGGCTTCTCACCCTTGACCTCCAGCAGGCCGCAATCGAGGCCGACCTTCACCAGTCCGATGATGCCGTGCCCGCACATCGTGCTGAAACCCTCGTTGTGCAGGAACAGCACGCCGACGTCGCCGTCGGGCGTGACCGGCGGCGTCGGGATGCAGCCGTACATGTCGGCATGGCCGCGCGGCTCGAGCATCAACGCCCGCCGCAATTGGTCGAGGTGTTCGCGAGCATATTGGCGCTTCGCGAGGATCGTCTCGCCGGGGATGTCCGGCACGCCGCCGGTGATGACGCGCAGGGGCTCACCGGCGGTGTGGGCGTCGATGGTCGTGACGCGCTGCCAGTCGGCTGGTGGCTCGAACGACATCGCTAGAACTCCAGCGCCTGGCCCAATCCCTTGACGCGGGCCTGTCCGGTCCAGAGCGCCGCGAAAACCGACTTCATGGTTTCGATCGCGTCGCGCATCGGTAGGGCGGCGCGCAGATCTGAGGCGGACAGGACCAACAGTTTCATGACGTGCTAAGGTAGCGGCGGGCTCCACTGCCCGCAATTCGGGACCTTGCCGAACGGAACGCGTCCTCAACACACTCGGTACGCCGGTCTGCCCCCACTACGCCTCGAAGCCCAGGCTGACCCCGCGTCTTCGATGGCCCCCTGGAACGGAGAGGGCGGGATTCTCTGGCTCCGATCTTCCGGCGTTCGCGAGCGAACCATGACGGTTCCTGCGTCCGGTTGCGACCGATGTACCGTGATCACGTCTGGGTGTATGACTTTGTGCAGGACCGGCCGCAGGACGGCCGCGTGCTGCGGATGCTGGTCGATGAATACACGCGCGAGTGCCTGGCGATTGATGTGGCCCGGCGGATGACTTCCGAGGACGTGCTCGAGCGGCTGGCCTTCCTGATGGCGACCCGCGCCCTGCCGGAGCACATCCGCAGCGACAACGGGGCCGAGTTCAGCAGCCAGACGGTCCGGGAGTGGTTGGTGAAGGTCGGCGTGAAAACGTTGTTCATCGAGCCCGGCAGCCCCTGGGAGAAGGACTACGTAGCATGTTGCACGTCATTGGTACGGTCCGGCACGA
>CAZNFA010000059.1:0-28283 GCA_964572345.1 uncultured Planctomycetales bacterium
ATCGGCGACAACGTGAAGATTTACCAGGGCGTCACGCTCGGGGCCTTGTCGTTCCCCAAGGATGAGCGCGGCCGGCTGATCCGCGGCTACAAACGCCACCCGACCGTCGGCAACAACGTCACCATCTATGCCAACGCCATCATCCTCGGCAGCGACGCCGTTATCGGCGACGGGGCCGTCGTCGGCGGCTCGGTGTTTCTCACTGAGAGCGTCGCCCCCGGCCACCAGGTTTCCATCACTCCCCCGATCCTCAAGGTCCGACCACCGAAGTGAGTCACGCTTCCAGAGAGCCCGACGCCGCCATTGACGGCCCGGCCCGGTTTGGCGCACACTAAACGCGCCGCACGGACCGGAATAGCAGACAGTGGCCGGCCTGCGGCCGGCGGCGGGATGTCTCAACAGAGAGGGTGTTCCGATGAAGCCTACTTTTCAGTGCTTCTTCGCGGTGGCTGTCGTGGCGGTCGCTTGCAGCGGTTGTGGTGGGCTGCTGGCGTATTCGTCGGAGGACATGTTGAGCGCGCTTGGACTGCTAGAACGCGCTGACGAACTCCCTTTCCTGGGGGTCGGGGTTGCCGTGGTCGAAGCGGGGTGTGAGCGCTTCGAGCAGCCGCAGGACCATCCTTTGCTGGACGTGGCAGCCGGCACCGTGCTGGACGATCTTGCCGGTTTGGAGGGCTGCTGGGGGGCCTGCGTGGGGCCGGAGCTGCTCCAGGGCGGAGGATTCCTTCGCGCCGACGTCGAGTTCTATCGTTTTGATCTCGCTCCGGGCCGGATGATCTACCAGGTCGTGCAACGGGGAGAGCCGCCCTTTGGCCTCTTCGATGTTTCGCTGGAGCACGTCTACTCGTTTGAGGTGACCGGCCCCGATCGTATCACGGTCCGGCTGGTCTCCGCCACCTCCTCATCGACGCTTGGTAGCGAGGGGCAGATGGAGGGAGCACGCGAAGTGCCGGACGCCGAGCCGTTCGACCTCCAGATCACGCTTCAGGGCGATGCGTTCAAGTTCGCTGATTCCGCAGGTGCGTCGGCAGATTTCTCCGGGCCGCACCGGGCGAACCTGGTCTTCTTCCGTTTTGACTGTCCGCCCTGACCGCGAGAGCAGTAGGTGAGGTTCTCACCTCTGGCGCTTCCCCGGTTCGTCGGGTCTCTTGGGACTCGACCTACATGCTGTGCCATCTGAATGCAGGTATGATTCGGATCACCGGACGAGCTGCACCGGCTTGTAAACGTAATGGCTGGAGCCAGAATCTCCTCCGATGGCCGTCTCGTCCACGACAAAAGCCGGCTGTACGATTACTGCTTTGCAGTGCGGGCAGCCGGTGAGCCTGACGTGCATGATGCGAATGCCGCCCCAACCGACTATCCGGAAGGTGGCGTTGTTGCCCGGGTCCCAGACGTCGCTGAACAACGGGATCACCCGCGGTCTGCCCTTGATCGCCTCGAGCTCGTCTTTCACGCCCGCGCTGATGCCCGTGTCCCCATTCAGATCCACATACCCGTCCTCCCCGAGCTCCAGCTTCCCACCGTGATACGCCAGGTCTTCGGCGCTGATGCCTTCGCTGATCTGGCGGGCCAGATCGGAAGCACTGTTGTCGTCCCCGCCGATGTCCACCGTGCCGAAGTTCCCCGGCGGTAGCTGCTCGTCCCCGCCTCCCGGAAAGACATTTATCTCGGGAACCCCGTCGGGACCGTCGGAGACTTCACCGGTCTCCTGGTCGTAGCTGTACTCGTCGACGAGACTCGACATCAGATCGTCCCACGATTGATCTTTCAAGGCGTAGGGCACCAACGGCGCGTTCCCGGTCTCATCGTCAACCTCAAACCCGTCGATGCCGTCCTCGAACGCCGCCGTCGCCTGAGCCCCGAGGTCCTTCTCTGAAAAGCCCAGGATTGGCGCGAAGTACAGCAGGATTGAGCCGCCCCGTTCAGCGTTACGTTGCACGGTCACACGCACCGCGTTCCAGCGCTCTTCGTCGCCAAAGGACATGGGCTCCTCGAGATCGGACAGATCATCCAGGCGTCCAATAACCACGTCCTCCACGGAATCGACGACGGGGGCCGCATCCAAAACATCGTTCGCAGCGGCCATGTCCACTGCCTGGTAGCGCGCGGCATCCAAGACGTCGTCCAGCACATAGGGCTTTAGACGATCTTCGTTCAGTAGCTGCCAAGCGGCCGCATGCGCAGCGGCATCGGCCGCCCGTTGCAGCTCAGCCTTGGCGACGTAGAGCCTGCCCATGTCAACGCTGAGGGCTAGGAACCCGAACATCGCCGACACAAAGATGGTAACGTATACGATCGTGCCGCCGCGGCGCAAGTGTCGCTGACGACCGCCGCGGGGGGGCTTATGCGTTCGCCGGTGCATGGCAAAGCTCCTGGCTCGACACTGTGCAAGAACAGTGACGGTCAACGCCAATTGCCCAATCTGTAAGGTCCCACATGGATCAGACGCGCCCAGTTCGGTGGCAACCGGAGGATCGACGGAGCACTGGTAATGTCCTTGCCTCTTGGTCGCCCACGGTCTTTGCGCTCCGTAGCGCCACAGTCCGCTAGGTATTATTCAATATAATCGGCGAGACTGTCGGCCGAAGAGAAGCCTGGCCGCGGTTCAACTCCACCGCCCGAGGAACACCGGCTGCCCCCTTGTCCTGGCAAAGGTCCGAATAACAGCGCCACCGCGCCGTCACCAGCAGTCCCGTCGTCGGCTGCGCGGTGCTATGCGGCGGGCGTGTCGCCCCCGGCCGCCAAGCTCCGATCACCCCTAGTGCCAAAGGTCGGGTGGCTGCGTCCGAAGACCCACTCATGGAAGCCGACCCCAAGAGCCCTATGCCCGGGTCCCTCGGCAGAATCCGAGGCGGGATTCAGATCACTGAACAAACTGCACCGGGCGGTAAACGAGGTAGCCGGACCCAGAACCGCCGCCCATGGCCGAGTCATGCATGACAAAAGCCGGCTGGACGATCACTTGCCTCCTGTCTTCGGCTCCGATGAGCCTGACGTGCATGACGCGAATGCCGGCCCAAGCGACTATCCGGAAGGTGGCGTTGTTGCCCGGGTCCCAAACGTCGCTGAACAGCGGGATCGCACGCGGTCGGCCCCTGATCGCCTTGAGCTCGTCTTTTACGCCCGCACTGATGCCCGTGTCCCCGTTCAGATCCAAATACCCTTCGGACCCGAACTCCAGGCTCCCACCGTGGTACGCCAGGTCTTCCTCGCTGATGCCTTCGATGATCTGGCGCGCCAGATCTGAAGCGCTGTTGTCGTCACCCCCGATGTCCACCGTGCCGAAGTTCCCGGGCGGCAACTGCCCGTCCCCGCCTCCCGGAAAGACGTTCAGCTCGGGAATTCCGTCGGGACCCTCCGAAACCTCACCGGTGTCCGGGTCGTAGGTGTAGTTGTCAAAGGGGCTCCCCATCAGATCTTGCCACGATTTGTTCTTCAGGGAGTAGGGCAGCACCGGCGCGTTCCCGGTCTGATCGGTGACCTCAAACCCGACGATCCCGTCGTCAAATGCGGCCGTGGCCTGAGCGCCGAGGTCTTTTTGCGTGAATCCCAGCACGCGAGCGAAATACAAGATGATTGAGCCGCCGCGCGCGGCGTTACGCTGCACGCTCACCTTCACAGCATTCCATGAGTCGGGATCCTCAAAGGACATGCCCCCGCCCCCATTGGAGAAGTCGTCCCAACGCCCAATAATCACGTCCTCCAGTGGGTGGACGATGGGGGCCGCCCTCAGCACGTCGTTCGCAGCCGCCCTGTTTGCGGCTTCGTGGCGTGCCGCCTCAAAGACACCATCCTGCATATCCTGGTGCAGACGGTCTTCGTTCAGCAGTACCCAAGCGCCCGCGTGCGCGGCGGCGTCGGCCGACCGCTGGAGTTCAGCCTTGGCGACGTAGATCCGGCCGACATCAACGCTGAGCGCTACGAGGCCCAAAAGCGCCGTCACAGAAATGGCTACAAATACGATCGTGTTGCCACGGCGCAGGTGTCGCCGACGACAACTGCGAGCGGCGTTGCTAGTCCGCTGGTACATGGTAGGGCTCCTGGCTTGACAGTGTCCGAGAAAAGCGGCGATCAATACGAACCGGCTGACTGACGGTATCGCGGGCCGATAACCCGCGGTTGATTCGATGCGGACAAGAACATCAGCGAACCGGTGATAACCTCTTTCCCTCTTCCTGGCCGGTCGCCGCCGCATTCGGCGACCGCGCACCCCGCTAAAGATTTTTCAATACAATCGATCCGGGCGCGCAGAAAAAAGGGGGCTGCGTCCGGTCCAGACGGGTAGACCGGGCCCACAGGCCCGATACTGTGCCGGCCTGCGTACTGTCGGGTCTTACGCCCCGACCCACGTGTTCCCGTCGTCATGCCCGGCTGCGTCCAGGGGCGGGAGGTCCTTGATCTTTCGGGCCGGGACGCCGCCCCAGGCCTCGTTTTCGCCGATGACCGTGTCGGGGCGGACGACGGAGCCGCCGTAAACGACCGCGCCGCGCTTGATCGTGCAGCCGCAGTAGATCAGCGCGTGCGCCCCGATCATGACGTCATCTTCGACGACGGTTTTCTTCAGCGTGATGCCGTCGCGGTTGTGCACGTGCGCGATGACGGAGGTCATGTTCCCGATCGTGACGTTGCGGCCGAACTCCGTGTGGCTCGGATCGGGGATGAGCGGATTGAGCACAAAGCACGAGCGGCTCTTCGGGCCGACGATCCGGTTCACCAGCCAGTGCAGTGGGGGCAGGTTGACGAGGTGGGAGACGAGAAAACCGGGGAAGGGCGGCTCATACTTGGCTCGCAACAACGTAGCGCTGAGCGCCGCCCAGAGAAGCTGCGGGTTAGCGTCATTGCCGCCGTCGAGGCGGTAGTAACCTTCCTTCGGCGTCGGGAGCGGCGCGCGCAGGATGACCAGGTGTACAACATAGACGACGTTGTAGACCACCACGGCCAACGCGAGTCTCACACCCCAGCTCCAGGCCGTTGCCAGGTCGGCACCGATCAACGATCGCTCCGGCCAGAGTCCCAGCGCGGTGAAGAAAGCCGCCGTCAGCGCGAGCGAGCTGACCCAAACGAACAGCCGCACCAGGCCGTCCAGGAACATGTATGCCCGCAGGGCGCCGCTGGGGTCCGCGGGTTTCGGGGATCTGTTGCTCATGGGCAAAACCCTTTCGTTCTCCGCCGTCCAATTCTCAGGGTGGCACGGTCTGGCGCAGCCAGGCCGTGAGACGGGGTAGCACGGGCGTCCCGCCCGTGAGAGGCCAGCCCAGGCGACCCCGTGCCGCTCAGCTCTCCTCTTGAGAGGCGTCTTCCGCCGGCACGCTGATGCAACGCCGCTCGATATGCGTGGCCCGCCCGGTCTCGGCATCGGCCTCGATCATCACACCGCACAGCCGCACGTCGTCGCTGGCGATGGTGTATTGCTGCGGCATGCCGGTGAGCAGGTGCTGAATCACGCGTTCCTTGTGGCGGCCCAGCACGGAATCATACGGCCCGGTCATGCCCAGATCGGTGATGTAGGCGGTTCCTTTGGGCAGGATGCGCTCGTCGGCGGTCTGGATGTGGGTGTGCGTGCCGACCACCGCCGTTACGCGGCCGTCGAGGTACCAGCCCAGGGCGATCTTCTCGCTGGTAGCTTCGGCGTGGACGTCCACGACGATGATCTTGACATGGTCGGGTACCTCGTTGAGCACGCGGTCAATCGCGTGGAGCGGGCAGTCCGGGCGGACACTCATGTACATCCGCCCGAGCAGCGAGGCGACCGCTACCGGCGTGCCGCTGCCCGCCCTCACCGTTGCCAGGGTCCGCCCGACCGCCTCGGCCGGCAGATTCGCCGGTCGCACGATGCGCTCCGACGATTCCAGCAGCGGCACGATCTCACGTCGCCGGTAGATGTGATCGCCCATCGTGCAGGCGTCGATCCCGAAGTGCCGCAGTTTGGCGAACATCTGGGGCGTCAGGCCGCTGCCGGCCGCGACGTTTTCCGCGTTGGCGATGACGCAGTCGATGGAGTCCTCGCGAATTAGCCCAGGCACCACGTGCGCGCAGGCCCGTTTGCCGGGCCGGCCGACGATATCGCCGATAACTAGGAGTCGCATACATGCACTTTCTAGCGGGGTGGTGCAAATCACCGGCCCCGGCGGCAAGCAGTGAGCCGGCAACGGCCTTCCGCCCGACGAGCGTACCCGAGGGGGGCATGGTTCTTCAAGCGCGGCGGCACAGTCTTGTGGCGAACTGTTACGCCGACCCGCACGGCGACCTCCGCTTTACCGCGATCTGGTAGAGCGTGCGACCCTCGCGCAGGTACTTTATTTCGTAGTTGCTCGCTACCCGGGCGGCCTCTACGCCGAACTCCGGGTCGTCGAACGGCACCTCGTGCAGCTCGGGATGCCCCAGCAGCAGCTCGCGGATCACCGTGAAGTACTCGGCGTGGTCGGTTTGCACGGCCCAGTGTCCGCCCGGTACCAGGCACGCGACCGCTGCGTCAACGACCGGTCTCTGGAACAGGCGCCGTTTGTGGTGTCGCCGCTTGGGCCAGGGATCGGGGTGGTAGACGTGCAAGGCCGTCAGCGAGCCGGGCGGGCAGACCACCCGGATGAAGTGGGCCGCGTCCGTCCGCAACATCCGCACGTTCGTGACCTGCCACCGTTGCATGCGATCAACGGCGTAGCGGTAAAACTTGTTGGCCCACTCGATGCCCAGGAAATTGCGCTCCGGATGGGCCTGCGCGCGTCGCAGCAGAAAGCCCGCTTTGCCGGTGCCGATCTCGAGCTCGACCGGGGCGGCGCTGCCAAACAGGCGCCGCCAGTCGAAGTCTTTCAGCTCCGAGAGATCAACCGCCACCGGTCTGATGCTCATGAGGTCACCGACTATCGGACGCAGCCGTCCGGGTCCGTGCGGTCTTGAACTGCCGTAACGCAACGTCCGATGAAAACACAGCAGCGTGTGCCGCCCCGCGCGGCACGGTTCGCCCGTTGGCGTGTTATCTAAGGTAACCCCCGCGATGTCGCAACCGTCAGCAGTGCCACCGGAACGGCGCGGCGAAGCTCGTCGGCCGGCGGCCTTCGGCTTCTGGTTCCGGCCGCCTGCTCGTGAGCAGCCGGTCGCTGCCTGGATGCTGAACCTTTCGACCCGCGGGGCGGCCTTTCTGGCCGCCGCCGAAGACGCCCCAGACGTCGGCGAGCGGCTGGAGCTCGGCGAGATGCATTCCGCCAACCGCTCGGTGCGTGAGGCGGCCATCCGGCTGCCGTCCCACGCTCGCGTCCTACGCGTGGACGATCCGGACACGCCAACACGCCGGGTTGCCGTCCGATTCGAGACCGGCGTGTCGGGACCGCTCGGCGCTGACCGCCGTGACGACGCGTCCGCTTGGTGCGGGGGACACTGCGCGCCCGAGCGGGGCCGACGATTCCCGCTTCCCGGCCCATGGCAACCGGTCGATCTGGGCGACAAACCCGTGACGACCTCGCCGCTGCCGGCGCCGCACACAACCGCGTGAATTGACATCTTCCCGGTCTGACAGAAGAATAGTCGCGGCGAAGAGCCGCGGGCTTCAACCCGCGCGGCTGCTCCGCGCAGACTGGAGTCTGCGGCTCGTGTGCATGGTTTTACCAGCGATTCCCCAGTATGGAATCCCAAAGGCGAGCCCTGTAGGAAAGAATGTGTCATGGGCCGCTTACACAACGACATCACGGAAGCGGTCGGCAATACGCCCCTGGTGCGAATAAACCGCATCATTCGCAGTGCGGCAACCGTCTACGCGAAGCTGGAGTTCTTCAACCCGCTCGCGAGCGTGAAGGACCGCATCGGCGTCAGCATGATCGAAGACGCGCTGGAGAGAGGCAGAATCACGGCGCAAACACAAGTTATCGAGCCGACCTCCGGCAACACCGGCATCGCGCTGGCATTCGTCTGCGCCGCCAAAGGCCTGCGCCTGACCCTGACGATGCCGGAAAGCATGAGCGTCGAGCGGCGGGCCGTGTTGCGTGCGCTCGGGGCTGAGGTCGTCCTCACGCCCGCTGGCGAGGGCATGAAGGGCGCGCTGAAGAGGGCGGAGGAGCTCGTCGCCGTCACGCCCAACGCGTTCATGCCGCAGCAGTTCAAGAACCCCGCCAACCCCGAGATCCACCGCAAGACCACCGCCGAGGAGATCTGGAAAGACACCGACGGCAAAGTGGATACCCTCGTCGCGGGCGTTGGCACCGGCGGAACGATCACTGGCGTGGCCGAGCTCATCAAGCAGCGCAAGCCGGAGTTTCGCTGCGTAGCGGTCGAACCGGTCCACTCGCCGGTCATCACGCAGACCCGCGCCGGCCGGCCGCCGCAACCGGGTCCACACAAGATTCAGGGCATCGGTGCCGGCTTCATCCCGGAGGTGCTCAACCTCGACGTGATCGACGAGGTTGTCACCGTTGGCAACGAGGACGCCTTCGCCTGGGCTCAACGGGCGGCAAAGGAAGAGGGTATTCTCTGCGGGATCAGCTCGGGGGCGGCCTTGTGCGCTGCCGACCAGGTCTCCCGCCGACCGGAGAGCACGGGCAAGCTAATCGTCGTGGTGCTGCCCTCGTTCGGCGAGCGTTATCTTTCGACCCCGCTATTTGAACAGGCATAAAGGAGGGCTGGTTTTGGCCAAGCAGGTTGCGACGAACATCACCTGGCACGAGGGACACGTCGAGCGGGAGCATCGGAACAAGCTACTCAAGCAACGCGGCGCCACCATCTGGTTCACCGGGCTGAGCGCTTCCGGAAAGAGCACCATCGCCTTCACGATCGAGCACGCCCTGGTCGAGCGCGGCCATCTGGCCTACGTGCTCGACGGCGACAACATCCGCCACGGGTTGAACAAGAACCTCGGCTTTTCGCCGGAAGACCGCGAGGAGAACATCCGTCGCATCGGTGAGGTTTCGAAGCTGTTTGCCGACGCCGGCCTGCTGACGCTGACCAGCTTCATCAGCCCCTACCGGGCCGACCGCGATCGTGCCCGGCAGATCCACGAGGAGGCCGGGTTGACGTTCGTCGAGGTGTTCGTGGAGGCCTCGGTCGAGCTATGCGAGCAGCGCGACCCACGCGGGCTCTACGCCAAGGCCCGCGCCGGCGAAATCCCCGAGTTCACCGGCATCTCCGCCCCCTACGAGGAGCCGCTCAGGCCCGAGCTTGTGCTCGACACGGGGCAGCTCTCGCCCCAGCAGGCCGCGGCCGTCGTGCTCGAATACCTGGAAGGCAAGGGGCTGTTGCGCGGGGTTTGATTGACGGGAATGGCTTGGCCCCACGCGGTGGGTGGCACGGTCTGACGAACTCAGGCCGTGGGCGTCCGTGAACGACCACGGCCTTGCTGCGCTTCGCTCCGCAAGACCGTGCCACCAGCCGAATGAAGGAGCGCTCGGTGGTAAACCCGCAACTCGACGCCATCTTCACCATGCCGCACCCGGACGACGTGGAAATCACGTGCGGCGGCACCATCGCCAAGCTAGTCAAGCTGGGGCACCAAGTCGGCGTCCTGCACATGACCGACGGTGAGCCGACGCCGCTTGGCACGCCGGAGCTGCGCGCCCGCGAGTGGAGCGAGGCGGCGAAGATCCTCGGCGTGACGCACATCGAGACGTCGCCGTTACCTAACCGCGAGCTCATGGATGGCCCCGCCGCGCGCTACGCGGTGGCGACCGTGTTCCGTCGCTACCGCCCGAAGATCGTGGTTGGGATGGCAGGTCGCACGCCGGGCGCATCGCCGGACCATTACCAAGCCCAGCTCATCCTGGAGGGGGCTCGCTTTTACTCGCAGTTGACCAAGTGGGATGACCGCTTCGACAACACCTCGCCGCACCGCATTGACTGGCTTTGGTATCGCCCGGTGCCGATCTCGGCGGAAATCCCGCACTGGCACGCGACCTTCGTGGTGGACACCAGCGACGTGCACGAGCAGAAGCTGGCAGCCATCTCGGCGTACAAGTCGCAGTTCCCGCCCGAGCGGCTCGAGCGCCTCCTGCACCGCGTGCGGGCGATGGACGCGACGGATGGCGGTCGCTGCGGCTTCAAATATGGCGAACTCTTCGCTTTGCCGCACCCAATGCCGCTGCCGGACCCTGTCGGGCACTTCAAAGCGATCACGCCCCCGATGGGCCCACCGGCCCTGGTGCCGAAGCCCTGACGAACTCGTCGCGGGTCGCACGGTCAAGCGCGGCTTGGCCGTGGACCTCGTCGCTCCAGCACGCGCTCGTAGACCTCGATCAGCACCCGGATAGTCTTCTGCGGGTCCAGGCGTTGCCGGGCCCAGGCGGCGGCGCGCGCGCCGAGCGCGCGGGCGCGCTCGGGGTCGTCCCGCAGCCCCAGCAGCGTGTCGGCGTAGGCTTTCGGCTCGCTGCGCTCGATCAGAAGCAAGCGGGGGGCGCCAGACGCTTCGCTCCAGTGCACGGCTGACCCTTCGGCTACGCTCAGGGCAGGCACGGCCGTGCCACCCGGCACAACGCCCGCCAACTCGCGCAGCGCGGGAATGTCGCTTCCTACGATCGGCAAGCCGAAAGCCATCGCTTGCAGCACCGCGTTGGGCATGCCCTCCGTCAGCGATGGGAACAGGAACGCGTCGGCGGCGGACATGAGCGGGCCGAGGTCAGTTTGCCAGCCCAGCAACTGGATGTTGCGCGAAGCGGTGCTAAGCCGAACCATCTGTTCCACCGCAGGCCGCTGCGGCCCGTCGCCGGCCAGCAACAGACGCGACGGCACCACGTTCATGACCTCGGCGCAGCCGATGGCAATGTCGAGCCGTTTGACCGGATCAAACCGTCCGACCCACAGCGTGACGAACTCGTGCTCGGCGATGCCGAGTCGTTGCCGGGCCTGGCCGCGATCCATTCGCCGCGGCACCGCCGCGATCGACGGCGGGACAACATGGATGCGCCGATGCGGCAGGCAGAATGCGTGGGCCACGTGATCGGCCAACGCCCGGCTATTGACGATGTGTCCGCGATCGAGCCGTGCGGTCAAACGCTCCATCCATAGATGCCACCGGCGCTCGAGCTCGATTGTCGCGGTCGAGGTGAGCACCGGAATGCGGCACGCCAGGCCGACCAGCCGGGCGGCGACGTTCGCGTGTGTCAATGTCGCGTGGATTAGATCGGGTTTGATGCTCTGCACATGTCGGGCCAGCCGCTGCAAGGCCGCAAGGTCACCGGCATGCCGGGCATTGCAGGCGAACGTGGCGATCCCCGCCGACTCCAACTCCCCGCTCACCGGCCCCGCCGGCGCCAGGCATGCGACCTGCACGTCCAGGGCCGCGTCACGCAACCCGCGGGCTAGCCGGGCGATACGCAGCGGCGTGCCGCCTAGCTGGAGGTCCGTGACCAGCAGCATGACGCGCACTAATGGTCACTCCACGTTGGGGATGACGGTGCGGACGAGCCCGCCGGCGGCATCCAGACGGCGTTGCGCCTCTCCCGGATCGACGCCCAGATAATGCATCACGATCGCGGTCTTGACGTGCCAGTCGGCCGCGTCCAGCAGTTTGGCGGCTTGCTCGCGCGAAAGCTTCGTCGCCATCGACACCGTGCGTACGGCCCGCTCAGTCAGCTTGGCGCAGCCGCGCGCGTTGACGTCCACCATCAGGTTGCCGAATACCTTGCCGAGCCGGACCATCGCCAGCGTGCTGACCATATTGAGCACCATTTTGGTCGCGATGCCGGCCTTGAGGCGCGTCGAGCCACTGATCACTTCCGGCCCGGTCAACACGCGAATGGACACGTCGGCATCGTCCGGAACCTCCTCACGCCGCACGCACGCCAGGAAGACCGTCCGGGCACCCCGCTCGCGCGCACGCCGGATCGCCCCGTGCACGAACGGCGTCGTGCCACCGGTGGCGATGCCGAGAATCACGTCGTTCGGTCCGACCGCGAACTCGTCAACACGGGCGGCACCGCCAGCCGGGTCGTCTTCGGCGTGCTCGACGCTGCACTTGAGCGCCTCATCTCCGCCGGCAATCACACCCTGAATCATCTTCGGGTCGCTCAGGAAAGTGGGTGGGCACTCGGCGGCGTCGATGACGCCCAAACGGCCGCTGGTTCCGGCACCGACGTAGATCAGCCGCCCGCCGCTTCCCAACGCCTCCGCAACCAGCTCGATCGCCGCCACGATCTCCGGCTTGGCGCCAGCCACGGCAGCGCTGATCCGTCGATCCTCCGCGTTCATCACGTCGAAGGCCTGCTCGAGCGTCAGGGCGTCCAGCGCGGCCGAGTGCGGATTGTGCTGCTCGGTCAGCAGATGTCCGCGGTCTTTCATAGCGTACAGCGTAGCGGCCCGAGGCCGGAGCGTGAACAGAGACGCCGGCGAAACGCCGGCCGGGAGGGTGTGTGTCACGATTGTGGGCAGCGGAATATCACATGGGGAGTGCGGGCGTCTCGCCCGCGTAGCTGACGCGCTACTGGTGGGCGGAGAAGCCCGCATTACCTGGTCATGCGGCGCCGGCAGGCGTCCCCGCCCGCCAGCGGGAGTCAGACGCAGGCGAGACGCCCGCACTCCCCATCTAGACTCGTTACCCGCGAGCGTGACCTGCACCCGGTGTCCGGCGAACGCGCGTGGTGGGGTTGACGGGACGCTCCCTTGGGCCCAATGATATGACGCTCGGTTGGGGTTTCCGGCAAGGAGCGACGATATGTTCAATTTCGGCGGCGCCTTCGACAGTTTCTTGGTCTCGCTGTTCACGTTCCTGAACGAACTGTTCAACGGCCTGTTCGGATGGCTGGCGACCTTCTTCGGCGGACTCGACGTCGATTTCCCCACGCCGTAGCCTCGTTGCCGTAGCGACCCCGCGACGATTCGCCCACCGGCTGGCGGATCGCAATTGTGTTGCGCGTGGGTGTCGGGCCCGCGCCGCCATCGGGGGAGCCTGCCTATGCCGCTCGGGGAGGTCCCGCACCTAGCGGTTAAAGCCCACGCTGGGCCGGCTGGCTCTGGCCAGCGTGGCCGGCAGCGTGTCGGCGACCTCGCGGGCCAGGTAACCGACGGGGGCGATCTGCTTGGCACATTGGTCGGCCGCGGCCCCGTGGCAGTAGACGGCTAGCCGGGCGGCATCGAACGCCGGCAAACCCTGACCCAGCAGGGCCCCGATCAGCCCGGTCAGCACGTCGCCCATCCCGCCGGTCGCCATGCCGGGGTTACCGCTGGTGTTGACGTAGGCTTCGTCGGGCGTGCAGACGACGGTGCGATGGCCTTTGAGGACGACCGTGGTACCGCTGATCCGGGCGAATTCGAAGGCGGTCGCCAGACGGGCCTGATCCGTTTGTTCCGAGGCGGGATCCAAACCGGCCCCGCTACGCAGGCGGGCCATTTCGCCGGGATGCGGGGTGATGACGGTCGGCCGACGCTGACGCTTTGACCACCATTGCGGTAGGGGGGCAATCGTGTTGAGTCCGTCGGCATCGATCACCAACGGCCCGTCGAACCCCGCCAATACCGCCGAGACGACTTCTGCCACGCCGTCGCTCTGACCCAGGCCCGGGCCGATGGCCGTCACGTCGGCCCATTTCAGACTGTCCAGTAAGAGCGGTATTGCCTCAGGGCAGATGCGACCCTCCGCGTCCTCGGCGAGCGCCGTAGTCATCAGGCACGGCTCGCTGGCCGCCACGATCGGCAGGATCGACTGTACACAGCAGACACGAACCAGGCCCGCACCCCCGCGGAGAGCGCCCAGGGCCGATAAGCACGCCGCCCCGCTCATCCCTCGGCTGCCGGCAACGATCGCGATGCGCCCTACCTCGGCTTTGTGGGTGGTGTCGGGTCGTGGCGGCAGTCGAGGGATGTCGCCGATCGGCGTCGGTGGTTCCTTACGCTTCGTCATCGGGGGCCTCATCCCTGGGCGGTGCCGGCTCGGTGAGATCGACGGTCGGCCGCTCGGCTTGCGCACCCCGATCGTTCGCGGCGGCGGAGGGCTTCGAGAGCCGCTGCTCGGCGAGCCGGTTGATCAATGCCGCCTGGTACCCGGCTCCGAAGCCGTTGTCGATGTTGACGACCGACACGCCGGCGGAACAACTGTTGAGCATGGCCAGCAGGGCCGAGATGCCCCCGAAGCTGGCCCCATACCCGGTGCTGGTCGGGACGGCGATGACCGGCGCCGCCACCAATCCGCCGACGACGCTCGGCAACGCGCCCTCCATGCCCGCCACGACCACCAGCACCGCGGCCTCGCGCAGGGCCTCGGACTCGGCCAGCAGACGATGCAACCCCGCGACGCCGACGTCGTAGAACGTGCGGGTCCGCTGGTCCATGATCTCAGCGGTGACGCGGGCTTCCTCGGCGACCGGCAGGTCACTCGTGCCGGCACAGACGATCCCGACGAAGCCTTCGCTGGCAGGTCCCGCGCGCTGCCGGAGGGTCAGCACGCGGGCAGTCTGGTGGTAGCGGGCCTTTGGGAAACGTGTTCGCACGCGGGCGGCTGCCGCCGGAGCGGTGCGCGTAGCCAGAACGTTGTTCTCGGTATCAGCCAAGCGGGCAAAGATCTCCTCGATTTGCCGCGTGGTTTTTCCCTCGCCGAAGATCACCTCGGGAAACCCGCAGCGCAGCGCCCGATGGTGGTCCACGCGGGCGAACTGGAGGTCTTCGAAGGGGAGCGTCTGTAGCTGCCGCAGGGCGGCCGGCACGTCCAGCTCGCCGGCGGCGAGGCGATTCAGCAGCTTGCGCAGCTTCTCGGGTGCCAAGAGTGTTTCTCCGTCTTGCCCACGCCCCCTATCGCCCGGCGACTCCCGGGTGCTACAATCCTGCGGGTACAGAGTATACGAGAGGATCGGCATGAACAAAGCGAGCCGGAGCCAGCAATTGGAGATCGTGGAGCCGATCGGCAACCGCGTCCTGATCCGCAAGGACGAGGATAAGAAGACCACCAAGGGCGGCATCGAGCTGCCGGGCAATATCGAGATTCCGACCATTACCGGACGTGTCGTGACGGTCTCGGCCCAGGTCGAGCGTGACGAGGACTACCCCATCGGCCAATACGACAAGGTCCTGTTCAACCCCAAGAACGCCGTCCCGGTGGATTTCGAGGGGGACAACCGGCTATTCGTGGTCCCAGTAGAAGACGTGGTCGCAGTTTTTCGCCGAGAAAAAGACCGATAACGGTCGCCGGCGAGCTCGCCTAACCCCCTTATTCGATCGTGGTTTACCAATTCGCAACCCCTCTACAGGTTATAAAGTTTGTAATGGACAGTAGTTGCGTGCCTGTGCCGTCTGCCTTATGATCAGGGTAAGGAATGGCAGGGCGAATACCCGGCCGCGTGGTGGCCGGGCAAATCAGAGCCCTGGATCGAGCCAGGGATGGCTGAATTGTTGAGGGAGCTGTGTATCTCGGGGACATCCCGCGCCGTTGGCCAGGAGGTACATGTTGGCGTATCGGGATCTGCCGCAGGTTGGTCGGTCCACTGGGGGTAGGCAGAGAGTCCGCTACGTCCGCAGAATCGAACAGATCCCGAACATCCCGCCGGATGAGTGCGAGAAACTGAAACGCGTCGCAGAGGTTTACGCGTTTCGGGCCAACGACTACTACCTCAAGCTGATCGATTGGAATGACCCGCAGGACCCCATCCGCCAACTGATCATCCCACGTCCTGATGAGCTCAACGATTGGGGCCGGCTCGACGCCAGCAACGAGGCGGCGGTCACGGTGGCCCACGGCGTCCAGCACAAGTACCCCGACACGGTCCTGCTGCTCTGCAACGAGGTCTGCGGGGCCTACTGCCGCTATTGCTTCCGCAAGCGGCTGTTCATGAACGACAACGACGAGGCCACCAACGACGTCTCCGCCGGGCTGGACTACGTCGCCCGCCACCCGGAAGTGACCAACGTCCTGCTCACGGGC
This sequence comes from uncultured Planctomycetales bacterium, assembly GCA_964572345.1. Lineage (GTDB taxonomy): Bacteria > Planctomycetota > Phycisphaerae > UBA1845 > Fen-1342 > JAUWXH01. The sequence goes on from CAZNFA010000059.1 coordinate 15,824, forward strand.
GGCGACCCGTTGCTCATGAGCACACGCCGGCTGCGCGACATTATCGGGCTTCTGCGCAGGATCCACCACGTCCGAATCATCCGCATCGGCTCCAAGATGCCCGCGTTCGATCCGTACCGCATCCTGGGCGATCCCGAGCTACAGGAGCTGCTGAGCCGGCATTCCACGTCGAGGCGGCGCATCTACTTGATGGCCCACTTCGATCATCCGCGGGAGCTGACCGACGTAGCCTGCGAAGGGATCGACGCATTCATCCGCTGCGGCGTGATTTGCGTGAACCAGTGCCCATTAGTCAAGGGCGTCAACGACGATCCCGACGTGCTGGCGGACCTGTACCGCAAGCTCTCGCACATCGGCTGCCAGCCGTACTACCTCTTCCAGGGGCGTCCGACCGCCGGGAACGAGCCGTACGAGGTGCCCATCGTGCGCGGGTGGCAGATTCTGCGGGAGGCTTTGCGCCACGACTCGGGCCTGGCGCGGCGGGTGCGGTACGTCATGTCCCACGCCCGGGGCAAGATCGAGATCCTCGCGGTGGACGACCGCTACATCTACCTGCGCTTCCACCGCGCCAAGGACCCGGCGTTGCGCGGCGCGCTACTGACCTGTAAGCGAGATGACGACGCGGTCTGGCTGGATGATCTCGAGGTCGTCGAGACCGATCGCCCGATCGCCGACCAGCCCGCCGCCCTGTTCTCCGGGTCCCACGAGCTCGAATAGCACGCCGCCGCACCCGAACGAGCACGCCGGGGGACTGGCTACGCCAGACTAAGCAAGCGAGACACTTCAGGGCGCGTCACGGACGCGGCTTTCGTTTGCGTGAGGGGGGACTCCAGCTACTTGGGATCGCACAGGACGGACCGGATTCTGCTCAACACGGAAGCCGTGTCGACGCCGCCTTCCAGCTCGATCCAATGCACGTTCGGCAGCCGGCGGAGCCAGGTGCGTTGCTGCTTGGCCAGGCGGCGGGAGTGGATCTTGATCTCCTCGGTCGCACGGTCGAGCTCCAGCTTGCCCTCAAAATGATCGAACAGCTCGGCGTAGCCGACCGCTTGCCGAGCCTGGTCGCTGACGCCGCGCGGGTCGCTCCAAATGCGCCGGGCTTCGTCTACCAGCCCGGCGGCAATCATGCGCCGAACGCGCTCGTTGATTCGTCGGTTGGCCGCCTCGCGCTCTCGCCGCAGGCCGATGAGGGTCCAATCCCAATCCGGGCGGCGGATCGAATCGCGGTCCCATTGCTTCTGCAATCTGCTGATCGGCGTGCCCGTCAGGCGATAGACCTCCAGGGCGCGCTCGATGCGGCGCAGGTCGTTGCGGTGGATGCGCGCGGCGGCCTCGGGATCGATTTCGGCAAGTTCGCGGTGTAGGGCTTCCAGGCCGTCCTCCTTGGCGCGTGATCGGATCTCGGCGCGGAGTTTCGGATCTGCTGACGGGCCGGCGAACATACCTTCATAGAAGCACTTGAAGTAGAGGACCGTCCCGCCGACGGCGATCACCGGCCGCTCACGGGCGTGAATCTCGGCCACCGCCCGGTCGGCCAGCTCGACGAAGCGGGCAACGCTGAACGTTTCCCACGGGTCGGCCACGTCGATCAGGTGGTGCGGGACGGCGGCGCGTTGCTCGGGCGTGGGCTTGGCGGTCCCGATGTCCATCCCGCGGTAGACCTTCATCGAGTCCACGCTGAGGATCTCACCGCCGATCTCCCGCGCCAACGCACGGGCCAGCGAACCCTTTCCCGAGGCGGTGCAGCCCAGAATTGTGATGACCCGCTTTTCCACAGCGACGTTGTAATTCGCCCGGGGGGTGGATGGCAAGCTTGTCTGCGGGGTGAGCGTCACTTGCGTGGGTAGCGTGTCATTCCGAGAAGCCCTTCGACGTTGCTCAGGGTAAACTCCGCGCCGAGGAATCTGCCCTCGGTCGCGCGATTGAGCCAGATTCCTCCGCGCGTCCGCCCTCGGCGGACGTGGTCGGAATGACATCTGGACGCTGCCCACTTTCCTGACGCTCACCCCTGTCCGAGCCGCGTGACGCGCAGACCTTTGACCAACGCCGGCCGATAGCGGATCATACGCACCTCGTGGCGCGGAAAGGCGGAGAAACGATGGGTGTGTACGGACGGGCGTTGCCGGCGGCGGCGCTACTGGCCGCACTGACCGGCTGTCTCAGCATCAATCTCCCAAAGCGGGTCGTGATCAACAAACCCGCTCACTCCGAGCCCAAACCGGTCCCAGAAAGCGCGGCACCGTGCGACCTCTCGGATCTGCCCAGCGTCGCGCCCGGCGAGCGGCCCCCCTTGGCGGTGCTTGACTTCCAGGCCGGCGAGAGCATGGACAAGGAGGTGGGCCGGGCCCTGGCCGACCTCTGCCGGGATGCGGTCCAGGAAAGCGCCCAATTCACGCTGGTCGATCGCCAGCGGATCGCGGACATCCTGGGTGAGCGCGACTTCGCCGCCGCCATGCGGTGTGATGATACGGCCTGCCTCGTGGAATATGGGCAGCTCGTCGGGGCGGAGAAGATGATGCACGGTCGCATCAACCAGCTCGGCGACATTCTCGTGCTCGCGGTGGTGATGACCGAGGTGGCTACGGGCAAACAGGTTACGCAAAGTGCCAGTGTCTCGAGCATCGAGGCTTCGACAGACGCGATCCCAGACCTCGTCTGCCAGATCCTTCAGGCGTCGCCGGCCGGCAGTGACTAGCGTCACGACCACCTTTTGACTGTTCGCGGCTAACCCGCCAATATACGGGCGGGTCTATCGGGTGTGAGGAGACCCGAACGATGAGCATACGAAAGTGGTTCTTGCCGACGGTTATCTGCCTTGTCTGGGCGATGGGCGGCTGCGTGAGCGTAAAGGCGCCGCGGGAGATCAATGTCGGGGGGCGCAGCAAACCCGACCCCGTGGACAGCAGCCGCATTCCGCAGACGGCTTCGCACGAACAGGCCCGGCATGAGCTCCGCAAGGCCTACGCGTTCATCCAGTGGCTCGAGAAGGAAAACGCCGAGCTGGAGGACGACAAGGCCGAGTACAAGCGCGAGCGTGACAAGTACAAGCGCGAGCGCGACAAATACAAGGACCGCCTCGAGCGCTACGAGGACGATTGAGCCTCGGCGGCACGCACCATGTAGCGGCCGCGACCCAGTTCGCCGGGCGTACAACCTTGCACCGAAGGTAGCGCGTTATGCCGGTAACGTTCATCCTGGGACGCGCCGGAACCGGTAAGACGCGCTTCTGTCTCGACGCCCTGTCAGGCGAGCTGGGCAAACCCGACCAATCCCGCAAGCTCATCCTGCTCGTCCCCGAACAGGCCAGCTTTCAGATGGAACGCGCGCTCGCGCTGCGCGCTCCGCGACACGGATACTGGCGGGCGGAGGTGCTCAGCTTCACACGGCTGGCCTTCCGCGTGCTTGGCGAGTCCGGCATCGCGGCCGACGTGCTCAACACGCAGGCCCGCACGATGGCGCTACGGCGCGTCGCCGCCGCAACCGGCGACTCGCTGCGCGTGTTCGGCTCGGCAGCCGGGACCAACGGTCTGTTCGCGCAACTTGACCGGCTGATCGAGGAGCTGTTGCTGGAGGAGGCCGCCCCTGAAGCGCTGGCCGCCGCCGCCGAGCGGTTGGAGCAGGGCGTGCTGCGCCGGAAGGTGGCCGCGGTCGCGCGACTCTATGCGGCGTACCTGGCCTGGCTCGGCCCCGAACGGATCGATCCGTGTCAGCGGCTGGCAGTGCTGCGTGAGCGGGTGGAGGGCACGGCATGGCTGCGCGCTGCGTCGATTTGGGTGGACGGTTTCGCCGGGTTCACCGGGCAGGAGCTGGCTACGCTGGTGACGTTGGCCCGGCAGGCGCGCGACATGGCGCTGACGCTGCTGGTCGATCCGCAATCGCCGGTGGTGAACCGACCCGCCCACACGCCCGGCCCGCTCGATCTGTTCCAGCGCACCGAGCAAACCTACCAGCGGCTGGTCACGCTGTTTGGCGAAGCGGGCGTGGACGTGCGCCCGCCGGTTCGGCTGCAACCCGGGTGTACTCCGCGTTTTGCCCGGTCGCGGCCGCTGGCCCGGCTCGAAGCCGGCCTGGCGCTGCCGTTCGGCGTCGAACCTTCACCGGCGCCGCGCGACAGTCCCGGGCAGTCTACCGACGTACGCCTGTTGGCCTGCACCACCCATCGGGACGAGCTGCGCCAGGCGGCGGGCTTCATCCGGCAGCGCATCATCGCGTCGAACGGCGAGCTGCATTTTCGCGACTTCGCGCTGATCGCGCGCGATCTGGAGCCGTTCGCCGAGCTCATCGCCGAGGTCTTCGACGAATACGGGATTCCGTACTTCCTCGACCGTCGCCGGCCGATGGCCGCCCATGCGCTCACGCGGTTCGTGCAAGCGCTATTCGAGGCGCTGGCGCACGATTTTCGCGTGTCCGCGACGACGCGACTGCTGAGCTCGGAGCTGTTGCCGCTATCACGCGAGCACGCCGAGCGACTGCAAAACACGGTCGTGAACAATCAGGTGCGGGGGACGGCGGCCTGGTGTCAGCCTTCGTGGGACTTCGAGCGCCGCGGGCAGGGTGCCGGCCCCAGTCAGCCAACCAGCGAACTGGATGCTGCCCGCTTGCAGGTCTTCAAGACGCTCGAACCACTGGTGCAACTGGCGAACGAGCCACGCCCGGCCGCGGGAGCCGAGTGGGCAGAACGGCTGTACACGACGATCGAAGCGTTGAGCGTAGCGCGCCGGATCGAGTCCTGGATCGCCGCCGCGCGCCACGAGCAGGCCTGGGAGACAGCCGAGCTGCACCGCTTGGCGTGGGAGGGGCTTTGCGGCGTTTTGGAAGACCTGCACGACGTGCTGGGGCAGACGCCGCTTCGTGTTACCGAGGTGGGGGCCATCGTCGGGTCGGCGTTGAGTGAGATGACGCTGGGCCTGGCCCCGCCGACACTGGACCAAGTGCTCGTCGGCGCGATCGAGCGAACCCGACACCCGGAGATCCAGTACGCCTGGGTGTTCGCCTTTAACGAAGGCATCTTCCCGGCACCGCCGCCGGAAGATCGCTTGCTCAGCACGGCTGAGCGAGAGGCGTTGACCGCCGCCGGGCTACACGCGGCCGGCTCCCATCGCGATGACGTATTCGCTGAGCGGCTGCTGGCTTACGTCGCACTTACGCGTCCCGCGCGCGGGTTGACGATCAGCTACGCCGCCGTCGGCGACAATGGCGAGCCCCGGTTTCCGTCGCCTCTGTTGCCGGAGGTGAAGCGGGCGTTGCCGGAGCTGCACGCTGAGCGGGCGGAGGAACGCCCGCCGCCAACCTGTCTGGCCGAGCTCGCCCGTGGTTACTTGACGGTGCGCGGACGCGAGACGCCGCAAGCAGGCGAGCAGGCCCGGTACGAAAAGCTACGGGCAGAGCTCTGCGCATCCTCGCGACATCGCGCTGAGCTTGATCGACTGCTGTGCGGGATGGAGTATCGCAACGAGTGCCGGCCCGTCGGCAATTACCGCGGCGACCGCAAGGGCCAAACGAACGTCGTCTGGAGCTGCTCGCCATCGGAGATCGAGACCTACCTGCAATGCCCCTTCAAGCACTTCAGCAGGTATGGGCTCCGCCTCGATGCCCAAAGGGGGCCGAACCGGCTGGAGCTCGACCTGGGCAGTGCGGCACACGAGATCCTGGCGGCGGTCGTGCGACGGGCAATCGACGCAGACGCCAGCGTTCGCGACCTGTCGGACGAGCAATGGCTGGCCTTCCTGCGAGACTCCCTCGGTGAGTTTCAGCGCGCGCAGCCGGATGATCTGGCTCACCGCCAGCCGCAGCGCGCCTTCCTGACCGGGGTGCTGGGTGGTTTCCTGCGCGAGGTGGTTCTGGCCCATGCCGAGCGCTGGCGGCGCGGGCGGTTCGAGCCGTGGGCCTGTGAGCAGCGGTTTGATCCGGCCGGGGGAGAAGGGGTGCTGCCGGCCCTGGAACTGGAGCTGGCCGATGCGGGGCTGATTCGCGTGCGGGGCAGGATAGATCGGGTCGATCGCTGCCGGCATGACGACCAGACCTACTTGCTCGCCTACGACTACAAGAGCAGTGCCGCTGCCCTGGGCGCCGAATACCTCACGCAGGACCGGCTACAATTATTCACCTACCTGCTCGCACTGGGCCAGGCGATGGGCAATCAGCCGGGGCTGCACCTGGCCGGCGTGTTCCTGACACCGCTTTACCCCGATCTGGCCGTGCTGAGCAACAAGTACGCCGCCGAGGCAGAGGAACCCGACCAGCGGCTATACATGTATCGCCCGCGCGGAGTGTTCGACACGGCCGCCGCCCGACTCTTGGATGAACGGCTCGGCAGCCAGTTCTCGCCTGTGGCCCAGATGAGACTGAAGAAGGACGGCGATTTTGACCGGCGGTTCGATGCGAAGCCGCCTGAAGAAGTGGCCCAGAAGCTGGAATTGGCGCGACGGACGATCTTCCACGCGGCAGAGGGCGTGGTTGCGGGCCACATCGACATCGTGCCTTTGCTCGAGCGTGGCCGGCTGGCCTGCAACTTCTGCGATTTTCAGCCGGTGTGTCGCTTCGAGCGGGCCTTCAATGTCCCGCGCGTTGCGGAGCGGGCACTTCCAGTTCTGAACGAGGTCAGCCTGAGCGGGCCGGGGGGTCGGCAATGAAGCTCACCCCGGCACAGCACCAGGCGGTCGAGCACCGTGGGTCGAACCTATTGGTGGCTGCCTCGGCCGGCTCCGGCAAGACCGAAGTGCTCGCCCAACGCTGCGTGGACTTGATCGCCGATTTGCACAACCCCTGCGCCATCGATCGGCTCTTGGTGGTCACGTTCACGCGCGCCGCAGCGGCCGAGCTCCGCGTACGCGTGGCCGATATGCTGCGCAGCCGCGCGCAGACGCTCCGGCAGACAGATCTGCGGGACCACCTGCGGCACCAGGCCCTGCTAGTGGACGCAGCCGACATCGGCACGATCGACGCTTGGTGCGGGCGAATCGTGCGGGAGCACTTCGCGCCGGCCGGCATCGACCCGGCCTTCGCCGTGCTGAGCGAGCAAGAGGCCCTGCTGCTGCGGGGCGAAGTGCTCGAAGAGTTGTTCGAGTGGATCTACACGGCGGACGACGAGCCGGCCGCCGCCCGCGACTGGATTGACCGCCACAACCGGCCGAGCGACGAGTTTCTGCGTATGCTGATTCTGGAGCTCAACGCCTATCGCGAACACCTGATCAACCCCGACCAGTGGTTCGCGCGGCAACTGAGTGCCTACAGCCGGGCCGAGCCGGCGATACAAGCGGATGCTCAGCAACTGCTGGCAGAAGCGTTGCGTGCCGAATGCCGCTTTCAGCATGAGCAGATGGCTGAACTTGTCGCCAGCGCAGCCAGCCCGTTGTCGAAGGAGCTTGGCCGCTACCGGGCGGCATTGGCCGATTGGTGCGAGGGCCTGGCCGATCCGCAGCGCTTGGCCGGCGTGTTGGACGAGGTCTCCCGGTTCAGGTTTGCCAAGCTGGCCAGCAACACGGAGGCCGGCGACGCGGCGTTGCTGAAGGAGGTTCAGGAGCGCTGGTTCAAGCGGCGGCTGAAAGAACGGTGGGACTCGGGCGTGATCCAAGCCGTGGTCGCCAACGCCGGCACAACAGCCGCTCTCATTGTCACGTTGCTGCGCCTGGAGGCGCGCTTCCGTGAAATGCTCGCAGCCGCCAAGCAGCAGCGGGCCGTCTATGAGTTCGCCGACGTGCTGCGCATGGCTCTCGATCTGCTCGGCACGCCGACCGAAGCCGGACCGCGCGCACGAACACCGATCGCGCGGGCTTTGCAGCAGCGCTATGAGCACATTCTGGTGGACGAGTTTCAGGACACCAGCCCGGTGCAGGTGGAGATCCTGTGCCTGGTGGCCCGCGACGAGCCGGGCAAGTCCAACCGCTTCATGGTCGGCGACATCAAGCAGAGCATCTACGGCTTCCGCCAGGCCGAGCCGCGCCTCTTCGCCGAGCTGATTCAAGCCTTTGAAACCGGCAGTGAGCAAGGCCAGGTACGCCCGCTCTCTGACAACTTCCGCAGCCATAGTGACCTGCTGGAGGGCTTGAATCGGCTGTTCGCCATGCTGTTCGACCCGGAGTTGGGCGGGACGGCATACGGCCGGGCCGAGGAGCTTCAGGCGCAGCGAGACGATATCCCCAATCCTGCCTGGGACAATAAGCCGCGGATCGAGTTGCACCTGCTCGAAGCGGCGCGCGGCCGGCGAGCTGCGGTCGCCGACGACTCTGAAGCCGACCAGGTCCCGCTCGAGCGAATCGAGCGCGAGGCACTGGTCGCCGCCCAGGCAATACGGAGACTGCTCGACGCCGGGGCGCAAGTACCCGAGCGTGGTGAGGGCGACCGCATCAAGCTGCGCCCTTTGCGCCTCGCCGACATCGTGATCCTGCTCCGCTCGGCCAAGCAGAACGCGGCAATCGTGGCCGCAACCCTGCGTGATGCGGGGATACCCGCGCTGGCCACCGGACGCGAGTCTATCCTGGAATCCATCGAGGTCAGCGACGTTCGCCATGCCCTGACCCTGCTGGTCAACCGGCGTCAAGACGTGCCGCTGGCGGCGTACTTGCGCGGGCCGATGGGCGGACTGTCGGCCGCCGAGCTGCTAGACATCCGTCAGGCGTCCCCAGGCGGAGACTTCCACGATGCAGTTGAGCGCTATCGACAGGCAGGACCAGACCCGACGCTTACGGCCAGGCTCGGCACCGCCACTGAGCAGCTCGATCGCTGGCTCGTGGCCGCGCGCGAGAAGGAGCTGCCGGCCCTGATCCGCCGGATTCTGCGAGAGACGGGGCTGGTGTTTTTCGCCCAGGCGCTGCCCGGGGGGGAGCACCGCGTGGCGACGTTACGAGCGCTGGAGAACCTGGCGGCCGAGCTCACCGCTGACGGACGCGCCGGTCTGGCCGAATTCGTCGAGCACCTGGAGGCGCTCTCGGATCAGGAGCTGTCTCCGGCCGCGCCGGTTGCCGCAGGGGAGGAAGTCATCCAGGTCATGACAATCCATGCGGCCAAGGGTTTGGAGTTCCCGGTCGTTTTCCTGCTGAACAGTGGGGCGGAGTTCAGCCGCCAGCGGCGCACCGGACGGTCGTTGTGTGACCAGGATGGCGGAATCGGCCTGAGATTCACTGACCGGCTGAGCCGCACCGAGTTGGCCAGCGCGGCCCACGGCGTCATTGCGACCCGGACGGCCAAACGTGAACTGGAAGAGGAGCTACGGCTGCTCTATGTCGCCGCGACGCGGGCCCGCGAACGGCTGTTCATCTTGGGGCACAGCGAGCCGGGCAGTTGGGAAGCGATGCGCAGCCGCTATGCCACGCGCGGATGGCCGCCGCCGCTGATCGCCCGCCTCAACGCCCACAGTATGCTGGAATGGGTCATGCTCAGCACGGCCGCGAGCGATGGTGACCAAGTGGACCAGGTGGGCAAGCGTCTCGTTCAGATTGCGACGTACGACAGCAACGCGATCACCGCCGCCCAAGGCGAGCGGCCGGCCCAGGTGACCCCCACCGCGATGTGGCATCCCACGGATGAACAGTGGCTGCAAAGGGCGCGCTCGTTGCTGACGGCGGAGCTGGACACGAGATCGGCCGCGCTGCCGGCGGTGCTCTCGGTCAGCGCCCTCAAGGAGTTGGCCGATCGACGCGGAACGGAAGACACGCCGCGAGCTGTCGCTTCGGAAGCCGCGCCGCTACGGGCACCGACTTTCGGACTGACCGAGCCGAGTGCAGATGGTCGCACAGTTGGGGTGGCGTGCCATCGGTTCCTCCAGCACGCAGACCTGGCCCGGCTCGGGTCGGCGGAGGCCGTGCGGGAGCAGATCGCGGCGATGGTCTCCGCGGGACGCTTGCCCGAAGCGGAGGCGGACCTTGTTCCCGTCGCGGACCTGGTCTGGTTCGGCACAACGCCCGAGGCAAGCCTGCTGGCTGAGCACACCAGGAACTGCCGCCGCGAAGTCCCGTTCGTGTATGCCCTCCCGGTCGAGGATTTGGGCGAGCGGATCATTGTCCGCGGCATCATCGACTGCCTGGTGGAGTTGCCGGACGGTCTGCTCATCCTCGACTACAAAACGGACCGGATTCCCGACGCGGCGACGTGGGAGGAGCGCGTGGCGGGCTACACCGTGCAATTGCAGTTGTACGCTGGCGCTGCCGCCGACATTTTCGCCCGATCGGTCAAACGCGCGCTTCTGGTTTTTCTGCACGGCCGCAAGGTGGTGGAGGTGCCGCTCAAGACACCGGCGTTGCCGGCCATGCTCGGTGGGTAGTGTGGGCGTCTCGCCCGCCTGAATGGTTTCCTCACCACGGGCGAGACGCCTGCACTACCGGTCAATCGATGGCTGACGAACCGCCAGTCAACGGTGCTGCGCGGTCGAGCGAGGCCGGCGGGCGACGCGACGGCCCATTCGCCATAGAATCTCCGCTGGTTTCCGTTCACGACCCTGGAGCGGTGCCTGATGTTGACCAAGGCCACGGTTGTCGGTGCGGGCGGGATGGGCACGATCGCCGCGCAGATCCTTGCCCATAACCAGATCCATGTCGCCCTGCTCGCCCAGTTTGCCGACCACGCCCAGGAACTGTTGGTCGAGCGCGAGAACCGGCGTTACCTGCCCGGCGCCAAGCTGGCCGAGCGCGTCCACCCCACCTTCGATGCGGCCGCCGCCCTGGCAAACAGCGAGCTGGTCGTTTCGGCGATCCCGTGCCAGTACCTGCGCGGCGTATGGGAGCAGCACGGCCGCCACGTCCCGGCCGACACGCCCATCTGCAGCGTCACCAAGGGGATCGAAGTCTCCACGCTCGCCCGTCCCACGCAAATCATCCAGCAGTGCGTGGGCCACCGTCCGCTGGCGGTCCTGTCGGGGCCGAGCGTGGCACCGGAAGTGGCCAAGTGTTTGCCGGCGACAGTGGTCGTCGCCAGCGCGTCGTCCGAGCTGGCTCGGTTGGTCCAATCGGTCTTCACCACCTCATGGTTTCGGGTATATACCAACCCAGACGTCGTGGGGGTCGAGCTAGCCGGGGCACTCAAGAACGTGGTGGCGCTGGCGGCGGGCATCCTCGACGGGCTGCGCGCCGGCGACAACGCCAAGGCCGCTCTGCTGGCCCGCGGGTTGGTCGAGATCACCCGCCTCGGTGTCGCGATGGGGGCCCGCCTCCAGACGTTCGTGGGCTTGGCCGGTATGGGTGACTTGGTGACCACTTGTGTCTCGCCGCTGGGGCGCAACCGCTCAGCCGGCGAGCGCATCGGCGCCGGGGCGACGGTGAACGAAGTGGTGCAGGCCAGTGCGGCGGTGATCGAGGGGATCCCAACCACGCGGGCCGTTCTGGAGCTGGCTCGCCGGCACGACGTGGAGATGCCGATCACGCAGGCCGTCTACGACGTGTTGTTCGAGAACAAGGAACCCCTGACCGCGATCTCCGAGCTGATGAACCGTCCCCCCAAGGCCGAGGATCTGGGCTGAGCATTGACGCTTGGCCCTGGCGGGCTTAGCATACGCTCAGTAATCAGTAAGAAGGTTACGGACACAGCCGGCGCAAACGGCGGGATCGCTTGGGCGGCGGTGAGTGCCGGGCTTGGTCGGCCAAACCCGGATTCAACGCGTTGCCGGCAGCACGGAGGCTAAAGGTAGCGCCATGAGCGACGAGGCAGTTGTCACGTCCGCGCTGCATACGGCAGCGCCGATTTCCCCCACCACCGAGAGCTTGCGAGCTCACATCGCACAGCTCCAGGAAGAGCTGATGGCTCAGCAGCGCATGGCACTGCTGGGGACGATGTCGGCCATGGTGGCCCATGAGTTCAACAACCTCATGACGCCGGTGGTGACCCGCGCGCAGGACGCCCTCGACCGGAACGATCTACCGGCCATGCGCAAGGCCCTCGACCAGGCCCTCGCGCACGCCCAGAAGGCGATTGCCGTGGCGCGGCACCTGCTGGGACTGACAGACCAGGGCGCGCAAACGCCACGGGCCTGTTCGGTAAACGCCGCGGTGCGCGAGGCGGTCGACGCCGTGGCCCGTCCGTTTGACAAAGACGGCATCGACCTGCGTGTCAAAGTCCCGGCCGACCTCCGCGTCCGAGCCCGACCGACACTGCTTGAGCAACTCCTGCTGAATCTTCTGCTAAACGCGCGCGAAGCGATGAAGGAACGCGGCGGGTCGCTCACGATTGCCGCGCGGCGTGAAGGCAGCCAGGTCGTCATCGACGTCGGCGACCGCGGCGTCGGCATCGCGCAACAGCGACTTGACCAGGTCGTCAATCCGTTCCTGGCGGCCGACCCGAGCGCGCAGCCCGGCGATTGGCGCTCGGTCGGGATGGGTCTCAACGTCTGCCGCACGATCACGCATCAGCATGGGGCGCGCATTCAGGCCTCGGCCAACGCGGACGGCGGCTGCACGTTCCAGATCCGCTGGCCGGCGGTCTAGCCCCTGATCAAGCTTGATTTGTTCGCCTGATTTCAAAAAGCACTCGAAAT